>CAXBMR010000037.1:0-26695 GCA_963976995.1 uncultured Fluviicola sp.
TGAACCTATTAGCTTTTTCTGTCATTTTACTTAGACAACTTTAAACAACTTCATTGAGAATTACATGTGAATATCAATAAAGTAAACAGAAGTGAAGTGACTGTCTTCATAAGTAGAGGTTTATAAGTTCAAACAAAGCATTTATACTATAAATATAACGCAATTACGAATATAATGGTTGGCACAAGTAGTTAATTAGATTCGTTACAAATAAAAAACCGAATTATTTCATCTTCACTTTAATGATATTAACTGGACAGGCTTCAGCTGCACGTTTGTTATTATCAAATTCTTCGTTCTCCAATTTAAGTGTATGAAAACCTTTTTTATTTTTTCCACCAATAAGAGTAGCCTTTCCATCTTTCTTTGACATTCTCCATTGATTAAATGCCAACTCGACGCAATAGTTGCATCCAATGCATTTTTCCCGTTGATGAGTGATGATAACCATTCATTTCTAATCTTTAATTTCTTCTGCTGGAACAACTTTGTACAATTTGTCAGATGCCCTGATGACTTCATCTAGTTGAAAGGTAACTTCACTTCCTCTATGAGCAACTTCTGCATCTTGGTCATCGACGCGCATTGAGTTTATTGTCGTTTCTATAACACCAGTTGTTGGGCCCGTGATTAATATATTGTCTCCCACTTTTAATTGTTGGGCTTCTATTTTAAATTGCCCAATTTTTGCGTTGGAGTAGTAGTGCATTCCCTTTCCTATAAAAACTTTCTTAATCGTTGCTTTTGAGCCTGAACTATCTGTCCATTCACCTAATTCTTGTCCTAAGAAATATCCACCCCAAAATCCTCGATTATAAACAGTTTCTAATCGAGACATCCAATCTTTTACTTTTTCTTTGGAATAAGTTCCATCGTTGTAAGTATCAATTGCTTCGCGATAACACTTTATAGTTGTGGCAACATATTCGGGTGCTCTTCCACGGCCTTCTATTTTTAGAACAGAAATCCCTGTGTTTATTAATTGATCCAAGAAATCAATGGTGCATAAATCTTTTGGCGACATTATGTATTCGTTGTCAATCTCCAATTCATGTCCATCTTCTAAATCAATAACTTTGTATTTTCTCCGGCAATTTTGAACGCAAGCGCCTCTATTTGCAGAAGAATTGCTCGTATGTAAACTTAAATAACATTTCCCAGAAACGGCCATGCACAATGCACCATGTCCGAAAACTTCAATTTTAACTAACTCCCCATTGGGGCCGCGAACATCTTCTTTGAGAATGTCATTACAAATTTCTTTCACCTGTCCAAGACTCAATTCTCTTGAAAGAACCATTACATTTGCAAAAAGTGCATAAAACTTTACCGTTTCAATATTTGTGACATTTAACTGCGTAGAAATGTGAACATCAACACCTTGAGTTTTAGCATAACCAATAACTGCTTGATCAGAAGCGATGATGGCTGTAATTCCTGCTTCTTTTACATGGTTTACAATGGTTTTAATTAGGGCTAAATCGTGATTATAGATAATAGAATTAAGTGTGAGGTAGGATTTCACTCCCAATGCGCCACATTTGTCAGCAATTTCTTTTAGGTCGCTCAAGGTGAAATTCATTGTTGCTCTTGCACGCATATTCAATTGGTCAACACCAAAGTAAATTGAATCGGCACCATTATCAAGTGCTGCCTGCATTGCGTCAAATCCACCCGCTGGTGCCATTAATTCGATGTTCTTTATCTTTTTCACAGCGCAAAGAAACTGATTTTGTAATAGAATTCAATATATATTGGAATCATTCTCAATAAAAAAATCAACTTGAACAATCAGTTATACAGGAATTCGGTATTGATTTCTACCTAAAATTAGTCAATTAGAATAGCATAAATGAATTTGGGCGAGACATTTAATTTATTTTTGGTACAGGAACGTGGAAGTGCAAAATTTCTTCTTTCTAATAGAAAATTTAAGCTTTAAATTTTAAAACTTCTGACCTTCCTTTTTTAAATATTTTATTGCTGACTCCTTTTCCTTTTCTAAGTTCTTTTTGTACTTCAAATGGGAGGGAATGTATCTCCTTACAATCATCAGAACAACAAGTATTCATTTTTTCTTGACAAGATGGACATTGAATAAACAGTAAATGGCAGACTTCATTTGCACAATTTACGTGGTCGTCATTTGATTCTCCGCATTGATGACAGACCGAAATGACATCTTCAGAAACTCTTTCACTTCTTCTGTGGTCAAACACAAAATTTTTCCCTTTGAATTTATTTTCAAGGTTTTGACTATTCACTTGTCGAACGTATTCAATAATTCCGCCTTCTAGTTGAAAAACATTCTTGAAACCCTTGTGTTTGTAGTAAGCACTCGCTTTTTCACAACGAATTCCTCCAGTGCAATACATGACTAGATTTTTATCCTCTTTGTGTTCTTTTAAATCATTTTCTATAATATCCAACGAGTCTCTGAAAGTATCTACATCTGGAGTGACGGCACCATCGAAATGACCAATTTCACTTTCGTAATGATTTCTCATGTCAACAAGGACAGTATCATCGCGTGAAATGATTTCATTAAACTCATCAGCCTTTAAGTGCGTTCCGATGTCCGTTACATCAAAAGTGGCATCGTTCAAACCGTCTGCAACGATCTTATTCCGCACCTTAATCTTTAATTTTAAGAACGATTTATTATTTTGTTCAATTGCAATATTCAACCGAACGTCCTTTAAAAAGTCAAAATTATCAAGATGTATTTTGAATTCAGAGAAATTATCAGCTGAAACAGAAAGCTGCGCATTAATTCCTTCAAAAGAAACATATATTCTTCCAAGCACACCTAATGCATCCCAATCTTTAAACAGGTTATCCCTAAAAAGTGCAGGGTCAACTATTTTGTGATAACGGTAGAAAGAGATTGTTAAACGCTTATCACCAGCGTCGTCAATCATTTTTGCTCTTTCTGCCGCACTTAATTTATTATACAGTTGCATACTATATCAATATTTTATTGCGATAAAAAGACAAATTTATAAAATTTTACTTAATTGAATAATTATTTAATGTAAATGAAGCGTTAAAAAAAACGAAAGTTGACCTCCGTCATATTTTTAAAAATAAAGAGACCCTAACTTTAAAATAAAAACAATTATGGGACAATTAGTAGAAATAAATCTAGGGGAAGTACTAGTGAAATTTACATCTCCAACAGCAGGAAGAACAACATTAAAAGAATTGGGTATATTAGATAGTGACCTTGTTCTAGATGGGGGGTTCTTACGTTTAGTGTTCGATTTGGAAGGTATAGGTAAGCATAATTATTATTCAGTACCAACAGTTGAAATAGCTTACAAAGAAAATTGTAAAGAAACACATTGGCAGTGTGAGTTTAATGATGAAACAATTTTAGATAAAATGGATCACCATGGAAATTCTACTGTTTTGTTAATGCAACGAAAAAAAATAGAATCTTTGGAGCATCATCATCAGAATAAATTGATTATTCATGCTGAATTTCCAGAAAAAGTGCACATTGACACGAATAAGTCGTACGTAAACTTCTTTAAGTAGTTATTACTTTGATAGTGGGCGAAAAACGTTTCGTCCACTATAAATATATTCCTTTGAGAAGCTAAGTAGCCTGTTTAAATAGAACTTTACGATAAATGATTGCAATAAAAATACTATTCAATGTTGCCAATAGGAGTAAGGCTAGCAATGCCAGAACCATAGTTGATTTTGCACTGATTGCATTTTGAGGACCTTGAATCATTCGCTCGTAAATTTCATCTTTGGTCATAACTTCAAAGTCTTCATTCTCGGTCCTATATCTTTTCAATTCTTCCGGGTCATCTAAGCGCTTCTTCATCTCATAAGTGATTTCAGCAACACGATGAGGAATGTAATCGGTATCTATTTTAGAATAATAAAAGAATAGAAAAATACTAACTATGACCGCATAAGGAACACCTGCTGTCATTCCAGTTTTGATGTCGGCAAGTAAGGTAGTTTCTTCTGCTGTTCTTCTCTTGTGCTTGTACATTCCAACTGCAATGGCTAACAAAACGCATAAAATGTTCAACATTACTGCCGGAACAACATTGTAACCGACTATTCCAGAATAAAAGAAAATCATTTTAATCGCCATCCAAATTACGGCAAATAATAAACCAACCTTAACTGTTATTCTCATAGTTCAGTATTAACCGTTCATTGTTGCTAAGAATTCTTCGTTCGATTTCGTAGATTCCATTCTTGATTTCATGAATTCCATTGCTTCAACAGGATTCATATCAGCAATGAACTTACGGATAAGCCATATTCTTTGAAGAATATCTTTATCAATCAATAAGTCTTCACGACGCGTACCTGATGATGTTATATCGATAGCTGGATATATTCTACGGTTAGAAATGTTACGATCTAACTGTAACTCCATGTTACCCGTACCTTTAAATTCTTCAAAGATCACTTCATCCATTTTAGAACCAGTTTCTGTTAATGCTGTTGCAAGGATAGAAAGCGAACCTCCATTCTCAATTTTACGTGCAGCACCAAAGAATCGTTTTGGTTTATGTAAAGCGTTTGCATCGACACCACCAGAAAGAACTTTTCCAGATGCAGGAGAAACAGTATTGTATGCTCTTGCTAGTCTCGTTATCGAATCTAAAAGAATACAAACGTCATGTCCACATTCAACCATTCTTTTGGCTTTCTCAAGAACCATGTTCGCAACTTTTACATGTCGATCAGCGGGTTCATCAAAAGTAGAAGCAATAACCTCTGCATTAACTGATCTTGCCATATCTGTAACCTCTTCAGGACGCTCATCAATTAAAAGAACAATTAAATAAGTTTCAGGATGATTGGCTGCAATAGCATTTGCAACATCCTTTAATAACATTGTTTTACCGGTTTTTGGCTGTGCTACAATCATTCCACGTTGACCTTTTCCGATCGGCGCAAATAAATCCATCACTCGAGTTGACATTGTTTCTTGTGAATGTCCTGTCAACTTAAATTTCTCATCTGGAAATAGGGGAGTGAGGTACTGAAAAGGCACTCTGTCACGAATATAAGAAGGGTCTCTACCATTTATAGATTCAACTTTTACCAAAGGGAAAAATTTCTCACCTTCTCTTGGAGGTCTAATAGTTCCAACTACTGTATCACCAGTTTTTAAACCAAACAGTTTTACTTGACTTTGAGAAATATAGATATCATCAGGAGACGAAAGGTAATTGTAATCAGACGAACGCAAGAAACCATAACCGTCTTGCATAACTTCCAATACACCCTCAGCAGTAACAATCCCGATCAAATTATAAGTCTCTTCATCCTTAGTAGGTTGATTTTTATTTCGACTATTTTGATTACGGTTATTGTTGTTTTTGTTCTGGTTTGGATTCTGATTTGGAGTTTTCGGACGATTGTCCTTATTGCTACTTGATTTATTATCGTCTTTGTGATTAATAGATTTGTCAAAATCTTTCTTAGCAGGTTGAGAATCAGTTTCCTTTTCTTCTATCTTAGATTCCTCTTTTTTTTCTATTTTACTAGAAGAAGAATCCTTGAACAATTTTGTTTGCTCAGAACTGTTAGAGTTATTTGAGTTGACCTCTTCGATAACTCGTTTTCTTGCTCGCTTCTTTTTTTGTAGAGAATCATTTTTCTCTTCAGAAGCTGACTTTTTTGAACCTGATTCAGAAATAACTTCAATAAGTTCTGCTTTCTTTAATGTTTCCGTACCTTCTATCCCTAACATTTTTGCTAAGTCTCTTAATTCAGGTAGTTTTTTGCTTTGTAATACAGCTTTATCCATGTAATAAAAATAATGTTGATTTTGAAATCGAAAAAATCGGTTTGAAATGTGTTTTTTAGGGAAATTGTCGCGAAATGCGAATCGAAAACGAAATTCGACACCGCAATGATACGAATATTATTTATTAAAGCAAGGTCTAAGTAGTTTTTTGTCCTCAAAATTTTATTTGTTTGACTATCTTTGAATAATTATATGAAACTATGAGAAACCTAACGCTTTACTTATTCTTTTTCGTCAATACCATTGCATTTGGTCAAGACAATAATTATATAAAATTTGTTAATCCGTTTATTGGAACAGGAGGTCACGGACATACCTATCCGGGGGTTTCAGAACCATTTGGTTTTATGCAATTGTCTCCGGATTCTCGGTTAGGTGGTTGGGATGGTTGTGGAGGTTACCATTATTCGGACTCAATTATTTATGGTTTTTCTCATACGCATTTAAGTGGTACTGGTGTATCCGATTTAGGTGATTTGTTGATAATGCCATTTAATGGAAAGGATAAGTGGATGAATACCGAGTATAGTTCCCCCTTTTCTCATAATAATGAACAAGCAAAGGCTGGTTATTATTCTGTTATTCTCGAGAAAGATAAAATTGCTGTTGCCTTAACAACAGCTTCTCATTCTGGAATACATAAGTATCAATTTGAGTCTTCAGAGCAAAGGAAAGTAATTATTGACCTAGAACATAGGGATTTATTACTGGGTGCTGATTTAGAATTTATCAATGACTCTACCATTGTAGGCAAGAGAATTTCAAAAGCTTGGGCAGAGAAGCAGTTCATCTTTTTTGTTATACAATTTTCGGAGAAACCTGTTGGCAACCAAATTCAACTGAATAATAAAAAAATGAATTCTAAAATGATTCTCCAATTCTCCAATAAAAGCAATGAACTATTGGTTAAAGTTGGAATATCAGCTGTTGATATTGACGGAGCTATCAATAATTTAAAAACAGAAATTCCTCATTGGAACTTTGAGCAGGTTAAAGATGCCAACCAAGAGAAATGGAATAAAGAGTTGAGTAAAATTGTTATTGAAACGACTAATATTGATCAGAAAACCATTTTCTATACTGCTTTATATCACTCTTTCATGGCCCCTAATGTCTTTTCTGACGTCGATGGTAGATACCGAGGGACAGATTTAAAAATTCATTCTACAGGCAATAAACAATACACCGTATTTTCACTATGGGATACGTTTAGGGCAACACATCCTCTTTTTACATTAACACAGAGAGAGCGAACAGTAGAATTTATTGAGACTTTTCTAAACCAGTACCAAGAAGGCGGAATTTTACCAATTTGGGAACTAGATGCCAATTACACGAAATGCATGATTGGTTATCATGCTATTCCAGTAATTACAGATGCTTATGTGAAAGGAATTAGAGGGTTTGATGCAGAATTAGCATTAAAAGCAATGATGCATTCCGCAGAACTAGAACATTTAGGACTGGAAGCCTACAAAAAGAAAGGATACATCGGTTCACAAGATGAATCAGAGTCTGTTTCTAAAACATTAGAATATGCGTATGACGATTGGTGCATTGCTATACTTGCTGACTCTTTAGGAAAACAGGATATAGCTAACTTATATTATGAACGCGCCTTGTTTTATAAAAACATCTACAATCCTGAAACAAAGTTTATGCAACCCAAATTTAATGGTGAATTTAAAATAGATTTCAATCCATCGGAAGTTACTTTTGATTATACGGAGGCGAACTCTTGGCAATACTCTCTTTTTGCGCCACAAGATGTTGATGGATTAATCGATTTATTGGGAGGGAAAGATGAATTGGAAAAATGGTTGGATAATATGTTTAATGCAAGTTCGACGACACATGGTAGGCATCAAGTAGACATTACAGGTCTTATCGGTCAATATGCCCATGGTAATGAGCCTAGTCACCATATGGCTTATTTGTACAACTTTACAAACAACGCGTCAAAAGGGCAGAAATACATTCATCAAATTTTAACATCGTTGTACAGCAATTCACCCGATGGTTTAAGTGGAAATGAAGATTGTGGTCAAATGTCATCATGGTTTGTGCTAAGTTCAATGGGTTTTTACTCGTTGACACCTGGTTCTGATAAATACATGTTAGGAACTCCGTTATTTAGAAGTTCTCAAATTAACTTAGAGAATGGAAACGAGTTTATCGTTAAAGCAAATAATGTCAGTGATGATAATCACTTTGTGAAAAATATTCAGCTGAATGGAAAGCAGCTAAATAGATACTACATAACGCAACAAGAATTATTGGCTGGAGGAATGTTAATATTTGAAATGACTGATTCTCCACAGGATAATTACGGTGTTAGTCCCACTCAAAAAATAGAGAAACATCAATTAATCATCCCTTATCTTAAAAATGCAAAGACATCTTTTGCCCGCAAACTGAAAGTAGAGATAGTTAATCCCAACAAAGTTGGGGAGATCTATTATCAACTGTCAGGCGGACAGGTTGAATTGTATACAAAGCCAGTTAAGATTAGAAAGTCAGAAATTCTGACATCCTGGGTAGCGACTTCCAGTCTTAAAAGCTATAAATTGGTGAGTAAACACACGAAAATTAATTCTAAATGGGACATTGTTTTGAATACGGCACCACACAAGCAGTATCAAGGCGAATCACATAAAGAGTTAATCGACCAACAATTAGGTGGTGATGATTTTAGAACTGGAAAATGGCAAGGATTCTATACAGAAGACATGGATGTAATTATTGATTTTAAAAGGAAAAAGAAAGTCAATGAAGTGTCCCCAAGGTTTTTACAAGACGTTAATTCATGGATTTGGTATCCAAAAGAAGTAGTTTTTTATTCTTCCAAGAACGGTAAAGAATGGGTAGAATATGATCGTGTTAAAAACAGTTTTCCCACCACAGAATACGGTTCGTTTATTCAAGAGCTAACCTCAAAAAAGGTAGTTAAGTCAAGGTATATTAAGGTGGTAGCCAAAAACTTCGGAATATGTCCTGAGTGGCACTTGGGAGCTGGTAATACAACTTTTATTTTCTCTGATGAGATTATAATTCGATGATTTATTCACCTAATTGATTCTTTCTTCGAGAGAATTCTTAATTTCAACTCATGAAAAATCTTGCATTGCATTGGAAAATATTAATTGCTATGGTTTTGGGAATTATCTGGTCGATAATTTCTGGTGCTATGGGTTGGAATAGTTTTACCGCAGATTGGATTGATCCGTTTGGAGTCATATTCATCAATATTCTAAAGTTCATTGCAGTACCACTCGTATTGTTCTCTATCATAACAGGAGTAGCTGGTTTAGGTGACCCTTCAAAATTGGGTAGAATGGGCGCAAAAACACTCGGAATGTATCTCATTACTACTGTTATTTCTGTTTCAGTTGGATTAATACTAGTGAATACTTTCACTCCCGGCGTTCAAAGCAACGAAGAAATAAGAATCAATAATCGGTTAAAATATGAAGTTTGGGCCTTTGATAGCGAAGTAGAGGTGAAAGATGGCCAAAATTTAATGGCTACCGTGTCAGAAGATAGAATAAATGAAATACGCGATAAATTGAATTCAGATTTAGAGTCTAAAGATTACCAAAAGGCTAGTATGAAGAATAAACAAAAAAACGCAAACAAAGATGAGGGTCCGCTTCAACCACTCGTGGATATGGTTCCAAGTAACATTGTCCAAGCTTTAGGGAGCGGTAGTCTTATGTTGCAAGTGATTTTCTTTGCTTTGTTTTTCGGAATTGCTATGATACTCATGCCAAAGGAAAAAACGGAGACAGTGCGTTTCTTTTTTAATGGGATGAACGACATCTTTATCAAAATGGTTCATATTGTTATGGATTACGCACCTTTCTTTGTTTTCTGTCTAATGGCTGGTGTTCTAGCAAAATCAGCTGATACACTTGATGAACTACTTGAGATTTTTGTCGCCTTAGGCTATTACACTTTGCTTGTTTTTAGTGGTTTGATGTTGATGTTGTTTGGTTTTTACCCACTACTTTTAAAAGTTTTCGGAGTTAAAATCGCTTATAGAGACTTCTTTAAGGGATTAAGCCCAGCTCAATTTTTAGCCTTCTCTACAAGTTCAAGTGCAGCCACCTTACCTATTACTATTGAGTGTGTTACGGATAATTTAAAAATTCCAGAAAAGGTGTCAGATTTTGTCTTACCCATTGGTGCAACAGTCAACATGGATGGAACATCTTTGTACCAAGCAATTGCAGTTATCTTCCTAGCACAGTACCACGATGTTGACTTATCTATGTTGCAACAATTAGGAATTGTTGCAACCGCAACACTCGCATCGATTGGCGCGGCTGCAGTTCCAAGTGCTGGGTTGATTATGTTAATGATTGTTCTTGACTCAATTGGACTAAACCCCTTATGGATAGCCATAGTGTTCCCTGTTGATAGAATTTTAGACATGTGTAGAACTGTTGTCAACGTGACCAGTGATGCTACGGTGAGTGCTATCATAGCGAAGTCTGAAGGATATTCTTGAGAAAGCACTTAATGGGTATAGAAAATAGAAAGAACTTTCATTAAGTATTTTACTATATCTACGATGTAGCTTGCTAATTATTTCTCGGATGAAAAGAAATAATCGCTTCTTTTAAAAACGCTTGATCTAAATGAGTGTATATTTCAGTAGTCAAAATAGACTCATGGCCTAGCATTTCTTGAATCGCCCTTAAATTGGCTCCTCCTTCTAATAAGTGAGTAGCAAAGGAGTGTCTAAATGTGTGAGGACTTATATTTTTCTGTAAACCAATAATTTGTGCAAGGTTCTTTATAATCGTAAAAATCATTACCCTAGTTAGTTTGGCGCCTCTGCGATTTAAAAAAATGTAACTTTCATGCCCTTTTTGTATGTTTAACGTTGCTCTTACGTTGTTTGTATATTGATCCATCTCAGTTTTAACAGAAGGACTAACAGGCACAAGTCGTTGTTTGTTTCCTTTACCAATTACCCGAATGAACCCTTCATCAAAAAACAGGTTTTCAAATTGTAGGTTAACTAATTCAGAAACACGTAATCCACAGCTGTAAAGTGTTTCTATAATAGCCTTATTTCGATGTCCTTCCGGCTTGCTCAAGTCGATGGCACTTATGAGTTCATCGATTTCTTCCACGGAAAGTACTTCGGGTAGTTTTCGACCAATCGAAGGCATTTCCAGTAGATCACTTGGGTCACTTTCAATTTCTTTTTCCAAAATCAAATACCTAAAGAATTGTTTTACACCACTTATTATTCGAGCTTGACTTCGAGCACTGAGCCCCAAATCATACAATTCTTGAATAAAACTCTTTAAATCAGAGTAGTTTAGCTCTTTTGGAGAATGATTTATACCATCCGCAAAGTCCTTTAATTTCTCGACATCCTTTAAATATGCGGTCACAGAATTTTCAGCCAAACCTTTTTCTATTTTCAAGTATGAAACAAAATCCTTAATATAGCGACTCCAAGACGACATTTATGAGATTATTAATTATCAATGGACCAAATTTAAATTTAATTGGTCAACGAGAAACAGAAATATACGGTAAAGATTCATTTGAATCTTATTTTGACGAACTAAAAGTTTCAAATAAGGTCGAATTGGATTATTTTCAATCTAACATTGAAGGTGAGTTAATCAATGCGCTTCAAAAATCTAATCATGATGGCATAATTCTAAATGCTGGCGGGTACACTCATACTAGTGTTGCTCTTAGGGATTGTGTTGCTGCAATAAATCTCCCTGTGGTAGAAGTTCATATTAGCAACATCATGCAAAGAGAGTCTTTTCGTCATATATCAGTGATATCAGAAGTTGCAGAAGGGTGCATCTTTGGTTTTGGATTAAAGTCGTATCAATTGGCAATTGACTATTTCATAAGTTAATTAGAAATAATGGGAGAACTTATTCTGTATTCTGTTTTTATAATTTTGCTAGTGGTCGTTGTTTATTTTCTTCGAATAAAGAAAGAAAAGAAAAATAGAGTTAAGGAATTAATGTCAAAACCATTTTCTGAAAAATGGAGATCAGTTCTAACAAAAAAAGTACTTTTTTACCGTCATTTGGACAGTGAAGACAAGCAATTGTTCGAAAAACAAATTTTACGTTTTCTGGCAACAAAAAGAATAGAGGCAGTCAGCACTTCAATCAACGATACAGTTAGACTCATGGTAGCTTCTAGTGCTGTTATACCCACCTTTGCTTTTCCGAATTTCAACTATCCTTCTGTAAAAACAGTTCTCATTTATCCCGGTAGTTTTGATGTAAATTTTGACGTGAATAAACACAAAGGACGTCAACAATTTATTACTGGTATGGTTGGTAATCGTGCTCTGAAAGGGACAGTAATTCTTTCTAAACCAGATTTATTGGCTGCCTACAACGGTAGTAGAAAGAAAAGTAACGTGGGAATTCATGAGTTCGTTCACCTTTTAGATGGTGAAGATGGTGATATCGATGGTATTCCAGAAAGATTAATTGAACATTCTTATGTCGCGTCATGGCTTTTTGAAATAAAAGACGAAATGGAATCGATTATGAAGGGTAAATCTGATATAAACTCTTATTCATTGACTAATAATGCAGAATTTTTAGCCGTCGTTAGTGAGTATTTTTTTGAAAATCCAAAAGTATTTAAAAAGAAGCACCCAGATTTGTATAAATACATGGTGGATATTTTTGACCAGGAGTTATAAAGATTCACGCACAATATCCTTAACTACACTAGGGTCAAGTAGAGTAGAAGTATCACCAAAATTGGATTTTTCTCCTTCTGCAATTTTCCTGAGAATTCTACGCATAATCTTTCCTGACCTTGTTTTGGGTAAGCCAGTTACAATTTGAATTTTATCCGGCTTTGCGATTCTCCCTATGCCTTCTGAAACAGAATCTATAAGAGATGCTGTTATTTTGGCTGTATCGATATCTTGGTCGTTTTCAATAACTACATAAGCATAGATTCCTTGTCCTTTGATATCATGCGGATAGCCAACAACAGCAGATTCTATTGCCAATTTATTCGTATTAATGGCATCTTCAATTTCTGCAGTGCCAAAACGGTGTCCAGATACATTGATGACATCATCTACACGCCCTATAATTCGATACATTCCATTTTTATCTCGTTTTGCACCATCACCTGTAAAGTAATAGCCTTCATAATTGGAGAAATAAACATTCTTGCATCGATCATGATCGCAATAGGTTGTTCTAATAATAGATGGCCAGGGAAATTTCATGCATAAATAACCTTCTTTCTCATTTTCTATTACTTCATTGCCATCAGAATCCAATAAAATAGGCTGAATTCCGGGGAGTGGGTAGCCTGCATGCATAGGATTCATTGGGGAAAGATCACCTAAGCCAGATAGCATAATTCCACCTGTCTCTGTTTGCCACCAAGTATCAACAACGGGACAATTTTTCTTGCCGATGTTATCATAATACCATTGCCAAGCTTCATCATTAATAGGTTCTCCAACAGAGCCAATCACTTTTAAATTACTTAAATCATATTTATTAACAACTTCCAATCCGTGAGCCATCAGCGCACGAATAGCTGTTGGAGCGGTGTAAAATTGATTGACTTTATATTTTTCGCATACTTGCCAAAAACGACCAGCATCTGGATAAGTAGGGATACCTTCAAAAATAACAGATGTCGCTCCTGAAAGTAGCGGACCATAAACGATATAAGAATGACCAGTTATCCAACCAATATCGGCTGTGCACCAAAAGACATCTCCTTCATTGTATTGAAAAACGTTCTCAAAAGAGTAGGATGTGTAAACCATATAGCCTCCGCAGGTATGTACAACTCCTTTTGGTTTTCCTGTTGAGCCAGAAGTATATAGAATGAAGAGCATATCTTCGGCATCCATTGACTCAGCAGTAAATGAGCTTGGTTTATCTGATATTAAGTTATGGTAATCTACATCTCTTCCAACTTGCATGTTGGGTTGAGAATTTATGCAATTTAGAACAATCACTTTTTCAACGCTCGAACAATTCTTCACTCCTTCATCTACCATTGATTTTAAATCAACTTTTTTTGTTCCTCTATTCAAGCCGTCAGCAGTAATAACGAGTTTGGCTTTTGCATCATCAATTCTATCTGCAAGTGCATTTGATGAGAATCCTGCAAAAATAATAGAATGAACAGCCCCTACACGCGCGCAAGCTAAAATGGAAACTATTGATTCTAATACCATTGGCATGTATATACAAATTCTATCGCCTTTTTGAATTCCTAGTTCTTTTAATGCATGAGAAAGCTTACAAACTTCATCGTGCAACTCTTGATAGGTAATGGTTTTACTTGTATCATTAATATCATTCGGTTCCCAATAAAATGCTACTTGATTAGCACGCTCAGGAAGATGTCTGTCCAATAAATTTTCAGTAATGTTCAATTTTCCGCCATCGAACCATTTAATCGAAGGTTCTGTGAAGTTCCAATCAAGGACATTGTCCCATCTTTTTTGCCATGAGAATGTTTCAGCGATGTCATTCCAAAATTTCTCTGGGTTGTTAGTGCTCTCACTGTACTGAGATTGGTACTCTTCAAATGTTTTGATACGTAGGTTCATGCCGAATAATTTAAAGGAGAAAAATAATAAAAAAAAGTGATTTTTGGGCAAAAAAAAGCCTGCTTATCTCAGATAAGCAGGCTTTGAAATAAATGTCAAATATTAAACAACTTTAACGTCTACTGCGTTTAGTCCTTTTTTACCTTCTTTTAAATCGAACTCTACTGCGTCACCTTCTTTAATCTCATCGATTAGTCCTGTAACGTGTACAAAATGTTCTTTTCCTGATTCATCTTCAACTATAAATCCAAATCCTTTAGATTCGTTGAAAAACTTTACTGTTCCTTTGCTCATTGTAAATATAATAAATAATTAAGTGGCAAAGATAGTCTAATTTGTGAGTAACAAGCATTTTAAACAAAAAAAAAACATTTTAAATTTTGAGAGGGCATGCAATTATGTAATAAACAAGCGTATCTTTGATGAAAATTAAGGATTTTATGAGTTTTATAAAAATAGGAATTAAAGAAGAGTTTGTCAAAGGGCTAACAGAAATGGGCATCATTGAACCTTCTGATATTCAGTCAAAAATCATTCCTATTTTACTTTCTGGTGAAACTGACATAATAGGTCAAGCACAAACTGGAACAGGTAAAACTGCAGCTTTCGGCTTGTCTTTATTGCATCAAATTGACCTTAATAAGAACGAAGTTCAAGGCCTAATCCTTTGCCCAACTAGAGAGTTAGGTAAACAAGTGGCAAAGCAATTATTTCGCTACACGAAATATTCTGCTAAAATATTTACTGAAGCCGTTTATGGTGGAGAACATATCGAAAAACAAATCAAAGCATTGACAAGAACAACTCATGTTGTTGTTGCAACACCAGGCCGTTTGATTGATCTTGTGAATAAAAAAGCTGTTGATTTATCGCATGTTAAAACAGTTGTTCTTGATGAAGCTGATGAAATGTTGAGTATGGGGTTTAAAAAAGAGTTGGACGAAATTCTTTCTTTCTTGCCTGAAGTTGAGAATAAATGGCTGTTTTCTGCAACAATTCCAGCAGGAATAAAAGATATTATAGCCAAGCACATGAGTGTCGATGCGCAACATATAAAAATCAACCCGGACAATGTTGTCAATAAAAAAATTGATCATAAATATGTTGTCTGTGAAGAAAATGAAAAATTGTTTATGTTGATTGAATTTCTAAAATCTGAACATAAAAATAGAGGAGTTATTTTTTGTAAAACGAAAGCAGCCACTAAGAAATTAGCAAAACAATTGATTGCTAAGAACATTTCTACTGATGCTATTCATGGAGATTTATTGCAAAAAGAGCGTGATAAAGTGATGCGCGCTTTTAAAGGCAAGAAGTTGCAGTATCTTGTCTCAACAGATGTTGCGGCTAGAGGAATAGATGTTGAAGGCTTAACTTTTGTTGTTCATTACCAGTTACCAGAAAGTGATGAATATTACTTGCACCGATCTGGGAGAACTGCTAGGGCAGGGAAGGATGGAGTTTCAATGAGTTTAGTGAATAAATCTGAAGTAAAAGTATTGAGAAACTACGAACGAACTTTAGGAATTGGCTTTAAGCAGGTAAGGTGAAATTTTATTCACAAATCCTGCCTTTATGTTCACTTGAATTAAAATCAACTTCCAACGCTTTCATTTCTTCTAACAATGCATCTGATGGCGGCGTGTTTTGCAAATCTCCTAAGTCAGGTTGTCCCGCATCAACCCATGCAGTGTACCATACAGATCCAACGGTTCCTATCGCAGCTCGTAATCTTCTTTCAACCATCCCGTTCATTCTTCGATGATATTCTTGAGAGAATTCATAAGAATAAACCCTTGCGGTAACATTGCCTCTTCGTTCAAAAGAATACTTTTTGTCCGTTCCTAAATCTTTGGTCACATCAATTTCCATCTGAAAAACTGAATCTAGCGCGTAGTGAGCGGAAATTACTCCATTCCAAATGTGCTCTTGCATTTGTTCTAAGTAGTTTGCTTTGCCAACGAAATAATCATAATTATTTGCGTTAATTTCTACTAAACGACTTTCCCAAAGTCCATGAATTCCTTTTTGATCCGTAAATTGACCGTTGTAATTCTCTGTTGTGTGCAGAGGTACATTTGCATCACCTATATAGTGTCCAATGTCCCCTGAATACTTAAGAATTAAATCTACATTTTTACTTTCAAAAGCACGTTGTAATCGATATTTCATGACCATAATGTGCCAAGGAACAATTCCGTAGGCTTGCAAAGTGTCTTCAGAGAACTTCTTAACGGCATCTTTCCATCTTCTTGGGACAATCTCAAAAGGATCCTCACCATTTTCCGCATAATGGTCTATATCAACATAATGTCGTTGCGCTTCTCCATCAACTGCATATCTTCTTTTGTCTGGATCAACGGCATGTTCCGTTAAGTACTCGATATGCTCTTTGTAAAACCCAAACATCTCTGGAGGTAAAGTAAATGTAGCAATTCTATTGATTCTTTTATGTCCGAAAAAGCCCCATTTCTTTTGGGAGAATTCTTTCTGACCTAAACCTAAAAACAAAGGAATAGAAAGGATGAACAGTATTTTATAATTTAACCAATTTGCCATCTTTTAGAATAGGGATAACCGTTGTTTTGTTAGGAGTTAGACAGTATTTAATGTCTTCATTCAGATTCAAGTTTTTCAATCTTCTTCTGTGAGAACTCGATTTTAAATAGCCTAATGGATTATCCCAGGCTGAAATATACAAATATTTTGCCGCAATAGAAGAATCTTCGGTAGAAGTGTATCTACCTGTCTGGATCAATTGGTCGCATAATGCTCCTGCGCATATGGTATCTTCCAAGTTGAATTTATCTTGCCAGCCTGAGCACAAGCAAAGTACATTTTTATTTTGCTCAGCTAACCAATTAGCTAACGCATCCAGGTTGTTCAATGCGCCAACCACAACAGTTGGGGCATCAGAAGCAATACTCAACGCCTTTGTGCCATTTGTTGTCGACAGAACAACTTCCCGTCCTCTCAATTCTTCTTTCATATAGGAATAGGGAGAATTTCCGAAATCAAATCCTTCAACAATTTGTCCTTTACGTTCTGCCCCGACTAAATAGCCTTTGCTCTGGTATTCTTTGGCTTCTTCAATCGTTGCTACTGGAATAATCGCTTTAATTCCATTGTCAAACGCAGCACAAATTGCAGAAGTAGCACGAAGAACGTCAATTACAACAACGATATCGTACTCACCCTTAAAGTATTCGTACTCACCAGGTGTAAAACAAACTTCTATGTGTTTTCTTTCTTCCATCTTGTCATCTTATTGAGCTTCCATATACTTTCCATAAATCACTTGTGCTGAGCTTGTCGTAAAAACGAATCAAGAGTTTCCCTTCGCGTGATCTGCAAGGAATGTTTCCAAGCCAGAAGTTGTCAAAGGATGGTTAGCTAATGCCTTTATTGCTTTCAGTGGACCCGTCATAACATCAGAGCCAATTTCTGCGCAGTGAATTATATGCATTGGATGTCGTACTGAAGCTGCAAGAATTTGTGTATCAAATGAATAATTGTCATAAATCTGACGAATTTGAGCGATCAAATCCAATCCGTTCACTGAAATGTCATCCAAACGACCAAGAAAAGGGGAGATGTAAGTTGCTCCAGCTTTAGCCGCAATCAAAGCCTGACCAGCTGAGAAAATTAATGTGCAATTGGTTTTAATTCCTTTGGAAGAGAAATGCTTTATCGCTTTAATTCCTTCCAAAATCATTGGAACTTTGACCACAATATTTTTATGAAGAGATGCTAAATATTCTCCTTCTTTAACGATTCCTTCATAATCAGTTGCAATAACCTCTGCACTAACCGGGCCGTCAACAATATTGCAAATTGAAATATAGTGGTTTAGAATGTTTTCTTCTCCAGTGACTCCTTCTTTTGCCATCAAAGAGGGGTTAGTAGTAACGCCATCAAGAATTCCAAGAGTATTTGCTTCTTTTATTTCTTCTAAGTTGGCCGTATCAATAAAGAATTTCATAGTTGATTTTTGCTTTTTTGGTAAAGATAATAAGATTTCGGATTAAGCGAAAAGCAAGTGTATGCAGTGCTTAGTGAGAAGTATGTAGTGCTAAGTTTTCCAATTTTAAAAAAAAAGAGGGGTAAGCTACTTACATCGCACCGCTACAACCTCCTACCTTTGCTGCGTTCCCGCCCTGGAGGATTGAGAGGGAGCTGGTCGTATAAGACTTACCCCAGCCACAAAAATAGTAGATTAATTCTTTCTTACAACAGAAAAGGAAGAAATTGAGCAAAAAAAAGGCCTATTTGTTAAAATAAGCCTGTTTCGTCTATATAAACAGTTAAAAGGTTGCCGATACCATAATAGAAATGCTGACTATATTGCACTTTTTAAGCTCTTGCCCTCGCACTAATTTTATTAATCCTCTAGGTGCATGAAATCTTTCTTTGTAGAAAGCTCATCTTCAGATTCTCTAAAGTCAGGGTCATCGATACAGCAGTCAACTGGACAAACAGCTGCGCATTGAGGTTCATCATGAAATCCTACACACTCAGTACATTTGTCAGTAACAATGTAATAGACGTCCATATCAACAGGTTCATTCTCATCGTCAGCAACCACGTCATCACCGTTTAATGTTGTAATCATTCCACTCAAAGAAGTACCATCTGAATATTTCCATTCAGCACCACCTTCATAGATGGCAGTATTTGGACATTCTGGTTCGCAAGCCCCACAATTAATACATTCGTCTGTTATAATTATTGCCATAATTCTCTGATTAAAGCACAAATATAGTTAGGTTCTTCAATTTATTTTACATTTTTTTAATTTTTAATGAATGATAGTAGGATTTTCTTTAGAAGAAGATAATTTTGTATCGTGAAACAAGATGAAATTATTAATGGATTTGTACAATTGGGGAAATTGATGCATTCACTTGGAGAAGAAAAAGAATGGTCAGACTTCTCGATAGGGGTTACTCAGGAAGAATACACTTCTCTACAGTTAATAGTCAATAGACAAGTTTCTTACAATGGTTGGTTTACTAAAGACAATGTAAGTAATAGTTTAACTGAAATAGGTAAAGAATTAAAATACAATAAGTTAAATGACTTTTTGTTGAAATATTCATTTTCGATTACTCCTAAAAGAGTGGCACTTATTATGGCTGGTAACATTCCTCTCGTTGGGTTTCACGACTTTTTGTATGTACTTCTATCAGGACATTCCGTCATTTGTAAGTTAAGTTCCGATGATAAAACTTTATTGCCCGCTCTAGCTAAGCATTTGATAGACTTTGTTCCAGAGCTGAAAGAGAGAATCGTTTTCACAACAGGTAGAATAGGGGTTATAGATGCTGTAATAGCTACAGGCAGTGATAATTCTCTTACTTATTTCGAACAATATTTCGGAAAATATCCTCACATATTTAGGAAGAATAGAACCTCGGTGGCTGTTTTTAATGGCGACGAAACATTTGAAGAAATAAAAGCATTAGGGAAAGATATATTCAGCTACTTTGGCTTAGGATGTAGGAATGTATCCCACTTAATTTTACCCAGTGGTTTTGAATTGAATCGATTTTTTGAGGCTATTGTTGAGTTCGGTGACATTGTAAACAACAATAAGTACGGCAATAATTACGATTACAACAAGGCTGTATATCTGTTAAATCAGCATGAATTGCTTGATAATAACTTTGTACTATTGAAAGAGTCTAGGGACTTGTTTTCGCCACTTTCAATGATACATTACCATTTTTATGACAAGAAAAGTGATGTTGAAAGTTATTTAAAAGACAACAAGGATAAAATTCAAGTCATTGTTGGAGAAGACTATGATGCTTTTGGTTCTGCGCAATGTCCAGCATTGAATGATTTTGCTGATGGGGTAGATGTCGTTAAATTTCTGGAAGGAATTTAATTCTCTAAAGAAACAGCATGATGCATTTTCGACCGTTTAAAACGGTTATCAAAGAGCAATAAAGAAATCCAATTCATTAATATAAAGAGAAATTAATTCTTTTTTAGCAAGATGTAGATTAAAGAACAAGATTCATAGGACTATTAAAGTATTGCTACTTTTGTTAAAGTTATTAATCATTTATTTTAAATTTATTATGAGTAGAATATTTTTTTACGGAGCCTTATTATCACTACTTATTTTATCTTGTGCATCACCTATTCAAGAGAATAAATCAACTGTTGTTCCTAATGAGATAGTTAATAGTTATGCAATTGGCGATAGCCTTATTAAACTATCCATAGAATCTCACGGAGGATTAAATTATAGTAAAGCGAAGTTTCAGTTTGTGTTTAGAGACAAGATATATCAATTTAGTTACTTGGGGAACCAATTTGAGTACTCCAGACAACAAGTAGTTAAGAGTGATACAATTTTGGACCTTATGACAAACAAATTCTTTAAAAGAGCCGTAAATAGTAAAACAATTGAATTAGATGAAATAGAATCAAATAAATACAAAGAATCCATTAATTCAGTCATTTACTTTGCCACTTTGCCTGATAAATTAGGTGATAGGGCCGCAATTAAGGAGTATAAGGGGCAAATTAAAATTGGAGAAAATTTAGTTGATGTTGTAAAAGTTTCCTTTAAACAAGAAGGTGGAGGAAAAGATTTTGAAGATGTTTTTTATTATTGGTTGAATGAGAAGACCCATCAAATTGACTATCTAGCTTATAAGTACAGCGCTAATGATGGAGGCATGCGATTTAGGGTTGCTTATAATAAAACGAAAGTTGGAGGAGTGACTTTTCAAGACTATGTTAATTATTCAGCACCAACTGGAGCTTCTCTTGAAGAACTACCAAAATTATATGAAGATTCAGTATTGGTGGAAGTTAGTCGTATTGAAACGGAGCATGTTGTGGTTGTGGATTGAATGAGTCAATAATATAAAAGTGTTTTGCTATTTTTTTGAATTTATTCTCTAAAAAGGTGCTCGAGAAATGAGTGCCAGTTCCTCATAAATTACTATTTTCAGCACATGAGAATTGTTATTTATTTATTATTTTCCATAGTAGCATTTAATGCTACTTCACAACAATTTGCTGATAAAGAGTATTATTTGGTGGATAAACTTGTGCTTGAGGAATTATCAGAAGCCGACAGAAAAATACTAGAATCATCTCTTAAGATGTATCATTCAGCTAAAAATGATACAACAAGAATCTTATCGCTAGGTGATATTTGCTCAGAAATGAATGCGGTAGATTGGGAGAAGTATGAATTCTTTCAATATGAGGAACTAAAACTTCTTATGAAGAATAACCCTTCTAAACAAGAATTACGAGCTTACAAGCGATATTTGTCTAGTACTCTCAACAATATCGGTTATATATACAATACCCGAGGTCAAATAAAAAAGGCGCTAAATTATTTAACGCGTAGCCTAGACTTACAAGAAGAATTAAGAGATGATGAAGGAGTAGCTAATACTCTCAACAACATAGGGTATATCTACGGTAATCAAGGGCAAAACGAGGAGGCATTGGATTACCACTTGCGAAGCCTAAAAATTAGAGAAAAATTGGGGAATAAGGAGGCTATAGCAACTTCTCTAGTCAACATAGGTGTCTTTCATCAATCCCAAGGTCAATACAAGGATGCTTTGAGTTTTTTTAATCGTAGTCTGAAGTTACAAGAAGAAACGGGTGATCAGTCTGGCGTAGGGTATTCTTTGACCAATATTGGGACTGTATATAATGATCTAGGACGTCCAAAAGAGGCATTGCACTTTTTAAATCGAAGTCTAAAAATACGGAAAGAATTAGGCGATCAATCTAGTATAGCAACAACATTAAGTATTCTCGGGGAAATACACAAGAACCAAGGGAGGTTGAAAGAAGCATTAGATTGTGGATTGAAAAGTTTAGCCATTTCAAAAGAACTCGGTTTTCCTGAAAACATAGAAAGTGCATCAAAATTATTAAGCGAAATATACGAAGCCGAAGGTGATGGCATGAAGGCACTTGAATTGCATAAACTCTACATTCTAATGCGTGACAGCATAAATAATAAAGAAGTTCAAAATGCAACCATAAAGTTACAAGCTCTCCATGAATTTGAGAAAGAACAACTAATCAAGGAGAACGAAGCGAAAGAGCAAGCAAGAATTGAAAATGAAGCCATAAAACGTAGAAACAATTTACAATACATATTAATTCTATTAGGCATACTTGTTTTGTTTGGTTTGATATTGAGTTTAGGAATCATTAAAATACCAGTAAAAATAGCTGAGGGTTTGATATTTTTGGCGTTTTTAATTTTGTTTGAATTTTTACTGGTGTTTTTAGAACCACATATTGACAGCTTTACAAATGGAGTTCCAGTCTATTCTCTCTTGTTCAATGCGGCAATTGCCTTGTTAATTTTTCCATTTCATTCTGTGATGGAGAAGTATTTGAAGAGGCGTTTAGTTAAGAAATAAACTCTTGTTTTTCTTAACCGCCAAAGAAGAATTTGAAAGGTGCGAGTCTAATAAAAACATTTTGTGTAATCGTACAATTTACTTGTTTCTTAATGCTCGAGAAAATTTTATTTTTTGAACAACAAGTGCTAGAGTTAATAGGACAATACCGATCGATAAATAAATCAACCATTGTCTTTGAGAAGAAGAAGCCGCATTTTCCTTTTCTCTTTCTTGATTGATTTTTTCTTCAAATTGTTCACGCTCATATCTGAACTGGATTTTCTCAATCTCCGCTGCTACTGAAGCATCGCCCAAAAGTTTTTGGAGATCATTGTATAAAAGTCTGTATTCATATGCCTTTTTGTAATCTCCTTTCTTCACATAAAGCTTAGAATAGAGCTCGTAAATTTCCGCTAATTCAATCTTCTGCTTTTTTTCCGTTTTTCTTACATTCAACTCCGATAATTTAAGATTCTCTAATGCCAAATCCAGTTTGTCAGTTTCATAATAAAGTTTCGCGAAATTCTTGTAAGTGTCCCCTAATTTCATGTAATTCGGTTCATCTAACTCAGATAAATAATCAAAAACTTCTTCGAAAATAGCCATCGCATCAGCATATTTTCGATGTTTAGTAAGTGCCGAGCCTATATTGTTTAGAATTACTGACTCACGGTTTTTAGCGCCGCCATCTTGGGCAACTTTTAAGGCTTTTCTATAATATAAAATCTCCAAAGAATCTCTTCCTTTAATTCCATAAACAATACCTATGTTATTGTAACTTGAAGACATACCATCCTGATTGTTAGTAGTTTCAAATATTTCGTACGCTTTCTTATAATAATAAAGTGCTTTGTCGTAGTTCTCTTTATGTTTAAAAACAGAACCAATGTAACGTAGCAGCCAGCCTTTCTCTGCATTGACCACATTCAGGTCATCGTGTATCTTCAGACCATTCATATAGTAGGTCATAGCCTTATCATAATGTCCCATGGCATAATAAATTCTTCCAGCTTTCCTGAGGACTTCTGCTACTTTTAATTGTTCACCAGCATTTTCATAAGCTTCAATTGCGAAGTCAAAGTAGACAATAGTGTAACTATACCTGTCATGGTATTTAAATGTTCTAGCCATATTATACATGGCTGCTGCTATGGAAATGTTCGATTTAGACTTTTCTGCTTCGTCAATTGCCGATTGCGCATAAGAGAATGCTTTGGAGCTATCAGCAACAGAGGACTGCGAAGAATCAATAAGTTCCTGAACCTTTTTAGTTACTTTATCTCCAGCCAAAGCCTGAGTAGTAGATATACTAATCACTATAAGTAGTAGACTCAATATCCTTGAAATGTAGAATTTAAACAATATCTCTATGGGTTTGATTCGACTGACAAAATAAGATATTTAATGTTAAACTCAAAAGAAAATTTAAAATAAGCGCTATTATAAATGTTCTGGACTAGATTTAATGATGGGCTAATCATAGAGTTAGTTTGGAATATGGCCTTGATATGGAGGGTCTTTGAGAAAGAATAGAGTATTGATAAGAGGTCAGTATTACGACAGCATTGGTGGAAGGACATGTATATTCATTGTCCTATAATGGTTATGCATTATGTTACTTTGCTTGGAGAAAAGGTCTTTTTAAAAGAGGGGGGAGGCAGTTTAAATCTTTCTGCACAATGGACTGAGCAAATTAGTCATATAAAATCTGTTTTTTTGTTTGTAATTACTAGTGCATCGATTTTATTCTTAAAAAGATATAGTATAAACTGTTGATAAATAAGCATAAATAATTTACGACTTAGGCCATTCTATGCGTACCTTTATAATAATTGTGCGACCATTTGGACAATTGATAATATTCACTGATTATGGCAAAAAGTAGAGATAACTTTAAAAGTTTTAGAGAAAATCAAAAACTCGCGCAAGAATATGCTGAGAGATTAAAAGAAATTTTTGATGCTTCAGAAAGAAATTCTAAGAAAATAACCTCCTTTATAAATGACGTTGAAAGCAGTCTTAATCGCACTCAAAAGGTTCAAGATGATATAGATAGAATTAAGGAGGATGTCGAGAATAACAATATCGTATTTATTCAGCAAAGGGAAAGTGCTAAAGAACAGATTAACGCTATTAATGCGTTCTATTCGGAATTTCAAAATTTAAAAAGCCAAATAGATGACCCAAATCAAGGAATGGGTGTCTCTCTACAAGAATCTAAAAAGGTTAGGGATAAATTAAAAGCTTTTGAGAATCAAGCTGAATCATTGAATAGCTCATTTGAACAAACTGTAGGCAACTACAATGAAAAGGCAAAGAATCTAGAAGAATTACTTATAAAAATAACAGACTTATTTTCTAAGGCCACAAACGAAAATGACGGCGTCCAGAGCCAGTTAGACAAGGTAAAAGCAATTCGCGAAGAAGTAACAACCACATATGAACGAATCAAATCATTCGAAGAAAATATTACAGATGTTGGTGCTAAAGTTAAAACGCTCTTAAAAAATGCAGAAAATGATAGTTTAAGTATAACCGATATAAAGGCAAAAGCAACAAATACTTACGAAGAAATTGAAAGGATATATGGGCAGACAGCTGATACGGGTATGGCGGGTGAGTTTGCAAAACGACGTGATGAATTTAAGGATGAAATTGAAACCTGGTCAACTAGAATTTACCGAGTTACTATATTTTTATTTATAGTAATAATATTGCTGTTCGCACTACCCTACATTACAGCTGCGATTTGTGATAACTTCTGCGACCTAAAAATTACTCCTGATTTTTATTTAAGACTAGCAATAACATCACCAATAGTTTATTACCTATACTTTATTGCGAAAAAGCATAAACAATCAACTGAGAGTTATAGGAAATATGCTTTTAAAACAACGCTTGCATTTTCAATAAAAAACCATATAGATCTATTGGCTAGACACGATAAATTCAATAAACCTGAACATTCTGATCAGGTTTTAAATTGGGCGATAAAAGCACTGGACAAGATTTATGATGAACCATATTTCGATGAAGGAAAGAAAATGAAATATAAAATCATGCTGGAAGAGATCAGGTATGGTTTGAAGAAAGAGAAACAACCGAAGCACAAGACAGAGAGTGAAGATTCAAAGTCTGAGGCGGAAAACAATGAAGAATTCGGTGAGGATGAAGCGCCGAATCCGGAGATATGATCAATAACTATAACGATATAATTCTAGCTGGAAAATCCATGAAAACAATTAAGATTGTTGATGGGGTATTTTGGCTTATTCTCGTTTTTTCGTCATTTAACGAACTGGTTGAGGAGATTTCTATATTTCATGATTTTGAAATTGGCAAACTGGGCAATTATGTATTTTCATTTGAGCTAATTAAACTACTAACATGGACTATGCTAATAGTTGGTTTATATTTGATTGTCAAATTCATTCTTATAAAGGTTTTTGCCAATACGAGTATTGCTTTCAATTTTTTTATTGGTATAATGTCAAAAAAGGAATTAAAAGTCTCATACCGAAATGTTTATTTTCATAAATATAGAGCCTTAGACCAGCATGTATCTATTATGAAAAAAGTAACAAGTAATGTGAATAGCGAGACTTTTAATGTAAACCTAGATTCTCTAAAAGCTATTTTCGGCCTTGCATTGAAACTATTATTATTACTAATTATCAATTTTCATTTATTTCTTAGCAATTCTCTTGTATGGCTTTGGATATCTGGCGGGGCAATGGCATTGATAATACTGTTAATTTGCATGTATGGAATTATCTTGAAATCAGGCATGCGCCAAGTAAAATATATTTTAGAACAATTTTCCCGATAACTCAGCTTCCTTGTTAATTATTTTTCGAAGTTGTTTAAAGTCCAATGTTGAAAAGAAAGAATATTACTAACATATTGAAA
>CAXBMR010000038.1:0-25319 GCA_963976995.1 uncultured Fluviicola sp.
GAACCTATTAGCTTTTTCTGTCATTTTACTTAGACAACTTTAAACAACTTCATTAAATAATTCATCTGATTTAGTTAACCAAATGTTTTTTATTTGCATTATACATTAACACAAAAGCTAAATTTATAACGATTCCGATTACTACACCCATCCATAATCCAGCACTAAGTAATGAATTGGCAGCTTCAGCCCCCGCTTCATTGTACCCATCCAAATTTTCGAATGAACTAGAAATCGAACTCATTGTTGATTTAAAAGTTACAGCTGCAATAATAGAACCCAAGATTGAAATCATAGCTCCAACAACATACAACATAAAACCTTGTTTCTTTAATCCCCACATTTGAATTGCTCCATACAAACAAAGTCCAGCAGCAGCCAAGCCTATAATTTGAACAATCATTGTTCCTTGTGGAGAAAACATACCTAGAGCAGAACTACCAACAAGCCCCATTAATCCTCCTAATATGCCTAATCCTGACCCTATAAAAGTCAAAATACATAAAACCGTTAAAAAAGATGGCCTTTGATTGTTTCCAGAATTTTCATCTAATACTTCTGTCATAATAATTTGTTTTTTTAAGTTAAAAGTTAATTTTCGACTACAATATATAAAAATATTTCATCCATTTACAAGAATTGTGTATAACTTCGAGAAATGTTGATTTTAATAAAAAGGTCAACCCATTCATAGTTATTTTGATTAAAATTATTTTGTATTTTTGATTCATGAGATTACTTATTATCATCTTGGCTACATTAACTCTCTTGGGATGCAAAAAGAAAGGCAAAGCCGACTTTGTTTTACGCGGTGTGATTACCAATTCAACTTTTGGTATCCCCTTAGAAGGTGCAACGATTAAGCTATTTGAAAAAAATCCAAGTTCAAGTCAAGAGGTCTTAGTAGGAACAACCACAACGGATGGGAGTGGAAACTATTCATTCACATTCGCAAGAAACACAGTTCAGTCATATAGAGTAAATGGAGTTAAAAACAGTTACTTTTCTCTTGATAAGACCATTAACTTTTCTGATCTAACAATCGACAATGACAATATCAGAGATTACAGCACCACAGCAAAGTCTTGGGCTAAATTGAGGTTTGTAAATGTTGCTCCATCAGCTACTACAGATGAAATTAGGTTCAATCGAACTGTAGGCAAGTCAGGTTGCTCTGAATGTTGCACGCCCAATGAAACAAGTATATTTGGAATTGCGGACACCATAATTTATTGTATTAATGACGGCAATACTTCTTACACATACAATTATAATGTTGTAGGGACTTCAAATATTGGTCAACAAACTGCTGTTACTATTGCTTTTGACACCACAGAAATTCTTCTGAATTACTAAGGTTCATTCATCATCCAATACAGCCCGAAGCTTCTGACGAAGTTGCCTAACATAAGTTTCTATAAGGTATTTATAGTAATTAGGCGTACTCTTTGTAATACACTTTGTGTAATGCTTTAGTCGATGCTCAATATGAGAGCCCAAAATCCCCATCAATTCTAGACCATGGAAATAATCTTCAGCCACATCACGAATAACCTCAAAATGATTATTTAAAGACATTTCTACAGCATCTTTACCCTTTCTGCCACTATCAATGCATTCGTAATAGATATCCTTAATATTGAAAGACTCAAGCTTTTCTAGGTCAAAGATGTCTTTGGCTCCTCTTGGAAATTCGAATTTAATCTCAAACTCAATATCCTCTAATTCACTCAATCTCGCTTCTAGAAATCTATCAGGAAATTTAAACGCATCCTGCCAGTTGATATAATCTTGCCAAATTCCAAAACGTCTTACATTATTTCCTAAGTCAATAAGTTTAAACTGATCTTTATTAGGCAATTTTCGCGATCCCCTACCTATCATCTGGTGATACAAGGTTAACGAACGAGTTGCTCTGTTCAAAATAATTGTACGAACTGTTGGTTCATCAAACCCAGTTGTCAATATTCCAACTGAAGTTAGGATTGCATCATCCGTCTTTTTGAACCAAGAAAGTACGTCTTTTCTATCTTTGTCACTAAACGTTGAATCTAAGTGGCGTATTTTATATCCTCTTTTCTTAAATGTTTCTTCAACCCGAATAGAAGTTTCGATGCCAGAGTTGAAAACCAATGTTTTCTGTCCGATAGCAACTTCCTCGTAGGCAAAAAGTAATTTTTCTTGCATGAAATGGTTACCATAAACCACATCAGAACTACTAACGGTAAAATCTCCATTAGAACCAATTTTAAGTCCATGTAGGTTAACATCATACGTGTAGGACTCAGCATCGGCTAGGTAACCGCTCTCTATTAGAGAGGAAATGCTTTCCCCTACTAAAAGTTTATTATAATTATCGTTTAACGGAAGGGCTTTATTACTACTTAAAGGTGTAGCCGTTACTCCAAGAATATTTGCGTTACCGTAAAACTGAAAAATCTTTCTGAAACTATTGTAATGAGCCTCATCAACAATCACTAACCCAATATCTGTAATAAAGTTTTCGTCATCATTTAAACGATTATTCAATGTCTCAACCATCGCAATGAAGCAGCTGTACTCATCCTGATTAGGAATATCCTTCACTTCACTATTAATTACTTTATTATTTACACGTATTGCAGAAAGTTGCTTTGAAGTCTGAACAGACAATTCAATTCTATGTGTTAGAATGAGAACCTTCATTCCCGTTCTCTCAATATATCTCTTTGCAATTTCTGAAAATATTACAGTTTTACCTCCACCTGTCGGAAGTTGAAAAAGCAAATTGAAATCCTTGTCATTCGTAGATAATTCGGCAAGAATATCATTGATTGTTTTTTCCTGAAAAGGATACAAAATTTTCGCTTCGTAAAGTTCTTTATCTATCATACATGTTTGCAAAAAAGCAGCAACAAAATTACAGTTCTTTTAGTGGAAATCAAAGTAGCAGTCGAGGTATTTTAAGATAAAAAAAATGTAATGAAACTTTATGATTAATTATTGCTCCACAATAGAAGTTTAAATGACTGTAAATCAATCAAATGAACTGCCTATTCAAATTATTTATCGAAGAATAAAATCTTTCTATGCATATAAAATTGATTCATACATAGAAACAATTATTTTTGTCAAACAATCAGAAAAATAAATTGTTATGAGTGATATAGAAAAAACAAAATGCCTAATTATAGGCTCAGGTCCTGCGGGATATACAGCAGCGATCTATGCGGCAAGAGCAGATATGAGTCCAGTTCTTTACCAAGGAATGCAGCCTGGAGGCCAGTTAACAACAACCAATGAAGTTGAAAACTTTCCAGGCTATCCAGAAGGAGTAACAGGTCCTGACATGATGGCTCAACTAGAAGCTCAAGCAAAGCGTTTTGAGACCGATGTACGATTTGGATTCATAACGAAGGTTGATTTCTCTGGAGGAGTTCATAAATGCTGGACAGATGAAGGAAAAGAAATTCATGCTGAAACAGTTATTATTTCAACAGGTGCAACGGCAAAATATTTAGGTTTAGAATCTGAACAAAAATATCTCGCTTTAGGCGGTGGAGTTTCAGCATGTGCTGTATGTGATGGTTTTTTCTATCGTGGACAAGAGACAGTTATTGTTGGTGCTGGAGATTCTGCATGTGAAGAAGCACATTATTTATCTAAATTATGTACTAAAGTGACAATGCTAGTGCGTCGTGATGAGTTTAGGGCATCAAAAATAATGGTAGAACGTGTAAAAAACACAGAAAATATACATATACTATTCAACACAGAAACTGAAGAAGTATTAGGTGATGGGCAAGGTGTAACCGGGGCTAGAGTTAAGAATAACAAAACAGGTGAAGAAACAGTCATTCCTTGTACGGGATTTTTTGTAGCCATAGGACACAAACCGAATACGGATATTTTTAAAGACTTTATCAATCTAGATGATACGGGCTATATTAAATATGAAGAACCTGGATCGTCTTTAACGAATGTTGAGGGTGTCTTCGTTGCTGGTGATGCTGCAGACAAGCGATATAGACAGGCAGTTACTGCTGCAGGAACAGGCTGTATGGCTGCTTTGGATGCAGAAAGATATCTTGCTGCGAAAGGACATTGAATTAATTAGTAACAAAATAATCTAGCGGATTTTATAATTCTGCTAGGTTGTTTTTATTTTACTTTTTTCTCCAGCATTGGAACAAAACTAAAAACGCCTAGTTCTTCTATCTCTGTTTCAGATTCGGAAATCTTCGTTATTTTTTGCATTTGTTGCGTTTCCCCTTCCCCTACTGGAATAATCATGATTCCACCAATTTTCAATTGTTGCACTAATTCAACAGGTACAAATGGCGCACCACATGTAATGATGACTTTATCAAATGGCGCAAAATTAGGTAATCCCTTAAAACCATCTCCAAACGACAATTGTGCATTTAATTTTAATTTCCGTAAAATTAGTTTTGCTTTGAGATGTAATTCTTTATGCCTTTCGATGCTATAAACTTTCCCACCTAATTCTGCCAATATACTTGTTTGAAATCCTGAACCAGTGCCAATTTCAAGTACTTTTTCCCCTTTTTTCAGTTCTAACAATTGTGTTTGAAAAGCAACTGTATAAGGATGACTAATCGTTTGTCCAGATCCAATTTGAAATGGCATATTGGAATAAGCTTGTTCGGCGAAGGATGAATCTAAGAAGAAATGGCGCGGAACTGCATCAAAGGCAGCAAGAACTTCCTCATTAATAATTCCTTTCTCTCGAAGTTCTTCAATCAACCTCTTTCTCATACCTTTATACCGAAATGAATCTTGCATAGAGCAAAGGTAATCTTAATCAATGATTCTTATTTAAAAAATTACGAACAATAAGATGTCAAAAACAAGACAGATTCTTCTGGAATGCATTTAATCGAAAGAAAGAATTGATTATATTTGGGCAACAATTATCAAGAAACTCAAATGGCAATCTCAGCAAAACAATTAGCATTCAACAAGAACGATGACGCAATGCGTTTGAAAATATCTGCTCTGGAAAGAAAATTAGACAAAATTCACGAAGGTGGCGGCTTAAAACGTATTGAAAAGCATCACTCAAAAGGGAAATTGACAGCTAGAGAGCGTATTGAATTGTTGTTAGATCCTAATACTGAAAGAATTGAGATTGGCGCATTTGCAGGGTACAAAATGTATGAGGAACATGGAGGATGTCCAGCTGGCGGAGTCGTAATCATGATTGGATATGTATCTGGAAAGCAATGTATTGTTGTTGCAAACGATGCTACAGTTAAAGCCGGTGCCTGGTTTCCTATTACTGGCAAGAAAAACTTACGGGCACAGGAAATCGCCATGGAGAATAGATTACCAATTATCTATTTAGTTGATTCAGCGGGCGTTTATCTACCAATGCAGGATGAAATATTCCCAGATAAAGAACATTTCGGTCGAATATTTCGCAACAATGCGGTTATGAGTTCTCAGGGAATTGTTCAAATAGCCGCAGTCATGGGATCATGTGTTGCAGGTGGCGCTTACTTGCCAATAATGTCTGACGAATCATTGATTGTTAATAAAACTGGGACCATCTTTTTAGCTGGTTCATATTTGGTTAAAGCGGCTATTGGAGAATCAATTGACAACGAAACTCTTGGAGGTGCAACAACACATACAGAAATTTCTGGAGTTTGTGATTATAAAACCGAGAGTGATGAAGACTGCCTTTCTACGATTCGCGATTTAATGGATAAGGTAGGACATTCAGAAAATGCCGGATTTAATAAGAAAGAAGCTATTTTACCAAAAAAGAAGCTTAATGATGTGTATGGAATTCTCCCCGAAAATCGAACCAAACCGTATAATGTGCATGACTTAATAAAATGTCTAGTTGATGAATCAAAGTTCACAGAATATAAGTCAGACTATGGGCAATCTATTGTCTGCGCATACGCTAGGGTTGATGGCTGGAGTGTTGGAATTGTCGCTAATCAACGTGAAATTGTAAAAAATGCCAAGGGTGAAATGAAATTTGGTGGAGTGATTTACTCAGACTCTGCTGATAAAGCCGCTCGGTTCATTATGAATTGCAATCAAAAAAATATTCCCCTCGTCTTTCTGCAAGATGTAACAGGCTTTATGGTTGGTTCCAAAAGTGAGCATGGGGGAATTATAAAAGATGGAGCTAAATTGGTCAGTGCAATGGCAAACTCTGTCGTGCCCAAATTTACTATTGTTACAGGAAACTCTTATGGTGCAGGAAACTATGCAATGTGCGGAAAAGCGTATGACCCTCGATTAATCGTTGGTTGGCCAACTGCTGAAATTGCCGTTATGGGTGGATCCGCTGCCGCAAAAGTGTTAGTCCAAATAGAAGTTGCTTCATTGAAAAAGAAAGGCGAAACAATCACCCCTGAAAGAGAAAAGGAATTATTTGAAAAGATCAAAAATCGATACGACGATCAGACATCTCCATACTATGCAGCCAGCAGATTATGGATAGATGCAATAATCGACCCCATTGATACACGAAAGATAATCTCCATGGGAATTGAAATGGCTAATAATAAAAAAGCTGAGAAGCCATACAATGTTGGTGTTATACAAACTTAATAATTACAAAAACTAGAAAATATGCATTTAGAATGGCAAATTAAACATTACAATGAACTAACTCTCAATGAATTTCATGACATAATTGCTTTAAGAGTAAACGTTTTTGTTGTGGAGCAGGACTGTCCATATCAAGAACTAGATGGAAAAGATAAAAAATGTTACCACGTTATCTGTCGAGATGGAATGGGAAATATTGTTGCAACAGCGAGGATTGCTCCTCCAGGCATTTCTTATGACAACTCCCCTTCTATTGGGCGGGTTGTAATTGATGAATCTATTAGGAATCAAGGAAAAGGACATGAATTAATGAATAAATGCGTTGACTACTCTATTTTGGAATTTGGAAATAGTACCATCACTATTTCTGCTCAAAAACATCTAGAAAAATATTACGGAGGTCATAATTTCACTTCTACAGGAAAAGAATATTTAGAAGATGGTATCCCACATGTTGAAATGGCATTCACACCTAATAATTAAAAATGAAAGTATTTATTGCCACGATTGTTATTGCATTTACTGTTTATGGTTGTGATACTGCAAAAAAGGCAACCTCAGAAACAGCTGAAAATGTTTCAGAAAAAACAGAATCAACTGACTATAGAAATCAAACGATTAACCTTGATTATTTGGACACGACAATTCGTCCTCAAGATGACTTTTTTGAATTTGCAAATGGCACTTGGCTCCAAAACAACCCAGTACCTGCATCAGAATCGCGCTGGGGTAGTTTCAATGAGCTAGAACAAGCAAATAGCAAGAAATTGACAGCCTTACTTGAGGAAGCTTCCACTCTTAGCACGGGAAAAGGTTCTAAAAATCAAATCCTAGGTGATTACTACCAATCTTTTATAGACATGGAGACTCGAAACAAATTGGGAACCTATCCAATCGAGGATGAGTTATTGAAAGTGGACAATATTATTTCTAAAAGTGACCTTGCAAGTGCAATTGCTGAACAACATCTACTCGGTATTTCTTCTTTATTTAACTTGAGTGTTGGACAAAATTTGAAAGATGTAGAGAATTACATAGTCTATTTTGGGCAAAGTGGAATTGGATTACCAAACAAAGAGTACTATAGTGCCGAGGATAAAAAAGAAATCAAAGCAAATTATTTAGAACACATTGTTCAAATTTTTAAACTTGCGGGAAACTCTTCAGATCAAGCCAAAAAAATGGCTAATTCTGCCCTCGATTTTGAAGAGCAACTAGCATCTGTCATGATGTCTCCTTCAGAATTGAGAGTCCCAGAAAATACTTACAACAAAATTTCAATGACTTCTTTCCGAAAGAAAGCCGGATTGTTTAATATGGAACATTACCTTTCTCATCTTGAAATTGAAACTTTTGACTCACTTGTTGTTGGTCAGCCAGATTACCTAGAAAAAATTGCAAAAATAGTTCGAGAAACGGAGCTTAGCGATTGGAAAAATTATCTTAGATGGACAGTTTTAAATCATTATGCCAGTCATTTAGATGATTCATTTGTTCAAGAGCACTTTAATTTCTATGGAACGATTCTGACGGGTAAATCAGAAATGAAACCTATCAATAAAAGGGCAATAACTGAAATAACTCAGCAAGAATTTGGAGAATTATTAGGAAAAGCTTTTGTAGGAAGGTATTATTCTGACGTTGCAGCACAGAAAGTTAATACTATGGTAGATAACCTTCTTATTGTTTTTGAAGAAAGAATTAGTCAACTTGATTGGATGACAGATGGCACAAAAAAACAAGCGTTGACTAAATTAAAAGCAATTGGTAGAAAACTTGGCTATCCAAACGTTTGGGAAGATTTTAGTGCACTTGATTTTAAAGCTAACCGGTATATTTACAATCTTAACAACGCAGCGCTATTTTCTTCTAAAAAAAACATTGCAAAACTCTACGAGCAAGTAAATAAAGATGAATGGGAAATGCCAGCCCACATGGTCAATGCTTATTATCATCCACTTCTCAATGAGATTGCTTTTCCTGCAGGAATCATGCAAGCACCTTTTTTTAGCGAGAAATATGAAGACGCTGTTAACTATGGTAGAATTGGAATGGTTATTGGCCATGAATTCACTCATGGTTTTGACGATATGGGGTCTAAATTCGCAGCTGACGGCTCTTTTACAAATTGGTGGTCATCCGAGGACAGAACAGCATTTGAAAAAAGAACAGGTAAACTAGGAGCAACATTTGATGGTTTTTGCCCTGTAGAAGGTCATTGTGTTAATTCCAGTCTAACTATGGGAGAAAACATTGCTGATCTAGGAGGTTTAACTATGGCCTACTATGCATATACACGGACGGAAGACTTTAAAGCCGGAATAGACCGTAATGGATATACTCCTTCTCAACGTTTCTTCATGGCGTACGCTCAGTTATGGAAAATAAACTATACAGAAGAAGAGTTAAAAAATAGAATTGCAAATGACCCTCATTCTCCGGGAATGTTTAGAGTCAATGGGCCTTTAATGAACTCTCCAGAATTTTTCAATGCATTCGATGTACAAGAAGAAGATGCGATGAGAAACAGCGCCTTGAAAGTGGCAAAAATTTGGTAAACTAAAAAAAAAATCCTGACTCTCATCAGGATTTTTTTTAATTGAGATTAAATACTAACCTCTTATTTTTTTTTGTTTTTTGGACCTCTAAACTTTTACTATAGTTAAGTATCGCTTGAAGTGTTAATTTTTTGGGTTCAAGTTTAAACTCTTTTTTGGGAGCAATGAATTCAATGTATTCTTTAGACATAGGCAACCTGTTTTATATGTTAGTTATAATTATAACGAGTTGTTTTTAAGAATATTATACAAGAAGCTAAAAATTATTAAAGCAGAATAATGCAGGATGTTATTTAAAAGAGTTTCCGTCAATATTAGAACGTTTGTGCTGAGCTTATCGAATCATTAAATCATTGGATGAATGGGTCGCTAGAAAGCTTTGAATTTAATAGTCGCCACTATATCTTCTGATAAACCATTCGGTTCCAAGAAGAACGATAACAAGAAAAAACAGCCATTTCCAATCAATTAAGTCATCAAATGAAGATTCTTGATAGCTTATGCTGACTAAATCTTTACGTTGGTCTAAATCATTTAGAAGATTCGAGACTTTATTTAATTCGTAAAATTGACCGTTGGTTTTATTCGCTATTTGTTGCAATAAATTATGGTTAGCGTATGAATTCATGGCTTCCTTGGAAACATCATCTACCACAAATACTCCACTTTTTTCAAAGCGTTTTCCGCCCGCTCTGTCATTAGATCGATCAAATTCAGCCGAAGCCTTCCATTCGTATTTCCCTTCTGGCAACTTACCCAACGACAAAACATAATCTTTACTGTTTTTAGCAAATTCATAGTTCACCTTAATACCTTCCCTATCCATTAAAACTAGTGAAATTGTTGGCTCAGTAATTCTCTCAAAAGAAGAATTGTAGAATTCGGCGTTCAAGGTTATATCATCATTAGTTGTTACTCTATTCGGCAAATTAATTCTCAATGGGTCACTATTTTTTTTCACGGTTAAGTACTGCACCGTCTTTTGAATTAGCTCATTGAATCGGGTTGTGTTTTTATTATTCGCATAATCGAATAGCCTCCATCTCCAAAGACCTTCCCCTACAAAAACGCCATACTTCATTTTACTGTTCTTACCAAAATAGAGAACCGGGTCGCTCTTTTTGATGGTCCCTATTTTTTGGTGAATCAATACATTACCCGAATTCGATTTAATCTTGCCAAATTTTACAGTCAAAGGGGGCCATTTTTTCAAACTCGCTTTTAAATCATCCGAAATTTCAAACAATTGAAAACTTGAACTCACATCCCCTTGCACTTCATCTGAGCGGTTTCCATTGGGATAGGCTAAACCTAATTTTAATTGACTAGCAACAGATGTTTTCGTCTGCGCGGTAACAAAATGCAGAACAGAAATTTTTGAGTTAACAATGTCTGTTAACAATTTTTGACTCATTGAATTGGGATTATGCAATAACAATAAAGAATAGTCTTTCAAAGAACCATCCCAATCTCTTAGCAGTTTAGAATCAACTTCTACATTTTCATCTGTTTTTAGTTCTTGACGAATAGCAGATAAATCTGGATGAGGAGCATCTGCTAAAATGAGGATTTTATTACGAGAATCTATGATCTCCACATAAAAACGACGTCTATTGTTCTCATAAGAAGACTCATTCTCGGCATCATTTATTTTGACTAAATACTCAACAAATCCTATTTCATTTGCCTCTACTTCAAACGAAACATGCGTAAAATCTAAATATCCGTCTTTGTACTCTATTTTTTCTTCTTTTATTTTCTCGCCATTCTTCCAAATAGAAACAACACCATTTGAAACACCCATTTTGCGTGCTTCAATGTCAATTTCTATTGGAAAATTATTCTTAAAGAAAGCAATATCATTTACGGCAACATTTCGGATAAACTGATCTCTTTTCACTACTGTATCTCCTATTCCGACACTAAAAACAGGTGTTAAATTAATTTTTTCTGCCGTGTAAATAGGATTCATTCCTGAAGTAAAATTACCATCACTAAAAAATGCGATGCCACCAACGTTTTTATTGTAATACAGGTTATAGATATAATCAAACCCTTTATCAAGGTTAGACTCTTCACTAGAAAACGTTAATTTGTCCGAAGATACTTCACTTCCAATCTCTAACTCCTGGAAATCAAATTTGTCTTTGTATTTTTCTTTTAATTCCTTTTGAAATTGAATAATACTTGATTTAACAGAATTACTATCCTTATAATTTAGCATCGACGAAGAATTATCAATCAATGAAATAAATACTGGCTTCTCTGTTTTATAATCCTTGTGCTCAATTATTAATCCCAACAAAAAAATCAGCAACAAAGAAATACTCGCTGTTCGCAACGCAATCAGAATTGTTTTAATTAAGGTCGAAACTTCTTGTACCTGTTTTTGATTACGATAGAATAGGAAAGAAACTAAGAAAGAAATAGTCATTATCGGAACAATCCACCACAAAGAAATATCTGAAAATATTTGCATACGGATACGAAAATAGTAAACTCAATTAGAATAAAGGGGATAAAATTTGGAGATTGATGTTAACAACTGTTATTAATCAAAAAATTTGGTGACTCACATGTCATCACAATAAATAGTAGTCTCCATATTTTGAGATTTCGGGATCTCCTATTCTCTAACTATTTTTTTGGGTTCTTAACCACAAAATTCCTCATCGTATAAGAAACTCCGAGACCTAAAACAGACTTAAACTGAGTTCTTGGACCAACATTACCTTGATTATCTCTGATATCTATATCGTCATCGTAAATTAACGTCCAATTCAGCGATGCTGAAAACCAGCTGTTTATTTTAAATGTAAACAGCACATCAGCATTAACATCTATATTTTCAGGATTATTCATGTAATTAGAGAACAATTCCAATTTCGTTTTCATATTAATATTCTTCGCTAGGTCTTTATTGTACTTCATTTTAAAATAAGCTCCAAATTCTCCTCTAAATCTTTTACCTTCAGAAATAACATTTCCAAGTCCGTCAAACTCTGCTTTATCCACACCAAAAGCTCCTGCATCAGCAAGAGATTGAATTTGAACAAAGGTCATTTTAGCTGATAAAGGAGAAATAAAAATAGAAAAATTAGCATTTGGTGAATATTCTGCACCCAACGCAAATGTAGTATATCCTGGAGCCATTGCTCCAGATACTCGAACGGAATCATTTGGAAAAGCAAAACCATCTAGAAACTGGGTCTTAAAAGAACCCAGTATTGAATAGTACCAATTGTTCTTCATTTTTAGTCCAAAATTTGTAGAAAAATCGATCTTATCATCGGTTTTCTGCAATTCCTTCGGGGCTCCTATACCAATGTACTGAATACCGCCTAATGCTAGATCTAAACTATTGTCCCATTTAGCTGTGTTTTTTTTATAATTGGCGGAACCTGAAATATATCCAAGAAGAGAAATATTATTTCTACCACCCGCATTCCAATTAACAAAAGAGGATTGTGTACCATTTAATCCATACAATCCTTGTAATTTCCAATTCGGATCTTTAGGAATCGAGTCAGTTTGCGTATTACCCACAGCCATAAAGCCTAGTAAGAATAATAGTGTGATTTTTTTCATTGTTTTTCTTATTAAAACGGCAAAAATAAATAACTTATCCACTTTTAATCATTTTTAACAAAAAAAATAAGTTTGGCAGATTAAATGCCTCTTATTGGAGTAAATTGTATATAGAAATTGCTAACTTTGAATCCATTAAAATCAAACTAGTAATTATGAATAAAGAAATATATATAATATCCGCAGTTAGAACACCAATGGGAAGTTTTGGAGGATCATTATCAACCGTTCCAGCTACAAAATTAGGCGCCACTGCAATTAAAGGCGCTATTAGTAAAGCTGGAATTTCTCCAGATAAAATAGGAGAAGTTTTTATGGGAAATGTCCTGCAAGCAAATTTAGGTCAAGCGCCAGCGAAACAAGCTGCAACATTTGCAGGAATTAGCAATGATGTTCCTTGTACAACTGTAAATAAAGTATGTGCCTCAGGAATGAAAGCATTGAGTCTTGCTGCACAATCTATTCTTTGTGGAGATAACGATATAGTTGTCGCTGGTGGAATGGAAAATATGAGCATGGTTCCCCACTACCAAAACGCTAGAACAGCTACCAAATTGGGGGATATTAAAGTCATTGACGGATTGGTTAAAGATGGTTTAACTGACGTTTATAATAAAGTCCACATGGGCGTTTGTGCAGATAATTGCGCAACTGAATATGGAATAACAAGAGAAGATCAAGATAATTTTGCAATAGAATCTTACAAACGTTCTGCAGCGGCTTGGGACGCAGGAAAATTCAATGACGAGATTGTTCCTGTAGAAGTTCCACAAAGACGAGGCGATGCAATTATCGTTTCCAAAGATGAGGAATATTCAAACGTTAAATTGGAAAAAATACCTAATCTAAGATCTGTCTTTTCTAAAGAAGGGACTGTAACTGCAGCGAATGCATCTACTTTGAATGATGGTGCATCTGCGCTTATTTTGATGAGTAAAGAAAAAGCAGAAGAATTAGGAATTAAACCCATTGCGAAGTTGATTGGGTACGGAGATGCATCTCACGAACCAGAATGGTTCACAACGGCTCCTTCTAAAGCAGTTCCAATTGCACTTAAAAAAGCAAATTTATCAATCTCAGATATTGACTATTGGGAACTGAATCAAGCTTTTTCAGTTGTTGGACTGGTAAATATGCAAAAATTAGGACTTGACCCAGCAAAAGTTGATGTGAACGGTGGAGCTGTTTCTTTAGGACACCCGCTAGGGAGCAGTGGCTCAAGAATTATTGTGACATTAATTAATGTACTAAAGCAAAATGATGGCAAATATGGCGCTGCAGGTATTTGTAACGGTGGCGGAGGGGCTTCTGCTATGGTAATCGAGAATATCTAATCGCATATTATTATTACTATCATTGTAAACTTGGGTGCTAATTTTCGTCTAAAGTAGCATAGTTCAACTTATTTAAATATTTAGATTATATCCAATTATGGAATTTCAATTAAATACAATCGAGGAGGCACTCGAAGATATTAAAAATGGTAAAGTTATCATTGTCGTTGATGATGAAAACAGGGAGAATGAAGGAGATTTTTTGACAGCTGCTAGAAACGTAACACCAGAAATTATTAATTTCATGGTTACGCACGGTCGAGGTCTTGTTTGTGCTCCAATTCTGGAAGATCGATGTAAAGAATTAGGACTTAATATGATGGTTGAAAACAATTCTGCTGCTTATGAAACACCTTTCACTGTTTCTGTCGATCTAATTGGTCATGGCTGCACAACTGGAATTAGCGCAAGTGATCGTTCTAAAACGGTTATGGCTCTTATTGACAAGAATATAAGACCTGAAGAAATTGGCAAACCCGGACACATATTCCCCCTTAAAGCAAGAAAAGGTGGAGTTTTAAGAAGAGCTGGACATACAGAAGCAGCGATTGACTTATCAAGGATGGCAGGATTCGAACCGGCTGGAGTTATTGTAGAGATCCTCAATGAAGATGGCTCAATGGCAAGGCTTCCCGAACTAGTTAAAATTGCTGAGAAATTTGATTTAAAACTAATTTCAATTGAAGATTTAATAGAATATCGAATCAAAACAGAGACTTCAATTGAACGAATCATTGATGTGAAAATGCCAACCAAATTTGGCGATTTTGACATGGTTCTATATAAGAACACCAACACAGATGAGGAGCATCTTGCACTCGTTAAAGGTAAATGGGATGAAGACGAGGCTGTTCTTGTGCGCGTTCATTCTTCTTGCATGACTGGAGATATATTTGGTTCTTGCAGGTGTGATTGTGGTCCTCAACTGCAAAAAGCAATGGAAATCATCGATAAAGAAGGAAAAGGAGCCATCATTTATATGAATCAGGAAGGGAGAGGTATTGGATTAACAAACAAACTAAAGGCATACAAACTTCAAGAAGAAGGTTACGACACGCTGGAAGCAAATATTAAACTTGGGTTCAAAGGAGACGAGAGAGACTATGGTATTGGTGCACAAATCATTCGTGATTTAGGAATTTCTAAAATGAAATTAATGTCTAATAATCCATTAAAACGAACAGGGCTTGTTGGATATGGATTAGAAGTGGTTGAGAATGTTGCCATTGAAATTGCGAGCAACAAACACAATGAGTCTTATCTAAAAACGAAAAAAGATAAGATGGGACATAAACTGGACTTGAATAAATAATGCTTATAACTAAAGGCATAACTAAATCTTACGGTGAACTTCAAATTCTTAAAGGAATTGACCTAGAAATAAAAAGCGGTGAAGTGGTTTCAATTGTTGGTTCTTCAGGTGCAGGAAAAACTACTCTTCTTCAAATTTTAGGCACATTGGACAATCCAGATAAAGGTGAAGTTTTCATTGACGGTGTCAACCCTTTTACGTTATCTAAGAAACAGCTTTCTTCCTTTAGAAATCAGTCTATTGGATTTATTTTTCAATTTCACCAATTGCTTCCTGAATTTACTGCAGAAGAGAATATTATTCTACCTGCTCTAATTAAAGGTGTATCACAGACTGATGCTAAAAAAGATGCTCAGAAGTTGTTAACGATGTTAGGCTTACAAAATAGATCTTCTCATAAACCCAATGAATTATCTGGTGGCGAACAGCAAAGAATTGCTGTAGCTCGCGCACTAATCAATCGGCCGAAAGTGATTTTTGCAGATGAACCTTCTGGAAATTTGGATAGCAAAAATTCGAAAGAATTACATCAATTATTCTTTGATTTACGCGATAATTTTAATCAAACTTTTGTCATTGTAACACACAATAAAGAATTAGCAAAAATGACTGACAGACAATTAGTTATGGAAGATGGATTAATTATTTAGATTCTCTCCAGCCACTTCGATAAGAAACAATCGTAAACCAAGTAATAACTACCGTTTTTAGACTCTTTTTTGTAAATCATTTCTTTTTTGAGTAACGATTTTAACCCCCTTCTTACTCCTCCAGGTGTACCTAATTGATAACTGAAAATAAAATTTTGAGCAGTAGGATGGTACACTTCTCCTTCTTTACCTATTGCTTTTAACAATTTCCATTGAGGAGAAGTCAATAAATTTCTATATTGATAAAAAATAGGCTCCTGCTCTTTTAAAATGTCATCACAAGCGTTTAATATATCTTCAATTTGATTGTCCTTTCTTTCTAAGGAATAAACTCGGTTACACAATGCTTGCGTGTAGTATGTGTGTGATCTTGTCCATTTCAAAATGAAATCAATCGATTCATCGTTTATCGTTCTACCTTTCGATTTAAACAACTTCTGAATAAATTTCATGTATTTATCATTGTCTATTACATCTAGATGTAATATTTGCGTGCTTGCAAAAAATGGACGTTTGCTACTGTTAAACATTTCCGCTAATAAATGCTTGTGGCTTCCACTAAAAATAAAACTCACATTGCTTAGAGACTGAATTATCGTTCGCAAGATGGCTTCTGTATTTTTTTCTGGGTAATTAGCTATTTGCTGAAATTCGTCTACCGCTACAATTACATTCTGTTTTTGAGAATCAAGAAAATTAAACAAACCTTTTATTGATTGCTCGTATTGTTTTGGTTGCGAAAAAGAAAAAGCTATAGATGGACTAGCTGTCAGCGCATCATAGCTAATAACAGGACTCAAGCCTTTTATGAAAGTCATAAATTTCTTGCCAGCAGAATTGTTGTGAGGAAACACTTCCAAAATTGCAGAGGCAAGCTCATTAGTAAATTCTGCTAAATTTTGCGTGGCATAAATGTCAATATATATTGTTTTCCATTGCTTTTCGGGCTTGAATTTATTAAATACGTGATGAATCAGTCCTGTTTTCCCCATTCTCCTGACAGAAAGTAAAGTTGTATTAGTACCATTTTTTGCGTTTTGTATTAGCTTCAATGATTCATCTTCCCTATCACAGAAGTATTTTGTACCAAAATACCCCTTTAAATGAAATGGGTTGTCTATTATATTCTCCTTTTTCATACATCAAATATAATGAAACAAAATGTATTATACAAAATGTATTATACAAAATGTATAATTTAATGTTAAGAATCAATTCACTATCTTTCTACTATGAAATTGATAAACATAATTACTTTGCTTGCAATAACATATGCTTGCCATTCAGCAGAAACTAAATCCAATTCTAAAGATGAAATTTTGACACCTTTAGCCGAAGAATTGAATACAGTTGAAGATCCAAGTATGGAGATAGATAAAAGTAAAGCTGGTCTTAATCTTGATAGTTTACTAACAAATTCAGCTAGACAACTATTGAAAAGCATTAAGAATAAAGAGTGGGGAGAATTTGCCTCTTATATTCACCCCATCAAAGGTGTCCGTTTTTCGCCTTATGCTTATATTGACACAACTAATGCTATCGTTTTAAGGCAAAACACTTTTATTCTTGGTGTTGAAGATGTAAAAATGTGGGGGTATTATGACGGTAGCGAAGACTCTATAATGCTCACACTAGAAAATTATTTTAACCGATTTGTATATGATACAGATTTCCTTCATGCTGAGGAAATGAGTATCAATAAGATTTTAGGTGCTGGAAATTCACTCAACAATCGCATGGAAATCTATCCAAATTCGCAATTTATTAGTTTTTATTTCTCTGGATTTGACCCAAAATACGATGGACTTGACTGGACCAGTCTCAATTTGTTCTTCGAAAAATTAAATGGAGAGCTTTTCATAGTTGCGGTTATTCATGATCAATGGACGATTTAAAAAGAAAATCAATGACTTCTCTACAACTTAAAGAATATCTCAATTTTAAAGCAGAACAATACAACACGAAGCAATTTATTGAATCTGACCCGATACAACTTCCACATCGATTTTCAAAGAAAGAAGACATTGAGATTGTTTCTTTCTTAGTCTCCACAATTGCTTGGGGGAAAAGAGCAATGATTATTAAAAGTGGTGAACGTTTACTTGATATTATGGAGCAATCGCCTCATGAGTTCATCATAGACTATGAGAAAAGAAATGATTTAAAGTTTGTCCACCGAACATTTAACGCCATTGATTTAGATTTCTTTTTTAGAAGCTTGAAGAGCATATACCAAAATGGAGGCATGGAAAAAGCATTTTCTCCCCATTCTGAATTTGAAGGCGTAAAAGGGAGAATCGTTAACTTCAGAGCGAAGTTTTTGCAAACAGAACACGAACAACGCAGTGAAAAGCACATATCAAACCCTGCTAAAAATTCGGCAGCAAAGAGAATGAATATGTTTTTACGATGGATGGTCCGAAAAGACAATTGCGGGGTCGATTTCGGGATTTGGAACACCATACCTCAAAGTGAATTATACTTACCCTTAGACGTGCATACAAGTAATAACGCTAGAGAACTAGGATTACTTACTAGAAAGCAAAACGATTGGAAAGCGCTTGAAGAATTAATGGCAAAACTTCAAAAAATGGATGCAGATGATCCCGTGAAATATGATTTTGCCCTTTTTGGAATTGGAGCATTTGAATAACTTGTGCTTATTAAAAAACACTATATTTGATGTATGAAATTTTTGTATCCCGAATTTCTATGGGCATTCTTGGTTTTGTTGATTCCTATCATCATTCATTTATTCAATTTTAAGCGCTACAAAACGCTTTATTTTTCGAGCTTATCTTTCGTGAAACATGTTGATCAAAAAACGAAATCAACAAAGTCCTTAAAACACATTCTCATTCTTTTAAGTCGATTATTCGCATTCATTTTTTTAGTTCTAGCTTTTACTCAACCTTATTTTAGCAGTAATGATTCTAATGAACAGTCGCTCGACTCAGTTATTTCGATGTACATAGACAATTCCTTTTCGATGCAAGCGAATGGCGCAGAAGGAGAATTGCTATCCGAAGCACGTGAAAATGCACGCGAAATAATAAAAAATGCACCACTGGACACTCGATTTTTGATTGCAACAAATAATTTATCTGGAAGTGAAGAAAGAATGCTTACTAAAATTGAAGCCTTTGAGAAAATTGATGAAATCGACTTCTCTACAATGACCCGAACCATCACTGATATAGTTTCCTGGCAGGTTAATAGCTATCAAAAAAATCAATTATCCGATAATGTCAAAATTCAAAGTGTTTTACTGAGCGATTTTCAGAAACTAGACAACGAATCATCATCTACTATAAATGCAAACAACATTACCTTCATACCTATAAAGTTAAATGCAGAAAGTAGAGCCAATGTATTTATTGATTCTTTGTGGTTCTCCTCTCCTATTCACAAGATTAACACGAAAAATGAATTAAATATCCGTGTTGTGAACAAAGGCGCAGAGGACATGGTAAATACTGAAGTTTTAATAAACATCGATTCTTTCAAGAAAACTATTTTCGTAGATATTCCTAATAATCAATCCATTACATCAAAAATAGGCTACATGGACAAATCTCTAGGTACTAAAGTAGGCAAAGTTCAAGTAGTTGACAACCATGTTTTCTTTGACGATACCTATTATCTTTCTTACGAGGTAAAAGAGAAAATCAATGTTCTTATTCTGAATGGTGAAGATGCTGTTGAAAACGTAGCAATGGTATTAGATTTGGACAATTACTTCAATTATTTATCAAAAAAAACAACAGAAATTACCAAGAATGATTTTGAAGAGAAAGATTTTGTAATTATTAATGGTGCCAATGAAATGACCAATGGCATGAGCAATTATCTTTCAGATTTCATTTCCACTGGAGGATCTGTTGCATTGTTCCCAGGAAAATCACCTAACATTTCTGGATGGAATACATTACTGCAAACCAATAAACTCCCTCTACTAGGAAAAAGAATTAATTCTGGAACAAAAATTAAAACATTAAATTACGATGACCCTTTTTTTTATGGTGTTTTTGATTCTAAAACTAAAAAACTCAATCTTCCTAGTGTCGCTACCGTATATCAAGCAATCGTCACTAATAATAGTATAGCTAATTCATTAATTGAGTTACAAAACGGCTTACCGCTTTTTGCAACAGCTCAAAAAAATGGTAATATTTTTATATTTTATAGTTCCCTACATGAAGATGTTGGTAATTTCTCCAAAGATGCATTGTTTTCCACTATTACATTGAGAATGGCTGAATTAAGTCAACGAAAACAACCTGAGTACATTGTAATTGGAGAAGATGCAAAGTTTCCAGTTTATGAAAAAATAAATAAGGAAAACCCTATACATATCACAAATGAAGATTTCGATTTTATTCCTCAAACAAGCACGATGTCAGGCATTAACTACATTGATTTAAAAGATGCAGGAAATATTCAACAACTGGAAGCCAATAATTATACACTGAAAACAGATAAGACTATAGGTGCGATAAGCTTAAATTACAATCGGAAAGAATCGAATTTAAAAACCAATAATAAAGAGGAAATCATTTCACAGCTTAAAAAAATGGGAGCACAAAGCATTCAATTTAATGAAATTGGGGGTGAAACACAGCTTTCTTCTATCGATATTAATAAACCTTTTAGCTATTGGAAGATATTTATCATATTTACTCTTATTTTTGTAGTAATTGAAATGCTTTTAATCCGATTTTTAAATTAATATTATTCTCTATGAAGATCTTAATTAAGCAAGCCAAAATCACTGATAAATCTTCACCGTTTAACGGTCAGATTAAAGATATTCTAATTGAAGAAGGCATCATAATTTCTATTGAAAATCTTATCAATGACAGTAATGCACAAATAATTGAGGCAAACGACCTGCATGTTTCAATCGGCTGGGTTGATTTAAAAGTTGATTTTTGTGATCCAGGTTTTGAGCACAAAGAAACGATAGAGTCTGGATTGGACGCGGCTGCTTTCGGTGGTTTTACACATGTAGCCGTATTGCCAGGTACTCAACCAGTTGTTGATGGTAAAAGTCAAATCCAATACATGCAAAGAAAATCTGAGTTCCATGTAACTCAATTGCATCCAATTGGGACAATAACTGTTGGTATGAAGGGAGAAAATCTTTCTGAAATGTACGATATGACTCAACATGGTGTAAAGTTATTTACTGATGATTTGGTTCATGTTAATTCCGGAATAATGTACAGAGCACTACTCTATTCAAAAAACTTTGGAGGAAAAATAGTAGCGTTCTCTCGTGATAAATCCTTAGCAGGAAATGGCATTGTCAATGAAGGGATGGCGTCGACAAAAACAGGAATGAAAGCTGACCCTTCAATCTCTGAAATTATAGAATTAGAACGTAATATTAGACTGGCTGAATATACAGGTGGTAATCTTCACCTAACCGGTATTTCAACCCAAGAAGGTGTTCAGTTAATTCATACCGCGAAGAAAAAAGGACTAAATATCACGGCAGATGTTCATTTGGAAAATTTATTGTACAACGAAGAAGCTGTCTTAGATTTTGATTCTAACTTTAAAACAATGCCTCCTCTCCGATTCGAGTCAGACAGGCTTGCCTTGTGGAAAGGAATATATGATGGAACTATCGATGCAATTGTGTCCAACCATCGACCAAAAGACAAAGAAGAAAAAGACCTTGAGTTTGATTTGGCTGAGTTTGGAACCATTAATTTACAGACATTATTTCCGGCTCTTTCTTCATGCAAAGAATTTGATTTAAACAAAATCATAACAACTCTCGCAATTGGTTCTAGAAAAGCTCTTGGAATGAATTTTACATCTGTAAACGTAGAAAAAGTAGCAGACTTAACGCTTTTTTCTCCTTCTAAAAAATGGTTTTTTTCAAAAGACAAAATTTGCTCGTTCACAGTTAACAGTCCGTTTGTTGAAAAAGAAATGACTGGTAAAATAATCGGAGTGATTAATAATGCTAAATTGGCAATCAAAGATTAACTGAATGACTACAAAACGTAACTTCATAAAACAATTCTTAAAGGATAAGAAAATGGTGGGCGCTCTTGCTCCATCCTCTCGATTTTTAGGAGAACGAATGTTAGAAAACATCGATTTCTCGACTGATAAAATCATCTTAGAACTTGGACCTGGAACTGGTGTTTTTACTGATTTAGTTATTGAACAAATGGCCGAAGACGCACAGTTATTTGTTTTCGAGTTGAACGATAACTTTTACAATTCTTTGAATGTAAGAATAGATGATCCTCGAGTAAAAATAATACATGACTCTGCAGAACATATAATGCAGTATATAACTGGAAAAGTAGATGTTGTAATCTCATCGTTACCATTAATGGTATTCTCCGAAGAACTGAGAAAAAATGTAGTTCAAGCATCATTTGACAGCATTAAAGAAAATGGAAAATACATCCAGTTTCAATACTCTAAACAATCTAAAAAGTTGCTAGAATCTAAATATTCTGATGTTTCTATCAAGTTTACAGTAAAGAACTTCCCTCCTGCATTTATTTATACATGTCTCAAAGCATAACACAGTTTTTCTATTATAAATTATACAAACCTTACGGTTATTTATGTCAATTCTCTGGAGAATCAACTGATAAATTATTAGGGGATTTGTACAAATTTCCAAAGGATGTTTATTCTGTTGGACGATTAGACAAAGACAGCGAAGGACTATTATTGCTAACAAATGACAATCGGTTTAAAACAAGAATACTATCTCCAGAAAGTAAAAAATGGAAAACGTACTGGGTCCAAGTTGAGGGACAAATAACACAGCAAGCAATTCACGAGTTAGAAGAAGGAAAAATATCAATATCTCACAAAGAGGCTGTTTTTACTGTTTCTCCGGCGATTTGCAAAGAAATTAATGCACCAAAAATAGCGGACAGAATCCCTCCTATTCGTTACAGAAAATCCATTCCAACCTCTTGGATCGAAATAAAAATTTCAGAAGGTAAAAATCGGCAAGTTAGAAAAATGACAGCAGCTGTGGGTTTCCCAACCTTACGTCTAATCAGGCAAGCTATCGATACTATTTCAATAGATGATATGCAACTTGGGGAAGTTAGAGAATTTCAACCGATCAATTAGTAAAAACTACCTTACAATCAATCGCCAAAAATATGGCATACCTTTTGACTATCTTAGTTATAATTATAAAACGAAAGTTATGCTTACATCTATAGAAATAGCAAAAATATTGATTCGTCAGAAGCAAAAGGCAAAGAAACTGAAAGGTGGATTTGATGCTGGATTATTGGGGCTTGGAGGAACGATTAGTACGTCTAAAGGAAAAAAATAGTCCCTCTTAATCACCACCTCACCTTATTCATTTCTCATACTTTATTTTTCATCTATCATTCCATTCTTTATCTGAATTTGAGTTATCTTTGCATTCAATGAATTTTTTGAATCAAAATATGATCATTTATAAATCGCCTGAAGAAATTGAAATTATGCGTGAAGCTGCACAAGTTGTCAGTCGCACACTAGGTCTCGTAGCAAAGAATATAAAACCTGGAGTTACTCCTTTAGAATTAGATAAAATTGCAGAAAATTACATTCGATCACAGGATGCGGTGCCGGGATTCTTAGGACTTTATGGGTGTCCAAATACGCTTTTAACTTCTGTAAACGATCAAGTTGTTCATGGATTGCCTACAGATACTCCACTCGAAGATGGAGACATTGTTTCAGTTGATTGCGGTGCAGTTTATCAAGACTATTATGGGGACCATGCATACACATTCGAGGTTGGAAACGTGTCTGAAGACAAAAAGAAATTGCTTAAAGTAACTTATGAGTGCCTAATGCTAGGTATCGAAGAAGCCCAATTAGGGAATAGAATCGGTGACATTGGTTTTGCCATCCAGCAACATGCTGAAAAGAATGGTTACGGTGTGGTTCGTGATTTAGTTGGACATGGATTAGGAAAAACATTACATGAAGAACCTCAAGTGCCGAATTTTGGTCGTCGAGGTCGTGGCAAGAAAATTCAAAATGGTTTGACAATTGCAATTGAACCAATGATTAACATGGGTACTGAAAAAGTGATGCAATTAGATGATAACTGGACGATTGTTACTGAAGACGGTCAACCAAGCGCACATTTTGAGCATGATATCGCCGTTGTTAACGGTAAACCTGAAATTCTTTCTACTTTCCAGTATATTGAAGAGGCGTTAAAGAATAAATAATGCTGAAAGAAGATCGGTTAATTTTTATTGTTACATTGACTTTAGTTGTTTATGCAAGCTCTATTTACCTCAACCAAGGTGCTTTTATTTTTCCTTTCCCCTTTAACAACATCATCCTTCTTTTAGTAGGATTTCAGTTCTTTTTTTGGAATAGAAAACTAGGCTTTCCAGCTTTACTCTTATTGCTAATTGGATTATTCGCAGCACTAGGAACAAAATATTACTGGTCCACCTTTCTATCTTATGAAGCTATGGTTTCATTAGATAAAAGCCTAATCACTGATGTTTTCCTATTGTGCTCTTACTTTTGCATCATTTTATTTGCAATCAGTTCCAGTTTGCGTCAGAAAACGTGGGTAACTCTAATTCTAACTGCGCTATTCTGCACATTATTCATCTACGGTCAAATATTTGGAGAATTGCTATTCGTAATCATTAGCTATTTAATTATGATTATCTCTAACCTTTACAAACCTGTATTTCAGCCACTTCATTTGATTTGGATTCTCTTGTTTATCTTGGATGGAAGCCAATTAATTTCCTTTCTACTCGCCTAAAAAAGGTTTTCTATTATTTTTATTCAAAATTGTTGTAGGAAAGCTATCCTTTTGCTACTTTTGGCGTCCGTTCATTTAACGTAATGAGCTAAACGGAGAGGTGCCTGAGTGGCCGAAAGGACTTGTTTGCTAAATAAGCGTACCTCAAAAGGGTACCCAGGGTTCGAATCCCTGTCTCTCCGCTTTATTTTTTTGATTTATTGTATTGTAATCAGGGATGGAAGCAGCACTAGCGTTGGCTTCTCGAAAGCTATCACTTTCTCTTCTGTCTCTCCGCTTTATTTTTTTGATTTATTGTATTATAATCAGGGATATAAGCTTGGTTCTTTATTTTCTTTTCAGATTGCAATTACTTTAAATTAAAACAAACATTAATTGCAGAATTAAATTAATTCTTTAATTTTGCACTCGCATTTACAAAAGTCGTTTTGTAGCAAATGCAAATTTGTTGAGAGTTATAGTATAACTCGGGGTGTAGCGTAGCCCGGTCATCGCGCCTCGTTTGGGACGAGGAGGTCGCAG
>CAXBMR010000039.1:0-21959 GCA_963976995.1 uncultured Fluviicola sp.
ATGAATCAAAAACCTTATTTTAGTTGACAAAGGGAAGTATGTGGGTGATTCAAAATTTAAATTTATTCCCTACTTTGTTTTATGGTGTGTTCAGGATTTTTCACCATTTGATTGTAAGGTTTTATCAGTCAATTTTAGTTTATTATGTCTATCACCAAAAGGTGGCGTTGTTTACAAGAATAGAATATCTTCTTAATTTTTTAAGATTGTGACTAAAGAAAAATAGTCTCTTCCGTCTCTGCTTCTTCCACTACTTTTACAACTCCTGTTGCTGTTCCAGTACCTGCTGATGCTTTAATTTCTAATACAGCAACACCTGCTTGACCTAGTTCATAAAGTTCGTTTAAGTTAAAAACAGCTTCTCCCGCCGAGTTTGACGTAGAAGTAAAAGGAAAAACATCCAATTTTATAAACGTTGGACCATTTGGATCTCCAGGAACAGCATCTAATGTAACTGTTGCTCCAACCACTGCTTGGTTACCAGAATCTCTAACTAAAATCTTCACGATAGTATCGCCTTTCTTTCTACAACCTACAAATGCTACAGAGACCATCAGTAATAAAGCACCAAGAAAAAATAATTTATTTAAACGCATAATAAGTTAATTTATTGAATATAAACTGTTTCAACAGCCGTTGTGTGAATGCGACTTCTTATATAACCTGTTCCATTTTGAAGAGACGACGCTGCAATAATATCAAAATAAGCAACCTCGTAATCTTTGTCTCCTTTGTCAAAATGAGGAGCAACATCAAATAATGCAAAGCCAGACTCATTTGTGATTACTGTATCCACATAAGCGATAGTCTCAGGATTTGAGGTAACATCACCAATAATAACAACCTTAACACCCGGTAATGCTTGATTAGCATAGGATTTAACGAAAACTTTAACAGCAGAAGGTTCTTTGTTTTTACACGATTGCATAAAACCAATACTCATTACGATTAATAAAAAGAAACCAAATTTTCTATAAGTAGTACCCATGTTAACTATTGTTATATAATATTGAACCTCCAAATATAATCTATTTTTTTGTAACGAACGAAAGCTCTTTGACCTTAAATTCTTAACTTCGTACGCAAATAAGGCTGTCAATGTTACAGTAAAACAATTATTAGACGTTAAAAGTTACACTTTGGTTGACTTTTTTTCATATAATTAGCAAGAATGAAAGAGAAAATAAGCGAAATAGAAAAGGAAATACAAGACGAAACACTTTCTAACGCTAAGCAAATAGAAGATTTTAGAATTAAATATTTAGGGTCTAAAGGTAAAATTAAGGGGCTTTTTTCTTGGTTGAAAGAAGTACCACACGAGGAGAAAAGAGAGGCAGGACAACTTATGAATGCTCTTAGAAATGGAGCTCAAGAGAAATACGATATTGCAAAAGAACAACTTTCTTCAAAAGAGAAGGAAGAAAACAAACTTGATTTATCACGGCCTGGAGATCAGATTGGAATAGGGTCTAGACATCCTCTTTCATTGGTTAGAAGTGAAATAATAGAAATATTTAACCGAATAGGTTTTACGGTTTCTGAAGGTCCTGAAATAGAAGATGATTGGCATAATTTCTCTGCGTTAAACTTCCCACCAGAGCATCCGGCAAGAGATATGCAAGACACTTTTTTCATCGAAAAGGGAGAAAATGAAATTGCACTAAGAACACACACTTCTTCTGTTCAGGTAAGAGTAATGGAGAATGAAAAACCACCCATCAGAACCATTTCTCCGGGGAGAGTTTATCGGAATGAGGCTATTTCGGCTCGAGCGCATTGCTTTTTTCATCAGGTTGAGGGATTATACATCGATAAGAATGTTTCTTTTGCTGATTTAAAGCAAACCTTACTCTACTTTGCAAAGGAAATGTTTGGTGAGAAAGCAAAAATTAGACTGCGACCTTCCTACTTCCCTTTCACTGAACCAAGTGCTGAAGTTGATGTATCTTGTACAATTTGTAATTCAAAAGGTTGCAATGTTTGTAAATATACCGGCTGGTTAGAAATTTTAGGCTGTGGAATGGTAGATCCAAATGTATTGGAGGCGAGCAATATTGATAACAAAGAATTTACAGGATTTGCTTTTGGAATGGGAGTAGAAAGAATAGCGCAACTAAAGTACAAGGTAAACGATTTGCGCCTTTATTCTGAAAATGACACGCGATTTTTAAAGCAATTTACACCCGGAATTTAATATGGGACTTTTTAACTTTTCCAATCGACCAAAAAAGGAGGCTTTGCCGTGGGTTAATATCAGCTCTGTGGAACAATTGAAAGATGTTTTAACAAGTATTGACGACAAACCAGTATTGTTATTTAAGCACAGCACAAGGTGTAGTATCTCATCAATGGCGCTCAATGGCTTTGAAAGAGATTGGACGGGAGAGGTTGATTGTAAGCTTTATTTTATTGACCTTTTAAAACACAGAGATGTTTCAGCCCAAGTGGCCGAATTAACAGGGGTTATTCACCAATCTCCTCAGGCAATAGTAATAAAAGGCAAAGAAATCGTTTACGACGCTACTCATACTGCTATTGACGCAAGAAGAATAGAAAACACATTAAAGAAAGGATGAAAAAATACATCGTTATTGGTTTAATTGTATTTGTAGGTGGGTTTATTTTGTTAAAACCGCTGTTTACAGAAAAAGTAATTGACATACCGGTTAAAAAATCACCCGCCGTTTTTTTATTTAAAGAAAACCTTGCCGCAATCAGAAACGAACCGTTAATCATTGAAATAGAAGTTAAAGCGGAAATAAAAAAACTTGAAATTATCTTCAACGACAGTGTTATTAAGTCATGGGACGCACCAAAAGGAATGTTAAACTTTAATTTTGACCCTTCTTTGTTTGGAGTCGGTACAAAATCATTGAATCTTGTTTCTACGTTGCTTGATGAGAGCACATTCACTGACAACCGTTTGGTTCGGGTGCTTTCTGAAGTCATCCCCAAAAAATTATCCGTCACTATTCGTGCACCATTTCCACATTTAACATCAAGCTTCACACAAGGACTAGAGTTTTACAAAGGAAGACTGTTTGAGGGAACAGGTGACCCAGGAAATAAAGGAAAAACGATTGTTGCCGAGGTGAATCTCAAAACGGGAGAGCATCTTCAAAAAATGGGCCTACAAACAGGTTATTTCGGAGAAGGAATAACGATTCTAAATGGTGTCTTGTACCAAATTACATGGCAGAATGGGAAATGTTATACTTACGATGTTTCTTCTACTTTTCAATTGACTGGAGAGTTTTCTTATAGTGGAGAAGGATGGGGCCTATGCAATGACGGACAATCAATTATTATGTCCGACGGCTCAGAAAGAATCGTTTTTAGAGACCCAAAATCATTTACAACTGAAAGAACAATAGAGGTTTATAACAATGAGGGGCCTATTATTAACCTCAATGAATTGGAATACATTGATGGTCGAATCTATGCGAATGTTTGGATGACCAATATGATTGTGGTTATTGACCCATTGACAGGGCAGGTTTTAGAGGAGATTGATGCAACCAACTTTGTTATTCAAAATAGAGGGGCAGGAGAGTCTCTCAACGGCATTGCGAACGACAAAACAACAGGCAAAACATACCTAACAGGAAAATACTGGAAGGGATTGTTTGAAGTAGAGTTTGTGGAACCTTCGATTTAATTGGAATAATTTATGCTCTGTTGAATTATGCGAATAGTCATATTCATATTGTTGCCGTTTATTTCTTTTTCTCAGCTTAACGAAGAAAACGAATTTGGAAACAATCCAGGTAATCTAAAAATGTTTTCGTTTACTGATGAAGGAAAAGAACATGGCAAAAGACCACTTGTTGTTGCTCTTCACGGATGCTCACAGACGGCAAAAGCCATGGCAGAGCAATCAGGATGGAATGAATTGGCTGTCAAACATCAATTTGTTGTCATTTATCCCCAACAAAAAATAAGCAATAATGGTTCAAATTGTTTTAATTGGTTCAAAGAAAAGGACATAACCAAGCATTCTGGAGAAACGCAGAGCATCAAAAGCATGATAGATTTTGCCGTCAAAAATTACGACATTGACACCTCTAAAATTTTTATTTATGGTCTTTCCGCTGGAGCTGCAATGGGGGTTTCAATGATGGCAAATCATCCAGAAACATTTAGAGCGGGAGCCATTTTTGCCGGAGCGCCTTATAAAATTGCAACAAGCGTCAACCAAGCATTTAAAGCTATGAGTGGAAAAATTGACAAAACACCTGAAGAATGGGGAAGACTAGTTCCGAATGACTCTATGCGGGTAACGTATCCAAAACTGATCGTTTTTCATGGTGAAAAGGATGTCGTTGTTGACAGTAAAAATGCCAACGAATTAATTGAACAATGGTCGTATTTACATCAAACTAATGCAAAACAGGACTCAGTAATAATCAATTATGCGAACAACAAGAACATCCAAAGAATAAGCTATTGGAACAAGAATAAAGAAGAGGTTATTGCCTATTACAAGATGACTAATATTGGTCATGCATTACCTATTGATCCAGGGGGAAAAGAGAAGCAAGGAGGAAAAAAAGGTCCTTTTGCAAGAGACATTGACTTCTTTTCTACTTATTATGTTGCTTTAGATTTCGGATTGATAGAGTAAATCTTTCTATACCTTAAACTCCTCAAAAGGATTGAATTCGCCCTTTCCACTTATTTCCTTGACAGTAGCGTCTTCTACTCTTAAAATTCTGCCGGGATATTTTTCAACCATGGTCATATCATGAGTAGCCATCAGAATTGCTGTATGTTCTTCTTTGGCAACGGCAATTAATAAGCGCATTATTCCCTCCGAAGTTTCAGGGTCTAAGTTTCCTGTTGGCTCATCTGCCAGAATTAACTTCGGCTTGTTTATCAGAGCGCGAGCAATAGAAATACGTTGTTGTTCTCCACCAGAAAGAGCATAAGGCATGACGTTAATTTTATCCTCTAATCCAACCAACTGTAAAACCTCTTTTGCTCTGTTTGCCATTAATTTTTTGTCTTTCCAGCCAGAAGCGGCCATAACGAAAAGTAAGTTTTTAAGAACAGAGCGGTCAGTTAACAATTGAAAATCTTGAAAAACAACGCCTAAACTTCTTCGTAACTTCGGGATGTCTTTTTTTCGTAATTTATTCAAATCAAAACCGGCAATTTCACCTCTTCCCTCAGACAATGAGAGTTCTCCATAAAGAGTCTTTAGCAAACTACTCTTTCCAGAACCTGTTCTGCCAATGAGGTAAACAAATTCTTCCGCGTGAATTTCTATGTTAATTCCCTTTAAAACAGTAACTCCGCTTTGTTTAATTTCACCAGACTCTATATGTATAACTTTGCTCACAATTGTTGCTTTATTTTGTAAAGATGGCGATTCTATAGAAGAAAAACAGGAGCTTATATGAAATAATCTTAACAAAATTGCGTTTAAAACTTTTGAAACACCTCTCCAGTTTCCTCGACAAGTAATGTAATTTTACTAGTTAAACTAACCTTGGGTTAAAAAGCAGTTGAATGAAAAGAATTCTGATTATTCTTACCTTAATTTGTAGTACAGCAGTATTCGGACAAAGTTCTGAAAAATACAACAGTGAGTATGAAAACTTTTTTCGTGCCGAAGATTTATTTGAGAAAGAACAATATGCCGCGGCAAGAAAGGAATTTCGAATTTTTCTAAATGGTTTTGATGACACAAACGATCCAATGTATGTCAAAGCGAGGTATTATGAGGCAATTTCGGCGCTGGAATTGTATAATAACGATGCGATTGTTCTCCTAAATGACTTCAATAAAAATTATCCTGAGAGTATCTATAAAATGGATATATACTTCCGGTTAGGGAAGTATTTTTATTACAAGAAGAAATACAAAGACGCTTTAGCATGGTTTAAAAAGCTAAGTGTTCAAGACATTGAAGACGAAGACAGAGAAGAATTTTACTTTAAAGTGGGATATGCCAATTTTAAAGAGAAAAATTTTGATGCCGCTAGAAGTGCTTTCCATGAAGTCAAAGATGGAAGTTCTCAATATGCTTCACCTTCACTGTACTATTATTCGCATATTGCCTATCAAAATGAGAAATACCAAACAGCATTAAACGGCTTCTTAAAACTAGAGGGCGACGAAAAATTCGGAAAAGTTGTACCCTATTACATTGCTCAAATCTATTATTTGCAAGGAAAGTACGAAGCGGTTACACAATACGCCGCGAAGCTTTCTGATAAAGGAAACATCGTGAATAAGCGAGACATGGATCACTTAATAGGCGATGCATTTTACAGAACTGGAAAATACGACGAAGCAGTTCCCTACCTAGAAAGATACAATAAAGTAAAGGAAACAACGCGCGAAGAAGATTATCGTTTAGGCTACGCCTATTTTAAAAGTGGGTCGTATAACAAAGCTATTCGTTTGTTTGATAAAGTAAAAAAAGCAGAGGATAGTTTAGGTCAGGTTGCTTTTTATCACATTGGAGAATCAATGTTAAAATTAGACAATCTGATTTCTGCCCGCTCAGGATTTGAAGGCGCCGCCTTTATTGACGCCAATCCTGTGATTCAAGAAGATGCGCTTTACAACTATGCTATTCTCTCTTATAAGTTAGATATTAATCCGTATGACGAGGCGGTTGAGGCATTTGAAATGTACTTAAATAAATACCCAAACAGTGATAGGAAGGAAGACGTTTATCAGTATTTGGTCAACGTATATATGACAACGAATAACTATCCAAAAGCGCTGGCTTCTTTAGATAAATTGCCCAATAAGGACATTCGTTTAAAAACGGCTTATCAAGTAATCGCTTTTAATCAGGGGGTGAAACGGTTTCAAAACTCTAATTATCCCGGAGCAATAAGTTCGTTTAACTTGGTGAAAAAATACCCGGTTGACCCAGCAATTACAGGAAAATCTGTTTATTGGATTGCAGATGCCAATTACAGGCTAAAGAAATACGACCAAGCGATTCAGGGATATAAAAGTTTTGCAGTAATGTCGTCAGTTCAGGATAATGAAATGCAAACAGAGGCATATTATAACATTGGATACGCTCATTTAGACAAAAAAGAGCTGTCAAAATCAACGGAAGCTTTTCGGGTCTATCTTCAAAACAATCCGATGTATAACAGAAAGAAAGCAGATGCAATGATGCGTATTGCTGATAATTATTTTGTGACGAGAGAGAATGATTTAGCCATCAAGTTTTACAAAGACGCTCTTTCTTTAAAGGCAGGATATGAAGACCAAGCGTTATTCTTTATGGCTAAAACGTATGGTTACAAAGGCCAGACACAAACTAAAATAACACATTTACTAGACATTGTAAACAATTACAAAGACTCTAAATATTTACAATTGTCTGTATTTGAAATTGCCGAGAGCTATCTTTCTGAAGAGGAATTAAACAAAGCAATGGAGTACTACAGAAAAATAGTTTATGATTATCCTTCTTCACTATTGGTTGTTGAGGCAAAAATCAATGTGGCAGACATTCACTATAAGCAAGGAGACTACGGTAAAGCAGAGGAAGAGTACAAAGATGTCTTATTAAAGCACAGTGCAGACGCAAAAGTTTGCGACAGGGCAGTTAGAGGCCTAATAGACATCTATAAAGCGTCTCAACAGCAAGATAAAGTGGAAGGACTTGTTGCACAATACTCTTGTGCAAACTTTACCGCTGATGAAAAAGAAGATCTTTATTATATTCCAGCAATTGAAGCATATAACGATAGTAACTATCAGCAGTCAATCGTTCTATTCGGCAAATACTTGGATAAATTTCCAAGTGGAAGGTATGCCAATGAGGTGAAGAATTACCAAGCTAACTGCTATTACAATATCGGAGACGTTGCCAAAGCTGTTGAAATTTACATGAGCACATTAGAAGGACCGAACACAGGCTTCACAGAGGTTGCCGCGTCTAGAGTTGCTCATTATTTGTACAACGAAGGCCGTTACGAAGACGTTATCAAATATTACCGGAAATTAGAAATGATTAGCTCTACACCAGAAATCATATTTAACGCAAAATTAGGCTTGATGCGAAGTCATTTTTTAATTGAAAACTGGGGAAGTTCTGCACAGTATGCTGACAAAGTCTTGAAGAATTCTGAAATAAACAAAACCCTCAAGTTAGAAGCAAACTATGCGAAAGGGATGGCGAACTATTATTTAAAATCTTTTGACGCAGCCAAAATACCTTTGGTCTGGGTGTTTAAAAACACAACGACTGTAAAGGCTGCTGAAACCAGGTTCTCTCTTGCGGACATTTTCTATCAGCAAGATTTTTTAGACAATGCAGACGATGAAATAACTGCTTTATTAAAACAAAAACCAGCCTACAACTATTGGATAGCAAAGGGATTGATTTTAAGAGCCAACATCCTTATAAAACAAGACAATTTGTTTCAGGCCGAACAAACTTTAAAGTCCGTTATTGATAATTACCCCATACCAGACGATGGAATATTGGATGAAGCAAACCAACTTTGGGATGAATTAATGCAATTGAAAGACACGCCGAAAGAGGTAACGCCAGATGTTGACCCAATAATTGAAATAAATGGAGAAAATGGTAATTAGAAAAAACATAAAATTAGTCCTTGCGACACTCATCGTATTTTCTTCGTTCATTTCTTTTGGACAAGATGATCCGATTGATGTTATAACAACTGGAAACAGAGACATAGACAAAGCGTATAGAACTGCATTGAATCCCAGGGTAATAGATACAATTATCCCAACGGCAATTGTAGAATATCCTCTTCTCCCGCTAAAATTTGAAACCACAACAGAAGTGGAAAGAATTAACCCTGCTTCTATAAAGCTAAAAGAGAAATTGCCTCAATTATATAGCACATATATTAAGTTAGGCATAGGTTCAGAATTGATGCCTTTAGGAGAAGTGTTTTTTGATTCAAAACGATCAAGAAAATACGTTTACGGTGCTCATGTGAAACACCTTAGTTCTTTTGGCAACATAAAAGGACTCGCGGATGCACAATTTGATAGAACAAAGTCTCTTTTCTATGGAGGCATCAACGAAAAGCGTTATTCTGTCCTCGGAAATATTCATTATAACAACCAAGGGTTGCATTATTATGGAATTTCTGACACATTAAATTTGGACAGAGATAGTATTGCTCAACGCTATAGTGATTTTGGAATTTCAGGAGAATATTCTTCTCACATAAAGGACAGTGCAAAGCTAAACTATACAATTGGTTTGGCGTATAACAATTACAGTTCTAAAAAACCACTCGATGCCAACTTTGAAGACTGGCGAGCAAAGGAAAACTATTTTGGGGCAACATCAAAGTGGTTTTACAAGTATGGAAAAGAAACGTACTCGGCAGATTTTAACGTGAGATATAACGGTTATAAATACGGAATAGCAGATACAAGTTCAATGGGTCTTGACACAGGAATTGTGTTAAATAACACCGTTATTAATTTAAAACCAAACATAACCACCTATATTTTTGACAACCGCTTTAAAGCAAACATTGGAGTTGACATTGTACTAGATGCGCATAACAAAACCAAGATGTATGTTTATCCTTTGGCGGAGATTAAATACAGCATGTTTAACGACATTTTTATTCCTTATGCAGGAATTAGAGGAGACTTAAAACAAAACTCCTTCAAGGCAATGACTACAGAGAACGAATTTATTCTCCCAAACGTTGAACTGCGAAATGAAAAAACACCGATTGCCTTTTACGGAGGAATCAAAGGAACATTGAGTAGAAGAATTAGTTTTAACGCAGGAATTAGCTTTGCAAATGTAAGAGACAAAGCCTTGTTTGTAACGGACACACTTTTTTCTGAAGGCAATAAGTTCAACGTTATTTATGACACAATGAACGTGACCACAATTGATGCTTCCATTTCTTACCAATTCAAGGAGAAAATAAAAATAGATGCAATTGGTCAATACAATTCTTATTCTGCATTGAACAACAGTTACGCATGGAATTTACCTCAATTTCAGTTCATGATAAGAGGTTACTACAACCTGTTTGATAAGTTTTTGTTTAATGTTGATTTCAACATAGAACAAGGAAGAAAAGCGTTGGTGATTACACCAGATACACAAACAACTATTGAAAACGGTCAACGCATTAGTGACCTTGCCTTTATAACAGATATTAATCTTGGTATTGAATACAGATATAACAAACGTATTTCGGCATTTATACAATTCAACAACCTTGCCTCTCAGCGTTATAACCGCTGGTACAACTCACAAGTTCAGGCGTTTCAGGTTTTGGGCGGCGTGACGTTTAGGTTATGATTTTTGGGTGTTTTAAAGAAATCCGAAGCACAAGCTAAAAATCAACAAAGGGATAAACTCAATCGGTTTTATTGCAGTTCTTCGGTATTTTTAAAACGTAAACACAATAAAAGCTAAATTTCACTCCTGTTTCGTGCCTAACAGCACAGAAAATTTAGACCAATGTTAAGCCTATTCATCAACCACTTTCTTCACATTCGGAAAATACTTCTTTTGACGAATAAAGATCATAACTACACCGCTTGTAATTGATGCATCTGCAATATTCCAAATAGCAGGAAAAAGAGGTCCTCCGCCAATCCATGGCATCCATTTTGGCCAGGTTCCGTGAAACTTAAACATGTCAACTACGTTGCCAAACAAGAAGCCTGTGTGTTTTGTTTCTTCTACGCCGTATGCACAATCAATATAGTTGCCAGAGCCTTCAAGAAGGTTATAGGGCATGCATGGATCATACGGAAAAGCAAAATCATAAAACATAGAGTCGATGAGATTTCCAGTCGCTCCGGCAAACACAAGTCCAACAGCAATCAAAAACTCTAAACGAACTCCCTTTTTCATTTGCTTTATCCAGTAATAAACAAGGGCTGATATGGCAACAATTCTAAAAAGACTAAGGGCTAGTTTGTGCCACATTTTAGCACCAAAGCTTGTTCCAAAAGCCATGCCTTGGTTTTCAATGTATTCCACAACGAACCACGATCCGATTAGATTGTGAGATTCTCCCAAATCAAAGTTCGTTTTAATGTAGATTTTAACTAGCTGGTCAGCCAGTAAGATAAGTGTTACGATTACCGCAACAATGATAATTTTTCTCTTCACAAAAAAAGGTTAGAGCAATTTAATTTTGTGCATTTTTTGCCTCGATACTTAACGTTGCATGCGGCACAAGCATTAATCGTTTCTTTTGAATTAACTTTCCAGTAACACGACAGATTCCGTACGTTTTATTCTCAATTCGAATTAAAGCATTTTGTAAGCTAGTGATAAATTTTTCTTGTCGAATTGCTAATTGAGACATTTCTTCTCTTGAAAGAGTGTCTGAGCCATCTTCCATCATGTTAAATGACCTACCCGTATCATTCGTTCCGTGATCATCATTGTGTGAAAGAGAGTCCTTTAATAGGTCTAAATCAATTCTTGCCTCTTTTAATTTGTTGTTAATCAAGTCTTTAAACTCTTGAAGGTCACTATCGTTGTATCTAACTGTTGCCATTTTTATGTACTTATGCTATAAAAGCTGTTTTTATTATCAATTTTTACTTCTCGTAAATATTCCGAGAGTTTAAATATAGAATTCTAAGTGAAACAAAGCAACAGAAAGGGAATAAATTTTTAAAAACGGCTTTTAAAATAAACACAAGTTTCAATTCGTACGATAAACAACCTTAATTTTATATCTTCGCTTCGTGTTAAAAGCATTCCATAGCAATCGGTCATTAATACTTCTTTTGTTACCTGTTATTGTTGTCGGTTTTTTTTTATTGAACTACAATACGGGATATCACAAAAGCGATACTATTCTGAAGTTGGGACTTTGGGGTGGCTATTCTATGCCATTTAATTTCGGAACATCCATTTTTACAATGATATTAACGGTTTCGGGAGGCATACTCTTGAACGCTTTGTACAATAGAAATGGTTTTACAGAGCGAAACAACTACTTGCCAGCGCTAGTTTATGTGGTGTTTCTTAGTTTTTTTCATTCCTATTATTTCTTAGATGGACTTGCAATCGCTCAATTTTTTATTCTTTTAGCAGTTATGCAGTTGTTTAAACTCAAACAAAAGGAAGATGGAAGAAGGGCAGTATTTAATGCAGCTATTTTCTTCGGCATTTCGTGTACATTTTTCCCTGTGTTATTTTTAGGGACACCGATTTTGTTTTTTCTAGTTTGGATTAGTCGCCCGTTTCTTTTTAGAGAATCAATGTTAGCACTCACAGGATTGCTAATACCTCTTTTATACGCAAGTCTTTACAGTTATTTTTTCGGAGTAAAAATTGGACTAGATGATTTGAACAGTTCTTCGAAAGAGATTTTTTTAATCGACATGTGGATTGTTATTTTTTCTACCACCTTATTTTTTCTTTTTGCCCTCAAGTTAGTCCTCTATAAAATTAAAGTTAGTTCAATCCGCCTGAAGAAAATTTTTCGCCTGCTGCTTTTATTGACAATTTTGCTGTTCTCCTTGTTTTTAATTGACGTCTTAACATATAAAAAACTGCAAGTATTGAGCTTGCTGTTTATTCCGTTGTCAATGATACTGCCTTACGCTTTTGGTGAAAAAAAACCATCGATAGCCCCATCTATTTTATTTTATATTGTTCTGACTTTTGCTGTGAGTAAGTTTTTCATTTCATTTAACGATTTAGCCTTCTAATTATCGTAAATTTGTGGCATCTAATTATTAAAATAATAAAATGAAATTTGGAGTTGTTACTTTTCCCGGGTCTAATTGTGATGAAGATATTGTTTACGTTATAGAAACCATCTTAAAGCAAAAAGTTGAACGTCTTTGGCACAAGGATAAAGACTTAAAAGGAGCTGATTTTATTATTCTTCCTGGCGGGTTTTCGTATGGAGATTATTTACGCTCAGGAGCAATTGCAAAGCTGTCTCCGATAATGGGAGAAGTAATTAATCATGCCAACAACGGTGGTTATGTTTTAGGAATCTGCAATGGATTTCAGATATTAACCGAATCAGGACTGCTTGAAGGTGCTTTATTGCACAATGATAATCAGAAATTTATTTGTAAAAACATACACTTGAAAACGGTATCAATGAACTCGGCTTTAACGAAAGATTTGAACATGAAGAAGGCATATAAGATTCCGATTGCACATGGTGAAGGACGTTATTACGCATCGGAAGCGACCATTGATAAACTAATAGAAAACGATCAAGTATTGTTTAAATATTGCGATGATAATGGAGAAGTGAACGCTGAGAATAATCCAAATGGCTCAGTGCTAAATATTGCTGGAATTTGCAATGAAAAACGAAACGTTTTTGGAATGATGCCTCATCCAGAGCGTGCAAGCGATAAGGAATTGGGTAATGAAGATGGAAAAGCAATGTTTTTATCTATTTTGAACCATTGTCAACTTAATTAAAAAAATATGCGCATATTACTTTTAGGTTCTGGAGGAAGAGAACATGCTTTAGCTTGGAAAATGGCACAGAGTTCTATCTTGGAAGAGCTTTTCATTGCTCCAGGAAATGCTGGAACTCAACAGTTTGGAAAGAACGTAAATCTTAGCCTTTCTAACTTTAAAGAAATAAAGAAGTTTGTTTTAGAAAACAAAATAAACATGGTCGTTGTTGGTCCAGAAGATCCTTTGGTCAATGGAATAACGGATTTTTTTGAAAGAGACGAAGAATTAAAAGCGGTATCCGTAATTGGACCAAATAAAGAAGCAGCACAACTAGAGGGAAGCAAGGATTTCGCTAAACAATTCATGAAACGCCATAATATTCCAACAGCTAAGTACGGAACGTTTACAAAAGACACGCTTAATGAAGGCTATGCGTTTTTAGAGAAAATGAATGCTCCTTATGTCTTAAAAGCAGATGGATTAGCTGCGGGGAAGGGTGTTTTAATACTAAACACCTTGAACGAAGCCAAAAAAGAACTGAAAAGTATGCTGGCGGAAGCTAAGTTTGGTGATGCAAGCTCACGTGTAGTTGTTGAACAATTTCTAGACGGAATAGAACTTTCTTGCTTTGTTATTACAGATGGTGATGCCTATAAAAAATTGCCGGAAGCAAAAGATTATAAAAGAATAGGAGAAGGAGACAAAGGACTGAACACAGGAGGTATGGGAGCAGTTTCTCCAGTTCCGTTTGCCAACCCTACTTTTTTAGATAAAATAGAGAATCAAATTATAATTCCAACTGTAAAAGGACTTAAAAGAGAAGGAATTATTTACAAAGGTTTTATTTTCTTTGGAATAATTAATGTGAAGAACGAACCCTATGTTATAGAATATAACTGTAGAATGGGTGATCCAGAAACGGAAGTCGTAATACCAAGACTAAAATCAGATTTATTGGATTTATTTGAAGGGGTTGGAAGTCAAACACTGTCAGAAAGAGATGTTCTTTTTGACGAAAGAAGTGCGGCAACTGTAATGATGGTCTCTGGAGGTTATCCAGAAAAATATGCAAAAGGCAAACAGATTTTTGGGCTCACAGGAATAACTGACAGTTTAATTTTTCACGCCGGGACAACTTCGGATGGCCCTGCAGTGATGACAAACGGCGGAAGAGTATTGGCCGCAACTTCTTATGGAAAGGACTTAAAAACGGCATTAAAAAAGTCATACGAGGCGGTTGAAAAAATAGAATTTGACAACGCAAATTATAGAAAAGATATTGGTTTTGACGTGCTCTAATTAGAATGTGCAATTTTCAAAGTCAGCAATCAATAATAAGTAGTTTACATTTAATTTGTATCTTGCTTTGTAATTAAAATCCATGGAGATTTCACTAATAGGCATTATTATAACACTTATTTTTTCTGCGTTCTTCTCTAGTATGGAGATTGCCTTTATTTCTTCCAATCGATTAAAAGTTGAACTCGATAAATCAAGCGGTAGCTTTAATGGCAAGGTGTTAGGGCTTTTCTATAAGAATGAGTCACGTTTCATTGCCATGCTTCTACTAGGAAATAACATTTCATTGGTGCTTTTTGGTCTATTTTCTGCACAACTCTTAGAGCCAATTATTCAATCATGGGGTGTTTTCAATGAAGCATATATTTTACTCATACAAACCCTTCTTTCTACTCTTTTGGTGTTAATTGTGGCAGAGTTTTTACCTAAAACCCTCGTTCAAATGAATCCGAATAGCTATTTGCGTTACGTTACGTATCCAATGGCTGTTATTTTTGTCATTTTATTTCTACCCACCTATTTTGTTCTTTGGTTGAGCAATTTTTTCTTAAAAATACTCAAAGTAGATAGTAAAAATAGTGAAAAAGTATTTTCTAAAATAGATCTTGAACATTACGTTCAGGACATTAATGAACGAATAAAGGAGGAGCAAGAACTAGGAAATGAGATGCAAATTTTAAAGAATGCATTGGACTTTGACTCGGTAAAAGCAAGAGACTGCATGGTTCCACGAACCGAAATTATTTCTGTTGACATTGAAGAAGAGGTCAAAGAATTGCAAAATAAATTTGTAGCAACGGGCAAGTCGAAAATTATCGTGTATAAAGAAAATATAGATAATATTATTGGCTATGTGCATTCTTTTGAGATGTTTAAATCCCCCAAAACAATCAAACAAATATTGTTGCCAATTCCTTTTGTTCCCGAAGCAATACCGGGAAAAGAATTACTAGAATTGTTTTCTAAAAAATCTGGAAACCTCGCTATTGTGGTTGACGAGTATGGGGGAACGGCAGGAGTCATTACTATTGAAGATGTTATTGAAGAAATTTTTGGGGAAATTGAAGATGAACATGATAATGAGGCGTTATTAGAGGAGCAACTTGATGAAAAAAGGTATCGATTTTCTGCCAGATTAGACATTGATTACCTAAATGATGAGTACGGTTTCAATATAGAGCTGGGGGAGGAATATGAAACACTAGGGGGCTATGTTGTTCATCAACTGGAATCAATTCCAACTGCTGGGACAAAACTTGTGGTGAATGATGTGAAGTTTTTTGTGGAAGAAGTAAGTGACAACAGAATTGAAGTGATCCGTGTAATTGTGCAATGAGAAAATTTATAAAATATCAAGCCTTATTTTTTTTCCTTGCTGTTTTAAATTTTTCTTTTGGTCAGAAAACAGAAGTAGTCAAAGATGGGAAATTACCTGCTGATTTGAGTGAAGCTTCTGGGATAGAATTACTCAATGACTCTACATTTGTTATGATCAACGACAGTGGAAATAAAGCAGAATTATTTGTGTTAAATCTAGACGGATCTTTGATAAAAAAAGTTGCTGTTTTAAACGAGAAAAATCACGACTGGGAAGACCTCACTTTAGATGGAAAATTTCTATACATCGCCGATTTTGGAAATAACAAAAACAAACGAAAAAATCTTGTTATTTTAAAGGTGAAAATTGTGGACATTCTTGCAAAAAAAGAAGTAACGGCACAGAAAATTTATTTTTCTTACAAGGAACAAAAGTCATTTCCACCGGACAAAAAGAACATGAATTTTGATGCAGAGGCTATTGTCAGTATAGGCGATTCCCTGCTTATTCTAACAAAAGTGAATGCTGTTCCATGGACGGGGAAAAGTCAGTTGTATTACCTTTCAAAAAAACCGGGAATTTATTCAATTTCTAAATCGGGAGAATTATTTATTGGACCCAATGGATGGTTCGTTGACGCTATAACAGGAGCTGATTATTTTAAAGGAAAATTGTATGTTATAACCTATAATCGCAAAATTCAATTGAATTTTGCGAAAAATAAGGCAGAAAAACGATGTGAAGTGAAATTTAAGGAACTCACTCAAAAGGAAGGAATTGTTGTGAAAAGTGAAAAAGACATTTATATCATAGATGAAAAATCGTCCGTTTTGGGTGGTGGATATATTTACAAAACGAAAAAAAAGGATGTTAAAAATTAACGATTTTGATGCTGTAATTTTTGACATGGACGGAGTTTTAATTGACTCAGAACCGCTATGGAAAATTGCCATGGAAGAAGCGTTTAATTTTGTTGGGTGCAATTTGACTAGAAAGGATTTTCAAAAAACGGTTGGGCTGAGAATTGATGAGGTAATCGAATTTTGGCATCGAGAAATTGGCTGGGATAAACTTTCTCCAAAAGAATTAGAACAGCGAATTATCAAGAGTATGATTGAGTTGATTTCCAAGACGGGTGAACCTTTAAAAGGAGTTGTTAATACACTCAATTTTCTATCTAAAAAAGGATTAAAAATAGGTCTAGCCACATCTTCTTATTCTGTTTTGATAGAGGCGGTTTTAAACACCATCAATTTGCGAGAAAAATTTGACATAATTCATTCTGCAGAGAACGAAGAATTTGGCAAACCACATCCAGCAGTTTATTTAACAGTAGCAAAAAAGATGAATGTTAAATCACAAAAATGTCTGGTGATAGAAGACTCTCTGAACGGAATTATTTCTGGTAAAGCAGCTCAAATGAAGGTGGCTTGTATTCCGGAAAAAACGCATCATCCTGAACCAAAACTGATGATTGCTGATTACATGTTTGAGGACATGGTAGAAATGTTAAATCAAATAGAGAACCAACAATAAAAAATTAAAATGATAAAATACAACCCAAAAAATTGGTTTAAATTAATTTTTGCCATCCACAAAAGTGACACACTCCGCATTATGTGGAAAGAGTTGATTTACATGGGACTTTTTACGGTTCTTGTAGCGTACATTGAAATGACTTTTTTTCACGAAAACGACATATTGAGCGGACTAATTGGTGTGTATTCGTTAATTGGTTTTGTTATTTCTTTATTGCTTGTCTTTCGAACAAATACGGCGTATGATCGCTGGTGGGAAGGAAGAAAAAAATGGGGTGCTTTGGTTAATGATACGCGCAACTTGGCAATAAAATTATCTTCTCTTGCAGAAAGAAAAGAAGACCGCGATTTTTTTGAAAGAATGATTCCGAATTTTGTTTTTGCCACGAAAGAACACCTTAGAGAAGGAGTTATATCAGAAGAAATTACACTTTCGGATAGTGAACAGCATATTCTTGAAAATGACCATGTGCCCAACGCAATTAGCAAAGCCATTTATGCACGAGTGATTAAACTCAAACGGGAAAAGGGAATTTCTGAAGAAGATTTTATCGTTTTAGACAAAAACATGAATGCACTACTCGACAGTTTAGGTGCATGCGAGAGAATTAGAAATACTCCTATACCGTTTTCTTATAGTCTTTTTTTAAAGAAATTCATCTTTATTTACGTCACAACATTGCCGTTGGCTTTTGTTTCACAATTTGGTTATTATTCTGCTCTTATTGCCACATTCGTGTTTTATGTTTTCGTTTCCATGGAGGTTTTGGCGGAAGAAATAGAAGATCCGTTCGGACTTGATGACAATGACTTGCCAACCGACTCTCTCAGTGTAAAAATTAAGGAAAATATAACGGAGATTTTTTTAAATTAAGAAGAGAATATCTTAAATTTGTTTCGTCAAACAAAAGAAAAATGAGAAAACTACTAACAGTATTATTTGTTGCGTCATTGTCCATCAATGCAAACAGTCAAGACTTTGAAAAAGGAGGAAATTATGTTTCATTTGGCTATGGACTTGACCCTTTCGGCTTTCCTCCAACTATTGGAGCGAGTTACAAAAGAACATCTATAGGTCCAATTTTAGGATTTTATGAGCGAGGGATAACGGATATTTTAGGAATTGGCCGAATAGGTGTTGGAGGCGGATTGGGCTATTCTATTTATAATCAGAAATACACTGATTTTTTCGGTGAGTCAGTTTACCGAAGAACACGTCTTTCAATTATTGCAAAAGCCGCATATCATTTTGAATTTGATGTAGAGAAAATGGATGTTTATGCAGGAGTCGGAGCAAGTGTTAATATTTATAATGATGTAGATAAATATTATTCTGCCTTTGGAATTTTGCAAGAATCAAAATCTAGTAGTTTAGGAGTAAGAGAGTATGTGTTTGTTGGAATAAGATATTACTTCACTAGCAATTTTGGAGTATATGCAGAGGCTGGGTATGGTTTATCTGCGCTCAATGGAGGAATTGTATTTTCCTTCTAAATAAAACAAAAACGACCTAATAACGCTCTAGCAAACGGGCGTTTTTATATCAAAACCTTTCTGTAAAAATCAAAAAGAGAAGGAGTGATTAGTTTTTTTGACTTTTCAATACGTTTGGGTTCTATTTCTAAAAAACTATGTGAAGAAGAATATTCATAGCCAAGACGTTGATACCAGTTTTTAAGAGCTACTTTATTTTCGATTTCAAAATTTTTGGCTCTAAGAATCACCAAATCCATATAGAGAGCACCTTTGTTAATAGAATGCTTTTCGACATAGTTAATTAATGTGCGACCAATTCCCATTCCTTTTTTCTTAAAATCTGCGGCCAATAAACCAAAAGAATAGGTTGTGTTGTCTTTTTTAAAACAGTGGATACAGCCAACGATTTGTTCATCGATTCTAGCAAAAACAACTTCATTTTTTGCAATTAATTTTCGGTATTCTGCTTTACTAATTCGAGAATAATTTTCTCCCCAAATTTGAAGTTCTGTAACTGCATAGGCTTTTATTAGGATAGAATACGCTTGATTAAATTCACTATCTGAAAGGCTTATTTGTGCTCGAGAAATTAAAATCATGGGAGTAAAGGTAAAACATTCAACATAAAAAAAGGCCCCGAATCATAAGATTGAAGCCTTTAGTTAAAAAGCGATGTTGTTTTTATCATTCTAACTTACTTTAAGAGATAAGTTTTTAATATACATGATGTATTCTTCTAAAGTTGCAGATAACATCAATTGCACTGCTGTTGTTTTTTGATTCGTGTTTTTCATAGCTTGAATTTTTAAGTTGTTTGACTTAGTGTATTCAAATAGTGTGCCAAAAAAAGGAGTAAAAAGCTAAACAACAGATTTACATAGTTTTATACTCTATTAGAATATCATCTTTCCAAACGCACTTTATTTTCCCCGAATCACGTAATGTGCAAATTCCATTGCCGTGCTTTTTGTTATTTTTCCATCCTCCAACATAAGAACTTCCATTTTTTTGAATCAATGTTCCTTGTCCGTTTCGCATGTTGTTTTTAAATTCTCCCATGTATTTATCTCCATTGACGTAAGTTCGAGTTCCTTTTCCGTGAGACTTATTGTCTAAAAATTCTCCCATATACTTTCCGCCATTTGCCCATTTAAAGACACCATCTCCGTTTCGTTTATCATTCTTGTAAAACCCCTTAAAATAGTTTCCATTAGGGTAGAAAAATTCACCGGCACCATTCCGTAAACCATTTTTATATTGGCCAATAAATTTATTTCCATTAGAATAGGTTCTTATGGCGTGTCCATAAAATTCTCCATTTTTAAATAAACCAACATATTTCCCACCTTTTTTCCAGAAAAACTCTCCACTCCCTTCCTTTTTTCCCCTTACAAACTGACCAGAAAATCGATTTCCATTTGCGTACATAACGTTCCCATGCCCATGCCTTAAACCATCTTTCCAATTACCAGAGTATGTGTCCTTATTAATAAAAATGAACATTCCATATCCATCTTTAACTCCGTAGCGGTAATTACCCTTATAAATTTCACCAGTGGCATGATAATATTCTCCATAACCGTGCTTTGTAAAATTGTTGAACGATCCCTTGTGCTTATCACCGTTGGAATAATAAAACACTCCCTTTCCTTCTATACGACCATTTACAAATGAACCAGAATAATGATTCTTGTTTTTATAATAAATATGACCATTTCCATGTGGCAAAGCATTTTTCCAATCGCCGACATATTTTTCGCCATCTGCATTTATGTATGTGCCTACTCCATTACTGCAATTACCAGAAACGCAACTAGCATAGCTCAACTGCGAAAATGCAAGAAAAACAAGTGAAAGAAATATATTTGGAATCGAAATCATGTTAATTAAACGACAAATGTTAGAAAAAGGTATAAAATTAAGACTTACCACTTAACAACGGTGCTTTCTAACTTTGTTTCTAAGTGATCTGGAAGTCCAGGGAAAAAATCGAGACCCGTTTTTAATTCGACCTCATCCACGGAGACCATATATTCTGACAGATCTTTTTCAAGTTTTTTATTTGGCAATATAAATGCAATCATTTTTTCTTTGGCTGTCGGATCATATATCACTTTATAAAAATAGGAAGGTACAGTAACCTTATTAGGACCAATAGAACCTAAACTATCAGAAAAAACTCCACCAGAAACAACATAGAGAGAATCTTCTTCTAAAACCCATTTCCGAACTTGAGATTCTAATTGTTTCCATTTTCCACGATTAAAACCGGGTAATTGTGGCGACATATTGGACATATAAAAACTTTCATCCATGGCTTGCTGGTTTATTTTCATCGCTCCAGCAGGACATAAATGACCTCGGTCATATCCGCTGCCTTTATAGTCAATCAGTTCGGCAGATCCGGTTTCAACTAATTTATCTGCTTTAAATCTGTTTTTCCTTTTAGCAGTTCCTTGAATTATTTCGGGCGTTAGTAAATAGAACACCCAAGCAGCTTGTTCATTCGCTTCATCGTATCCTAGTTGATAGTAAGTGTGTTTAATCAACTCTCTTGTTTGGTTTTGAGATGTTGGCAATAACAAAGAATCCAATTGAGCAAAAATCAATTGGAATGAAAGAAGGAACAATAAAAAAAGAGTTGTTTTCATGTTCTCAAAGATAGGATATCATCGTTGTAATATACAATATGGAGATTCTAATATTTTTAGAGGGGAAGGAAAACAATACAATTCATAGTCAGAATTTCTTCTCTTGGACTCGAACCAGAGAATGCGATTAAGCATTCGATGATCCAGCGTTAGCGCAGAGAAGGAGAGAGTTATAGGAGTGTTTGTAACAAAAAAGACTTCACATCTCTGTAAAGTCTTTGTAATCTGCTCTCCCTCTTGGACTCGAACCAAGGACCCTCTGATTAACAGTCAGATGCTCTAACCAA
>CAXBMR010000040.1:0-21186 GCA_963976995.1 uncultured Fluviicola sp.
CAGCTGTTGAACGTAAACTATTTACGTTGTGAGATTTAAATGGGTAACCCTATTTAAGTAATACAGAAAAGACAGCCGTTTTTCTTGAAATAATTGGACAGTTAGATACTTAACGTTATGAAGCTTTTTTTTACTAAACAGGGAAGATTGTACCCCTTTTAGCTCTTTTAAAAATTTGCGTAAATTTACCATTGACAAAAAAAAACAAATGCTCAAACGAATTTATCATTTTCTTTCTCCGAAGTTCCAAACGATGTCTTTGGATTATAAAGTTGATTTAAAGCCTCGCTATGGTCATGGAAAACCTCCACACTCGGAGTTATATTCTATTATTGACAATAATCGAAAGGACTATTCTCAGTTTATCTCGGAGGCAATTGAGTATAAAGAGAAGCTGCAGGAAATAAAAAAATATGTAGAAGAAAAAGAGGTCAATAATCCAACATGGAATAATGGTTTTTTACCAGGATTAGATGTTATTGCAATATATACGATGCTATCCATTAAGAAACCTAGAAAATATGTAGAGGTTGGTTCGGGAAATTCTACAAAAGTTGCTTTCAAAGCAAAAAAAGAAAATAACCTGACAACCCAAATCATATCTATAGACCCAAATCCAAGAGCAGAAGTTGACCACTTGGCAGATTTAGTGGTTAGAAAACCGTTTGAAGAGGTTGACTACGATTTAATTCTAAATCTAGAAGAAAACGACATCCTATTTATAGATAATTCGCACCGTATTTTGCCAAATTCTGATGCAATGGTTTTCTTTATGGAAATTTTACCAAAACTAAAGAAAGGAGTTATTGTGCATATACATGACATCTATTTGCCATATGATTATCCACAGTTTATGTGTGATCGATTTTATACAGAACAATATGGACTGGCTATGTTTTTACTAGCGAATCCTAGAAAGTATAAAACAATTCTACCTAATTATTTTATCTCAGAGGATGTAGAATTGAAAAATTTGCTAGCTCCATTTTGGAAACATAAAAACTTGGAGAATGTTGAACAACATGGAGGGTCCTTCTGGTTGCAAATCAATGAGTAAAAAGTAACGTTAAATAACTAATGCTTATAATATTTAGCGTAATTTTGCAAAGGAAAAAAGTAAATACATTTAATTGATATATAATGATTGAACAAGTGAAAGATTTGGGAATTAAAGATATTTTGACTCAATTTGGTATTGAGGCAGTAAATAATGGAGCATCAACAGGAGGCCATTGGTTTAACACAAGAGGAGAAAAGATTGATTCTGTGTCTCCAGTTGACGGATCAGTAATTGCTTCTGTTAATTCTGCATCAGAGGCAGACTACGAAGCAGTTGTTCTAAAAGGGCAAGAAGCTTTTAAAGAATGGAAGACTTGGCCAGCTCCAAAAAGAGGAGAGGTTGTTCGTCAGTTAGCGCAGAAATTAAGAGAATATAAAGAGCCTTTAGGGAAACTTGTTTCTTACGAGATGGGAAAATCTTATCAAGAAGGCCTTGGGGAAGTTCAAGAAATGATCGACATCTGTGATTTCGCAGTGGGTCTTTCCAGACAACTTTATGGTTTAACTATTAAATCAGAACGTCCAGGTCATAGAATGATGGAGCAGTATCATCCAATAGGAATTGTAGGAATTATTTCTGCATTCAACTTTCCTGTTGCTGTATGGAATTGGAATACAGCCCTTGCATGGATTTGCGGAGACGTTTGTATTTGGAAACCATCTGAGAAAGCACCAATTACAAGTATTGCCTGTCAACAAATAACAAAAGAAGTTTTTGATGCGAACGATGTTCCAGAAGGAGTTTCAGGCTTGATTATAGGTGGAGCAGAAATAGGTAAATTAATGGCGAATGACACAAGAATTCCTTTAGTTTCTGCTACTGGATCTACTAGAATGGGTAAATCTGTTGGCGAGGCGGTAGGAAGAAGACTCGGTAAATCTTTATTGGAGTTAGGTGGAAACAATGCTATTATCATTACACCAACTGCAGATTTGAACATTGTCCTTCCAGGGGCAGTTTTTGGCGCGGTAGGAACGGCTGGTCAAAGATGTACATCCACCAGAAGATTAATTATTCACGATGATATTTACGACAAAGTGAAAGATGTATTGGTAAAAGCGTACGGTCAACTGAAAATAGGAAATCCATTGGATGAAAGTAACCACGTTGGACCTGTTATTGATAAAGATGCTGTAAATATGTACTTAGATGCTTTGGAAAAAGCAAAATCTGAAGGAGCGAACATCCTTGTTGAAGGTGGAGTTTTAGAGGGTGAAGGATATGAGTCTGGGTGTTATGTTGAACCAGCAATTGTTGAGGCAAAGAATGACTATCAAATAGTACAACATGAAACGTTTGCTCCTATTTTATACATCATGCGTTATTCTGGTGATGTTCAGAACGCTATTGCTATTCAAAATGCAGTACCTCAAGGTTTATCTTCAGCTATCATGACGAACAATATGAGAGAAGCAGAGTTATTTGTGTCTGAAACGGGTTCTGATTGTGGAATTGCAAATGTAAACATTGGAACTTCTGGAGCGGAAATAGGTGGAGCATTTGGTGGTGAGAAAGAAACGGGTGGTGGACGTGAGTCTGGATCAGATGCTTGGAAAATCTATATGCGACGTCAAACAAATACAGTAAACTACACTGATAGTCTTCCATTGGCGCAGGGAATTAAGTTTGAACTATAATTCTTTCAAGGTAAAACGAAATAAAAAAGTCCTGCTAGAAATTAGCAGGACTTTTTTGTATTAATAGGGTTGTGTTTAATTAACAATGAACTTTTTCGTATTAGAAACGCCATTCATTTTAATTTCTATAAAGTATATTCCGGAGTCCATAAAGCGCGTATCAATAGAAACGTTGTTGGAACCAGAATTAGCGTTAATTGAATGGGATTGAACAACTTTGCCAGAAACATCAGTAATTGAAATAATTGCTTGTGCATTTATTTGAACATCAAAACGGACATTGAGTTCTTTGTCAGTAGGGTTAGGATACAGTTTCAATTGAGAGAGCGAGTTTTGCTCATTAATTCCAACAACCAAATCTTCTGATGGTGAACCGGGGTAAATGTTAATATTGTCGAGATAGAAATTGTTGCCACCGCCAGAAGTGAATACAAATTTATACCTAAAGTTATTTACCCAGTTCGCACTTAATATATTTGTAATATGTTCAGTTGTCCAGTCCGAGGAATCATTAGGTGTAAAAGGACTTGTATTTATTTCAGTGGAAAGAGCAAAACTTGGAAGCGTTTTTTTAGTAGACCATGTCTCTCCACAATCATTGGTAACTTGTATTTGTAATTTATCGTCATTATTGGTCGCCGTTCTTTTATAAGCATGTCTAAAACTTAAGGTCATAGATCCTGCTGATGGTACACTTGTTAAATCTACCGGAGCACTAATTAATTCATCTATAGAGCTTTCTTGTTCACCAGCGTTAAGCAATCGTACAGATTGTGTGCTCAACTGTCCCGCCGTTGTGGATAATTCGAATCCTGTGCCTTCATTGTTTATGATTTCCCATTCTTCAATATTCGCAATCGTTGTGAAAGATTCAAAGCCTTCCAAAATTGGCAGAGTTATCCCAGCCGGCAAAACTCTAATATAATTGGTCTTTACTTCAAGATCATTAGTTATACCGTCAGTTGCACTTAACGTGACTTCATACAAACCCGGTGTGAAGTAGGTAACGATTGGGTTTTGTATTGTTGAAGCAGTAATATTTCCACCTGTAAAATTCCACGACCAACCATTAACAACATTGAAAGACTCATCAGTAAATTGTACCTGGTCACCCGCGCATATAGTTGTTTTGTCCGCAGAAAATTGAGCTGTACACAAATAAACATTTCCATCAGCTCCGGTGTCGAGAATGTTTTGTGCTGTCCATAAGTTATTTCTGCCACCAACAGAAGACTGAATGGCTGTTCTCATAACATCACTTTGACCTTGTGTGTACATTGATTGACATGAAAGAGCGTAGTCCAGGTAATTTTGCACGTTGGTTGTTGATCCAGAAGCACAGCCCGCTAAAGTTAAATTACATCCACCAGTTGAGCCTTGTGTGTTAGGCGTATCAATAACTCCATCATCAATGTTACAATTAGATGCTACTCCAGGAGTGTTTGAACTTCCCCATGTATGAGGCAAATTGAACCAGTGGCCTAATTCATGTGTCATTGACCTTCCAGCGCTTAGGCTAGAAGTACCAATTTCTCCAAATTGAGTGTAAAGAATCCAAATGCCATTGGTCATGTCATTTCCCCCAAAATTATTTGGGTAGTTTGTATAGCCTCCTGCTCCGCCTGCGTCTCCAATTACAAATACATTTAAGTATTTATCGCTGGGCCAATTTCCTTGATACACATCATTACCATTTCTAATAGCTTCTACTTGGGCATAACCATCATCACCTGCATAAGATAATGGAGAGGATGTTCTTGTATAACCTCTAAAGCAGCTTCCGTCTGGAGCTTTTGTCGCTAAAACAAACTCCATTCTAACATCGGCCATTAAAGGCTTAAACTCAGCAACAACATCTGCTGTATCCGCATTTCTAAGGCGATAATCTCTGGTCATGACATTGACCGCATTAATTATCTGTGCTGCATCTACGTTCTCTGGTCCACCGTTGTGTAAAACATGAATCACAACGGGAACAATATAAACGGTAGTGTCATTAGACTCGGGTTGATTAGCGGCACTAATTGCTTCGGTCTGTCTTATTAAGGCATCATTGGCAAATTCTTGCACTGCTGCGGGATTATTCATTAACTCATTCATTTTGTGTGATGTTGTACACCAGTTTTCAATAGACTGACTATTGACGAACTGAGAAAATGTTAACAAGGAGAAAAGAAGTAAATGCTTCATAGAAATTGAATTAAAAAAAGAATCCCTGCGTAACAGGGATTCTTGTAAATGTTAAAGTAGTTCGTTATTTAATAACGAATTGGATTGTTTTCTGTCCTGCTCCAGTTGCTATTTTCATAAAATACATACCCGAAGAAAGTGCACTAGTATCCATAAAGACTAAATTCTGTCCCGAATTTGCCTTAATCAAATTCGTTTGAGTTATTTTTCCAGTCACATCTTGGATAGTAATAATTGTTTCTTGCGCATTATCCATAGAAAAACGAACATTTAATTCATTATCTGCAGGATTTGGATAGACAGAAAGATTATTGATAGATTGATTTTCTTCAATACCAACAATATCATCAGAAGGAGATCCGGTGTAAATGTTAATATTATCAATGTACAAGTTATTACCACCACCAGCAGTGAATTCAAATCTATATCTGAAGTTATCTACCCAGTATGCACTTGTGATATTTGTCATGTGGACCGTTGTCCAATCAGAAGAGTCATTTGGTGTAAAGATGCTCGTATAAATATCTGGAGAAAGAATTTGACTAGGAATTGTTTTCCGAGTAACCCATGTGTCTCCGCAATCGTTTGTTACTTGAATTTTTAATCGATCATCATTAGTTGTTCCTCTTCTTTTAAAGGCATGTCTAAAGCTTAACGTCATGGTACCAACAGGAGTAACACTCGTTAAATCAACAGGAGCACTCACTAACTCATCAATGTTTCCAGCTGGTTGAGCAAAGTTTGCCAATTTAGCAGACTTTAAACTTCCTTGACCGGCATTGGTTGCTAAAGTAAATCCATTCCCACCATTATTAATAACTTCCCACTCCACTATATTGGAAAGAGTAGTGAATGATTCAAAACCTTCTACTACAGGCAATGATGCTCCTATTGGTAAAACTCTAATGTAATCGGTTTTTACCTCTGCATCGCTATTGATTCCGTCTGAAGCTGTTAAAGATACTTGGTATAATCCTGGAGTTGAATAAGTAACCACTGGGTTTTGAACAGAAGAAGTAGTTACGTCAGCACCTGGGAAAGACCAAGTCCATCCATTCACTACATTGAAAGATTCATCGGTGAATTGAACTGGCGTGCCCACACACACAGAGTTTTTATCTGCACTAAACTGAGCGGTACACAAATATAAAGGGCTTCCATCAGCACCAACATTTGATAAATTGGCAGCTGAAACAACAGTGCTTCTTCCGCCAATAGAAGATTGAAGCGCGTTACGCATTCTTGTACCTTGACCTTTCGTAAACATTTTAAAGCAGAACGAGTATTCCATGAAATTTTCTACATTGTCTTTCTTGTTATAACCCCAGTAACTATTATCCCCAGTACATGTGTTTGAACTCAACGCACATCCACTTGTTCCAATGCAGATAGGTGTATCTTGCACTCCATCATCAGATGAGCAATTACCAGCAACTGCTGGTGTGTTAGAAGGACCCCAAGTATGAGCTAGATTCACCCAATGCCCTACTTCATGAGTTAATGTGTGGCTAGAAGAAAGACTAGATGTACCTATTGAACCCGTTAACCTTTGCTGTATCCATATCCCATTATCCATACCATTCCCAATCCAATTATTAGGCGTGTAAGTGTAACCACCAGCTCCGCCAATATCATCTGCAACAAAAACGTTCATGTAATTATTTCCTGGCCAAGTACCTTGATATACATCATTTCCATTCATCACAGCATTTAATTGTGACGTTCCATTTGATCCATCAAAAGTCAATGCAGTTTGAGTCCTTGTAATCCCTTTAAAACAGGTTCCATCAGGAGCAATTGTTGCAAGCCTAAACTGAATATGTGAAGTGTCAATAAAATCTGTAAATTCAGGATCTACAGAAACCACATCAGCATTAGAACCACTAAAATCTTCATTCAAGACTCTAATTGCATCATAAACTTGTTCATCACTTATATTTTCTGCGCCATTCATGTGTAAAATATGAAATACTACAGGAATGTAATAAATTGTACCAGCAGCTTTTGGCTGAGGGTTTGCTAATTCTTGCTGACGAATTATTTCATCCAAAGCCAATCGCTGAGCAGCTAAAGGATTCTTTTTTAATTCATTCATTTTTTTATGTTCTGTGCAAAACTCGAAATTTTCGCCAGGACGCATGTTAAGAGGATCGAGAGTGTTTTTTTGAGCGTAAGTAATGTTAGTTATCATTACTAGACTCAACACAGAGAGGAATATTTTTTTCATAGTTTTCGTGTTTAATCTTTTCAATTTTGAGTTGTGAAGTTATGATAATAATTTGAGTTTCACAAATCAATACTTTTAAGTGGTAATAATTATGGATAAAGTGTAGAAACTGTTTATTCTGTGGTTTCAACCTGTCTTAAATCATAAAAAATGCTGTCAAAATCTGCTGCGTTTAACAGTTGAATGAGCCTTAATGCTGCTTCTTGAGGAGTAAAAAGTTGATTTTCCTCTTTCATTCCAATAAAATTATCTACAGAAGAAAAATCACTTTTTTTAGAAGACCTAATTTGAACTTGCATATCTGTATCAATAACACCTGGAGAAACAGCATACACCTTTGGATGGTTGCCTTTTTCACGTTCTTCCAGATAAAAGGACTCTGTTAACATATTTAATGCTGCTTTTGATGCACAATAACCCGCCCAAGAAGGAATAGCACGATTTGCAGCACCCGAACTAATATTCACTAAAGTAAAAGAATCTTTATTCTCGATTTTTTGATAGATTTTGTGTGCTAGAAGCATAGGCGCAATCGTGTTTACTTGTAAAATAGAATCTAAATCAAGTTTTTTTTTATCAGAAAGACGTTTTATTTCCCCAATTATTCCAGCATTATTTATTAAAATAACGGCTTCTTCTAGAAGGTCAAATGTCAAATTTTCTATTTCAAGAGAATTAGTTAGGTCACACTTCTGAAATGTGTAGTTGTCATGTTCTATTGTTGAATTTCTACCTATCCCAGTAACTAATTCGCCTTTATCTAACAACAATTCGGCAATTGCTTTGCCTAAACCTTTCGATACTCCTGTTATGATGTACATTTAGAGTGACGCATTAATTTCGATGAAACGTTCTACACTTTTGGCAGCTCCAAAGACAACTAGGGTATCCTTTTCTTTGATTTTAGTATCACTTTTTGGAACACCAATAATATGTTGTTCAGTGCATTCTTCCCCTTTCTTTTTTATTTCAAAAACTCGTTTAATGGTAATCAGTGTCATTTCGTACTTATTTCTGAAGCCTACAGAATCAATTGTTCGTCCTACACAGCCTTTTGGAGCTCTAATTTCTGCAATTTCATGATCATCTGGCAATGAAAAGAAAGAGATAATATTTGGGTTTAGTAATTTTTCGCGTACTGCGTCAGCAACTTCTTTTTCGGGAGTTAGAATTTCTGTGACACCAATTTTTTCTAAAATTAGTCGTTGATGATCACCACTTGCTCGTGCGATGATTCTTTTTACTCCTATGTCAATTAAATGAACACAGGTAAGAATAGTAGCTTCAAAATTTTCTCCAATTGATACTACAGCTGCATCCATGTCACCAATGTTTTGTGATTTTAAAGCTCTAAAATCCGTCGCATCAAGCGTTACTGCAAAAGCAACATCATCTTTAATGTGTTCAATTTTTTCTTCATTTGGGTCGAAAGCAAAAACTTGGGCACCTTTGTCCGCTAGACGTCTTGCAATGGACGCTCCATATTTTCCAACTCCAATAACTGCAAATTTGCTGTAATTCATAAGTTTAAATTTTTTAATTCATGGCTTGTCGTAAATCCTCTATAATATCTTCAGCATCTTCAACACCGACACTCAATCTTATCAAAGAATCACTGACACCTGTTTTTTCTCTTTCTTCTTTTGGGATGGATGCATGTGTCATCGTTGCTGGGTGCCCAATCAATGACTCTACTCCTCCTAATGATTCTGCCAAAGCAAATAGTTTTACATTTTTCACAATGGCATGTGTATCTTTTATGCTATTACCTTTCAAATCAAAAGAAATCATTCCACCAAAACCCCTCATTTGCTTTTTTGCAATAGCATGATTTGGGTGAGATTCAAACCCCGGCCAGTAAACGTTGTTCACTTTTGGATGATTCACCAAGAAATTTGCCACTTTTTCACCATTCTCGCAATGTCTTTGAACTCGAAGATGCAATGTTTTGATTCCACGAAGAACTAAAAACGAATCCATCGGCGCAGTTACGGCTCCTGACGAATTTTGAATACGATACATTTCATTGGCAATTGCATCATCGTTGCAAATTAAAGCGCCCATGACCACATCAGAATGACCGCCAAGGTATTTTGTAACAGAATGCATGACAATGTCTGCTCCTAGATCCAAAGGATTCTGTAAATAAGGTGTTGCGAATGTATTGTCAACAGCTAATAGTGTATTTGCCTTTTTTGCAACCGATGCCATGGCTTCAATATCAACAATATTCATCATTGGATTTGTTGGGGTTTCTACCCAAATCAGTTTTGTATTGTCATTTATCGCTGACTCAACAGCAGAGGTATCTGACATTCCAACAAAGTGAAATGTAATACCGTATTTCTCAAAAATAGTTTTGAAAATCCGAAATGTTCCCCCATAAAGGTCACTCGTTGAAACAACTTCGTCTCCAGGATTTAGCATTTTGAGAACGCAATCAATAGCAGCAAGTCCTGAACCAAAACAAGCGCCGTGTTTACCGTTTTCTAGCACAGCAAGATTTTTTTCTAGTGCATGGCGTGTCGGATTTTGCGTTCGAGAATATTCATAGCCCTTGTGGTTGCCCACTCCATCTTGAACGTATGTTGACGTTTGATAGATTGGAGTCATGATAGCTCCTGTCGATTCATCTGGCTGCACCCCAGCATGTATTGCTTTGGTTCCGAATTTCATTCCAATAGATGCATTAATTGTTGCATGAAACAAATGTAGTAAGAAAAAGAGTAGAGAGCAAGAGGATAAAGTGAGAGTGTAGAGTTTTAAGTGCGAGTTAGGTCGCTATGGTAGTTCAGCACAAATGTTATCACTCAACACTCAACACTCATCGCTTTTTCTTACCTTTATTGCCTTGTCAAAAGAAGTTAAAAATAGCATACGAGAATTACTTGAAGAGACCAGTCGCTTTAATTTAAATGATGTTTTGGTAAATTCAACTGTTGATAACAAGAAGTTGTTGTTTACAGAAGAATTAGCAATTACTATTTCGGATTTCCCTAATAGAATTTTATCAGAGACTAAAAAAGTGAAGAAAGAGTCAGGGGTAAATTCATTATGTTTAGCAACTGAATGTGTTCAGTTGAAGGTTAAAGAAAATCAGGTTCAAACTCCTATTTTTTTGAATTCTCTTTCCTTTTCTGTCGATAAAATCAAAAATACGATTACGCTATCAAGTGATGAGGATGCCGTTTTTTTTAATCCTTTTTTTGTACAATACCTAAAAAACGAACTGAATATAAATGCTCCATTTCCTGACCCAAAAGAAACCGAAGTTGTTTTGAAATGGGTACAACATTTAGGGTTAGTAATCGATGAAAATCATCCTATAATAATTGGCAACTTTCACCATCATCGATTTCAAATTGTCAAAGAACTAGAAGAATTGTTGCAAAAAGAAACCTTGTCTTCTTCTGTTGAATCAATTTTTGGAGAAGGGAAAAAGGAAAATTTAACGATAAATTTTCCAAAAGATGTTCTTCTTTCAACAGATATCGATCACCAAAAAGTGTTTGAAACAGTTACAGAATCAAACACCGTTATTCAAGGTCCCCCAGGAACGGGTAAGTCACAAGTGCTAACTAATGTAATCGCTAAAATTCTATCAGCGAAAAAAACGAGTATTGTCGTTTCTGAAAAAAGAGTAGCGTTAGAAGTTTTAGTAAAAAAACTCAGCGATTTTGGACTGGATAAATATTGCTTCATCGCAAGTTCAGATAAATTGAGTCATGCGTTTTTACAAGAATTAAAAGCGACATGGAACCATTTGGATTCTTACGAATTTGAGCATGTCAATAATCTTCGTTTATCGGAACAATATTTAGACAATTTGCAAATGACATTGGATCTTCTCTCTCAGAAAAATTTGATCGGAGGAGTGTCTTTTCATGATTTTCATAAACTAGCGGAAGGAGTAAATTTATCGTCTTTTACTTATTCAAGTGAAGTGCAAGAAATAGACTATTTTTTGGCGCACCAACACACGGTTGAGAAAGTGTATAAATTAGGCTTGTTTTCTTCTTTGGGAAAGTTAAAAATAGAAACAATTTTAGACAAAGAATTTGACCAAATTGACCGTAAAATTAACCGATGGATTTCGACTATTTCTTCACTCGAAAAGACGCTTGATTTTTCCTCATGGGAAAGCTTCGATACGCTTAAAAAAGAAGCTGCAATTTGTCAAGTTTTTGAGAATGATTTGTACAAAACACACACACAAATTTTCAATCCAAATTCAAAAGCTCAAAGGAAATTTTTGTCTCTTCGTAAAAAGTATATAAAATCAAAATCAGAGATTGAAAAAATTAGTAAAAATACATCTCATTGGAAGATAGTTATTTCAGAAAGCGAAACAAAATCACTGCTTGACCAGTTAGAAAGAAGTTCTTTTTTGAGCAAATACAAAACAAGAAAAAGATGGAAGCAAGTGTCAACATTACCAGTAATCGACGCTCAGAATGAACTAAGAAATCATTTAGCAGAAATAGGTAAAATAAACGATTTTTCGCAAAATTCAATTGAATTTTGCGAAATGGGGTTAGAAAACCCAGAAATTGACGTTCCTTTGATCTATCAAACTTTGTACGCTTATTCTGAAAATGAATGGAAAAAAATAGCTGGTTTTCCGGCAGACAAAAAAGCAACATTAACAAATTCACACAAGAAACTAAGTGACTTGCATATTGAATTAAAAAGGCACTTTCACTTTAATGCGTCAGATAAAATATTGCCAATTCTTGAAAAAATAAAGGAAGACTTGAATTTAATAATTCCGATCAAAGATGAATTGAAGTTGCTTGATCAAGCGACACTTTTTTCCTTTTCTCGGAACAACAATTATGAGAATTTCAAAGGAGAACTATTTGTGTCACATTGGGTTAATTTTCAAACGAAATTCCCTGCATTTTCTAAGTTTGAAACAGCTCAAATAAAGGACAAAACAAAGGACATTCTGCATGCTCAAAAAGAGGAGTTTAAATTGTTTGCAAAATCAATCGAAAATAACGTCTATCAAAGATTCTTAGAATACAATGATTTGCTCTCAATTCCAGCGCGAAAATTAAGCGAAGAATTGAAGGCAAAAAAGGCAAGATTACGGAAGGGCAAAGCAATTCTAATCAAAGAGTTTTCTAAGACAAGAAGCCATCCTTCTTTGCGAGAATTACAAAATTCAGAAGCCAGAGAATGGATACAATTATTGAAACCAATTTGGCTGAGTAATCCAACACAAGTAGGTAAATGTTTTCCTATGGAAACGGCTCTATTTGATGTCGCTATTTTTGATGAAGCAAGTCAGATTCCTTTGCAAAATTCATTGGGAACGATTGAACGATCTAAGCGAATAATTGTTGCAGGTGATGAACATCAAATGGGTCCGAGTTCTTATTTTTCTGCAGGAACTTCTGAACCTGTTGACCTGTTACATCAAGCATCATTTTACTGGGATAAGGTTTCTCTAAAACACCATTATAGAAGCGTTCATGCCGACTTAATATCGTTTTCTAATCAGCATTTCTATAAGAATGAACTAAGTGTATTTCCATCTGTTGGTGCAAAAAATCCCATTCAGCATTATTTTTGTGAGGATGGAGTTTTTGAAGAACGTAAAAACCTCAATGAAGCCAAGATGATTGCTCAATCAATTGAATCGGCAATAAAGCGTGACATTACTATCGGGATAGTCGCTTTCTCTGAAGAGCAACTGTCGTGTATTTGGAATAACCTATCAGCTAAAACGCAAGGGAAACTTTCTGAGAAAATAGAGAATAACGAGGTCTTTTTTAAGGCAATGGAAAATGTTCAAGGTGATGAATGTGACGAATTATTTATCAGTTTTGGATATGCTAAGAATGCAGACGGTGAGTTTCATTTGCGCTTTGGACCAATGAGCACAGTAGGAGGGAGAAAAAGATTGAATGTATTATTGACGAGGGCTAAGGAAAGAATACATTTTTTCTGTTCTGTGCAGGCTGGCGACTTTAAGTTAAGTGAGAATGAATCGGTTAATTTATTGAAGAAATGGATTCTATTTAGCGAGAATTATCAGGAGAATTCAATCACTCAATTCCCTTTTAGTTTGACAATTCAAATCATGGAGAATAAACTAACGATAGAAAACATTCAAGAGCAAATCTCTTCAGCAGAAGAGTTAGTGACTTTTCAAGAAATTCTTGAAAGTAGAGGTTGGTTGACAAGTTATACTTAATATTGTGGCAAGTTATTTGTTCTATTATACTTACTTAACAGCATTTTTAAACCCCAATAAGATGAAATATATACTCGTAATTAGTACAGCACTTTTTCTTTTAGCATCGTGCGCGAATTCCAAGGAAGCTATTGAAGCAGAAGCTTCTGCTCAAAATGAAGCACCCACAACACACGGTCAAGTTCCAAACCCAGGAGACGAGCATCAAATTCTTTTTGAAGATATTACTAAAGGTGATTCTTTGTTCGCATCAATTAAAAGAGGGTATTGCTTTGGGACTTGTCCAGTTTACGAGATGAAAATATACAACAGTGGTCATGCAGAATACACAGGTACGCATGCTGTTGATTTGAAAGGAGAGTATGTAACAATGTTGAGTTACGAGAAGATGAAAAAATTCATAGATGTTGCTGTGGAGATTTCATACTTGGAAATGGAAGATGAATACGACAATGAAAACGTGACGGATTTGCCAGAAACAACAACTTCAATTGTGATGGGAGGTAAAAGAAAAAGCGTTAGAAAAAGATACAAATACCCTTCAAGTTTAAAGGCTTTTGAAAGTGTTTTCGATGATTTATTGAAATCTGAAAAATGGATTTTTGTAAGGAATAGTAAGGAATAGTAGGGAGTTACTCCCCAATATCCTCATTCCATAAGTCAGTATTATTCTCAATGAAATCTTCCATCATTGAAATGCATTCTTTACTTTCTAAGTCAATGACTTCCACACCGTGGCTTTCCATAAATTTTCTGGCACCAGAAAACGTTTTTGATTCTCCAACAATTACTATTGGGATTTTAAATTGAACAATTGTTCCTGCACACATGTAGCATGGCATAAGTGTAGAATAAATGACAGTGTCTTTGTATGAGCCAATTCTTCCAGCATTGTTTAAGCAGTCCATTTCTCCATGGAGAATAGGGTTTTGTTCTTGCACCCGTTTATTTCTACCTGAGGCAATTAACTGTCCGTTTCTAACAAGAGCCGAGCCGATTGGGATTCCGCCCTCGTTTAATCCTTTTTTCGCCTCATCAATGGCAATTTGCAAGAATTTGTCCATCATTGTAAATTTTTTGGGTGAAATTAACTTGAAATAATTAACCTATTGTCTAGTTTTCTAATGCGCTGCCAACCAATTATCGGCTACTTCCATTTCTACGTCAAGAGGAACCCCTATTTCAACTGCTGATTCCATTTCATGTTTGACTAATTTTTGCAAAGTTTCTATTTCACTTTCATGAATGTCGAAAACGAGTTCATCGTGTACTTGTAAAAGCATTTTTGATTTTAATCCTTGTTCTTTCATGGCTCCATGTACACCAATCATTGCCAACTTTATCACATCTGCCGCAGAACCTTGAATAGGAGCATTCACAGCATTTCTTTCGGCAAAACCACGAACAACTGCATTGGCAGAATTAATATCTTTCAAATAACGACGTCGTTTCATGATAGTTTCAACATACCCGTTTTCCCGTGCATTCGAGACCATGCCATCCATATAGTCTTTAATGGTTGGATATTGCTCAAAATAACTGTCTATGATTTGCTTCGCTTCTTTGCGAGAGATGCCTAAGTTTTGTGCTAAACCAAAAGCCGACTGCCCATAGATAATCCCAAAATTGACCGCTTTTGCTGAACTTCTTTGGTCACGAGTTACTTCTTCCAATGGAACATTAAAAACCTTTGCAGCGGTTGCTCTATGAATATCATGCCCGTTTTTAAAAGCAGCAATCATATTCTCATCTTTACTCAAGGCAGCAATGATACGCAATTCTATTTGAGAATAATCAGCCGCCATCAATTTGAAACCATTGCCTCTAGAAATGAATGATTTTCTAATCTCTTTTCCTTTGTCAGAACGAATAGGGATATTCTGTAAATTGGGATTGTTAGAGCTTAATCGACCAGTTGCGGCAACAGTTTGCATAAAGCTCGTGTGAATTCTTCCATCCACTTCATCCATTAATTCTGGCAGTGGGTCAACGTACGTATTCTTCAATTTTCTCAATTGACGATAGTCCAAAATCAGTGGAATAATTGGATGAGAATGCTTTAATTTCTGCAAAACATCTTCACCAGTCGCATATTGCCCGGTCTTGGTTTTTTTCGCTTTAGAGGAAATTTCCATTTGATCAAATAAGACTTGTCCCAGTTGTTTAGGTGAATCGATGTTAAAATCGACTCCCGCTTCTTCTTTGATATTTTTCTCTAAGTCTTCTAGTAATTCTCCTAATTCAACAGAATAGCTTCTCAACCCATCGGCATCAATTGTTATGCCTTCTTGTTCCATTGATTTCAACACATCCACTAATGGCATTTCCATGTTATAGAACAAATCTTTAAGATGTTCTTTATTGATTTGAGGTTCAAAAAGCTGTTTTAATTGCAACGTAATATCTGCATCTTCGCATGCATAGTCAGAAATTTCTTCAGGAGTCAAATCTGCCATGCTTTTTTGATTCTTTCCTTTTTTTCCAATCAATTCTGTGATGGAAACTGGTTTATAGGTCAAAAAACGCTCTGCAAGAACATCCATGCTGTGCTTGGAGTCAGGGTTGATGAGGTAATGTGCAATCATGGTATCAAAAAGTGGTGCACTTACATTCACTCCATACCGATTGATAACTTTGATGTCGTATTTGATGTTGTGAGCAATTTTCTCAATGTTTTCTGATTCAAAAAACGGACGAAATTCTTCAACAATTTTTTGTGCTTCTTCAAAATTATTGGGCGTTGCCACATAGAATGCTTCTCTAGCTTTATAAGAGAATGATATTCCTGTTAAGTTAGCATGAAGAGCATCTAACCTATCTGTTTCTGTATCAAAACATACTGATTTTTGCTTTAGAAGGAGGCTGAGTAATTCTGCTCTTTCTTCTGGCTGCGTAATGAGATGATAACTTGGCTTTTCGGTAGCAATGGTTTTAAACTCAGCTGTTTCTATAGGCTCCTGTTCTTCCACTAAAGATTGTGTTCCGAATAAGTCCATTTGTCCACTTTCAGAAACTTTAGGAGCATTAACTACAATGTCTTCTCCCAACACTCTCCTTGCTAAGTTTCTAAATTCTAGCTCTGTAAAAACGTCTTTGATTTTCTCAGAATTGGACTCTTCTTTGATTAAGTCTTTTTCATCTAATTCGACATCGATGTCGAGAATAATTGTAGCTAATTTCTTAGACATTAATCCTTGTTCCGCGAAATTTTCTACATTCTCTTTTTGCTTCCCTTTTAGCTGATCAACATTTTCAATAATTCCCTCTACAGAGCCAAATTGTTTCAACAATTTAGATGCCGTTTTTCCGCCAATGCCTGGAATTCCAGGTATATTGTCTGCCGCATCTCCTTGTAACCCCAGAACATCGATTACTTGCATTACATTTTCGACATCAAACTTTTCTAAAATTTCAGGAATTCCCCAAACCTCAGCAGGCTTTCCTCCACGACCTGGACGAAACATGAAGATGTTTTCAGAAACCAATTGACCGAAATCTTTATCTGGTGTCATCATATATGTTGTAAAACCTTTCGCTTCTGCCTTCTTAGCAAGACAACCAATCACATCATCAGCCTCAAAGCCATCCACTTGAATAATGGGAATATTGAACGCAGAAATAATATCTTTTATGGGCTGAATCATCGTAATTATTCCTTCTGGAGTTTCGTTCCGATGTGCTTTGTACTCTGGAAAATCTTCTTTTCTAGTTGTTGAACCGTTTGGAGGGTCAAAAACAACAGCAATATGAGTTGGTTTTTCGTTCTTGAGAATATCAATGAGTGAATTGGTAAAACCAAAAGCAGCAGAGGTATTCTGTCCTTTAGAATTGATTCGTGGGTTCTTTGCAAATGCAAAATATGCACGGAAAATTAGTGCGTAAGCATCAATAAGGAAGAGTTTTTTATCGGTGTCTTTTGAAATCATTGTTTTACTAATTTAGAGTTGAAAGATAAAAACAGAAAATTACAGTTCTCTTCTTTGGATTCTAATAAATTACAGATGTAATAATAGTAATTTTAGGGATGAAAAAAGCGAATTAATTGATTTTGATTTCAACAATTTTAACATCCACCTCTATAGTTCTTCTTCAAAGTGTAAAACCTTCGAGGTAAAACTTATTGTTAGCGTCAATTTTGTTATTCATCACGAACTTGAATACTACTTCCAGCTACTTCCATCTTTCTCATCTTTCACAACAATTCCAGCCGCTGCTAGACCATCACGAATTTTATCGGAGGTGGACCAATCTTTATTCGCTCTTGCTTCTTGACGTAGATCGAGAACTAGATCCATTACAGGAGCCAATTTGTCATTGCTGGAGTTCTCTTTAAGTGAAATGCCTAAGACATTTACAACAAAGCCAGTCATTTCTTTTTGGAGTAACACCAAATCCGTTTTAGAAATAGTCGCTTTATTGTCTTTCACTGAATTGATGAATTTTACAACCTCAAATAAATTGGCAACTAAAATGGGTGCGTTGAAATCATCATTCATTGCTGTATAGAAACTATCTACTAATGCTTGAACATCAACAGAGGAATTTTCTTTTGTATATAATTTCTCTAATGTAGTAAGAGCTTCCATTAATTTATTATAGCCTTTTTCTGCTGCCAATAAAGCATCCGAAGTAAAATCTAATGTACTGCGATAATGTGCTTGCATCATAAAGAAACGAACAACCATTGGGTCGAATGCTTTCTCCATAAAGTTATTTTCTCCGGAGAATAATTCTCCAGGAAGAATGGAATTACCAGTTGATTTACTCATCTTCTTACCATTGAGAGTCAACATGTTGCCATGCATCCAATAACGTACAGGTGGTTCACCATTGGCAGATGTTCCTTGAGCAATTTCACATTCGTGATGGGGAAATTTTAAGTCCATTCCTCCTCCGTGAATGTCGAATTGCTTCCCTAAATATTTGGTACTCATAGCTGAACATTCAAGATGCCAGCCTGGAAAACCAATTCCCCAAGGTGAAGGCCACTTCATTAAATGTTCATCTGAAGCGTTTTTCCACAAGGCAAAATCTAAAGGAGCTCTTTTTTCATCTTGTCCGTCTAAATCACGTGTGTTAGAAATAAGATCTTCTATTTTTCTTCCTGATAACTCTCCATAAGGATGTGACTCGTTGTACTTCTTTACGTCAAAATAAACCGAACCGTTTGATTCATACGCAAAACCTTTATCAAGAATGGCTTGAACCATTTCTATTTGTTCAATGATATGCCCCGTTGCTGTTGGCTCTATGTTTGGAGAAATAGTATTAAATTGATTTAAAACAGCATGAAAATCAACCGTATATTCTTGCACAATTTCCATTGGTTCAAGCTGCTCCAATCGTGCTTTCTTTGTGATTTTATCTTCTCCTTGGTCAGCATCATCAACCAAATGACCAACATCCGTGATGTTACGAACATAGCGAACTTTATAACCAAGATGAGTAAGGTAACGATAGACGATATCAAAAGAAATAAAAGAACGGCAATTTCCCAAATGAACATTGCTATATACAGTCGGTCCACAAACATATAAACCAACAAAACCATCATGCAATGGTGTGAATTTCTCCTTTTTTCCTGTTAAGGAGTTGTAGATGGAAAGATATTCTTTGTTCTTGTTCATTTTTACTTCAATTGAAGTGCTAAGGTACTTAACATTGGTGAGAAACATTCAATTCTGTAGTGAATAATTGGAGAGTATCTCTATTTTCGCAGTTCAAATTAATTGACATGAAAATATTTCTGATTCCCTCAAGTTTTACCAGTAAGAATTGGGCGAATTGAAGAAAACAATCATATCCAAGTTCCTAAAATTAAGAGTAAAGACTGTCCATTGATTGTTTTGTGGGAATGAAATTTTAAGAACACAATATACTCTGATTCAGGCAAAACACAGAATTATGAGCGTCCTAAAGGAAGTTAGGGTTTCAACCTTTAAGAGCGAGTTGGTGCAGGTAAACTTGGTTTTAAATTCATTTAAGCAAAAATGCTCAAATCTACTTCAAACTCAACCCTAACTCATTCATTTGCTCATCATTCAACGGAGAGGGAGCATCAATCATTACATCTCGGCCACTGTTGTTTTTTGGGAAAGCAATGTAATCACGAATAGAATCTGAACCACCCATTGTTGCAACGAGTCTGTCTAAACCGAAAGCTAGACCACCGTGTGGAGGTGCTCCATATTCAAAAGCGGACATTAAGAATCCGAATTGTGCCTCAGCTTCTTCTTTAGAGAAACCAAGTAAATCAAACATACGTGACTGAATGTCTCTGTCATGTATTCTTATTGATCCACCCCCCAACTCAACACCGTTCATGGCTAAATCATATGCATTCGCTCTTACTTTTCCCGGGTCGGTATCTATTAAATCCATGTCTTCTGGCTTAGGAGAAGTAAATGGATGATGCATTGCATGGTAACGGTTGGTGTCTTCATCCCATTCTAATAGAGGAAAATCAACAACCCACAGAGGATTGAATTCATTCGGATTTCTTAACCCTAATTCATCACCCATGTGTAAACGCAATTCATTCATTTGTTTGCGAACTTTTTCAATGTCCCCACTCAAAAGCAGCAATAAATCTCCCGCCTTTGCATTGGCGATTTTTGCCCATTCCGCTAAATCTTCTTGAGAATAAAATTTATCTACAGAAGATTTGAATGTTCCGTCTTCATTGCATTTTAAATAAATTAATCCTTTTGCTCCAATTTGTGGCCTACGAACCCAATCAGTTAATTTATCCAATTGCTTTCTAGTGTATCCTGCACAATCCTGCGCATTGATGGCAAGAACCAGCTCTGCATCGTCAAAAATACCGAAGTTTTTGCCTTTGGTTACTTCGTTCATATTCACAAACTCTAAAGCAAAGCGAATATCAGGCTTATCAGAACCGTATTTCTCCATTGCTTCAGCGTAAGTCATTCTTGGGAATTTGGCATCTAATTCTACACCACGAACTTCTCTAAAAAGGTGTTGAATCATCCCTTCAAACACATTCAAGATGTCTTCTTGCTCAACGAACGCCATTTCGCAATCAATTTGAGTGAATTCTGGTTGACGATCTGCACGTAAATCTTCATCTCGGAAGCATTTCACAATTTGGTAGTATCTATCAAAACCAGAAACCATTAACAGTTGCTTGAAAGTTTGGGGTGACTGAGGCAAAGCATAAAACTGTCCTTCATTCATCCTACTTGGCACCACAAAATCCCTTGCTCCTTCAGGTGTTGATTTAATCAAAACAGGTGTTTCAACGTCAATGAATTCCTGTGAATCTAAATATTTACGTGTCTCAAGAGCAACCTTATTTCTCAATAATAATTTCTCGCGAATGGGTTTTCTTCGTAAATCCAAATATCTATATTGCGCTCGAATTTCTTCACCACCATCTGTTTCATCTTCAATTGTAAAAGGAGGCGTTTTAGAACCATTCAGAACCGTTATTTTAGAAACCTTGATTTCAATTTCTCCAGTAGGAATGTTTTTATTCTTGCTGGAACGCTCAATAACTACTCCTTCTATTTTCAATACAAATTCTCTCCCTAATTTTCTGGCTTTTTCACAAACAGAAGCATCTTCATCCATGTTGAACGCCAGTTGAGTAATACCGTATCGATCGCGTAAATCGATGAAGGTCATTCCGCCAAGGTCGCGCGACTTTTGTAGCCATCCAGAAAGCGTTACTGTTTGTCCTATATGCGAAGGGCGAAGTTCGCCACAAGTATGAGATCTATACATATCAATATATTAGTCGGCAAAGATAATTGTATTTAATGAAGAATGAATAATTAACCAATGAAGATTTTCAAAGGTAGATTCAACTAGCTAATGCAAGTTTTTTATTTTCTAGGTTAAAGTTATC
>CAXBMR010000041.1:0-19925 GCA_963976995.1 uncultured Fluviicola sp.
TCTTCCACCTTTAGAGGGGGTTAGGGGGAGGAAATACACATTGTGAAAATTACTACAAAACACACGAACATTTTCGGACTTCTACTTCTTCCACCTTTAGAGGGGGTTAGGGGGAGGAAATTAAAAATTACTTCCTGCGTTCATCATCATCATATCCAAAACAACCATTGCAGCCATTGATTCAACAATCACCACTGCTCTTGGAACCACACATGGGTCATGCCTTCCTTTACCTTGCAGTTCAACAATTTCATCTTGAGAATTAACCGTATGCTGATTTTGCATTATCGTAGCGACAGGCTTAAAAGCAATTTTCATAGTAATCGGCATACCGTTGGAAATTCCACCTTGGATACCTCCTGAATGATTGCTCTGTGTACTTCCATCTGCATTAAAAATGTCATTATGTTCAGAACCTCTCATAGTCATACAATTAAAACCACTGCCGTATTCAAAGCCTTTTACCGCATTGATTGACAACATTGCCCTTCCTAATTCTGCATGCAATTTATCAAAAACGGGTTCTCCCAATCCTGGTGGAACATGATTGATTTCACAAACGATGCTCCCTCCTATTGTGTCACCTGACTTTTTGATTTTTTCGATCAATCCAATCATTTTTTTTGCAACATCCACATTGGGACAACGAACAATGTTATTTTCAATTTCATTGTAGTCAATTGTATCTTCAAGCTTTACAGAACCTACTTGATTCACGTAGGCCGTTATGTCAATACCTTTACTTGCTAGAATCTGTTTGGCAATAGCGCCACCAACTACTCGACATGCCGTTTCACGAGCAGATGATCTTCCTCCACCTCGATAATCACGATTCCCATATTTTTTTGAGTAGGTAAAATCAGCATGCGAAGGGCGATAGACATCTTTCAGGTGATCATAGTCTTTTGATTTCTGATTCTCATTTGGAATTAGAAAGCCTATTGGTGCGCCTGTTGTTTTTCCCTCAAAAATTCCTGAAAGAAATTCTACTGTGTCAGATTCTTTACGTTGCGTAGTAATAAATGACTGTCCAGGCTTACGTTTATCTAATTCGGCCTGAACTTCTTCTAAATCTATTGCGAAATTTGCAGGGACTCCATCAATAATTCCACCGATTGCTTTTCCGTGAGATTCACCAAAAGTAGTCAGTCGAAATATTTTACCGAAGCCAGAGCTCATTATTTACAAATTGTTTCTTCAGTGATTCTCAAAATTTTTCGAACTTCTTCTAAAGTTGGCGCTTCGGCATAAGTTCTTAGAACTGGCTCGGTTCCAGAAGGACGAATCATTAACCATCTGTCATCATCGAAAAAGAATTTAAAACCATCAATGGTTCCTACATCTCTTACTTTGTATTCTCCAAAGTTCGTATAATTTCCAGCTTTGCAATTCTCAACGATACTTTGTTTTGATTCTTCTGTTATATGTAAATCGTTTCTTTCAAATTTAAAAGAACCCACAATTTCGTAAATTTCCTTAACTAGGTCGTCTAATGTTTTTCCTGATTTCGCCATGAATTCCCAGACGATTAATCCCATCCAAATACCATCTCTTTCTGGAATATGGCCTTTACAAGCAATTCCACCTGACTCTTCACCACCAACTAACACATCCTCTGCCACCATAATGTCAGCTATATATTTGAAACCTATTTTCACCACCTCAGAAGGGAGTCCATAATGATCTGCCATCACTTTAACTCTAGGAGTAGTTGAGAATGCAGTCGCCACCTTTCCTGATAATTCTTTATACTTCGCTAAATAGTGAATCAACAACAAGATAATGTGGTGAGAATCTATGAATTCTCCGCTGCCGTTGTAGAGTCCTATTCTATCAGCGTCGCCATCAGTGGCTAATGCGCAATCAATATCCCCTCGTTCTTTAATGAATACTTCTAGCTCCTCTAAGTTCTTTGCAATTGGTTCAGGAGCCTGCCCATAGAAGGATGGATTGTGCTCGCAGTGCAAGAAATCAATATTGGGCAGAATTCTCTTGAGTGCGTTCTGACCAGAACCGTACATAGCATCATAAACGAGTTTCATTCCGGAATTTTCAATGGCTTCTAGATCGAAATTTGCTTTGACGTGATCGACGTACATTGTTTCTAAGTCAACGATCTCTACCAATGGTGAATCTAAAGAAGTATTTGCTAAATCGACACCATGATCTTTTGGGATAATGTCCTCAATTTCTTGCACAGAAGATGGAGTCAAAGGTCCACCATGCTCAGATTTCAATTTGTATCCGTTATAAGACGGTGGATTGTGACTAGCTGTGATAACAACACCTAAAGATGCGTTCAACTTTACATTTCCAAGAGAAACCATTGGCGTAGAAACGAATCCCTTTGCCATTTTGACCTTTACTCCGGCAGCTATGAATACTTTTACCGCTGTTTCAACGAAAAGTTCTCCTGCAAAACGACAATCGTGTCCTATTACTATTGATGGATTTTCGAAGTTTTCTTTTACCCAAACAGCGGTTGCATGAGAAACTCTTGCCACGTTGTCAACTGTATATTCTTGTGCGATGATAGCTCTCCAGCCATCTGTGCCAAATTTAATTTTTTCTTTCATGCTATGGTAGTAGTCATTAATTCATGTACAGATTTTCACATCGAAGTCATAGAAAACCACAAAGTGATTCTATGAAATATCCATTTGCTCAGTACTTCTCTCAACTATTTTTTAAATTCTTTTATTGTCTTTTCGATGATTGCAACGCATTCCAATAATTCTTCTCGCGTCATAACCAATGGTGGAGCAAAACGGATGATGTTTCCATGAGTTGGTTTTGCCAAAAGACCATTTTTCATTAATGCAACGCAAAGGTTCCAAGCAGTTTCAGACTCTTCTGTATCATTAACGATGATAGCATTCAATAATCCTTTACCTCTTACTTTCAAAACCAAATCTGAAGAATCAATGATTCTATTCATTTCTGCTCTGAACAATTGTCCTAATTCCTCCGCATTCTCTGCTAATTTTTCATCTGTAACAACCTCTAATGCAGCTATTGCAACTTTAGCCGCAACTGGGTTTCCACCAAAAGTAGAACCATGTTGACCTGGTTTAATCACATTCATTATCTCATTATCAGCGAATACTGCAGAAACTGGATAAACACCACCGGAAATCGCTTTTCCAAGAATCAAAATATCTGGTTTTACATTTTCATGATCAACTGCTAACAACTTACCTGTTCTGGCAATTCCAGTTTGTACCTCATCAGCAATGAATAAGCTCCCATTTGCTGCGCACAATTCTTTCGCTTTCGTCAAGTAACCTTCAGAAGGAACATAGACTCCAGCCTCACCTTGAATAGGTTCTACTAGAAACCCTGCAACATTTTTTTGTTGTAATGCTTTTTCCAAAGCATCTAAATCATCATAAGGAATACGAATAAAACCAGGTGTAAAAGGTCCAAAGTTTTTTCTTGCCACTGGATCATTTGAGAAAGAAACGATGGTTGTTGTTCTACCGTGAAAGTTACCTTCGCACACAATAATTTGTGCTTGATCTTCAGCAATACCATTTTTTTCATACGCCCATTTGCGACATAATTTAATAGCTGTTTCAACAGCCTCGGCACCTGTATTCATAGGGAGAACTTTATCGAAACCGAAATACTCTGTCACAAACTTCTCATACGGACCTAAAGAATCATTGTAGAATGCGCGGGAAGTCAACGTTAATCTCTTTGCTTGATCAATCATTGCTCCAACAATCTTTGGGTGACAATGTCCTTGGTTTACCGCAGAATATGCCGAAAGAAAGTCATAGTATTGTTTACCTTCTACATCCCACACGTGAACTCCTTCTCCTCTTTTTAAAACGACTCCAAGAGGATGATAATTGTGAGCACCATGCTCTTCCTCTATGTTCATGTAATCTTTCGATGTCAATTTTTCCATTGTTACATTCATAATGATTGTTTTTTCTAGTTCTATTGTCTAATTTATTGGAGATTAGACAGAACGCAAAAATACGGCTTTTAGAGGATTAAAGCAAATAGGAGTAGTAGCCTTTTTTTTCGAGGATTTACTAACTAAAAAAGACTAAATCAATTACCAAAACCAAGGGATAACAGCTCTTCTTTTTTTTGGATAATTCTCAAAATTTTCATGGTACCAATCATGATGATTAAGTGCTCTAGGTACTAGGTTGCAAAATGTCCAAATAGCAAAAGTTGTAGCAGGTATATTCCATGCGACGATTGCGAATCCAATCCATTCAATTATTTCACCAAAGTGATTTGGGCAAGAAATCCATCTAAACAGCCATTCCTGGGGAATTGAATATCCTTCCTTTTCCTTTCTTAGTGCGATTAACCGCGAATCAGTCCCATGATTAATATACATGCCACCAAAAAACAAGATGAGTCCAATAATAACGTTCACCGTAATTTCACGTTGATCTTGGTCTGCTAAGAATCCTAGATAATAACCATTTAAAAAACCATTCATTCCATTAAAGAATAAAGCGCTAAAAACGATGGTCAACGGCATTTTTTTTCCACGTGTTTTTAATCGAATGGGGAAAATTATTGTTCGATTAAAGTAGTGTAGCGTCCAAAGCCCAACGAGCAGATATGTGAACCAATCCTTTTCGCGAGGTCCAAGGATTACCAGAATGGGGAAAAGGAGAAAAGCTGGAAGTTCCATCCAGAACCATCCCCAATGATTGGCTATCATCTTACCCCATTTCTCATTGGTATGTCGACCATACGGTGCTCGAATTTTAAAAATCACAAGGGACAAGAATGTTATCACCGCAACACCAATCCAGATATAATTAAGTAATATGAAATTTGCTAAATTCATAGTTCAATGTTACCAAAAAAGAAATTAATTTTCTCCTTATCACCTTTCTTATACGCTTTATACGGTATGGATAGCTTAAGTAAAAACCATTTAACAAGTCCAGAAAAAGGCAATGTAAGAAGCTTTTGAATTTTGGGAATTGAATTATTAAACCTCTTGAAATAAGAATCGATATCATCTGATCTGAAATGAATAATTTCTTCCAACTCATCTCCGTCAATATAATGTCCACAATGGAAATTTTGCTTAGCGAAAGCGTAATTGGGGAAGTTCAGTTTTCCTAATCCAAATGCGTCGAAAGCCCTTGTCAGGAAATCGAAATAAGTAATTCGACACAACTCTCCACCCCCCAGATTGAAAACTTTACCAGTCAATTCATCTTTGTGCTCTATTGAATTCACAAAAGCCCTTGCGGTATCTCTTACCGTGGCTATTTCTAGAGGAGTCTCTAAAGGAACTTCAAACATAATACCCGAAATTTTATGGTTTCCAATTCCCATAATTGCAGTGAGTCTAAAAATGCTCCAGTTCAATTTACTGGTTTTAATTATATCTTCAGCCTCCACTTTCGTCCGAGAATAATTATCCAAATTAAGCCCTTTTGGAGGATCACTAACTTGGATGTCAGGGTCTAATAGACGATCGCCGTATATAGCAATCGACGAACTGAATAAAAGAAGAGCGTCTGGGCTTTCAATCTCCATACTTCTGACGATATTATTAGTCCCATCAACATTTACAAGGTTTACTAATGAATCATTGTTATTTTCAACTGTAGGAATTATAGCTGCAAGATGGATAACTACATCTTGATTTTTCACTGCTTTTTTTACAATGTCCTGATTTGTTATGTCGCCATAAATCACATTGATTGCATCGCCAAATGGTTTTAATTTCTTTTCAGTTTTTTTAGATTTCCGAACTAAAACTGTGACTCCTTTGAGTCTATCAGCACTTTGCAATTGTTTTAAAACTTCAGAACCTATAGCCCCAGTAGCTCCAGTTAAAAGGATTTTTTTCATCTTTCAAATAGTGGTGAGGTTATCGTATGTTTTCTAGCTCCAGGAAATTGACTAATTACATTTTTCATACTTGTGTTTACATATAGCGCACTTTCATACGAACCGTTTTGTCTTTCTTTAAAAAAAACTTGAAATCGTGAAAAGTAGGTTTTGACCAACCTGTATGATAGTAGTCCGAAAAGCCAAATCCCTCGACTGGAAAAAAAAGCCCGTAATCCATCTCCTTATTGTTATTCTCATCATCCAGTAGAGCTACACCATAGGTGTTTTGTGCTAGACCTTTAATTTTGTAATAAAGAGTGTTGTCCGACACATTTTCCTTTGAAATACGAATGGTTTTATAGGGAGTCTCTGCTGCAAATGCTTTTTGAGATTGATACAATTGAAGTTGCATAGTTCCTTTAGTGTTGCGAATATTCTCAATTTTAATTGAAATAGTATGAGTTATATTTGGATATTTCACTCTAAATGAACTTGATAAAACAAGCAACAATATAATACTTAGTGATTTTATTAAATACCTCATTTGAATTCAAAAATTACTAAATCTTAAGGTGACCAAAACGAGCGTGAGTTTTAATCGAACGCAATAAATACGATCAATCTAAAACAACTTAGCTTGGTCTGAATCATTATCCTCTTCATTCTTAACGTCCCACTCAACAGTTGTTGCTTCTTCATCTTCTACTGCTTCAATCTCTGTAACAATTGAATTTTCAGGCTCTGGCCATGCTTCTTCTCCACCTTCTGGAATATTAACAATAATCTCTTTGACCTTATTTTTTGTCATCTGATTTCCTTGAGATTTCATTCCTTTTACATCGATAAAATCAGCTAAATTAATAATGGTGTCTGGCAAGTTTTTTGTTGCTTTCAATAACTTATTGTAAACAATTCTTGCCTGAGGTTTATATCCTGTAGAAACCATATCTAAGGTCGAGCCTTCAGTCTCTGAAATAAACAGTACTTTCTTATCTGTTGTTACTTCACACAAGAAACGTTTGCAATAATGCATCTCTTTGGCACCATCAAAATATACAGCAGATATTGGATGTTCTGGATTCCATTTTTCAATGTAAATCATATCGTCGTCAAAATGTGTTGACAGATCGAAGTTACTTAGTCTATATTTTCCTGAACTATATATTGTTAGAATTTTATCCGTTCCTTTAAATTCACCTAGGAATTTACCCCTGTTGTCATCATTTAATCTACTGACAACATCATCGAACCAAATCTTTCTAGCTGCAAGAGTAGAGCCGCCGACTTCCTTCTGAATAATTTTAGACACGATTTCTTTGGTGACACGATTTCCTCCTGCTCCACGTCCTTTGATGAGCAAATCACCCATGTCAACATCAAATTTCAAGCGTTTTAAATGAGGTCTTGCTCTTAAAACAACTGTCACAACTTCCCGTTCTCCATTTGGATGCACAGTAAAGTACAACATTTTAGAACCTTTCTTTCCTTTGGTTAAATCATATTCTGTATCTCTAGTAATTGAATTTACGTTGAAACGCTTCATCATTGTTGAACCGCCTTTTCCGTCCTGGTACATTAAATGATAAACCGTTCTCTTATCACCTCTTTTCCAAACGTTCGCATAGACAATACCTTTGCCAACGAATTTCTTATCGGCAATTTTGGTTACCATCATTTTACCAGAAGCAAAGAAAATAATAACATCATCAATGTCCGAACAATCCGCAATGTACTCAGCTTTACGGATACTATGTCCTATAAATCCTTCTTCGTAATCAACATATAGTTTTTTATTGGCAATAATTACTTTTGATGCCGTGATTGATTCAAAGGTTTTGATTTCGGTTTTTCTCTCTTTCCCTTCTCCAAATTTCTTTTTTAAATCTTTAAAGTAATCAATAGAGTATTCTATAAGATTGGCAAGGTTATTTTTCACTTCTTCCATCTCGCCTTCAATCTTTGCGATTGTATCATCTGCTTTATTCGCATCAAAACGCGTTATACGAATCATTGGAATTTGCGTTAAGCGATGTAAGTCTTCGTCTGCAATTTCTCTAATCAGTTTTTTCTCAAATGGTTTGAATGCTTTGTATAAATAGTCATATAGCGACTCTTTGTCAGAGTAGTTTTTGAAGTCAATGTACATTTCTTCGTTGATGAATATTTTTTCCAAAGTAGAAAAATGCCATTGGCGTTCTAATTCATCCAAGCGTATTTCCAGTTCTCTTTTTAAAAGGTTAACTGTTGTATCTGTATTGACTTTTAGAATTTCTGTGACCCCCATAAAACGAGGCTTATCCCCATCAATAACAGAAGTATTAGGAGAAAGAGAAACCTCACAATCGGTAAATGCATAAAGGGCATCCATTGTTTTATCTGGAGAAACTCCAGGCGCTAAATGAATTACAACTTCGGCAGTGGCAGCTGTATTATCTTCAATTTTTTTGATCTTAATTTTTCCTTTATCGTTGGCTTTAAGAATAGAGTCAATCAGTGAAGCTGTTGTACCATAAGGGATTTCTGTAACGGTCAACGTTTTTTTATCTTGCTTATTGACTTTTGCTCTAAGTCTGATTTTACCTCCACGGAGTCCATCATTGTAATTAGAAACATCAATCATACCTCCATTAGGAAAATCAGGATAAAATAGTACTTTTTTCCCTCGTAAATGATTTATAGATTGCTCAATAAGCTCCACAAAGTTGTGAGGCATTATTTTACATGCCATACCAACCGCAATTCCTTCTGCACCTTGTGCTAAAAGTAGCGGGAATTTAACTGGAAGTTGTTCTGGTTCATTGTTCCGACCGTCATAACTTTTTAACCATTTAGTTGTTTTAGGATTAAAGAGAATGTGGTTTGCCAATTTAGAGACTCTTGCTTCAATGTAACGAGCTGCTGCTGCCCTATCACCAGTTAAGGTATTCCCCCAGTTTCCTTGACAATCAACTAATAAATCTTTCTGTCCGATATTAACCAAAGCGTCACCAATAGAGACATCACCGTGTGGATGATATTTCATGGTATTACCAATGATATTTGCCACTTTATTGTAACGGCCGTCGTCCATTTCCTTCATCGAATGCATGATTCGACGTTGGACTGGTTTAAAACCGTCATATAAGGAAGGAACTGCTCTTTCTAGAATAACATAAGAAGCATAATCGAGGAACCAATTTTCATACAATCCACTTACAGGGATAATATTATCATCCAATTCTCTATCATTGAAAGGACTCGATTCATTTTCTTGCCCTTCGTTATTCTCTAGCTCGTCGTTTTCTTCGGACATATTATGACGCTTTTTCTAAATTACCTGATTCACTTTTTTTCAACGCTTCTTTTTTTGAAACGTCATCCTTTACCTCTTCTTCTATTCTCAAATTATCAATAATAAATTCTTGCCTAGCTGGAGTATTTTTTCCCATGTAATAGGAAAGGATTTCATCGATAGAAGAGCCTTTGGAAAGAATCACAGGTTCTAAGCGGATATCTTCCCCTATAAAATGGGCAAACTCATCAGGCGATATCTCCCCAAGACCTTTAAAACGTGTTATTTCAGCGGTTTTACCTAGTTCTACTAAGGCATCTCTTCGTTCCTGTTCCGAATAACAATAAATTGTTTTCTTTTTATTTCTCACTCTGAATAGAGGTGTTTCTAACACATAAACATGATTTCTTTTAATTAAATCAGGAAAGAATTGTAAAAAGAAGGTCAACAATAGCAAACGAATATGCATTCCATCGACATCGGCATCGGTTGCAATTACAATTTTGTTGTAGCGCAAATCGTCCATTTCCAGTTCGATGTTCAACGCAGCTTGAATAAGGTTGAACTCTTCGTTTTCATACACCACTTTCTTCGTCAATCCGTAGCAGTTTAGTGGCTTCCCTTTCAAAGAGAATACTGCTTGTGTTTTTACATCCCTTGACTTTGTAATGGAACCACTTGCAGAATCTCCCTCAGTAATAAACAAAGTTGTGTTCTCATGTAGTGGGTTTTTTAAATCCGTATAATGCACGCGACAATCACGTAGTTTCTTATTGTGTAAGTTGGCTTTTTTTGCTCTATCTCTTGCTATTTTGCGAATACCTGAAAGTTCTTTTCTTTCTTTCTCCGATTGCTTTATTTTTCTTTCAATAATTTCAGCAACATCAGGATTACGATGCAAGTAATTATCTAAACTCTCTTTCAAAAAGTCGTTAACAAATGCACGCATTGACTTACCGTCAGGTTCAATCTCCAAAGAACCCAATTTCGTTTTTGTTTGAGACTCAAATACTGGCTCCATTACTTTTACAGCAATTGACGCAACAATCGATTGACGGATATCCGATGCTTCGTAATTCTTTCCGTAGAAATCTTTAATAACCTTTGCTATTGATTCTCTATACGCGCTTTGATGCGTACCTCCCTGCGTAGTGTGCTGTCCGTTTACAAAAGAGTAATAATCCTCTCCGTATGTCTTTCCATGAGTGAATGCTACCTCAATATCATCTCCTTCAAGGTGAATAATCGGATAAAGAGGGTCTCCATCCATGTTATTTTCTAGCAAATCTTTCAATCCATTTTTTGAGAAAAATCTCTCACCATTCATCTTTACTGTCAACCCACGATTGAGGTAACAATAATTCCACATCATTTTTGCTAAATAAGGTGTTTTGAATGCGAATTTTTTAAAAATATCTTCATCCGGATAAAATTCAACATAGGTGCCATTTTTTTCGTCCGTTTTTTCAATTTTCGGATCTTCTATCAATTCTCCCCGAATAAAAGTTGCCGATTTTTTCTCTCCGTCTCGAACCGAATAGACCAAAAAATGAGAAGACAAAGCATTTACAGCTTTTGAACCCACCCCATTTAATCCGACAGACTTCTTAAATGCTTTTGAATCATACTTACCTCCTGTATTAATTTTTGAGACAACATCAACGACTTTTCCCAACGGAATTCCACGACCATAGTCACGAACAACTACTTTACCATCTTTGATTTTAATGTCGATGGTCTTTCCATTTCCCATCACGAATTCATCTATACAGTTGTCAATCACTTCTTTTACAAGGATATAAATCCCGTCATCAGCGGAAGAACCATCTCCCAATTTACCGATATACATACCTGGTCTTAACCGGATGTGTTCTTTCCAGTCAAGTGATCGTATATTGTCTTCAGTATATTGATTTTCTGCCATTTGTCTTCGTTCTTCGATAATTACCAAATATAACAAACATAGATGGGTGTTTGACAGGAAGTTATTAGGAGTTATTCACTGTTAGCGGTTAAAAAGTATGGTAGGCCGCTTGCTACAGAATTCTTAATTCTTGAAATTTAAAAAAGTTACTCACGACATCTAACAAGATAGAAAGCGATTTCAAATTAAAAACAATTAATACCTAAAACCAGTAGAAACAAGTTATAAATCATACTTATCGCCATCCTCAACTACGCTGGAGTTTTTGAAAACTCCTCTCGCTTCTAGAACATGCTGATTACCATTTTCATAACGAGCACTAAGATGCCCCATAAGTAACTTATCAACTTTTGCTTTTTTCGCTATCTCAGCAGCATCGATAGCTGTTGAATGTGCCGTAATATCAGCTCTATCTCGAAAATCTTCTGTGAAAGTTGCTTCATGGTACAAAACAGTTGCTTCCTTAATATGTGGAATTATGGATTCCATGTATTTAGTATCAGAACAAAATGCATACGTCTTAGGCTTATTTCCCGGTAGCGTATATTTCTCAAATAAAATTTCATTCCCATCTTTACCTAAAACATTCTTTCCTTTTTTTAAATATTGATAATGCTCAATTTTAACCCCGTCTCGCTGGCATTTATCAATTAGCAAGGTTCTTCCCCTATCTTTCTCTGCAATCACAAACCCATTGGTAGGAACTTTATGAGAAAGAGGGAAATGTTTGATGACGACTTTATCATCTTCAAATACAACACCATTCTTTTCGGTGTCTAAAACATGAACATTAATGGGAAATGCCAATCGCGAACCTCCATACTGAAGCTGAACATCTAAAATTTGCTGAAGACCCACTGGCCCGTATAGTTCAATCGACTTTTTCCTTCCAAGAAGATGCATTGAACTCAACAAACCAACTAATCCAAAATAGTGATCACCATGTAGATGAGAGATAAGAATATGCTCCAATCGTTGAAATTTAACTCCATATTTTCTAAATTGAACCTGCGTGCCTTCTCCGCAATCAACGAGAATTCTGCGACCTCGACACTCAATATATTGAGCCGTTGGGTTTCGCGTATTTGTTGGTAAAGCAGCACCACTTCCTAGGATGGTAATTGAAAAGCTCACTAGCTTAAAATTGCAAGTGCGTCTTTTTCAGAATTAACAATCGTCAACACCTTATCGAGTTGTGCAATTTGTACCAATTTACTTACATTGTCTTGCAAACCACAGAGAATAAAGCGACCATTTGTGTCTTTACACATTCTATTCGCAATAAGAATTGCACTTAATCCTGATGAGTCACAATATTTAGTAGCAGACATATCAATCACGATGTTATTCACACTTTTTTTACTTAAAACGAGTAGTTCCGACTTTAATTCTGGTACATTTCCAGCATTCAGTTTTTCAACATTCGTTTTTACGACTGCCGTTTCTTTGTTTTGCTTGATGATAAAATCCATACTATTCGTTTGTTTATCAAAAATAGCAAATTATACTGAAAATAGATTCAAATGCTGAATGAAAAGTGAGAATAGTGCGGAAGTAATGAGTAATGAGTGAAAAATGAGTATAAAAAATTAAAAGATAAAAAAGGACTAGTCTCTTTTAATTTGCGAAGCCAAAAGATAAATCACTGACATTCTAATGGCTACTCCGTTTTCAACTTGATTTAAAATAATCGCTTGTTTAGAATCTGCTACGTCACTTGTTATTTCAACTCCTCTATTTATCGGTCCAGGATGCATAACTACAATTTCTTTAGATAAACTGTCTAAAATTTCTTTCGTCAAACCATATTGCATAGAATATTCTCGCAGGGATGGGAAATATTTAATGTCTTGTCTTTCCAATTGTATGCGTAACATATTCGCAACATCACACCACTCCAATGCTTTCATAAGGTTATGCTCGACCTTTACTCCCAGCTCATGTATGTGTTTAGGAATTAAGGTTGTTGGCCCGCAAATCATCACTTCTGCTCCCAATTTCTGCAAACAATAGATATTAGAAAGCGCTACACGTGAGTGAAGAATGTCCCCCACAATAACGACTTTCTTACCTTTAACGGTTCCTAATTTCTCTCGAATAGAATAAGCATCTAGCAAAGCTTGTGTTGGATGCTCATGCGTTCCGTCTCCAGCGTTGATGATTTTCGCATCCACTCTTTCCGATAAAAATTTCGCTGCTCCTGGACTTGCATGACGCATAACGACCATATCCACTTTCATGGACAGAATATTGTTAACAGTATCAATGAGTGTTTCGCCCTTTTTAACTGAGCTACTCGCTACCGAAAAATTAATTACATCAGCAGACATTCTCTTCTCTGCCAATTCAAATGACAATCTTGTTCGAGTAGAGTTTTCAAAGAATAAATTAGCAATCGTAATATCTCTAAGTGACGGTACTTTTTTAATGGGTCGATTAATCACTTCCTTAAATGCGTCTGCTGTTTTGAAAATGATCCCTATGTCATTCTTGGTTAAGTCCTTAATACCTGTTAGATGATTGACGCTTAAACTATCCATTTGCTTCGGGTGTAAAAAGTACAACTTTATCTTCTCCTTCTATTTCCTTCCATTCTACAGAAACTCTTTCACTACTCAATGTATCTACCGTCTTCCCAACGTAATCAGCTTGCACTGGTAAATCTCTTTGAAATCTTCTATCAATCATTGTTAAAAGCTCCACTTTCTCAGGACGACCAAATGCTAGTAACGCATCCAAACCGGAACGAATTGTTCGGCCCGTATAAAGCACATCGTCTAAAATAACGACTTTCTTATTCTCAATAACAAAGTCAATATTTGTAGCACTCGGAATCAGGGGTTGTTCCCTCCTTCTAAAATCGTCACGGTAGAATGTAATATCTAGATTTCCACAAACGATTTCTTTATTGAGAATTGAGCTTAAGTGCTCCTCAATTCTTGTCAATACATTTATCCCTCTTGGTTGTAAACCAATCAGCACTGTATTCGAGAAATCGTTGTGATTTTCTATTAACTGATAGCAAAGTCGTTTAATTGTTAGTTCAAAATGTTTTGAATTAAGAATAACTTGGTTTTCCATCGCTACAAAGATAAAAGTATTTCTAGTTATAAAACTCTTTTGAGTATAAAATTAACAAAATCGTAGTTGCTAAATCGGTTTATTTAAGTAATATTACAATTAATTGTAATAAAATACTGTTAACTCAATAATCCTTACAGTTAAAATAATAATTCAAAAACTACTTGATATTCTTCCTATCTTTAGATTATTAGTTAGTAGTATAGGAGACTCGTCAAGAGTTTTCGTTTGTTTTTGGTTTAGGTTTAAGATGCCTGATTTTATGTGTTTCATTTTTCTTTCGAATTTATTGGTTGAATTCGCTTTTTTAAACATAGAGTCAGGCTCTTTTTTGTCTAAACTTCAATTCCCACCCTTTTTCTTAACAGAATAACCTTCTGAAACCAGCAAATTATATACTTTGTCCTTGAATTTTCCTTGAATTAGAATTTCACCATTTTTAACGGCACCGCCCACTCCACATTTACTTTTTAGAAATTTTGCTAAATCTTTGAGCGAATCTGTATCACCAACAAATCCTTCAACTAAAGTTACTTCTCTACCCGCACGCTTTTTTCGATCAATAGAGACGTATAGAAACTGTTCGCTTACTGCCAAAGTCTCGGCTTCTTGCTTGTCATCAAATTCATACGAATAATCTGGATTGGTTGAATAAACAACGTTGATTTTTTTCTTTTTTGCCATCGGATATTTATGTAGTATCGAATTTCACCATTAACAAATCCATTTCCTATTTTTCCAAACGAATTTTGAACGTAAAGAGCAGGTTTCCATCTGCCAAAGCATAATAGCTATGTTTGAGAGGATGCCCTGATTTAATTCTTGTTGTTATAAACCCCAAACCAGCTCCTCCTTTATGACTGATAAATTCATTGGTGAGAACATCCATGTAGGTGTCTTTTAACTCCTCTTGGGAATAATTATTAATTTGTTCAATGTACTTATCGACTCTTTCAAAATCCAATGGATCAATAACATTAGCTAAAGCGATATTAAAACAGTCTTCTTGTTCCGATAAAATTAAAAATCCCAATTGTCTATTTGCTTCGTCTTTCTGACCATGAATTCGAATATTCTGCAATCCTTCTATCAGGATGGAAAAAACACGTTTCACAAGTCCTTTATCTATCCCTTTAGAAAACAATAGTGACTCAGCATTTGAAGCAATACTTGTTACTAAATCCTGTGGGAAAGCACCGAAATGTGATATCAATATCTTGGCGCTACCCGATAATATTAATTGATCACTCTGATTTTGATAAATCTCTCTTACTTCTGATGATGTCATACTTTACCGACGCTATTGATATACGATATAAACAAATTTATTTACCTAATATTATCGTAACCGTTCCTTTAAGAACTTCGGTTTCAGAATCTAGCGTTTCAATAACATAGTAATAAGACGCAACAGGCATCATATTTCCTTTGTATGTTCCATCCCATTGATTTCCACTATAAGGTGTAGTCAATGACGAAACATGTTCAAAAATCAAATTACCCCATCTATTGTAAACTCGCACAATATTATTTGGATATGATGCATCCAAACCAGGAATCTCCCATGTATCGTTGTTTAAGTCTCCATCCGGGGTGAATGCTGTTGGCACAATCACAGCACAATTGTCAATAGTGATATTAATAGTACTTACTGGACTTAAGCAACCGGCCACATCATCTTGTACATAATAAGTGGTTGAACCAAGCGTATTATTAGGATTCGCAGTAGGACCTGAACCAATTAAACTAGTCAAGTTTAAGCCTACATCGTCATACCAATACAAAGTTCCACCTGCAGACCCTGCTCCAGACATAAAGTCAATAATTGCGGTAGTACAAAACTCCTCATCTGCACTTAATATTGGAGCTGGTGGTATTGGATTGACAACAATCGTTTGAACACCACTTACAGTACTTGAGCAATTTGCATCTACAATATCTATCAATTGATAAACCCCAACTGTATTACCAAGAACAATTGGATTTGTTCCACTTGTTGTAGATTGAGCAATGCCATCTAATGTGTAATTAAGAGTCCAACTAGGATTCCCTGTAACATTCACAATAATATCATTTACAACATCACCCTGGCAATAAGTTCCACCTCCTGAAATAGAAGAAACATCAGGGATTGAATTTATTGTCACTAAGAAACTCAATTCACTTGAACAATTCGTATTACCGTCATACACCCAGACCGTTTGAGTAGTTGATATAGGACCGGTGATTAAGATTCCTCCTGCAGCTTGAGAATTATTGTAATAAGCTTGACTTCCGGACAAGTTAGTACCGGTGATCCCAGGTAATGTATAAGAGCCACAACTCACTACATCTGAAATTGGATTCAAAGAAGGTGTTAGTATGACACTAATATCAAGTGTTGCCGAACTAGCGCACTGTCCCGCAGCTGGAGTAAATGTATAAGTAGTTGTTCCGATAGCTGCCGTTGAGACTGCTGGGGCCCATGAACCTGTCACTCCATTGGTAGAAATTAGAGGCAACACCGGAGCCGTTGCATTCTGGCAAACACTCGCAATAGGAGAAAACGTCGGCACTGTTGGAGGAAGAACGGTGATATCCAATGTAGTTGCTGTTGCACATAAACCGGCTGTCGGAGTAAATGTATAAGTAGTTGTTCCGATGGCTGCCGTTGACACTGCGGGAGACCACGTACCCGATACCCCATTGGTAGAAATTAGAGGCAACACCGGAGCTGGTGCATTCTGACAAACACTCACAATTGGCGAAAACGTTGGTGTCGTTGGTGCTAGAACCGTAATATCCAATGTAGTTGCTGTCGCACATAAACCGGCTGTCGGAGTAAATGTATAAGTAGTTGTTCCGATGGCTACCGTTGACACTGCGGGAGACCACGTACCCGTTACCCCATTGGTAGAAATTGGAGGTAATACCGGAGCTGTTGCATTCTGACAAACACTCGCAATAGGTCCAAACACAGGTGTTGTTGGGGCAAGAACTGTGATATCAAGAGTTGTTGCTGTTGCGCATAAACCTGCTGTTGGTGTAAATGTATAAGTTATCGTTCCGACTGCTGTTGTTGTGACTGCTGGAGCCCATGTACCTGTCACTCCATTGGTAGAAATTAGAGGCAATACCGGAGCTATCGCATTCTGGCAAACATTCGCAATAGGGGCAAACGCTGGGGTTGTTGGAGACAGCACAGTAATATCCATTGTAGTTGTTGCCGCACATAAACCTGCTGTCGGTGTAAATGTATAGGTAATTGTACCAACCGCTGCTGTTGAGACTGCTGGAACCCATGTGCCCGAGACTCCATTGGTAGAAATTAGAGGCAACAGCGGAGCCGCTGCATTTTGACAAACGCTAGCAATTGGTGCAAATGTTGGTGTAACAGGAGATGTTACATTCACTGTTACTACTGCAGAGCAACTATTAATGTCCGTATATGTAACATCTGAAGTTCCTAAAACGACACCTGTTACTAAACCAGTATTATCAACAGTTGCAACTGAAGTTGCTGAAGAAACCCATGGAGTAACTCCATTAGCTGTCCCTGAACCTGTTAACTGGATTGAACCTCCCACACAAACTGGTCCATTACCAGAAATTGTTGGTTGTGTATTTACGATAACTGACACAGGCTGTATCGTTGAACAAGCTCCACTCGTCAATTGTATATAATATGTAGCAGTGGTCGAAACCGCATTTGGAGAAGCCAAAGGAATCGTTGCACCTGCATCAGTCCAATAAGTTAATGTTCCTGGATCTGAGCCAGCTGTTACAGCTGGAGCCGTTAAATCAATTACAGCTGGAGGACAAACAGCTGCTGGATTTGTTATTGTTAAATTAATTGGCGCCGGTTCTACCAAAGTTGTATTTGCTATTGACGGACATGATGCAGCAGCTGGACTTGAAATCACGATGTTATCAATCGCCACTGAAGGATCAGTTCCGACTCCATCATCGTTATTAATCCATCTAAAACCAATTTGGAAATTAGCCAAACCGTTTAAAGAAGCTGGTATTGGCCAAGAATACTGCGCCCATAAATGCTGACCCCCAGCACATGGACCTACTGCTGTGTTAGGTAAAATACCTAGACTATTCCAAATTGCTCCATCAAAATAAAGCAATTCACATTGATCGACGCCATCTCCCAAATGGATATAGTCAAAAGTCATTGTCATTCCTGTAGAGGCCAAATTGATAGGTGGTGATTCTACTCTGACATCTGTAGCAACACAAAATAATACTGGACAACCGCCACCGGCATTGTACGCAGCACCTTGATCTGCAGTTAAACCAAAAAGAGGAATATCGGGATTACTTAAATGTAAAGTTCTGCTAACTCCTGGGCCTGTTGGACATCCTGTTCCACAATTCCCAGCACCTACACCTTCTTCCATTGTACTAACAAACCATAAATTCGCATCAGGATCATTAGGACCTGTAGCTGTAATTGACCAAGGACCAACACCGCTATTGTATGCATTAGCTACTGTTCCTTGACTATCACAGGTTGTTGCGTCCGATCCAAAATCTTCTGTAAATAATGAGACAACAGCTCCTGATGCATCTGTTACTTGTAAACTATAATCACCTGCACATAGACCAGTAATTGTCGAAGAATTACCTCCGATTGGATTATTCAATACATCCAACCATTGATAAGTATATGGTAATGTTCCCCCTGAAACCATGGCAACTATTTGCCCATCACAATCACCATTACAAGTTGGACCTGTAACAGCTAAATTATCAATTGTTGGACCACCTGTGCCCGAAACACTTTCAATACCAGTAGCTTCACAACCTGAATTATCAAGAATCGAAACATTAAAATTTCCAGCAGCAAGACCAGAAAAGGTTCCTCCTAAAACATAGGGAGCACCTCCGGTAATTGAATATTGATAAGGACCTCCATCCCCTCCTGCCGCTACTAACTGAATTTGACCATCAAGAGCACCACAATTCTCGTCTATAATAGTAGCAATATAAGTAACGCTGTTTATTGCAACTGTTACTGGTTGAATAGAAGAGCAAGTTCCACTTGTTAATTGAATGTAATAAGTATTCGATATTGCAACCGAATTTGGCGAAGCCAAAGGAATCGTTGCGCCTGCATCTGTCCAATAAGTTAATGTTCCTGCACCTGAACCTGCAGTTACTGCGGGCGCAGTTAAGTCAACTGTTGCTGGTGAACAAGCTGCAGCAGGATTCGTAATCACTAAATTAACGCTTGTAACAGTTACCGTTACAGGTTGAATAGAAGAGCAAGTTCCACTTGTTAATTGGATATAATAAGTATTTGATGTTGTAACCGCATTGGGAGAAGCCATAGGAATAGAGGCTCCTGCATCAGTCCAGTATGTCAATGTTCCAGCATCTGAACCTGCAGTTACTGCGGGTGCAGTTAAGTCAACTGTTGCTGGTGAACAAGCTGCAGCAGGATTGGTGATTACCAAATTCACACTTGTAACTGTTACAGTTACTGGTTGAATAGTAGAGCAAGTTCCACTTGTTAATTGAATATAGTAAGTATTTGATGTCGCAACCGCGTTGGGAGAAACCAAAGGAATAGTTGCCCCTGCGTTTGTCCAATATGTCAATGTTCCCGCATCAGAACCGGCAGTTACAGCTGGAGCTGTTAAATCAACTGTTGCCGGAGAACAAGCTGCAACAGGATTGGTGATAATCAAATTATTTGTTGTAAAACTTACTGTTACGGGCTGAATCGTTGTACAAGACCCATTGTCAAGCTGTATATAATATGTTCCGGCAACAACAACCGCATTTGGAGAAGCCAAAGGAATCGTTGCACCTGCATCAGTCCAATAAGTT
>CAXBMR010000042.1:0-19737 GCA_963976995.1 uncultured Fluviicola sp.
CTCCTGCTGGGGCTGTTCCCGTCGGATTTTGTGTGTCATTAACTGTAATAGTTTGAGTGGTCACTGCATTATTTCCACATGCATCTGTATAAGTCCAAGTTCGTGTGATTGTCCCACCACAAAAACCTCCAACAAGTGCACCATCTGTACCAGCAACATTTCCAGTACCATCACAATTGTCATTCCATGTTAAATTTGTCATTGCAGGAACATCGCCAATACATTGAACTGAAATAGCCGCTGGTGGAGCAACAAAAGTAGGAGCTACGATATCGTTTATACTTATTATTTGTTGACAAGTAGAGGTATGACCGCAATCATCTGAGATTTGGTATGTTCGGGTAACTATTTCAGGGCAAGAATTACCATCTGAAACTTCGCTCAAAAGCATAAAAGAAGCTGTATTCAAATTTGTATCGTCATTTGCGGTTCCTCCAGCACCAGTAAACGCAGCATAATTTGCATAGGGTGGCTGTTCAGCTATTGAACATAAAGCTGTTAGATTTCCTGCACAATTCATAGTAGGATCTGTTATGTCAAGTGTAATTGTGAAAACTTCTTGATCAAAACAAGTCGGTGTGAATTCATCGTAAATATAAAGAGTAGTGCTTGAAACAATAACTTGTCCTGCATTATATTGAGTTCCAGTTCCTCCCGTTCCAGCATAATAAGCTTCATTTCCCGTTAAATCAGTTCCTGTAATTGGAGGTAAAGTATAGGAGTCACATCCAATAAAATTGCCTAGTGGGTTAATTACAGGGACTGTACAACCTCCACCTACGACAACCGTCTCACAATCATTCGCATCACATGGCGCTGCTCCTAAACTATAGCAAACATTCCAAGTACCAGTCCCCGCAACAGAAGGATCAAAATTACCCGTAACAGGGTCAATACATGCTCCACAATCTGCAGACCAAGTTCCTCCTCCATTTGCTGCAGACATAGTAAAAATTGGGTCTGTATCAATAAATGGTCCTGCAGGATTTATTGTTGGGTCGCCAGGTCCCGTCTGAGCACTTCCCGGACCGGAATCCAATTCCAAAGTAAAGCTTCCAGCTGTCCCCGACCAATCTTCAACTAATATCATTAATATATCTCCGGCAGTAACCATAGGTGCAGGAACTATCGATGGACACGGAAATGTGTTCCCAAATTGATTGCATCCGCTAGAAGCGCTAGCATAATTGCACCCTATCTCTGTAGTTAAATTCAGGGAAGAACAAGGGTCAGATTGACCAGTAATATCAAAAATAGAGACATCAATAAAACCAAATGTAGCTGTTGGACTGTCGATTAATAAATTTAATGGACCTGATGAAGTGATATATAAAATAACGTACCCATAGTTAGCACCATTACCATTAGTAAAATCTAAACAAGAAGATGGATTTGATGACGGAGGAATAAATCCAAAAGGAGCTGATTGACCACCCGTACATATAGACGTATTCGTATTACATTGCGAAAATCCATGAAGAGAGCTGAATAGAGTTAACAGCAAGATTAGCTTAATTAATGTCATATCCTTTATACTTAAAATGAGTAATGAATTTATCTAAAAACGCTTCTGAACCAGGCGTTAAAGTCATAAATGTAATTGTTTGTGACTCATAATTTATATCGATGTTAATGATTTCAGAATAACGATTTAGCATTCTATTCTCCAGCATTGGTACTTTATAGGCATCTATATAATAATTAGAGGCGAACTTATACTCTATCGTGTCTGAACCTATGTTGTTAGATACAACATTAGCTTTTGGGAAATCATCGCCATATGAATTCTGACCATAACTATTAGTTGTTATAAATAATAGAGTAAAAACAATTAGACTTCTCATTTAGAATAAGTTAGGGTTCAACTATTATCAAAACGGAAATTTAATTATAAGGGTTGCTTTGTTACAATCTAATTCTTAAGAAAATGAATATTCATTATTGTTCATCGAAAATTAGACCTGTTCTAGCGAATTTAAACCAATTTGATCCCCAGAACCATCTACAATTAAAACAGAAAAAATAAAAAGCCCATACGATATGTTAACTGAAGCCTCAGATAACAAGATTAGGATTGCTGAAATGATCTGTTTCCCACTGTTCGAATACTCTCAACGTAAATTACGTTGCGGTCTAACATCCTACCTCAAAGTCTTTCCTTACAATAACATTTTTAAGCTTCAAAGTTATACGTACGGGCTCCTTCTTTCGAAGTTGGCATTCTATATCCAATCTATATTGGCGATACCATAGCTCTAATTTACAAATTAAATTTAAAGCATAAAATTATTTCAACAAAAAGATTAAATTCGTTGCATATAAATAGTTAACATGATTGTTCTTATTAAAAAAATATTATTTAAAGTGATGAGTCAAAAGGGCTATCTAAAAACCTTACACCGAGGCTTTTACTTTTTATACAACTTAGGAATTCTTAAAAATGATGAACGATTTAAATACCATTATCTAGTTAAAGATATTATAGAAACAGATTATTCTGTCGTAGATATAGGAGCAAATTTGGGATATTTCTCAAAGAATTTCGCGAAATTAACTCCAAATGGACAAGTTTTATCAATTGAGCCTGTAAAACCATTCTACGATGTCCTTTCTTTCTTTATGAAGAAATTTGACTGTGCAAAAGTTGTTAATTATGCCCTCGGTAATGAATCTGGTATAATTACCATGGTTATGCCAGAATCCAATGGGATGATAAGAACAGGCTTACCTCACATTGCGGAGTCCGAAGAAGAGAAAAAAGCGCATAAAACACATAATGTTGAAATAGTAAAAGGCTCTGAGTTACTCTCGTCATTTGACAAGTTAGATTATGTAAAATGTGATATAGAGGGATACGAAGTCATTGTATTTAACGAAATCAAGTCAGTCATTTCTAAAATGAAGCCCATTGTTCAAATTGAAATAGGGCCTGCGAATGAAAATGAAATGTTCAACTATTTTGAATCATTGGAATACACTCAATATGGAGTAGCCGATTTTAAGGTTGTTAAAGAATCTAGAAACCAAAAAGAGCAAGGAGACTTCTTATTTGTTCACAATTCTCAAGTAAACAAATTTGAAGAAAAAATGAAACGTAAAAATAGAATGACCTAAGAGTGATGCAACATCATTAATTTTTTGCCTTTTTTTGTTGAAAATCGACCATATGCTCCATTCCCTTAATGTGAATATCTCTCTGTGGAAAAGGAATGTTTAAGTTATTTTCTTCCAATTTCAAGTAAACTTCTTTTCGTAGATCAGACTTTGTATTCTCTATTCTAAAGGTGTTATTTGACCAAAAAATCATCTCAAAAAACAACGAAGATTCAGCAAAGTCAGTGAAACGAACGAACGGTTTAGGTTTTGAAAGAACTTGTTTGTTTTCGCTCATAGCCTCCTCTAAGCACTTGACAACCACATTTACATCTGAACCATAAGCAACATTAACGTTAACTTTAAATCGGACAGAACTCTCGTCATGCGACCAATTCACAACTTTCTTTACGATGAATCTAGAATTTGGAATAATAATCGTTACATCATCTCTTGTATAGATTTCAGAACTTCTTAAATTTATTTCAACCACTCTACCTGTTTCTCCATCCACTTCTATTATGTCTCCAATCTTAATTGAACCTTCAAACAATAGAAAAAGACCTGAAATAAAATCTTTAAATATATTCTGAAGTCCAAGTCCCAAACCAACAAGTAATGCTGTTGAACCAAATAGAAGAGGCGTAATTTTGACACCTAATACTTCGAGAATAATTAATCCACTAATAATCCAAACAAAGTACTTGGCGATTGAAAAAAAAGTATTTCTCCTTTTCTCATCAATCTTATCGATGATAAAACGTGGCTTAAGAATAGCTCTTCTAAGAATAGTAACGAAAAAACTTGTAGTTACAGCAATGACAATACCAATCAATAAGTTACCTAGTAATAATTTAAAATCACCTAACTCAAATAACTCGTAATTTATAAATCCATCCCAATTCATTCTACAAAGATAGTACATTTCACCTCTAAATGAAAGAATATTTGATTATATTCGCTTAAAAATTAGAACAATGGCAAACACTTCAGATATAAAGAATGGATTATGTATTAGTCACAATGGTAAACTAGCCCAAATTATAGAGTTTCAGCATGTAAAACCAGGAAAAGGTCCAGCATTTGTGCGTACTAAGATGCGCCAAATTGAATCAGGTAAAGTCTTGGATTTTACATTTTCTGCTGGTCACAAAATTGAAGTTGTTAGAATAGAAAATCGAGAATATCAATACTTGTATCAAGACGGTGATTCTTATGTTTTCATGAACAATAAGAATTATGAGCAAGTGAATATCCCAGCAAATATGGTTGAAAAACCAGAATTCTTGGTTGAAGGAATGACCTGTAATATCCTTTTTCACGCAGAAGAAGAATTACCTTTAGTTTTGGAGCTACCTATGCACATTATTTCAGAAATCACGTACACTGAACCTGGAATCAAAGGTGACACAGCAACCAATACGATGAAGCCTGCTACAATCGCAACTGGTGCTGAAATTCGTGTCCCGCTATTTATTGATACTGGCGAAACGGTAAAAGTAGATACAAGAACTGGTGTTTATATTGAAAGGGTAAAAAATTAGAGCACCAGGAATGGACCAACGTATTATTAGCTTGCGAGAAAATTAGATTATTAGAAATATTTTCACCTCGTAAACACCCAATTATCTCCTTCCGATAAGTTTGTATCATAATGATACCCTTCTGTGTTGAATAATTTTAATTCTTCAGGATTTTCAATATTGTTTTCAACTATAAATCTAGCCATAAAACCCCGGGCCTTTTTAGCATAAACCATTACAACCTTGTATTCTCCATTTTTGAATTCTTTAAAGGTAGGCGTAATAACCCGTCCTTTCAAAACTTTTTTGTCAATCGCTTTAAAGTATTCAGTTGAGGCTAAATTCACAACAATCCCAACATTATTTTCTTTATTAATTGCATCTGCCAGTTTGCTACCCCAAAACTTATATAAATTAGTTTTAGACGGAGTAACAGCCCATTTCGTTCCCATTTCCAATCGATAAGGATAAATAAGATCTAAAGGTTTCAAAATACCATATAGTCCGGATAAAATCCTCACTTTGTCTTGGGCTATTTTTAATTCCTTCTCTGTCAATGATGGAGTATCAAACCCCCTATATACCTCTCCATTGAACGCTGCGGAGACATAACAAGCATTACCTTCTAATACTATCTCATTTTTCCAATCCTGATAACGTTGATAATTTAAGTCAGACAAATCTTTAGACAAATGCATCATTTTTCCAATTTTCTTGGATGAAAACTTTTTCAATTTCTTAATCAATGTTTCCGCTTCACTCAAAAATTGAGGAGACGAAAAATCATTTGTATTTAATGTTCTTGTTGTGTCAATTGCCTTTGCAGGAGAAAGTAAAATAATCATAAAATTTATTCAATAATTAATTTAAAAATACAAAAAAATTCTGGCTTAAATAAACAGTAAGCTAAATGAAATGACAACCAACACTCCGATGATATTCAGGACAAATCCTGTTCTCGCCATTTGATTAATTTTCAATTGCCCCGATGAAAAAACAATTGCATTTGGTGGTGTTCCCACTGGAAGCATAAAAGCACAACTAGCAGCTAGCGTGATAGGTAAGCATAACTGAATAATAGTAAAGTCAGTTTGAAGTGCAAAATCTGCAACTACTGGTACAAACACAGAAACCAGTGCCATATTTGACATAATTTCAGTACCAAAAATAGCAATAACGACAAGAGCTCCTAGCAATATATATAAAGAAGAATCGGCATAATTTTCGAATACACTGGACAATTCAGCTATAACACCATTCAATTCAAGCATTTTTGCCAATGCCATGCCACCTCCAAAAAGGATTAAAATGCCCCAGGGTAAATTTTTAGTGTCTTTCCAGTCCAATAATTTTTCATTCTTTTTGGTGCCCGGCAGAAAAAACAATAAAATGGCACCTAAAACCGCTATTCCTTCATCTGTATAATGAACTCCAGCATATTTAGTCAACGGCATTCTAAAAGACCACAATAAAACAACGATTGAAAATAAACTAATCACTCGAATTTGATTTTTGGTCCACTTCTTTTTTTCCTCCTTTACTTCATGAAGGTTTTCTTTTCGCTCCTTTCCCATTAAGAGATAAAAAAATAGATAAACGATTGTAAGCATAATTAAACTAAGAGGAAGCCCAATTTTCATCCAAGAAAAAAAGTCGATAGAAATTCCGAAATTATCTTCCAATAGGCCTGCCATAAGGATATTAGGAGGAGACCCTACAAGTGTTGCCATTCCGCCAATACTTGCACCATAAGCAACAGCGAGTAAAAGAAATACTGAAAATTTAGATTTGTCTTTACTTTCTACCTTTGATAAAATTGCCAATGCCATGGGTAGCATCATCAACGCAGTGGCAGTATTTGAAATCCACATGCTAAGCAGTCCTGTACTTAATAAAAAGCCCAATAAAATTCTTGATTTAGATGTACCAACGACTCTAATAATCCCTTCTGCAATTTGCTTATGAACATCCCATTTTTCCAGAGCCAAAGAAAGAATAAATCCACCTAGGAACAGATAAATATAACGATGACCATAAGCGGCTGATAAATCCGATGCTTCTAATACTCCTAATGGAACTGCCAAAACAAAAGGGAATAAAGCAGTGACATAAATTGGAACCACCTCAAACAACCAAAAGAGGACCATTAATCCGGCAATAGCTACAGCATACCAAAACGTTGCGTCATCATTTTTAGGAGTTACAAATAGTATGACCATAAAGATGAATAACCCTACGGCAATAATCATCTTCTTCAAATTTAATTTCTCCATGGTACAAAAAAAAGCGTTCCAACGATGGAACGCTTAAAAATACATTTATTTTGATGGATTCTTAGCCCAATGCACTCAATTTATTTATAAAATCAATTGCTTTTGCTTCAATTTCCTCACGAAGCCCTTTAAAATCTGTCTTATTTTTTGCTCCATTAATTTTTGCTAATACCTCATCTTGATAATCCGCAGCATCATCTATCAACTTATCGGTATCCTTTGTTTTATTATCGTCTAACATTTGAAGGGTATAACACTCCTCGACAACATCAAAAATCATCGTGTTCACATTCTTCTTTAAAATTCTTTTACTTGCCATTGTGCTCGTTTTTTTTTTACAAATATAGTTTTTTCTATTGATGAGGTGGATTTTAAGGCGGAGAGATACAAGAGATATGGAAATGTTAAGACATTAAGACGATGCCCGTACTAGATTTTACAAAATCTCTTAACCTAGTATAAGATAAGTCTGAACATCTCCTCGTCTTTGTACCTGAATGTACCCATTTATTCCTATTTTTACCTTAAAAAAATGGATTTTCAGTTAGTTTCTAATTTTAAGCCCACGGGTGATCAGCCCCAAGCAATAAAAGAGCTAATCAAAGGGATCAACGATAAAGTTCCGTTTCAAACCTTGCTTGGTGTTACAGGTAGCGGAAAAACGTTTACTGTGGCCAATGTTATTAAGGAATTTGACCGACCCACTTTAATTCTATCTCACAACAAAACATTAGCAGCTCAACTTTATGGAGAATTTAAGCAATTCTTCCCAGAAAACAGAGTGGAATATTTCGTGTCATACTACGATTATTATCAACCTGAAGCTTTTTTACCTACGACAGGAACCTATATTGAAAAAGATTTGGCCATCAATGATGAAATAGAAAAACTTCGGCTTTCATGCACCTCCGCCCTACTCTCTGGCAGGCGAGATGTCATTGTCGTTGCATCGGTTTCTTGCATTTATGGAATTGGTAATCCAGAAGAATTTAAAAAAAGCATTTTACATGTCAAAAAAGGTGAGCTCCTTTCTAGAAATAAATTTTTGTTCAAATTGGTGGAGAATTTGTATTCTCGGTCAAATCAAGAATTTGAGAGAGGAACTTTTCGCGTAAAAGGTGATACCGTTGACATATACCTTGCTTATGCAGATTATGCTATCAGAATAGAATACTGGGGAGATGAAATTGAATCTATTTCATCAATTGATCCAAAAACGAGTGACAGAATTGAAACGTATGATGAAATAAGCATCTATCCTGCCAATATTTTTGTAACCAGTCCTGACACGACAAAAAAAGCAATTGACATGATTGGCGAGGATATGGTCATTCAAGTTGAGCAATTCAAAAATCAAGGAAAAGTTGAAGAAAGTGAACGCTTGAAAGAAAGAATTACCTACGATTTAGAAATGATTAGGGAACTAGGTTACTGTTCTGGCATTGAGAATTATTCTCGCTATTTTGATATGCGTAAACCTGGTCAACGACCATTCTGTCTGTTGGATTATTTCCCTGATGATTTTCTGATGGTCGTTGATGAAAGTCATGTCACACTTCCTCAAGTTAGAGCAATGTATGGTGGAGATAGAGCAAGAAAAACAAACCTGGTAGATTATGGTTTCCGCTTACAATCAGCTATGGATAATCGCCCGTTAAAATTTGAAGAATTTGAATCTATGCTTCATCAAACGATTTACGTTTCTGCAACACCCGCCGATTACGAATTAGAAAAATCTGAAGGAATAGTTGTGGAGCAAGTGATACGCCCAACTGGTTTGCTTGACCCTCTTATTGAAGTTCGACCCAGCGAGAATCAAATTGACAATCTTATTGAAGAAATTCACAAAAGAATAGCCGTAAATGAGAGAGTTCTTGTAACAACTTTGACAAAAAGAATGGCTGAAGAGTTGCAAAAATACTTGGATCGATTAGGAATTCTTTGTCGTTATATTCATTCTGAAGTTGACACAATAGAACGCGTTGAAATTCTTCGGCAATTGAGATTGGGAGAATTTCATGTCTTAATTGGAGTTAATCTACTTCGAGAAGGCCTTGACCTACCTGAAGTGTCACTTGTCGCTATTATTGACGCTGATAAAGAAGGTTTTTTAAGAAACGAACGCTCCTTGGTTCAAACTGTTGGTCGAGCTGCACGAAATGTGAATGGAATGGTTATTATGTATGGCGATAAAACAACGAATTCTATGCAACGGACAATTGATGAAACAAATCGAAGGAGGAAACTTCAAGAAGCATATAATACGAAGCATGGAATGATTCCAACAGCTTTAAACAAATCAACTAACACGATTCTTAAATCTACCAAAGTTGCTGATGGAGATGGAGAAAATCCTTACATAATTGACGATACAATTTCCATAGCTGCTGACCCTGTTGTTCAATATATGAGTAAAGAGCAATTGGAAAAATCAATTAAATTCACTCAAAAGCAAATGGAAAAAGCAGCAAAAGATTTAGACTTTATAGAAGCTGCAAGATTGAGGGATGATTTAGTATTGCTGAAAAGAAGATTAAAAGAAGAAAAATGAATTTAAAAACACGATTGGGTCAATTAAGGGCCTTAGCAATTATTGAAGGTATTTCCTATCTCATGTTGTTTGCAATTACGATGCCCATTAAGTATATCTACGAAATCGGGATGCCTAATCAAGTAGTTGGAATGATACATGGCTTTCTTTTTATTCTCTATTGTATTTGGATTTTGATTGTTGCTAAGAAGAATAATTGGAGAATTGGAAAAACACTCATTGGATTGATTGCCTCGTTATTACCGTTTGCAACTTTTATTTTTGACAGTAAAGTTTTAAAAAATGAGGAAACTGGATGATTTTATTTGAAGTTATCAACTATACTCTTTCCAAATTTGGCATAATCAATTCCATCAAAATTTCCTGAAGACATCATAAGTAACGTAGCGTTTTGCCAATTTTTCTCTTTCAAAAAATCGAGAACTTCATTGGTTTTATTCATGACTATTACATTACCTCCAAAACCATTTCGAACTTGTTCTTTAGAAATAGGATCCAATTTTTTATGTTTAACAACCTCGGGACTGAAATAAACAAGTGCAACATCAGCTGCATCCATTGTGTCTTTATAATGCGGTAAAAATTCCTTTTTCAATGAAGAGAACGTGTGTAATTCCATACACGCAACAACAGTTCTATCGTTGAATTGCTCCTTTACCGCTTTTGTCGTCGCTTCTAATTTAGAGGGTGAATGTGCGAAATCTTTGTACATCACAAACGTTTTATTCTCCACTATTTTTTCTAAACGTTTACCCGCCCCAGTGAATGTTTCCATTGCCGTTAAAAATTCTTCCGAATTAATTCCAATCTCGTTGGCAACATGCATTGCTCCCATCAAATTCTGAAGATTATGTCCTCCAAAAATTTGCAGTGGATACTCTTTTCCTTCACAATGAAGAGTTGTTCCAGTTGTGGTAACGGTATAATTTGGAGTTTGGTAGGGTACCGTATTAATCTGTTTGGAAAATTCTTTACCTAATGCATCAACTGAAACATCTTCTGTATTGTAAACTAATGTACCATTGGGCTCTATTAGTGTACAAAAGATCTTGAACTGTTCCAAATAGTTTTCAAACGTGGGAAAAACATTGATATGATCCCAAGCTATACCACTCAATATGGCAACATTCGGCTTATATAAATGAAATTTAGGTCTCCTGTCTATTGGAGAACTTAGGTACTCATCGCCTTCCAGCAGCATAATATGAGCTTGGTCTGTGAGTTTCACCATACAATCATATCCTTCTAACTGTGCACCAACCATATAGTCAACATCAATGTTCAACTCATTCACGGCATGCAAAATCATAGAAGTAATGGTTGTTTTACCATGAGAACCTCCAATAACTATGCGTTTTTTGTCCTTACTCTGTTCGTAAAGGTATTCTGGATAAGAAAATATTGGTATGCCTAGTTCTTCAGCTTTTAAAAGTTCAATGTTATCAATTCTTGCATGCATTCCAAGAATAATAGCGTCAATTGTAGAATTAATTCTATTGGTATCCCACCCTATTGTTTTTGGTAAAATTCCTTCTTGATTTAGCCTTGATTTTGAAGGTTCAAAAATTTCATCATCAGAACCAGAAACAGTAATCCCCTTTCGACTTAAAGCAATAGCAAGATTGTGCATAGCACTTCCTCCAATAGCTATAAAGTGGACTCTTTTGTGTGTGTTATTCATTCTCAATAAAATTACTTCCCATCATTTCGATACTCCTGCCATGTTTTTTTGAGATAAATCTCATCAGAGATAAATTTAAGTTCCGTTAGCAAGTCAGGCGCCTCTTTATATCCTGGAGATATTGAAATTCTCTGAAAAAGGGTATCCATGTAAACAAAGCTTGGATAACTCATCTTACTATCCAATAATGCTATAGCCAAAGCATGAGAACCTCTTCTTCCTGCATCTGGTTTGAATTTAAACACAGAGCCTTTAAAATGTACATCCTCTTTTTGTTCAGCATCAAACTTTACGGCATAAAAATTTTTATTCATGTATGCAACCACTTCTTTATCTACAAATGTTGACTTATCCATTTTCTTACACCATCCACACCACTCTGTAAAGACATCTACAAACATTTTCTTGGGATTCTCTTTGGATAGCTCGACTGCTTCTTCCCATGAATACCATTTAATTTCCTTTACTTTGTTATCCTTCACTTCATACGTAAAAGAATATGCAATCGCGATAAGAGATAGCACAATTGAACCCAATATAATTTTTTTCATATTCTACTTTTTATTAATTGAATCAAATCAAAAACAATTGGAATAACTAAAGATATCGTTCCAATTTTAGCTATCATTTGAAAAGTCTCTAAACTTGTATCACTCACAAAATATACAGGCAGAATGACTGCGATTAGTCCTATATAATATAACCAGTCCCACCAATTTTGCTTTCGAAATACAAAACGTTTAGAAATTTGAATTAAAATATATCCGAAAACAAAAATTAGTATTCTCATTGGAATATATTTCATACTTTCCAGAGAATCGCTATTCCAATAATAAACGATAACCATTCCTGCAAAAATAAGCATGGTCGTTAGCATGACTATTTTTAACAATTTACTGTCCTTTAATTTATCCATTTCGTTGAAATTACATGATTAATTCCTATTTCTAGTTTTACTTCTTAAAAATTTACTCACAAAGTACTTGTTAATACCTCATTCTGTCAGAAATTTTTCGAAATCCGATGACATGTCACGAATTATGGCTCCATCTTTTCCTGCAGATAATAAATATACTTCCAAATTCTCTTGGGGATTGTTCTTTACAAAATTTAAAGTCGCTTCTTTTCCAATCACCATAAAAGCAGTTGCAAAAGCATCTGCCGTTGCACAATCTTCGGCAACAACCGTCACACTTAATAGAGAATGTTGCACTGGAAACCCTGTTCTTGGATTGAGGGTATGTGCATATTTTTTTCCATCTTTAATATAGAATTTTCTGTAATTACCACTTGTTGCTACTGCTTTATTAGACAGACTTAAAATATTTTCTAATTCTCTCGATGACAAGTTCTCTTTTGGAGCGTCTATTCCGATTCTCCAAGCTCCTCCTTCTCTATTCTTACCTTTTACTTTTAACTCTCCGCCAATTTCCACAAAATAATTAGAGTAGCCTTTTCCATCGAGGTAACTTGCAATTAAGTCAACAGATTGACCTTGTGCAACGGCGTTAAAGTCAATTTTAAAATTTGAATCAGATTTCACAACCTGAACTGAATCACCTTTAAAAGAAACGGAGTGTAACTTATTATTCTCAAAAGAAACAAATTGAAGAATAGAATCAACTTCACTCTTTGTCAAAGGAGAATCCATCTTATTCATAAAGCCCCAGCCTTTCACTAGAGGAAAGACGGAAGGATCAAAAGCACCATTTGTAATTGAATAAATATGAGCACTCAATTGATAGCAGTCCTTAAAAAGGTCTTGATTGTCGGCAATTGTAATAGAATCCTTGGAATTATTAATCAAAGAAATAGCAGACTCTGAAACATAGGTAGATAAAGCCATATCAAAGGCTAAAAAAATAGAATCGATTTGATTTTTTGTGATTTCGTTGCCTTCTCCGGCAAGGATTATTGAATAGGTCGTACCTTGCGTTTTACCATGGATTTCTTTACTAAAGTCAGTTGATACATCCGAACTAGAGCATGAGCTTAATGAACCAATACTAATAATGACGCTCCAAATGAGACCCTTGTGTTTCTTTGCTCCAAGTTGCCGACAGACTAGGTTTTCCATTTTTACTATAGGTTATTCCGTTTAACGATTGTGTTCTTACATATACATTTGCATGCCCTTCAATAACCACTACCCTACGCGTAATAATTGTAGTTACCAATCCATCACTATCACTTCGAGTAAAAGATTCTTGAGATACGCCTTCAGGGTATTCATCCCCAAGAGAGTTGGCAATAATTGGCTTCTCTATAGGCTTATCAGAAACGTTATTTAGCTTACTTTGAGCCTCGTAAAGATCTTCCTTTTTTCCAATATTTATGGCAGATTCCTTCGCTACGTGAGTTCTATTTACTTCAACCAAGGCTGTGTTACTTTCTTCCAATTTATTCTTTTCTTCATTGGACGTTTCTGTAACTTTTGCATAACTGTTGTTAATTTGTTTTTCTGCATACAATCTATCATCGTAATCACCTTCAAGACCATCTACATTTGCAATGTGTGCTTTTTTATCCATTCTCTCCACATAAGCTATTTTTTTATCATGTGCATCTTTGGCGATATCGTTAATTTCAGAGTTCAATTTAGTCTCTTTATCCAATACAGATTTATTTTCTCTGTACTTAACATTCTCGCGATACATTTCATTGTCATGGGCTTCAGCTAATTCTTTTACCCCTTTTTTGAGTGCTTCGTTATTCTCTTCTGCATAGATGTTTTCTGTTTTAGAGAATTCCTCTCTGGCAACTTGAACATCATCAAGTTCACCTTGACTTTCCAATAAAGAAGAATTATTTTCCATTGAAATATCAGAGAGTACTTCGGTAGCCTTTGCCTTAACCGTCTTCACACCTTCAACAACTTCTGCTCGTTCATCATAACGCTCATTCATTCCATCTTTGAATTTAGATTTGATAACAATCAGTTCTTGGTCAGAATTAATGTTCGTTTCATAATCACTTAATATTTCTTCAGAACGTTTGTCTGACTGAGCAACTTTATAATCATTCATTTTAGAAGAATTTTCTGTATAAACAGCTTCCTTTTCACCATACTCAAGGGCAGAACTCTCAGTGATATCATTAAGCATTAGCTGATCCCCAACATTCTCTGACTTTTCATATTGCAAGTCTTCCGCATCTTTCATTTCTAATTCAAATCTTGCTTTTCTCAATGCCGCGGCAATTTCATCTTGGTTGAGGTTACTTTCAGCTGCATCAATAGTAATTCTCTCATAAGCCATATAGATATCATTGGATGTTTCATAATGATCCGTCATTTTATCTGTCGTTTTAGCCAACGCACTTTTATTGATTTTTTCCAATTTCCTGTTTATCTTATTCTTTTTCAAAGCCTTTCTTTTCTCTTCCGCCTTCGCAAGAATAAAAGAACCGTCCATGATAGAACTATCAAAAGGGTCGCCGAGATCTTCTAATTTAGCCGATTCAATACTTACTGGATTTAAAATTGCATTAATCTCAGCCAATTTTTCTTTAGGGTAAGAATCACCCGGTTTGAACATCAATGCTCTTTCATAATAATTTTTCGCTTTATCATAGGTTTCACTCTCAAAATTATTATCCGCTGCCGTAATAATTTTTCGATATTCTTTCTCTGCCTGTGCCCCACTTATCAAACGTTCTTGTTTCACGCATTCTTCAATTTGCGACATCACATACGAGTTTCCAGGTTTCAAGGCCAATGCTTCTTCATATTTTTCTTTGGCAGGAATATATGAGCCTGACGCAAAAGATCCATCTGCAACCTTCACCAAGACATCAAATTTATTCTTCAGGTCTAATTCAGCATTTTTAAGATTGGAAAGGTCATCCAGAATTTGTTGCACCTCGTTAATTTTGTTCTGCGCGATAATATCACCAGGTTTTACTGATAATGCATTCTGGTAATGCGTTAATGCCATCACATAGCTCTCTGAAGATAAGTTAGAATTTCCTTTCTCGATGTAATCTTTGTAGAGACCTTCTTTTTGAGCCGCCGAATTAGAATCTGATAATAATCGTCGCATTTCTGCAATTCTCTCTTCTGGTTCAATTGCTGTCGGTTTTTTTCTTCCTGCCTCCTCAAACTTAAGGATTGCCTTTTCGTACTTTCCATTTGACCCTAAAGAATTTCCTTCGTTCATTAATGAAATAAATTCTGCTTCTTGTTTTTTGAGAAGAACAACTCTGTTAAGCATTTTTTGAGGTCTGTCATCAGTAGGTCGAAGGCCTTTTGCTCTTTCTAACAACTCAACAGCGCGATCATACTCAGCTCCATCAATTTTTGATTGAGCAACTGTAATGATTTTTTCATACTGTTTGTCCGAATCGGCATCTTTTAATTTCTCAAGACGCACAGCTTCTGCTGCTTTGTCAGCAGGTTCTTTCTCCGACGGTTTCACACCAAGTGCATTGTTGTACTCTTTAATGGCGCCTAAATAATCTTGATGAGCCATCAAATCATCACCCTTATCCATGAATTTCTGGTATTTCTCATCTATTGTTTTTGTTTCAGCCTCATCAGCAATCAAATTCTTTAATTCTTCTATTTTAGTTTCTGGAAATGTTTCATTGGGTTTAATATTTAATGCTTCAGCATATTTAAATATGGCTCCCTGATAATCATGAGATATTTCCTTTTTACTTGCTTGAGATAATAAATCATCGTATTTCGCATTTTTATCATTCAATTCCGCTCTAGCAGTTATTAAACCATCAATCTCATTAATTTTTGCTGTTGCCGTTGCATTCGAAGTATCAATTAACAGCGCTTCTTGAAATTTGGATTTCGCGTCTTCCAATTGTTCATTTGAAAGTAAAACAATTCCTTCTTCTAACAATTTCTCTACTTGTTCTTTCTTTTTTGCTTCTGCAGCAATTTGCTCTGCTTTCGATTGCTTTTCTGCAATCATCTTCTCTGCCTTAACTATTTGTTCGGTTGGATAGGATTGTGTATCGTCGATTAGAATTGCATCTCGGTATTTTGTAATCGCATCCTCTAATTTAGATGAACTAAATAATCCATCCGCCTTTTTTATGGCTACATCGTAACTTGCTTTCTTTGCTTTGGCGTTAGCTAATTCTTCCGCTTCTTTATATGCTTTTGCTTTCTCTTCTGCAATTAATTCATCAATTTTGGATAATCGCTCAGAAGGGTAACTCTGTGATGAATCGAAAGTCATTGCTTCTCTATATTTTCTTTGTGCTTCGCTCCAATTAGCCAAATTAAAAGCATTATCAGCTACAGTAATCGCTGCATTATATTTTTCCTTTTGAGCTTTCGATTTTGCCAATTCCTCCGCCTCTTTGTCTGCTTTTTCTTTTTCTTCCGCAATTAATTCATCAATTTTTGACAATCGCTCAGATGGATAGCTCTGAGATGCATCAAAAGTCATTGCTTCTCTATACTTCTTTTGTGCTTCGTCCCAACTAGCAAGATCAAAAGCATTATCAGCAGCAGTGATCGCGGCTTCGTAATTCTCTTTTTTCAATTTTTCAGAAGCCTCGTTATCAGCTAATTCCTTAATTTTGGTTTGCACCTCGTCTATTCTAGTTTGTACCTCCGTAGTTGCATCGATTGCTTTTGCCTCTGTGTATTTTGCTAATGCCTCGACATATTTCTCAGTAGATTTTTGTTCATCACCTTCTTTAAGCAATTCTTTATATTTCTCTTGCTGAAGAGCTAAATCACTCGCTTTCGCTAGTTCACTTTCAACTAATGCTAATTTTTCTATTGCTGTTGTGTTTGTATCTTCAATGGAAAGAACTTCTGTGAATTTTGTTTTAGCCAATTCCCATTCTTTGCTTATCATGGCAGCGGCACCCTCTTGCAATAGTTGGGAAATTTGTTCTTCTTGCTTTTTCAGTTCTTCTGCATCTGCTATGGCTTTTTCACATAAAACAATGCGCTCTTTCGGGTAGGTTGCCGAACTTTCAAAAGTCAATGCTTCTTTGTATTTTGCTTTTGCTTCTTCAAAGTTATCACTGGAAAATAATGCATCAGCTGCTGTAATAGCATCGTTGTATTTTTTCTTAATCGCTTCTTGCTTTTCCAAAGCACCCATTTTATCAGCAATTTCTTTAAGTTTAGCAATGGGATATTGCTCAGAAGGTTTTAATGATGAAGCTTCTGTATATTTATCTTTCGCCGCTCGAAGGCTATTTTGCTTAAAGAAAGAATCTGCACGTTTGATTGCATCATCATACTTAGCTTGATTTTCAAGTTCTTTTTTTCTGTCTGCGATGGTTTTTTTAAGCGTTGTTATCTGGTCCTTTGGATATTGTTCTGTTTTCTTTGTTAATGCTTCTTGATATTTAGAAACAGCTTTCTCCAATTGATCTTGATCTCTTAAATTATCTGCTGCTTCAATTAGGTTATAGTATTCTTCATTTTCTTGTTTTTCGGCTAAATCTGACGCCTGCTGCGCTTGCAGTAATGCATCTAATTCTATAATTTTATCCGCAGGATATTTTTCTGTTGGTTTGTATCCTAATGCTTCTTCGTACTTGGCTAAAGCTTGTTCATATTCTTTCTCACCGAAAAATTTATCTGCAGCCGTAATTGCCTTTTGGTAATTTATTTCTGCTGCTGCTTTGTCCTTGTCTGCATCCGCTAACAGCTTTAAAATCCGAAGCTTCATGTTATTCGAAGCAACAGCATCATTTCTAGGTTGCATTTGACGTGTATTCCAGTCAAATTTGGCTACTGGTTCATTCTTTAAGAAAGAAAAATCAGCGTTCTCTCGTTCTTTAAATAAGGTAATATCTAAACTTTCTACTGGTCGAAAATCACCTGCAGGGTAATCTTCCTCATTCATTCTTGAAAAATCAAAAGAAACAAACTTAGAAACCAGTCCTGCTTTATCAAAAACAATTTTATAAGGTTTAGAAGCATCAAAATCACCTTTCAGTGAATATTTACCACTTGAAGCAGTTGTTGTCGTATAAAGTGATGCTCCCTCTTGAATAAATGAGACTTTTACTCCCCCCTCTCGCTTTCCAGCATCCGAGTTTTCAATAACTCCTTTTACAACAAAAGGAATTATCTGTGACCACGCGCCAGTGGACAAAAAGAGTACAAATAAGACGACAATATACCTCATACAATATCTTTTAAACGTAATCCTGTACAACGAGTTACAGAAAAGGTTTAAATTTGATTGAATTATTTTATACAAATATGGTTAAAATAGTTCGAAATAACATACACAAAGACCATGCTAGACATTAAAAAACTCAGTTATTGGGAGAAAAAAAGTTTTTTTGACGGAATTGACTTCCTTATAATTGGTGCTGGAATTGTTGGCTACAGTACGGCTATTTATCTCCGAAACTTAAACAAAGATGCAAAAATAGTTATCTTAGAAAGAGGCTATTTGCCATCGGGAGCTAGTTCAAAAAATGCAGGTTTCGCCTGTTTTGGTAGTGCAACCGAGCTAATTTCGGATTTACAAACAATTCCAGAAAAGGAAGTTTGGAAAACCGTTGCTTTAAGATGGAAAGGTCTTCAAAAATTAAAGTCGCTTCTTGGAGAATCCAATCTTGAACTAATAGTCAATGGCTCATGGGACTTGATAGTTAAGACTGATACAAAATTGTATGATGAGACTATAGAAAAAATGGACTATTTGAACAGAAAAACAGAAGAAATAACAGGAATTAACTCTGTTTATTCTATTGACAATCAAAATTACAAGAAATTTGGGTTACAAAATATCCATTCAAGTATTTACAATAAGTTAGAAGGTCAAATAGATACTGCAAAAATGAATGATACTTTTTACAAAAAGGCGGTAGCAAATAATATTTCTGTTCTTTTTGGGATTGAAGCAAAGGAAATTTCTTCAGTTGAAAATAGTGTTCTAACAGTTACTAATATTGGTGAAATACACTCGTCAAAAGTAGCCGTTTGCACGAATGGATTTGCAAAACAATTTTTTCCCAAAGAAGACGTTCAGCCAGCAAGAGCACAAGTGTTAATTACAAAGCCAATCAAAGATTTAAAGATTAAAGGAACCTTTCATTACGACAGCGGTTATTATTATTTTAGAAATATTGATAACAGAATATTGTTGGGAGGTGGAAGAAATCTTGCTTTTGAAGAAGAAACAACAACAGAATTAGAAAATTCCAATTTAATTTTGAATAAACTCCATGAATTGCTGAAAAACGTTATTCTTCCCGAAACAAACTATGAAATAGACTATAATTGGGCTGGAATAATGGGAGTCGGAACATCAAAAAAGCCGATAATCAAGCAAATGAAAGAAAATATTTATTGCGGCATTCGTTTAGGAGGTATGGGAGTTGCAATAGGAACTTTGGTTGGTGAGGAGTTGGCAGAATTGATGGGAGAATGAGGGTTTATGGTTAGAAAGTTAGACTACACAGTCTCTACACTTCACCCTTAACTTTACTCATTTCTTTATTCTTGTCAGCACTTACCTCACCACAGTAACACTTCCCCTCAACTTGGCTTCGAGAACCTCAGCCGCCGTTTGGGAGGCGTTTGGGTTGTGAAACGTTTCCGTAGAAGGGTTGTCGAGCGGAGCCGAGACACCCGTTTCTATCACATAAAAATAACTCCCAACAGGCAATTCCTCA
>CAXBMR010000043.1:0-19711 GCA_963976995.1 uncultured Fluviicola sp.
TCAAATCCAACACCTAGCGCTCTAAGCGGGGGGCAAAGATAGACACTCTTTTCTATACAACAATAGCTTTTTATCAAAAAAAAAATATCTTTTTTCCTAACAATACTTAACTCATTGAATTACAAAGTGAAAGAAATTAAAAAAGTTAACCTAAGGTCCTTAACTTCTGTAACATTCCCAATTTAGTCATGTCAGGAGCCGCAGAAATTTGAATTGCATCTTGTATTTGTAACGTATGTAAGCCATCTCCTCTAGAACCAATCATTACATTAGATTCTCCCGCTAATATTCTTTCCATCGCAAATGCACCCATTCTCGTTGCAAGCATTCTATCAAAAGCAGATGGTCTTCCTCCCCTTTGAATATGACCCAACACAGAATAACGCAACGAGTATCCTTTCATTAATGGCTTTACCTTTGTCATTATTTCTTTGGCTCCTCCTCCATCATCGCCTTCTGCAACAATGACAATTGAGCTTCGCCTTCCTTTATTTTGTTCCATTAAATCCTTTGCTACTTCTTCTATGTCGGTATGTTCTTCGGGAATTAAAACAGACTCCGCTCCAGAAGCGATGGCTGAATTTAATGCAATAAATCCTGCATTTCTACCCATCACTTCAATGAAAAAAATACGATTATGACTGCCGGCTGTATCTCTTATTTTGTCTACCGCCTCGACAACCGTATTTAACGCTGTGTCATATCCTATCGTGTGATCTGTACCGTAAATATCATTGTCTATGGTTCCTGGTATTCCTACAATTGGGATATTCATTTCTTCAGATAGAATACCGGCACCAGTGAAAGTTCCATCACCTCCAATACAAATAAATGCATCAATCTTATTCTTTCTCAGGTTAAGAATAGCCTTGTCCCTCCCTTCTCTCGTTCTAAACTGATTGCTTCTATAAGTACCCAATATAGTTCCACCACTTTGTACTATATTATTAACATCCATAAAAGTTAATTCACAGAATTCATTATCGATTACACCTTGATAACCATCTTTAAATCCAACCGGAATTATTCCTTCATTTAAACAATATTTTGTAATAGCTCTAACACAAGCATTCATTCCTGGTGCATCTCCTCCTGATGTAATTAATCCAATCTTTTTCATACTATAAAAATAATCAACTATTTATTATGGAAACCAATTATTTCTTGCATCTTTATATTAAATGCTATTTAGTCGACGTAAAACATATCAAAAATTAACTGATGAGGAATTAATTCTTTTGTACAAAAAAGAGCAAGTTTCCCTAATTATTGGAGAATTGTTTAGTAGATATGGACATCTTGTTCTGGGAGTATCCATGAAATATTCGAAAAACAAACAGGATGCAGAGGATATAACTATGACTGTGTTTGAAAAACTTCCAGCCAGAATAATACGATCTGATATTAATAACTTTAAGTCTTGGTTATATACTGTTACCAAAAATGAAGTATTTCAATTGTTTAGAAAAAAAGGAGTCGACAAAATTGAGTTGACTCCCGAGTCGGAAAATTACAGAATTGAACAAGACAATTCTATAGAAAATGTAATCATTAAGGATGCTCAGCTCATTAAATTAGAGTCATTAATTGACACGCTTAAAGATCATCAAAAAAAATGTATTCTTCTATTTTATATAGAGCGGAAAAGTTACCAAGAAATTTCTAAACTGTTAAGTATGGAAATTAAATCAATAAAAAGTGCTATTCAAAATGGCAAAAGAAATTTGAAAATTAAATTAGAGAATTGTGAAGAATTTAAACAAGTATAAAGATATTTTCTCTTCGGAAAGAAATCTCACTCTTAAGGATATAGGGTCCTACGAGAATGGCTCTGAAGAATTGAGAAATTCTATTGAACAAAAAGCGGCAAGCAGTTCATTTGATCAGGATGCTATGGAAGGTTGGGAAGACTTATCTTATAATACATCAATTTTGACTAAAATCAACAGGAAGATACTCCCTAGAAAATCTTTTCATTGGTTTACTGCTTTCATTGCATTGACCATAGGAGTAGCGTCTGTTTTAATTTATCAGAAGCTAGAAGTAGGAACCCCTATCACAGTAAAAAGTAAAGAATTTATTACACAAATTTCTATTGCTCATGAAAAAAATGAAATCAATATAGAATCTGCAGATGTTATTCTTCCAAAAGAGATCGCTTTAATGATAGAAGCACCTGCTCAAGATCAATTAAACATTGCTAAAATTAAAGGTGATTTTGCAGGTATAGAAGAAGTTGAATTAGAATTACCACTACTAGATCCTAACGCATTAGCGCAAGTCAAAAAAAAATCAACAATTATTAGTAATCGGACACTGGCCAAAGAGATATACTTGAATGACTTGAAGTTGATTGATTATCGTAAATCCAGAAGTAATCCTATCGTTCAAACTAAGCAACTGACACTTACTGGTACTTCTGCAAATAAAGAGAATAAGAATTCTGAAGATTTCGTTGGTGATTGGGGGACCGTAGACATTCCGTATATGCAATATCTAGAAAAATCTATCCGTTATTTCAATAAAGCAAAGTACAAAAGAGCGTTGGCTCGGTTTGAAACAATAATAAAGTCATATAAATTAGATGTAAATGCTAATTTTTATGGTGGTCTTTGTTTGTATAATTTAGGCGAATACGAGAAAGCTATTGTCAAATTCGAAAACTGCTTTAAGAGTGAATTCAATAACTTTGATGAAGAAGCTTTGTGGATAATCGCTCTTTCGTATGAAAAACTTATGAATAGAAACAAAGCTCTTGAAATATTTGAGGATATTGCAGAAAAAAAAGGTTACTATTCTACCTTGGCGGAAGAAAAATTAAAATAAAGTCATATTAAATGTGACATTTCTAATTTTTTCACGTTCTTAGTTACAGAAAGATGCATAACTCGTCACAACTAATATTGTTTTTTAGCCTATTCCTCCTCTTGAGTGCGAGTAAATCTAGTAACATAAGAAAGCAAAGGAAAGATTTCAGCATATTTAAAGAAATTGTACTTGCAAAAGAAAGTAAAATTGACCTTCACATTAGTAAGGATAGTGTGCTCTTTTATTTCGATAAATTAGATGCAATTTTTTCAAAAGTGCAGTCAAAGCTAGATCAATTCAAATATTTCAGTGCGGCATTGGCAAAAATTCAAAGTGGACATACGCAAGTGCAACCCAATAAATCAATATTTAGAAGTTGGCTAGCTAGCAGAAATTCATTACCTATTGATTATTATCTAATAGGAAAACGGCTCGTGGTGAATAAGCTCGCTGAACAAGATTTACCTATTTTGAAGGAAGGAAAAAATAAATTCCAATCAAATAAAAAGATAAAACCTGGTACTGAGATATTAACAATCGATGGAAATACTATTGAACAAATGATGAATAAGATTGGTTTGTATCTTTCTTCAGATGAGGACGCCATTGATTTTAAATATTATCAATCTGCTCAACTTTTTGAATTTTTTCGACACATTAGCTCACCTTTTGAGAAAGATTCTATTGAAGTTACTTACTTGGACAATAAAGACACTGCATCTATTTATTTTCTAACAGGCACTGCACCTGTTTATACAATTAATAATCGCTTAGAAAAAAGTGAAGGTAGGTACCAGGAAAACGAAGGAAATTTAGGAGAGTTCGCAATAGTCAACAATAAAGGCTACTTCAGGTTTCGGTCATTCTCTATGTCGATCGGAAAGAAATATGAGGCTTTTCTTGTTCGTTCATTTAAAAAAATAAAAAACCGAAATATTAACGAATTAATTATTGACCTTAGAGGAAACACTGGAGGCGTCATGCAGTATTCCTTTATGAGATATATAGTTGGTAAGGATGTAACCATAGGTAGATACGTTGTAGGTAAACCTAAGAAAGGAATAGAATCACGCCATATAAAAAAACTAGATGCAAATTACTACAAGCATCGAAAAATTAGTAAAAAACAATCTCGATTACAACATGCCAAAAAATTTGACCGCGGTATAGTAAAAACAAAAGAAGTCGATACTTCGTTGATTTTTCATGGCAATATAATAGTCATTACTGATGAAGGAACATTTTCTGCTGCAGCGATTCTCGCCAGCAATCTAAAAACATTAGCCAATGCTAAATTGATTGGAAGGAAAGCCGGAGGAAGTTTCTACCGTGGCAATGCAGGAACAATTTTAGTAAAACTGCCTCATTCCAAATTGCATCTTTATATTAATCCAAACTCCTTTTACTCACAACTTGAGAAGGTTGATAAACCCTTAGAAATAAAAGAACCTGACCTATTACTAAATCCCTTAATAATTGACTTCAAGAAAAGAGATATGTATTATTTACGACAAGGCGTAAAAGCTCTTTCCCTTTTTAATTAACTTTAAGCAAATAGCATTTTAAATAAACAAATAAATTAAAGGGTTTACTTGGATATCCAATTCACGAATTGGTAAATCGTATTTCGCATTACTATTTTTTGTAGTTTTAACTAAATGAATTCTGCTATCATGAAAATTGTTTATTTGATGTTAATTGCATTGGTCTTTCTTTCTTGTAGAGAAGAACCCAAAACAATAGAAATTATTAAAGAAGTAGAGATTCAACCAGATATGATTTCTGAAGACGATTTTAACTACGATACTTTAAAGGGGATTTATTCTGGTGACTTTGCGGGAAGTTCTATTCGAATTGTTGTAACTTATGTCAGTTCAACAAACGCTTTGGGTTATGATATTCATAAAGGTTTGCAAAGAAATATATCTGGGAAGGTCTTAAAATCAAACGACACGATTTATATGACACTTGCTGAACCAGGGGATCATGAATTTGACGGTATCTTTAATTTAACTTTTTTCGATGCAGATATCGAGCCAACTGCAATTTGGACATCAAATAGTGGCGCGATAAAACCAAAATCATTCACATTAAAAAAATATGTTAGGGAGAAGTATGATCCAGAAAAATTGACAGAAAGTACCATCACCAGCTTCTTTGATGCTTCATCAGACACTATTGGTGAATATTATTTCAATGAGGATGGTTTTGTTGAGTTCAAGTATTATCCTGAAACTGATAGTGAAAATAGGATTGAGCAATACAAGAAAATTAAAGGAACTTGGTCATTCAATTTGACAAAGTTGATTATAGACTGGGAAAAAAACTCTCTCTTTGAGCAAAATGAGATATTTCACATCGTGAAAATGGACGAATATGAGCTGTACCTACAAAAAGTGGACAGTAGCAGAACAATATGGCCAATGTATATGTAGGCATGACTTCTTTTTTTAAAAAATCATTGAATATAGTAGCCTTTATAGTGATTCTTTATTCATCGTATTTATTGATTCTACTTTCTTTACCCTACATTCATTTTGAAAAACATGTTGACTTTCTAGAAACAAAGCAATTAATTTATCACATCAAAATTTGGCGAGCAAGTTTCTATATACATGTATTTTCAAGTCCAATTATTATCTTAACTGGACTATTTCAATTTAGCCAACAACTACTCAATAAAAGACCTAAAATTCATCAGATACTTGGTAAAATATATGTGGTCACTGTTTTATTTGTATCCGGCCCTTCTGCATTCATTATGTCTCTTTACGCAAATGGTGGAAGAATAACCCAAACGAGCTTTGTTATACTTTCTATTTTATGGATATTATTTACTTTTTTAGCTTACCGAAAAATTAAAAATAAAGAGATTGCATCACACGCAAAGTGGATGATTCGCAGCTATGCTTTGACATTATCTGCCGTAACTCTTCGCTTTTATGCTTATTTGATAGATGTCTTTAACATTAATATTCTACCAGCCGATGCCTATTTGATGCTAGCCTATACTAGTTGGATATCAAATCTAATAATTGCAGAATTTTATATTCGATCGAAATACTTTCTCGAATTCATTGGGAGAAATTAACCTTTAATTATCCACCTTAATCAAACTCAAACTATTCTCTCCAGACGAAAGTTTTATTTCTTTCTTACTACAAGAATCAACTGTCCAGTCATCATTGAGTGTCATCATTGGGTAGTTAAGAAAATTGGAAAGGTACAAGATTGCTGGATTTTTATTTGCTCCAACATCCCAAACTCCAACGTTGCCTGTGATTCCCTTTGCAAGTACTCCTCCTTCATCTTCAAAAGAAAAGACTTGACCCGAAAAATCTATTGTTATTGAATTTCCCTGAAAGAAAAATGATTGAATTCTCCAACTATCTTTTACAATGACTTTGGAAACTCTATTTGGAGTTGTATATTTCTTGCAGGATGATACTAGTACAAGTATAACGGCCATATTTACAAGTAGTAAAATAGCTTTTGGCGGTGTGAATATTCTATTTTCCATAACCCTTCTTTACTAATATAACGTAAAAAAGTAGAATAAGTTAAGAAATAACAGAAATAAATTAAGCCTGTGTTGTGGGAGTACCAAAATTCATTGGAGGCATTGGTGGTGTTCCAGATTCATCTAGAGTTCCAAAAGTTTGTTCAAATTTTTCCACATTTTCTTGCAATGCACGCATTAATCGTTTTGCATTTTGAGGGGTCATAATCACACGAGATCTAACTTTACCTTTTGGTACACCTGGCATCATTTGTATAAAATCACACACGAATTCTGATGGAGAATGTGTTATTATTGCAAGGTTCGTATAAACTCCTGATGAAATTTCATCCGTTAATTCAATATTAATTTGATTTTCTTTCTTCTCTTCCATGTTGTAAAGTTAAGAATTTTTTAGGCACGAAAAAAGGGATTGCTTTCACAATCCCCTTTAATTATCATGAATAAAAAACTTTATTCAGCAATAACTTCTGCGGTTTCTGTACCATTTGAAGATTCTGCTTTTTCAGTTAATTCTTTTAATTCATCTTTAGATCCAACCAACATTTTTTGGAAGCTTCTGAATCCTGTTCCTGCTGGGATTAAATGTCCAACAATTACATTCTCTTTCAATCCAAGTAAATAATCTTCCTTACCTGAAATTGCGGCTTCGTTCAATACCTTCGTCGTTTCTTGGAACGATGCTGCAGAAATAAATGATTGAGTCTGCAAAGATGCTCTTGTAATTCCTTGCAACAATGGTGTTGATGTTGCCGGAACAGCATTTCTTGCTTCCACCATTTTCTTATCGGCTCTTTTCAATTGAGAATTCTCATCTCTTAACTTACGCGCAGAAACAATCATTCCTTCTTTCATTTCTTCTGATTCTCCAGCATCAATAACTACCATCATATCATAAACGGCATCATTTTCTTCAATGATATCTGCTTTATGAACCGATTGACCCTCTAGGAATTTTGTGTCTCCTGAATCAAGAATTTGTGCTTTCAACATCATTTGACGAACTAATACTTCGAAATGCTTATCATTAATTTTCACACCTTGCAAACGATAAACTTCTTGTATCTCGTTAACAATGTACTCTTGAACTTTCGTTGGTCCTTCAATATTAAGAATATCCTTTGGCGTAATTGCACCAACTGATAAAGGTTGCCCTGCTCTTACAAAATCATTCTCTTGCACCAATATATGCTTAGAAAGTGGAACTAAATACTTACGGACTTCTCCAGTCTTAGATGTAATTTGAATTTCACGATTACCCCGTTTAATTTTTCCGTACTCTGCAACTCCATCAATTTCGGAAACAACAGCAGGGTTAGATGGGTTACGTGCTTCAAATAATTCTGTAACACGAGGAAGACCTCCAGTGATATCGCCTGATTTACCAGCCTTACGAGGAATTTTAACTAAAATTTCACCACCGTTCAATTTATCACCTTCCTTCACAGCAATATGAGCATCAACAGGTAAGCTATATTCTCTCAATACTTCCTTTGATTTGGAATCAATGATGTGTATCGCAGGATTCTTTTTCTTATCTCTGGTTTCTGTAATTACTTTCTCAGTAAATCCTGTTTGTTCATCAACTTCCTCTCTGTAAGTGAAGCCTTCTTCAATGCAATCAAAGACAACTGTTCCTTTTACTTCTGAAATAATAACAGCATTGTATGGATCCCATTTACAAATAACATCGTCTTTTTTCAATTTAACGTTATTTTCAACGATCAACTCAGAACCATAAGGAATATTCGCTGTCATTGTTACATTACCTTTCTTATCGGTAATCTTTACTTCAGCAGAACGTCCAACGACAATAGTTTTCGTGCCATCTTTATCCTTTCTTTCTATTGTTCTTAGTGCATCGATTTCTAAAGTACCATCCGTTTTTGCTTTTAAATCAGAATCATCCGCAATATTAGATGCTGTACCCCCCACGTGGAAAGTACGCAGAGTCAACTGTGTACCTGGTTCACCAATAGATTGTGCAGCAACTACTCCCACAGAATCACCAATTTGAGCAGGTCGTTGAGTTGCAAGGTTTAACCCATAACATTTAGAACAAACTCCTTTTCTTCTTTCACAAGTAAGAACTGAACGAATTTCAACTTCATCAATTCCAGCAGCTTCAATTGCATTTGCAGTATCCTCAGAAATTAACTTCCCTTCCTCCGCAATTAAATCATCTGTTTTGGGGTGATAAATATTAATCAAAGAAGTTCTACCGATTATTCTATCTTTTAATGGTTCAACGATATCATCATTTTTCATTAAAGGCACAGCTATCAGACCTCTTAGAGTTCCACAATCGTGGTCATTAATTACAACATCCTGTGCAACATCAACCAAACGACGAGTAAGGTAACCTGCATCGGCTGTTTTTAATGCTGTATCCGCTAGACCTTTACGTGCACCGTGAGTAGAAATAAAGTATTCTAAAATTGAAAGTCCTTCTTTAAAATTAGACAGAATTGGATTCTCAATTATATCTTGAGAAGATGCTCCAGATTTCTGAGGTTTTGCCATTAATCCACGCATTCCAGAAAGCTGACGAATTTGTTCTTTCGAACCACGTGCTCCTGAATCATACATCATATAAATTGAGTTAAACCCTTGCTGATCATTTTTCAATTGATCCATCAAGGTATGCGTCAATCTAGAATTGGTATGCGTCCAAATATCAATAATTTGATTGTAACGTTCATTATTTGTAATAAGACCCATATTATAGTTGTCCATTACTTCTTTCACATCAACTTCCGCCTTTGCGACCAAAGTTACTTTTTCTTTTGGAATAATGATATCCTCAAGATTAAACGATAATCCACCTGTAAAGGCCATTTCATAACCAAGTTCTTTAATTTCATCTAAAAATGATACCGAACGTGCTGTTCCACAAACTTTTAGAACTTCGCCTATCATATCACGAAGAGCTTTCTTCGTCATTACATCGTTGATATATCCAGCTTCAGATGGAACTCGTTCATTGAAAATAACTCGACCACAAGTTGTCTCAATTAACTGTAATTTTTGTTCACCATTCTCATCTATATCACGAGTTCTGACTTTGATAGACGCATGTAGGTCAAGAGCCCCTTCATTGTATGCAATAATTACTTCTTCGGGAGAATAAAATGTTCCACCTTCACCTTTTACAATATCGGTTTTTGTACTTTTCTTAGATTTTGTAATATAATAAAGACCCAAGACCATATCCTGAGAAGGTACAGCAATAGGAGCTCCGTTAGCTGGATTCAATATGTTATGTGAAGCCAGCATCAATAATTGCGCTTCCAAAATTGCCGCATTACCTAAAGGTAAATGGACTGCCATCTGGTCCCCATCAAAATCGGCATTGAATGCAGTCGTAACCAGTGGATGAAGTCTAATTGCTTTTCCTTCGATCAATTTCGGCTGGAATGCTTGAATACCCAATCTGTGAAGAGTAGGAGCTCTATTTAAAAGAACTGGATGTCCTCTTAATATATTCTCCAAAATATCCCAAACTATTGGTTCTTTTTTATCTATAATTTTCTTTGCAGATTTGACTGTTTTAACAACACCTCTTTCTATTAATTTGCGAATAATAAATGGTTTGTATAACTCAGCAGCCATATCCTTTGGTAATCCACACTCGTGTAATTTCAAACTAGGACCAACAACAATTACTGAACGTGCAGAATAATCAACACGTTTACCCAATAAATTTTGACGGAAACGGCCTTGCTTACCTTTTAATGAATCTGATAAAGATTTCAATGGTCTATTAGACTCTGTTTTAACCGCAGAAGATTTTCTAGAATTATCGAACAAAGAATCAACAGACTCCTGAAGCATACGCTTCTCATTTCTCAAAATTACCTCTGGCGCTTTAATTTCGATTAATCGTTTCAAACGATTATTTCTAATAATCACACGACGGTATAAGTCATTCAAATCAGAAGTTGCAAAACGACCACCATCTAACGGCACTAACGGACGTAATTCAGGTGGAATAACTGGCACTACTTTCACGATCATCCATTCTGGACGGTTTTCAATTCTTGTTTGAGAATCGCGCATTGCTTCCACAACTTGCAATCTTTTTAATGCCTCATTTTTACGTTGAACAGAAGTCTCTGTATTTGCTTTATGACGCAACTCGTAAGAAGTCGAATCTAAATCCATGGTTTTAAGCAAATCATGCAATGCCTCTGCACCCATTTTTGCATTGAATTTATTTGGATCAGTATCCTCAAGGTATTGATTTTCCATTGGAAGTGCATCCAGAATATCCAAATACTCTTCTTCTGTTAAAAAGTCTAATCTATTTAAATCTTCTCCTTCTGCATCCTTTGCAATACCTGCTTGGATAACTACATATCTTTCATAATATATAATTTGATCCAGTTTTTTAGTAGGAAGACCTAATAAATACCCAATTTTATTTGGTAACGATCTAAAGTACCATATATGCGCAACTGGAACTACTAAAGAGATGTGTCCCATTCGCTCACGACGTACCTTTTTCTCAGTTACTTCTACTCCACAACGGTCACAAACGATTCCTTTATATCGAATTCTTTTGTATTTACCGCAATGGCACTCGTAATCTTTTACCGGTCCAAAAATACGTTCGCAAAACAAACCATCTCTTTCAGGTTTATAAGTACGATAGTTAATTGTTTCCGGCTTCAACACTTCACCACTTGATTGCTCAAGAATTGTTTCAGGTGACGCCAACGAAATCGTTATTTTGTTGAAGCTACTTTGTTTTTTAGATGTTTCTTTTCTGTAAGCCATAATTGTCTTAAATTCTTTTATTCAACAACTGATTAGTCCAATGTAACTTCTAGACATAATCCTCTTAATTCGTGCAACAATACATTAAAAGATTCAGGTATTCCTGGTTTTGGAATGTTGTCACCTTTTACGATTGCTTCATACGCTTTAGCACGACCTGTCACATCATCCGACTTAACTGTCAAGATTTCCTGTAAAATATTTGCCGCACCGAACGCTTCCAATGCCCAAACTTCCATTTCACCAAATCTTTGTCCACCGAATTGCGCTTTACCACCGAGTGGTTGTTGCGTAATCAACGAGTAAGGTCCGATAGAACGAGCATGCATCTTATCATCTACCATGTGAGATAATTTCAGCATGTAAATAATACCCACTGTTGCCGTTTGGTCAAATCGAACACCAGTTCCTCCATCATATAAGTATGTCTTACCTGATTTTGGCACTCCTGCTTTTTCTGTCCAAGCATCAATCTCTGTTGGATGTGCTCCATCAAAAATGGGCGTTGCGAATTTTATTCCCAATTTATCTCCAGCCCAACCGAGAACTGTTTCATAAATTTGTCCGAGATTCATTCGAGAAGGTACACCTAATGGATTCAGCACTATATCTACTGGCGTCCCATCTTCCAAGAATGGCATATCTTCTTGGCGAACGATATTAGCAACAATACCTTTGTTACCATGGCGTCCGGCCATTTTATCACCAACTTTCAACTTACGTTTCTTAGCGATATAAATTTTTGCCATTTTGATAATTCCAGCTGGAAGTTCATCACCAACAGAAATATGGAATTTTTTACGCTTGTATGCACCTAATAAATCATTCGATTTAATATTGAAGTTATGAATCACACGACCAACTAACGTATTTGTTTTGTTATCATCTGTCCAATTAGTTGGGTTCACAATTGAAAAATCGATTGCATTTAAATTACGTGGAGAGAATTTTGTTCCCTTCTTAATAATTTCTTCACGGAAATTATTCGTAACACCTGCCGATTTATTATCACCAACTATTCCAAGTATCTTTTCAATAAGCGTTTCTTTCAGTGCTGCAAATTCCTTATCGTATTCTGTATCTAAACTTTCGAGAATTGGTTTGTCTTGTGCCTTTGACTTTCTATCTTTAACCGCTCTAGAAAATAATTTCTTTTGAACAACAACACCCTTTAATGAAGGCCTTGCTTTTAAAGAAGCATCTTTAACATCACCCGCTTTGTCACCAAAAATTGCTCGCAAAAGTTTCTCTTCTGGAGAAGGATCAGTTTCTCCTTTTGGTGTAATTTTACCAATAAGAATATCACCCTCTTTGATTTCCGCACCAATCCGAATTAGACCATTTTCATCTAAATCTTTTGTTGCTTCTTCACTAACATTAGGAATATCAGCTGTTAATTCTTCCATTCCACGTTTTGTGTCACGAACATCAACAGAATATTCATCAATGTGAATAGATGTAAAGACATCATCACGTACAACACGTTCAGAAATCACAATCGCATCCTCAAAGTTGTAACCTTTCCATGGCATAAATGCCACTTTCAAATTTTGACCAAGAGCTAATTCCCCTTGTTGAGTTGCATAACCTTCACAAAGAACTTGTCCTTCTTCCACTTTGTCTCCTTTCTTAACGATAGGTTTCAAGTTAATACAAGTACCTTGATTTGTTTTTGCAAATTTAACTAGCGGATACGTTCTTGTATCTCCATCAAAACTAACTAGTTTATCCTCTTTTGTTAAACTATATTTGATAGTAATCTCATTTGCATCAACATACTCAACCACACCATTTCCTTCTGCATTGATCAATACACGAGAATCTTTCGCTACCAACTCTTCTATTCCAGTTCCCACAATTGGAGAATTTGGTTTCAATAAAGGTACCGCTTGACGTTGCATGTTTGATCCCATCAAGGCACGATTGGCATCATCATGCTCTAAAAATGGAATGGAAGATGCTGCGATGGATGCAATTTGATTTGCTCCAACATCCATCAAGTTTATGTCACCTGGTGCAACTACTGGAAAGTCACCTTCATGACGAGCTTTTACAACTTCCGTTAAGAAATTCCCTTTATCATCAATCTGTGCATTTGCTTGTGCAATCATTTTCTCATCTTCTTCTTCAGCAGAAAGATAAATGGGCTCTTTTTTCAAATCTACTTTACCTTTAGAGACATCTCTATATGGTGTTTCAATAAATCCTAATTTATTCACTTTTGCAAAAACACAAAGAGAAGAAATAAGACCAATATTTGGTCCCTCAGGAGTTTCAATCGTACAAAGACGACCGTAATGAGTATAGTGAACATCACGCACCTCAAATCCTGCTCTTTCTCTCGAAAGTCCACCAGGTCCTAGTGCTGATAATCTACGTTTGTGAGTAACTTCAGAAAGTGGATTCGTTTGATCCATGAATTGAGAAAGCTGATTCGTTCCAAAGAATGAATTAATCACAGAAGACAAAGTCTTTGCATTAATTAAATCGATAGGAGTAAATACTTCGTTATCACGAACGTTCATTCTTTCACGAATAGTTCTTGCCATTCTTGCAAGACCCACTCCAAATTGGCTATACAATTGTTCACCAACAGTCCTAACACGTCTGTTTGATAAGTGATCAATATCATCTACTTCTGCTTTTGAGTTAATTAACTCAATCAAGTACTTGATAATAGAAATCATATCAGGTTTCGTTAAAACACGAGACGTTTCGTCCATGTTTCCACCTAATTTCTTGTTCATTCTAAAACGTCCAACTTCTCCTAAATCGTAACGAGTGTCAGAAAAGAATAATTTTTCAAAAACACCTTTTGCTGTCTCATAATCTGGTGGTTCAGCATTACGAAGTTGACGGTAGATATGTTCTACTGCTTCTTTTTCAGAGTTAGAAGTATCTTTTTGAAGTGTATTATAGATGATTGTAAAATCAGCACTATTTACGTCTTCCTTGTGAAGCACAACTGTTTTAGAACCAGAATCAATGATTAAATCAATATGTTCTGCTTCGAGTACCGTTTCACGGTCTAATAAAACTTCATTTCTTTCAATAGAAACTACTTCTCCTGTATCTTCATCAACGAAATCCTCAACCCAAGATTTAAGAACCCGCGCTGCTAACTTACGTCCTAGTGCTTTTTTAAGATTTGCCTTAGTTGCTTTAAGTTCATCTGCAAGGTCAAAAATATCCAAGATATCTTTATCTGTTTCATACCCAATAGCACGAAACAACGTTGTTACAGGTAATTTTTTCTTACGATCAATATACGCATACATAACGCTGTTAATGTCAGTTGCAAATTCAATCCAAGATCCTTTAAATGGAATAACACGCGCTGAGTACAATTTAGTACCGTTTGCGTGACGACTTTGTCCAAAGAAAACTCCTGGAGAACGGTGCAATTGAGAAACGATAACGCGCTCTGCTCCGTTAACCACAAATGATCCTTTTGGAGTCATATATGGGATGGTACCGAGGTACACATCTTGAACGATTGTTTCAAAATCCTCGTGCTCAGGATCTGTACAATACAATTTTAATTTAGCTTTAAGTGGGACACTATAAGTTAAACCTCTATCGATACATTCTTCTATGCTGTATCTTGGAGGATCTACAAAGTAGTCCAAAAATTCTAATACGAATTGATTTCTCGTATCAGTAATAGGGAAGTTTTCCGCGAAAACTTTAAATAGCCCTTCGCTTTCTCTATTTTCAGGAGTTGTTTCCAATTGGAAAAACTCTTGGAAAGACTTTAATTGAATATCCAAAAAGTCAGGATATGCAAATTGATTTTTGCTAGAAGCAAAATTCACTCTTGTTGAAATACTGTTTGATGATGCCAAAGCCAAACGTTTTTATTAGTGAATAAAATGTGCAAAATTGCACCTAATGTACTTAAACAGGAATAGGCATCCCGGTTTATCGGGATGCCTTTCCATAAAATTTTGTGAGATTACTTAACCTCAACTTCAGCTCCCGCTTCTTCTAAAGAAGATTTAAGACCTTCAGCTTCATCTTTAGAAACTCCTTCTTTCAAAGTAGTTGGTGCATTATCCACCATTTCTTTAGACTCTTTCAATCCAAGACCAGTTAATTCTTTAACCAATTTCACAACTGCAAGTTTAGCTCCACCTGCAGCTTTAAGAACTACGTCGAATTCTGTTTTCTCTTCTACGTCACCACCGGCAGCAGCTCCACCAGCAGCAACAGCTACTGCAGCTGCAGCAGGTTCGATACCGTATTCATCTTTTAATATTGTTGCTAGTTCGTTTACATCTTTTACTGTAAGGTTTACTAACTCTTCTGCTACTTTTTTCAAATCAGCCATTTTATTTTGTTTTAATTAATTCTTAATAAATAATAATTATGCTCTCTCTTCGAGCGTTTTAAGTAGTCCAGCCAATGTTCCGCCAGCACTTTTAAGTCCAGAAACAACGTTCTTAGCAGGACTTTGAAGTAATCCAATAATTTCTCCAAGTAATTCTTCTTTGCTTTTGATATCTGCAAGCAATTTAAGTTGATCATCGCCAACATAAACACCTTCATCGATCCAAGCACCTTTAAGAATAGGCTTATCATTTTTCTTTCGAAATTCTTTGATAAGCTTTGCTGGAGCATTTCCTACTTCAGAAAACATAATTGAGGTTGCTCCTGAAAGTGTACCTTTCAAGTCACCAAAATCTTTCCCTTCAACTTTATCCATTGCTTTAGACAGTAAAGTATTCTTTACTACTCGTAAGCTAACGTTTGCATTAAAAGCTCGTCTTCTGAGGTTATTAATTACATCAACTGTTAATTCTGCTGTATCTGTTAAATAAATCACATTATTGTCTTTCAATTCGACAACTAATTCATCTATATACTTTGCTTTTTCTTCTCTTGTCATTTTCGTAAGTTTTAAGCAATTAAAGACTTAGCATCAACTTGAATACTTGGACTCATTGTTGAACTAATGTAAATACTTTTAATGTAAGTACCTTTAGATGAAGAAGGTTTTAATTTTATGATTGTTTGAAGCAATTCGTTCATGTTATCTTCAATCTTGCTTCCTTCGAAACTTGATTTTGCTATCATAGAATGAATAATTCCGTACTTATCAACTTTAAAGTCAATCTTACCTGCTTTTACATCAGTTACTGCTTTCGCAATGTCCATTGTTACCGTACCTGTTTTTGGATTTGGCATAAGTCCTCTTGGTCCTAATATACGACCTAAAGCACCTACCTTACCCATAACTGCTGGCATAGTAATAATCACGTCAATGTCAGTCCATCCGCCTTTTATTTTTTGAATATACTCATCCAAACCAACGTGGTCAGCACCTGCAGCTTTTGCTTCTTCTTCCTTATCAGGAGTACATAATACAAGAACTGTTAAGTCCTTACCTGTACCATGCGGCAATGCTACTGTACCTCTCACCATTTGATTTGCTTTTCTAGGATCTACTCCTAAACGTACACTCACGTCAACTGAGGCGTCAAACTTTGTAGTCGAAACTTCCTTTACCAAATTACACGCTTCTGTTAAGCTATAAGTCTTGCTAGAATCGATCTTCGCAAGAGCTTCTTTTCTCTTTTTAGATATTCTTCCCATAACGTTATAATAATTTAGTTGGTGCTTCACCACCTTTTACTAATACACCCATACTTCTTGCTGTTCCTGCAATCATCATCATTGCTGAATCTACAGTAAAGCAATTCATATCTGGCAACTTGTCTTCTGCGATGATTCGAATCTTGTCCCAAGAAATGGTTCCTACTTTAGAACGATTAGGTTCTGAAGATCCTTTCTTTAACTTAATTTGTTCCATAATTTGGACTGCTGCCGGTGGTGTTTTGATTACAAAATCAAAAGATTTATCACTGTAAACAGTAATTACTGCTGGTAGAACCTTTCCTGCTTTATCTTGCGTACGTGCATTAAATTGCTTGCAAAACTCCATAATGTTCACCCCTTTTGCACCAAGTGCGGGACCAACTGGAGGAGCCGGATTAGCTGCACCACCTCTGATCTGTAATTTGATCAAACCTGCTACTTCTTTAGCCATTTGTTTTTTAAATTATGTAGTCAAACATGATTACTTACTGGAAGCTTTAATAGCTTTCATCACTCCTACGGTTAATATACTCTAACTCTGCACTGCTACATTTAGCAACGCATTACCTTTATTCTTTTTCTACTTGCATGTAACTTAGTTCAAGCAAGTTTTTTCTTCCGAAAATTTTCACCATTACTTTCAGTTTCTTCTTATCTTCATTGATTTCATCAACAGTTCCACTGAAATTATTAAAAGGACCGTCAATTACTTTAACTGGTTCTCCAATTACAAATGGTATTCTCATTTCCTCTTCTGTTTCAGATAACTCATCCACTTTACCAAGAATACGATTAACTTCTGACATTCTCATAGGAGAAGGAGTACCACCTTTTTCATTACCCAGAAATCCCATTACATTAGGAATACTTCTGATAACGTGAGGCACTTCCCCTTCAAGAGAGGCTTCAACAATAATGTAACCAGGAAGAAAAGTCTTGTCTTTACTTACTTTTTTTCCATCCTTAATTTGAAATACTTTCTCGGTAGGTATAAGAATTTGTCCAACAAAATCAGTCAATTTCAATCTTGAAACTTCCATTTCGAGATATTCTTTGATTTTATTTTCTTTTCCTGTTATTACACGGACAACGTAAAAACGTTTTTTAATTTCTGCCATTGCTTTCAATTAAAATGTTTTATAAATTAATCCTAATAAACCTCTCCAAAGAGCATCTTTATTTGCGCTGATTCCAAAAATGAAATCCATCACAAAAATACTAAGTGCTATAAGCACAGAAGCAACAACGACAATAATCGTGTTACTTTGTAATTCTTTCCACGTAGGCCATGTAACTCGATGAACCATCTCAGTTACTGTCTCGCTAATATATTCTCTAACTTTTGACATTTCATTACTTTTGCACGGGCGGTAGGATTCGAACCCACGACCAATGGTTTTGGAGACCACTACTCTACCAGCTGAGCTACACCCGTATAAAAAGGGGAGCAGAACTCCCCTTTTCAATATAACTAATAATCTCTTATGAGATAATTTCAGTAACCTGTCCAGCACCTACAGTTCTACCACCTTCACGGATTGCAAAACGAAGTCCTTTATCCATTGCAACAGGAACAATCAATTTAACAGTGATTGTAACATTATCACCAGGCATAACCATTTCACGACCATCAGTTAAGAAGATTTCACCTGTTACATCTGTTGTTCTGAAATAAAATTGAGGTCTGTATTTATTGTGGAAAGGAGTGTGACGTCCACCCTCTTCTTTCTTCAATACATATATCTCAGCTTTAAACTCTTTATGAGGAGTAGTTTTACCTGGCTCACAGATAACCATTCCACGTTTGATATCAGCTTTTTCAATACCTCTTAGCAAGATACCAACATTATCTCCAGCTTCACCTCTATCCAAAATCTTACGAAACATTTCAACTCCAGTAACAGTAGATGATAATTTTTCATCTCCCATTCCTAAAATATCAACAGAATCACCAGTATTAATAACCCCAGTCTCGATACGACCAGTAGCAACTGTTCCACGACCAGTGATCGTAAACACATCTTCAACCGGCATTAAGAAAGGTTTATCAACATCTCTCTCTGGAAGCTCAATCCATGTATCAACAGCTTCCATTAATTCGTTTACAGAATTAACCCACTTTTCTTCACCGTTTAATGCACCTAGTGCAGAACCAGCAATAACAGGTGTGTTATCTCCATCATAATCGTAGAAAGAAAGCAATTCTCTGATTTCCATATCTACTAGTTCTATTAATTCCTCATCATCAACCATATCCACTTTGTTCATGAACACAACCATTCTTGGAACACCAACTTGACGTCCTAATAATATATGCTCACGAGTTTGTGGCATTGGTCCATCAGTAGCCGCAACCACTAAGATAGCACCATCCATTTGGGCAGCTCCAGTAACCATGTTCTTTACGTAATCGGCGTGACCTGGACAGTCAACGTGAGCGTAATGACGATTTTTTGTTGCATACTCAATGTGAGATGTGTTAATTGTAATACCACGTTCTTTTTCTTCTGGCGCATTATCGATAGAAGTGAAATCGCGTGTTTCAGCCAATCCTTGCCCTGCGAGTACGCTTGAGATTGCCGCTGTTAATGTTGTTTTACCGTGATCGACGTGACCAATAGTTCCAATGTTTACGTGTGGTTTGGAACGGTCGAATTTTTCCTTAGCCATTTTGTTTGTGTTTTATTTGTTAAAATTATAAACTTTTATATATACAAAATTTCCACCTCCTAAGGTGAAAAAACTTTAATTCTTTTAATCGAGCCAATGACGAGAATTGAACTCGTGACCTCTTCCTTACCAAGGAAGCACTCTACCCCTGAGCTACATCGGCACTAAAAATACTTTCAAAAAATGAGCGGGAGACGAGACTCGAACTCGCGACCCTCAGCTTGGAAGGCTGACGCTCTACCAACTGAGCTACTCCCGCTTATAAAAATAAAATCATTTAATGTGGGGAGAGCAGGATTCGAACCTGCGAAGACGTAGTCAGCAGATTTACAGTCT
>CAXBMR010000044.1:0-17802 GCA_963976995.1 uncultured Fluviicola sp.
AAAAATCAAGGGAATATTTTTTAAACTAAAACTTGCATTAGCATTTTAATCTAGGCAAAGTATCTAGGCTGATTATCCATCCTGCTTTTTTTCTTTTAGTTGTTTTGTTAATGAACTCGGGATTACAACAGAGAAAGGACTTTCTGAACATCTTCTGGCACATCAATATTCGGAGTTTCAATATCTGTGGTTACTACCCTTATATTAAAGTCATAAAATAACCACCTTAATTGTTCTAAAGATTCTATTTTCTCCAGTTCTGTTTTCTGAAGATTAACCAATTCCAACAGCGTGTCTTTTCTATATGCGTACACTCCAATATGTCGATAAAAATCAAAATTAGCCAAGGCTTCTTGCTTAGCATTCGCGGAATTTGGAAGCGGGCTTCTTGAAAAATAAAGTGCGTCTTGTTTTTCGTTTAGAACTATTTTTACTCTATTCGGGTTATTTTGATCTTCTGTACTGACTCCTTTTATTCCGAGTGTTGCGATTTGTACACTTTTATCACTAAAAACAGTCACTAATTGGTCTAATTGACGAAAATCGATAAGAGGCTCGTCTCCTTGAATGTTAATTATAACGTCAGCATCAATACCTTCAGCAACTTCGCCACATCGATCTGAACCCGTTGAATGGTTGGGGTTGGTTAGTTCGACCTTTCCTCCAAATCGTTTAACCTCATCAAAGATTCTTAGGTCATCTGTTGCAACTATAACTTCTGTAATTATCGTGGATTTACTCGCTCCCTCATAAACTCGCTGAATCATGGTTTTTCCCTTTAAATCAATCAAGGGTTTTCCAGGGAAGCGAGAAGATTCAAATCTAGCAGGAATAATTCCAACAATTTTCATTACATCTTAATTTGAAGTTGCAACATAAATGTTCTGGGAGCTCTAACGTCTCCAGGTCGGGTAACGTATTCTGTATTTAGAATGTTGTTTATTACAAAGCCTAATCGATAATGTTCTTTGAATTTATATCCCATTCTAAAATCGAAGACCAAACTCCCTGCGTTGTTTTTCTCTCGGTATTCTTTCAGTCCTGCAAGAATAGGAGTCGTCTCTCCTAAAACCTCTATCCCTTCAACAAAAGTTCTATCGATGTTGGTCATAAAGCTATTATACCGTGCAGAAAACCCGATACTCATTCCTTTCCACTCTGCCTCAATATCTGCTTTCGCTAAATGATTAAATCGATACTTTAGCATCCTTGTATTTGTGTCAGAAAAGGTTGATAAATAGGCAGAATCAGAATTTAAACTAACTGGATTCATGTAAGTATATCCTATCAAAGAGGTTAATTCTACGTCTCCTATTGAACCTATGCTATTGAATGAAAGTTCAATTCCTGTAATTCTTGCTTTCTCAGCGTTTTGTGCTTGAAAACCAAACCAATTCTCAACGTACCCAACATTCGTGGGGTCTAAACTCCATGCGATAGAATCTGGTTTATATTGACCGAATGTGAACTCCATCATGTTGCTATATTCGTTAATAAATCCAGCAACATCTATGATTCCCTTCCAATTTTTTCCAATTTTAATCACTTGCTTGACACCCAATTCTGCAGCCCATCCAGTCTCCGGTCTTAAGTTTAAATTTGGAAAAACGTTAAGCGCTCCAACTGAAGTTTGTGTATATCTTTCTGCGACTGAGGGATATCTAATTCCTTGTCCAAATGATGTTCTTAAGTGCGTGTATTTAGCAACTTGATAATGCGCTCCAACTCTGAATATTGGATAAACAGGCAGTGTTGTTAACGAACTCGTATCGTCCCCAAAAGTAAAATCTGAATCTCCTCTTTGATTGTCCTGTTCAAAATATTCGACTCGAACTCCACCCGTCAAGTCAAGCTTCCCTATTTTCTTCTCAAATTGAGAATAAATAGCATAGTTGTTGGAAAAATGGTCTCCAAACAGGTTCGACTTAACATCTGTTCTTATTGCTGTTGCTCCAGCTGTCATCACGGTTCCCTGAATAAACTTTCGCTGAAACTGATAATCACCATATAAAATTCCAGATCGCGTTGACTGCGAAGCATTCGTTAAGTTCGTTCTGTCCAAAAAGTAATACCTTGTTTTAAGCGTATGTAGATTGTTTTTCTTGTCGAATATCTTAATATAAGGATCAACGCTAACGGAAGTTCCAGTATTAACAGTTAAAGTAGATGCTGGATCGTTTAAGTCAGCTCCTCCACTTGGCGTGTAAGCAAAAGTGTCACTCTGCCAAATAATGAAATTACCTGTTTTTTGAAGTTGTGCGTTGTACCCTACTCCCATTTTTAGTTTTTTAACCTTCTCAGACCTAAAGAATAGTGTCCCTGAAATTCTACCTCTTTCCTCTTTTTGTCCTTCTTTAAATCCTGGAGAAGTAAATCCGTTCACTGCAACAGTATATCCGAAGCGTTTGTTCATTTTACCATAATACACATCTCCCGTGTACAACATCGGGTTTGTTGACCACCATTTTAAAGTTGATCTTTTTGGGTTGTCATAAATTCCTGCTTGTATTTTTGCTCTAAACTCTCCTTTGGTTCCCGGCTCTCTTTCTGTTAGCGAAATAATGCCATTTAAGGCTCCACTTCCATATAAAACAGAAGATGCTCCTTTAATTACTTCGATTTGTGAAGCCTGTTCTATTGGTATTGTGTTCCACTTTGTGTCTCCAGCATCTCCCGATATAATTGGTATTCCATTCCAAAGGAGTAGAACACGACTTCCTGCTCCATAAGCAAAACCAGACCCACCACGAATACTCACCTGTCCATCCATTGCAAAAACCCCTGGACTCTGGTCTACAGCTTGTTCAAGGTCAACAATACATTTGTTTTCAAACAGTTTTGGTCGAATAATTTCCATTGAAATTGCGACCTCTTCTATGTTTTGATCCCTACGTCCGGCTGTAACAACAACGGTCTTTATAACTTGGACAGCTTCGACCATTTTAACGAGCAATTTTCCTGCTTTTTCAACATTTAAGGTGTCTGGCAAGTATGTTTGAACGGTAATTATAAGAGTAACTGGGTATTCTTTTGTGTTAATAACGAAGTTTCCGTCAAAATCACTCAGCACCTTATTACCATCAGAAGCTATTATTTTAGCCCCATAAATCGGTTCTTTCGATTCTTTATCAACAACGGTTCCTGTGATCTGAGAAAACATCCAAAACGGAATATTAAATAATAGTAATAGTATGTTTTTCATCTAATATTTTCTTATATTCAAGAAGCCTAAAATACCAATTATTTTGAAATACACACCTTTACATTATCAAATTGCTCTAACATTATTGAATGGAGTGGGCTCAATTAAGTCCAAAGAATTAATAGATGCCGCCGCAAATGTTGAAGAAATTTTTGAATTCTCGCCACAGCAGCTATCAGAAAAAACAAGTTTTAATAGAGAGTTTATTCGAAGAATGGACCGAAAAAATGCGCTAAAAAAATCTGAAGCCATTTATTCAACAATTTCTCAAAACAAGTTACAGTCAATCTTTATTACAGATGACCTTTACCCTCATCGTTTAAGAAACTGCGTGGATGCGCCTGTCCTATTGTTTAAAAAAGGAGTGGCTTGTTTCAATCCTCCTAAATCAATTGCAATTGTCGGAACCAGAAACGCAACAGAATATGGAAAAGAAATTTGTCGAGAACTAATTAAATCCCTTCATGGAGAAAACATCATTGTTGTTAGTGGGCTTGCTCATGGAATAGATGCTGCTGTTCATCAGTTTTGTTTAAAATATGATGTGCCTACTGTTGGAGTTCTAGGGCATGGTTTAGATAGAGTTTATCCTGCCACTCATCGAGAGTTGGCTAATAAAATGCTATTAAGCGGTGCCGTAATAAGTGAATTTATACCTGGAGTTTCTCCTGACAGAGAAAATTTTCCAAAGAGGAACAGAATAGTAGCCGGTATGACAGATGCTACAATCGTTATAGAAAGCAAAAAGAGAGGAGGGTCATTAATTACCGCGAACCTCGCTAATGATTATAATCGAGATGTATTTGCTTTTCCTGGGTCTGTTCATATGGAAACCTCACAGGGATGTAACCACCTAATAGCCAATCAAAAAGCACACCTCATCCAAAATTCAAGTGATTTTCACCGAATGATGGGTTGGCGGCAGAAAAAGGCCCAAACAGTTGTTCAACGACAACTTTTCAGTTCACTAACAAGTATCCAGAAAGAAATTGTCAAACATGTTTCATTAGAAAAAAAGATACAAGTAGATGTCCTTTCAATACGCTCTCAAATTCCTATATCGAAATTAAATCAAGAATTGTTTTCTTTAGAAATGGAAGGTGTTATTCGTTCTTTACCCGGAAAAATGTTCTCTATCATATAAAAAAGACGAACAAGCATAGCCTGTTCGTCTTTTTTAGTTTTAATAGTATTCTTTATCTTCTGATATTTGTGTTGAAGAATCTTCGGTTATCAACTACTTCGACAAATTTAGACAAGGAAGATGAAACTCCTCCTTGTAATTGACCAACCATTCCAGTAAGAAGGCTTTTCCTTTCTTCATCAAAATTAGCAACGACTGGTGCTTTTATTGTTTTATCAATTTGAATAACGTAAACACCTGAGTTTCCAGTCAAAGGGAGTGTTTTTTGTCCATCTTTAAGAGCTGAGAATAGAGTGCCTACAACTTCTGGCTCATTTCCTGAACCTTGAATTTGAGGGTTCGCAAATGTTACATCTGCTTTCTGAATGACGGTTCCTTCCATCATTTTTGTTATCTCTTCAAGACTTTTTGCCTTAAGCATTTGATTGGTTATCTTTTTTGCTTTCTCTTCTTGAATAAAGTCTCTTTCCATTCTTGCTTTAGCGTCCTCAAAATCAGGAACTCCTTCGGTTTTAATTCCAGCAAGTATTGCAATTACATATCTGTTTTTTTCTTTAATAGGAGAATCAATTAGATCTCCAACTCTAGCTCCATCAGTATATGCTAATTTCAGAATTTTATCTTCCGCAAAAGATGTTTCAAATCCATAGATTCTCGGTCCATTCTCTTGAATTGTTATCGGTCTAACCGAGTATCCTTCTTTCGCTGCAATCGTATCAAACATAGCCACACGTTTAGTTTCATCATCAATCGGGCTAATTTTCCCATCTAATAAGTAAATGATATTATCTACCTCTGTGTTTTTGTTATCAATAGACTCTTGACTTGGTTTTAGTGTCTTTTGAACAATTGCCAAAATTGGAGCTTTAACTTCCTTTTTATTTAGAACCTCTATGATGTGAAAACCATAGTCGGTTTGCACATATCCTATTTTTCCTATGCTCTCGTTTTTTGCAAAATTACTAAACTCAGGGACCATTTCGTAGTCCATGAAATCTTCGTATTTTCCACCCGTTTCTTTAGATCCTGGGTCTTCAGAATGTGTGATAACGTATTCTCCAAAATTGTCTTTATTAATTAGTGGCATTAATGAATCAACTTTCACCTGTCCTCTTTCAACGGCTAAAGTATCTCCTCTTTGTGCTGCAATTAAAATGTGTCGAACACTCAATAAGTCCGTATTAAAGCCTATCACTTTTGCCAACCTCATTGACCCATTTTCTTGATAAGGACCAACTAATTGTCCAATTGATGCTGTTTTAAAAACAGTGTCTAAGTAGGTTGGGTATGTTAACCCTCTTTCTTTGGCTTTTGCATCAGACTCTATTTTAAAGGTAAATTCATGACCGCTTCCGTAAAAATTCCACTCACTTTTTTTTCTATTCGTTACAAAAAGGGAATCATTGGTTGTTGCTGCAAATTCATTTTTTAAATTCGACATGATTGAATCAAAGTTACTTGAATCTTTCCCTGAAGGTAAAACAGCAATGTCAAAAAACTTAACATCTCTTGTTGTAGATTTATTTGCGTACTTGCTCTCATTCTTATGTTCTTCATAAAAAGCCATTAACTTTTCATCTGTTACTTCAATTTCTTCATCTTTTATGCTGTTAAAGCGTTGCATAACATAAGAAATCGTTTTTTTCTCTTTTTGAGCATTGTATTCATTCTTTGCCTCGAGGGTTGTTACGTAGAGTCCTTGTTCTAAGATTGCAAAGTACTTTTCGCGTTTTCTTTTATCATTATAATACTCTTTACTATCCGCCCATTGTTGCTGAACTTCTGGTTTCTCAGACGTCTCCATTTCCTCAATTCTAGACTGAAGTAATTTCTCATTAAACATTCCTGTTTTTTCATCTGTAAACCCTTGTAAAAATTCTGGTAAAACTTCAAAGCCATCCTTTCCGTATAGGTAAGAATCAAATTCTGCTGCACTCACTTCTATTCCTAATGCTTCATATTCCGAGTCTAACAATAACTTGTCAGTGTAAGCTTTCCAAACTTGATCTCTATCCACTGGTTCTGCTTGTCTTTGAGGGGGTTGTTGCTGTTGAGCTTGTCTGTCAGCGTTAAGTTGAGCTGCTTCAACTGCCTTGTTAAAAGCGTCAAAATCAACTTTTTCGCCTTTTATAGTTCCAATACCATAAACGGAATCAGAATTACCGGTCATTTTACTCGCATCAGTAAATATAAAAGCTAACAGTGCTAACCCAACAATGATTAACATTAACCATGATTTTTCTCTAATCTTTCCTATAATCGCCATTTGTTCTTTTTCTAGTTTCGTAATGAGTCTGCGAATATAGGTAGTTCAAACGATTATTTCAACTAAATAATCGAGAACATTAGCAACAAAAAAAAAAAACTGCTTTTTTTCTTCATCAAAAACAGTTTTTTTCTCTATCAACTATGGTTTCCCAATAGTGCTCCCTTTCTTTTTGTTGGCTCCAGACTTTTGCTCTGGGCAAGCGCCTAAAGTGTCGCCATGAGACTTGTGTAATAACCACTGTACTGCAGTAACTTCCATTTCTTGCGTTTCATTGCTTCCAGGTACTTTATGACAAATTGTGAATTTAGCGTTCGGATCAACTACCACTGGACAAGGTCCTTGAGTATCACCATGTGCTTTGTGTATTTGCCATTCTGAAGCCGGTATTTCCATCTGCTGTTTTATTGATGTTCCCGTTGGAGAATGACAGATCGTAATCATCTCTTCAACATCATCAACAACAAGCACACATGCGCCTTTTGTATCCCCATGCGCTTTATGTTTTAGCCAATCTTTTTCCGAGATTACTATTTGTGACTTTTCTCCTGTTTTCAGATTTTTGTGGCAAATCGTAATATTTACTTGTGTAGAAGGGTTGTTAGAGTGATCTGTACCATTCCCTGTAATCGTCGTTGAACATGGACCTAGTTTATCCCCGTGAGACTGATGTGTTGCCCATTCAGATAAAGGTATTTTAATTTCCGTTGTTTTACCCGTTTTTGGATTTTTATGACAAATAGTTATAGCTGATTGGTTGGTGTCATTCCCTCCCTGATCATCGTCATTATTGTCATCAATTGGACAAGGTCCTAAGTTATCTCCATGAGCCTGATGAGCAGGCCACGCAGAGAGAGGGATAGTAATTTCTTGTGGGTTTTGATTGTTCCCTGGAGGAATGTGACAAATAGTGATTTTTTCATCCTGACCATCGTCATTATTGTCATCAATTGCACAAGGTCCTAGTCTGTCTCCGTGCGCTTGATGCGCTACCCAGTCTGAAGAAACAATAGTCATTTCCGTCCATTTATCATCTGCTGAAGAATAATGACAGATAGTTAATTTACCTGTACTTTCTATTGTTTTAAGGACCTCTACCTTAATTGATTTAGATGAGCAATCATTTGTAGCTAGAATTTCAATTGTATTTAAACCATTCTGCAACGTAACATTTGCTTGAAAAACATTCGTGGATGAGTTGTATGTGCCTCCACCAACTGTCACATTATTAACAATTAACTGCACTTGGCTCTCATTTGTTATATTTGTTACGCTAGCTTTAACAAGAATGGTGCCTGACGTTGTAGAATTAACGGTAGGTTCAATAAAATTTGCTTTTACCTCCTCACATGGAGTAAAAGAAATTGTTGTTGTTGCTTGGGATGTACCACAATCATTGGTTGCTACTATTTTAATTGTATTACTTCCATTTTGCAATTTAACATTTGCCTGAAAAATATTAGTAGAAGGATTAAACGTTCCTCCGCTTATAGCAACTCCGTTTACAATTAATTGAATTTGAGAACTACTCGTAACATTTTGTAAACTCGCTTTAACTAATTGCATGCTGTTTTCTGTTGATCTGTCTGTCGGTAAAATCAAATTAACAATCGGTGCTTTACAATCTGCGTGTAAAATATTGATTATTTCTTCATCACTCCCGCAATCATTAGAAACAATTATTTTTATTACATTCTGACCATGAATTAATTTTACATTTGCTTCAAATGTCATCGTAACAGCATTAAAATTGCCCGTTGTAACATAAACACCATTAACCAACAACTTGATTTGACTGCTTGACGTTATTTCTTGCAAACCAACTTTTACGAGTATTGTCTCTGTTTCGGTGCTACTAATGGTCGGTGCAATTCTTGAAATTTTTGGTAATGAGCAAGGAACGTACTCAACTGTAGTTGTTTCTGAATCTGATCCACAATCATTACTTGCAAACAACTCGAATGTATTCGTTCCTCTAGCAAGTTGAACAACAGATTCAAATAAACCAGTTGCTGCGTTATAAGAAAAAGTCTTATTCATGCCATTTAATCGAAGGCTTACGTTGTTTTTGTTTTCGACACTAGACATTGTTGCTTTCAAAACAAAAGTTGCTTTATCTACAATTTGCGACCCGCTTCCGTTTTGAATTGAAATAAATGGACTTACACAATTTGTATATGTTACTGTAATTGTTTGTTCAACAGTACCGCAGTCATTTGTTGCTATTATTCTTAGTGAATTTGCTCCCTGCTGAAGAGGCGTGTTACTCGTAAAATTACCCGTTGCAGTGTTGTGAGTAAAACTAGTTGACTTAACCCCATTTACATAGTATTCAACACTTTGCGAATTCACAGCTGTTGCATTCACAACTAGATCTGCTCTGTCAACAGTTACCCCATTTTGAGGGTTAACAAACTGAACGATTGGGGCAATACAATTAACATAGTTCATCGTAATTGTTTCCATGTCAGATCCACAGGCATTTCCTGCTTCTACGGTTATAATATTAGTTCCGGGAGAAAGCAAAACTGGACTTTCAAAGTTTTCATTATTTCTATTGAAAATAAAGTTTGTTGATTGCACACCATTTATTTTTAGAACAATGTTTTCTCTTCCTGCTAATTCTTCGATTAATCCTTTAATCAAGTATTGATTATTGTAAACCGTTAACGAATTATTTCTTGGTGAGCTTATCCGTATTTTCGGCAAATTACACGGTGGAGGATTGTTTGTTCCAATTCCATTAGTGTTTGTGTTCGTACCCGTGTTGTGAAAATCTGTATTACCTGTTGCTTTTTTTCTCCTTATTTGGAACCTCAAAAAAGCACTGGTATAGTGATAAATATCGTTTTCAAAGAGTCCCACCCTTAATTCTGGATTTACATATCCATCGAAGACATCTTTAAGAGCAAAAGTTGTTTTGTGTTCAGCCCCCACAGAAAATCGAGGTCCAACTTGATAAGCCAACCCAAATCCAAGGCTCGGCATAAAATCAAGGTTGAATTTATTCTGTGAAGAGCCGTCTAGTGCGAGATCATACTCGTTATCCGAAATGTTTTTCCATTCTGTTTTTGTTATACCGCCTGGTGCATAGTTGTATATGTATTCATCAAATAGGAAGGTGTCTTTATAAAGCAGATTTCCTTTAGTTTGGTTCAGCACCAAGTTTACTCCTCCAAAAATATATGGATCCCATCCAGAATTTTCTCTCACACTATTGGCATGAATAACCAATTCTAATCCAAATTCATGAATTTGTGTTTGAAAATTGTTAATGGTATAACCAAGGGTATCGTATTTGGTTTTTACATTTCCAAAAGGTGTAAATTCTTTGTTGTAGTCTAACAACGAAGTGGTATCGTAATCTTGACCTCTCCATTTACCCCCTAAATAACGTGCACGAATATCAAAGCTGATCTTTTTACCGTAATTATAATTGAATGCCTTCCCTAAAGTTAATCCCCAGGCAGCAGTATGTTTTGTTTTAACATCCGTTGTGCTCCATGCAATACCGGTATTAATGCCCCAAAACCATTTCGAATCGTTATCATAATCCAATTTTTGACCAAATATTGTGGTCACAAATAAGGTGAAAATTCCGAGAGTAATTAATTTTTTCATAAGGTTAGATAATTATAGTGTTATAAACTTACATATTCTATTACTGTGCCAAAAACTGAAAAGAGAGTCGCTAAGTGATTTTATTCTTACTTTTGGCTTGTCAAATTTATATTAAATTTAGCTAAAAGCCTATAAATAGGGCCTATATAAATAATATGAACCGATTTGTTATTGTTTTGTTAATGTTTTTACCCATGGCTCAGGAGTCTATATCTCAACAGGCTTATAACAGTTGTTTTAGCGCTCTGGAATTATGCCCAAATGTCATCTCTTCTGTCAACAATATTGGGTCGAATAGCACTTCCTGCATTGGCTGCGAAGATGATTTTAACTTTTGTTTTTCTGTGGAAAACTCGATATGGCTCTCTTTTACAACAAATGCAACTGGCGGAGACATTCAGGTTGATTTTACCAATATCATTTTTGAAAACAATCCCGGGCAGGGCAGTGCGGTTCAAGCTACACTAATTGAAGCCATTGCTCCTTGTAATGCTGGAAGTTATACCCAAATAGGAAACTGCGTGGCAGGAAGCACAATTAATTTTTCTTTAAACGCCCTCGGTTTAGCTCCAAATACAACTTATTACTTGGTTGTTGATGGAGACAATACAGGGGCCGGTATAACTCTGCCGGCAGAATTCACTTTAGATGTCGCCATCTCAGGAACTGGAATTGCTCGCCCTATTCCTGCCGTTTCAATTACTCCCAATAGTACATCCATTTGTTTAAATGAAGTGCTCACACTAGTAGCAAACACGGTAAACTGCCCAAACAATAGTTCGTTTAGCTGGTATGTAAACAATGTGTTGGTTGCTGTTACAAGCGATTCTTTGTTTTCAACTTCAGCGTTGATGGACGGAGACATCGTTCGTGTAGATATCGGTTGTTATTCTTTGTGCACGGAGATTGTTACAAGTTCTACTCCTAACATTTCTGTCTATTCATTTTTTATAGATGCCGGAAACAACCAAACGACAGCCCCTAATGTCGCTACGACCATTAATGGAACAACTTCAGCTCCTGTTTTTAGTTGGTCTCCAAGTTATTTGTTCAGTGACCCGACTTCTTTAAATACGATTGTTACAACCGACCAAACTGTAACATTGACATTGACGGCAACAGAAAATGGCTGTACATTAACTGATTACTTAACGCTTGCTGTACAAAGTAGTCTTTCTGTACCTAACACGTTCTCTCCAAATGGCGATGGAACAAACGAGCTGTGGATCATAGAGGGAATTGAAGCTTACCCTGATAATACGATGAAAATATTCACTCGTTGGGGACAAGAAGTTTATTTTGCCTCAGGCTATAATTCACTAAAAGCGTGGGACGGTCGCAAAAAGTCTGGCCTTGCTGCCGAAGGTGTTTATTTTTACATTTTGGATTTAAACGACGGGGCTTCTGAGTTAATAAAAGGAACAATTACGCTCATCAGATGACGCTGATTGTTAAAATATCGATATTTACTCTGCTTTTTAGTTTTCTAGGTTCGGCTCAACAGCTTCCTCAATATTCTCAATGGTATTTTAATCAATTCAATGGAAACCCGGCTCATGCTGGAATAAAACGTTGCATTGATGTTCATTCATTGTACAGAAATCAATGGGTCGGTTTTGATGGCTCTCCTAAAAGTGGATTTCTTACTGTTAGCATTCCTCTTTACAAACAAAGAAAACAATATCTTTCTGCAAGACAAGGCACAGGTTTTAAGTTTGAAAGAGATCAAATTGGACAGTTTAGCACAAGTCGTCTCAACATTGCCTACGCAGCACATTTCAACTTTGACAAACACAAACGGCTATCTTTAGGGCTATATGCCGGGGTTATTCAAATGAGTTACGATCCTACGAACACTGCCGTCACAGATTTAGATATTGCTGTTTTCAATCAAGTCTCTGCAGTTTCGCCTGATGCAACTTTTGGAGCATGGTTCAATGATGAAAACTATTTTTTAGGCTTGTCTTTGCAAAACATGATTCCTACAAGATGGGAAAAGGTTGGTATTAATTCTAAAACTCTATTTCACATTGCTTTTAATGCTGGCTATCAATACTCTATTTCTGAAAACGTATCACTAATCCCTGCTTTTAACCTAAGGATTCCTGCTAAAGGGAAAGCGGATATTGATCTCAATTTATTTTTAGACATTCAAAATACGATTGGGTTGGGAATTGGTTATAGAAATACAGACGCTATAATTGCGTTCTTTTCTGTTAAAATAAATCAACAGTTTGCTCTTAACTATTCGTTTGATTATACTTTATCGGACATCCAGAAAGGCGCCAAAAACACACATGAAGTTTCTATCCGATTCTCTACTTGTAAGATTAAAAAAACAAAAACCGCTAGCTGTCCTTTATTCTAAAACAAGTTTTCTTAACGTTTTGGTGTGTATAAAATAGTTCTGCTGTTCTTTTTTGAAGCCTGCTTCTAAGCATCTTTGTTTAAAATCTATAATTATGAAGTTTTTTGGAGTACTCCTTTTATCGACTATTGTTTTCTCATCTTGCGTTCCTGTGAACAAATACAACGAATTGTTGGAGAAAGAAAAATTATGTGCTGATGAATTGAATAAATACAAAACTAGTTCGCTTAATTTTGAATCTGAAGCTTCAGATTTAAACTCAAAACTCACTCTTTTATCTGGACAACTTTCTCAACTAAAGAAGGACACAACGAACCTTGGTGTGAGTTATCGAACAATGTATGCAAAATACGATAGGTTAGCAAAAATCAATGAATCATTAGAAACATCTTACAACAAGTTATTATTGTCTGGCGCAAAAGAATCTGCTCATTTACATGCAGATTTACACAAAAAACAAGTTGAACTGCAGGAAAAAGAAGATGCTCTTCTTAAACTAGAGCAAGAATTGATGGCAAAGCAAGCTCTTTTAGTTGAACGAGAGCATCGAGTGAATGAATTGGAAAAAATAATCAATGATCAAGAGGCCGCCACTCGACTATTAAAAGAAAAGGTGGCTAGCGCTCTAAAAGGATTTACCAATAAAGGATTAAAAGTAGAAGAAAGAAGCGGCAAAATATATGTTAGCCTTGAAGCAAAACTTCTTTTTAACTCTGGTAGCACAACTGTTGAAAGTGAAGGAAGAGAAGCTTTAACTGAGTTAGCAAGGGTTTTAGAAACAGAGAAAGAATTAGAGATAATAGTAGAAGGACATACAGACACTGATAAAATGGCTGGAACAAAGCATCCCAAAAACAATTGGGAATTATCTGTCCTTCGCTCTACCTCGGTTATTGAAATAATGTTAGACAATTCTAACATGGATCCTACTCAATTAGTGGCTGCTGGTCGTTCTGAATTTATTCCTGTTGACGTCAACAATAAAGCAAAGAATAGAAGAATTGAAATAATTATATCTCCAAATCTAAACGAGTTATATAAGTTAATTGGAAATAACTAGCGGATTAAATTAACGTGACCGGTAATCATTTTCCGTTCGTCGTTTTTAATCGTTTTAAATTCTATTTTCCAAACGTAAGTTCCGCTTTGTACGGTTTTACCGTTGTATGTCCCGTCCCATCCAATGGAGGCGTCGTGAGATTCCCAAATCATCTCACCCCACCTATTAAAGATAAATAGGTTAAAATCATAGGGATCAAAACCATCAGTAAACACGGGTTGAAAAGTTTGATTAAACCCATCACCATCGGGCGTAAACGTATTAGGAACATAGTATATCACCTCCTGCTCTATTGCTATTACAAATCGCACAGAATCTATACATCCGATAGGAGACTCTGCGTAAAGCCAAACGTCATAAGATCCTGAAGAATTCTCGGGAAATTCATGCGATGGATTTTCAGCTGATGACGTTGGACTGTTGTCACCAAAATCCCATATATAATCAGTTGAACCTACTGATTCATTTGAAAAACTAACATCAGTATTAAAGGCTAGCAGTATTTGAGGAGAAGCTGAAAATGCCGCAATTGGAATACTCTCGACATAGATAAAAGCAGGTTGTGTTAATGAGTTTGAACATCCATTGATAGAGGTTGTTCTTAACATAACATTGAAAAATCCACTACTGTTATATGTTGTATTAATCGTATCGCATTCATTTGCGATATCGCCGTTGCCAAAATCCCAAGTACAATCTGTTAAATTTCCGGGTGTTGTGTTAGTAAAAACAACTGTTGAACCATCACAGATAACTGTTGTGTCGGCCAAAAAGGAAACGACTGGCAATGGTTCGTGCGTTATGACAATCTGATCCATTCCTGTGCAACCATTAACATCTGTTCCAATTACCGTATAGGTGGCAGTAGAAGAAGGAACAAAAGGAATATTATTTGTCACGCCATTATCCCATACATAACTTGAGGCTCCGGATCCGCTAAGAACGATGTCATTTCCTTCACAGAGAATAGAATCTTGTCCAGCAAAAACAATTGGAGAAGGGTCAATTGCTATCGTTTCTGTTCCTGTAATCAGTTGATTGCAGTTCGCGTCAAAAATTGACGTTAGTGAATAAACCCCTAATGCATTTCCTAGATTTAACGGTGAAGTTGCACTAGTAACTGTATTTGCCACACCATCTAATGTATAGTTAATCGTCCAAGGACCTAAGCCTGAAACATCTGCTAAAATACTGCTAATAGGTTCCCCCGAGCAATAATTATTCCCCCCGCTTAGTAGGGTCACATCTGGATTTGTTTGAATGGTTATTGTTTCCGTTCCAGTGGCAGTGTTCGTGCATGAAGAATCACTCACATTAACCAGCGCATATACCCCAGGAGTATTTCCAAGGTTAACAGTTGTTGTTGTTCCCGTTGCATTAAAAGGAACCCCATCTATTGTGTAATCAATATTCCAAGGCCCTGTTCCTGTAACATCAACTGTAATATCATTTACAACGTCAGCTGGGCAATAAATTCCGCCACCCAATATTGCAGTTAATGTGGGTATTACCGGAGAAGTGCCTGTTGCCTGAGTTGTGCACGTTAAATCATCTGTGAAATAAATCGTAGCCGTGTATGCTGACCCGTCAGAAGGTATTCCCGAAATAGCAAAGTTATAGGAGGTTAAATCTACAAAAGGAGGATTAATGGTTTGTGTAAATGTACCTGAACCATTAATCACTTCAACAATAATAGAGCCTGTTCCTGGGTTTAAAAAATAAGTGAAGTCACCAGAAACGGTAAATGTGTTCCCAACTTGACAAGCACTTGTATTTGCATTAAAAACACTAAAGGTACAGCCACACACTACGTCTATGAATGTAGTGTCTGAAGCCGAGCAGCCTGAAGCTGGATCGGTTATTGTCGCCGTATAAATGGTTGGCAAGCCAGGGCAAGCATTTGGCGTTTGAATCGTCGCGTCATCTAAACTTAACGAAGGTGTCCAAACATAATCATACGGTGGTGGAGCACATGCTATAGAAACATTATCTATGGACCAGTTGTCAATTGTTCCTGAAAACGACACTTGAGACCATTGAAACATTGTATTTATTGTTTGCGCAGGGGGCGGTATCGGCAATGTAAAACATTGCCAATTGTTATTCGCATCCCATAAGGATTGGGCATACGTGTTTATTGTAATCCAAGTTGCCCCTCCATTTATAGAATATTGAAATATTATATCTTCTCCTGCATCTGCGTTTTCGCAAGGTGACCCTCCAGAGTTAACATTGCCCATGAACAAACAAAAATCGACAAAGCCACAAATGGTTGCGTCTATTGGAACAGTTGTTATAGCCCTTGTCCCTGAGCCGTTAAAATACATCGCCGTTCCTGACATGCTGTTACAACCTCCTCCAACTGCACCTCCTTGAACATTACTCCACATAGCAGGGTCTTCGGCGGGGTCAAAATCGTCCACAATGGATCCTGCATTGCTATTTACTAAAACAACATCTAAATCAGCACAATCCAAACAGGTTAAGGAATCAACAGTTGTTGTTGCATTGGCCACTAATGGCGTTACGATAACATCCACGGTATCTTCACAACTAACAGGACCGTCAGTATAAGTTACAATATATTGAGTTGAAACAAGAGGTATAACGTCTTGTGTAGTCGGGTCGTTTGTTCCCGGTAAATTTGACCAATCATAAGAGCCGACGCTACAAAGTCCTGGTGTAATGACCACATTGTCCAGTCCCCAATTATCGCAACAGTTTCCCGAAGAATTAAACTGGATCCATCTAAACATTGTTGATGCACTTTGCGCTGCCACAGGAATTGCAAACGAATAGTTATTCCAAGCTGTGAGCATGGGGTCGTTCCCGCCATTTGGATCCCAATACTGAATAGTTGTCCAAGTTGTTCCGCCATCTGTAGAATATTGAAAAGTAACCCCCTCATCTGGTAAATCAGGTCCTTCACAGGGAGTAGCACCCCCTTGAGTAGAGTATGCCATATCGAAGCTTACAAAGCCTCCGCAGCTAAGATCAAATCCAACTGTGGTTAATTGTGGTGTTCCTGCTCCGGCAGTTGATGCCCAATAATAAGGAGTGTTATTGGCTCCAGGTCCGCAAAGCTGACCGAAGCCGCTTCCTCCTCCAGAAGTCCAGCCGGGACCTGCTCCTCCAAGATCAAAATCGGTTGTAAGTAGAGGAGTAGAGCCTGTGGCAAATGTAGAAAGTGTTACCGTTTGACCACATGCAATTGTAATCGTAGAATTAGGAGTTGTATTTAACGTACATTGAGCATTCAGCCCACCAATATAAACCATGACAAAACCTATAATTAAGTGTGCCTTTCTCATAATTAAAGTTCTTTTACCTTAACATTAATAAATTCAAAAGCTGTAAGCTTTTTACTATCCATTCCCGGATACCGTTTTACAAAATTTGAAAATATATATAATCGTTGATCTTTTGTAACGCAAGCTTCTCCCTCAATAGATTGATTTGGACTAAAGTGTAATGTGTGTAAGAATTCATCATCACTAATCCGATCACAATTCACACAAACTCCATCTCGTTCCCATTTAACAGACCAATTCATTTCTGCAGAATTATTGGATGTGTTTGTAAACCTTAATACTGCCCAAACTTCGTTATTATTATCTCCATCTTGACATTTAGAGAGCTTATACTCCACCGTAATCTTGTCAAATAAAGCATACACAACCCAGTCAGCATCATCCATTGATACTTCTTGTTTTTTCCCACTTGTCTGGGCGTAGCTCATTGATTGTAAACAAACAATGAGTATAGTATAGGTTAATAATTTCATGTTTTCAGTCTCTATTCTTCTTTAAGACAGTGTTTTATTAGTAATAGTTGCTTCAATTATAACTATAATTTCTTTACTAAATTAGTATTTTTGAATTATGTCAATAAAAAAGGACTCAATAAAACTCAAATTATCCTCACTCCCTCAAAAACCTGGGGTCTATCAATTCTATGATTCTTTGTCCAAAATTCTATACGTTGGTAAAGCTAAAAATCTCAAGAATCGTGTTACTTCCTACTTTAACAAAACACAAGAATATGGAAAAACAAGAGTTTTAGTTCGTCAAATTGTGGACATTAAATACATCCTAAGTTTACAATTCATTAATTTTATAATTATTAATAAAAGAACGAAAGA
>CAXBMR010000045.1:0-16812 GCA_963976995.1 uncultured Fluviicola sp.
AACTTATTACAGGATTAATTATAAAAACTGTAAACTTATTTTAGGACGAGTCAGTGCTTTATTCAATCGTTACCAGCCCTCCTCCCTCAAACCCTCCCTTTCTTTCTAAGAATTTCCCTTAGAGGTAGGATTTTGCTATTTTTAACAAAACAAACTCTATGACAATTCTACTTACCATTCTAGGGATCATCTTAATAATAGGTGTTTTTCTTTGGACTATTTATAATCGTCTGGTGCGCGCACAAAATGTGATTGATGAAGCTTTTAGTGGCATCGATGTACAACTCAAGAAACGATTTTCGTTAATTCCTCAGTTGGTGGAGGTTACTAAAGCTTACAACAAACACGAATCAGATATGTTGGAACGGATAGTGGAATTGAGAAGTGGAGTTGATAATCGTTCCAACTTAGAAGGAACTGTTGCTATTGATCAAAAAGTAACGAACACCTTAAATTTACTCAAAATTACGGTTGAAGATTACCCAGAATTAAAAGCAAATACACAATTCTTAAAATTAATGGATAACCTATCTGCGGTTGAGAATGATCTAGCAATGTCCAGAAGATACTACAATGGAGCAACACGTGATTTCAATACGAAAATAGAGGTTTTTCCCGCAGTTTTAGTTGCTGGTAAATTTGGCTTCAAAGAAGTCGGATTTTACGAAATAAATGAAGATGAAAAAGCCGTTCCTGAGATTAATTTAAATAACTAAACATGAAGTTTCTAATTCCTTTGTTGTTCCTTTTATTCACGCAAAATGCTTGTTTTTCGCAAAATTCAATTGATTTTAGCGAAAAAGTACTCTCTTTTCACAGCAACATCGAAATTCTAGCAAATAATCATGTTAAAGTTACAGAGAGAATAAAAGTCTATATCAACGGGGATATTTTTAAACGAGGAATCTACCGAGAAATTCCTTTATCATATGATTACAGGGGAGGAAATGTACATGTCGGATTTGAATTACTGTCTGTCAAAAAGAATGGAGAAGAAGAAGATTACTTCACCGAAAAAAAAGACAATGGGATTGTAATTTACGTTGGAGACGAGGATATATTCTTAGCAGAAAGTCTGTATGTTTATGAGATTTCTTATGAAGTCTCAGACGTTCTATTATACAATGAAAAATTTGATGAGCTTTATTGGAATGTCAACGGAAATGGTTGGGAGGTCGAAATGGATCAACTTTCAGCAACCATCCATTACCCAAAAGGAGCAGAACTTATTCAATATGATGGCTATACTGGTCGATTTGGAGCAGTCAACAAAGACTTTAACACCACGAAAGATGACAGCTTCATTACCTACTCATTCTCCAAAAAAGTAGAATACAATGAAAACCTAACCGTTGCCGTTGCTTGGGAAAAGGGTTTTGTGAGCTATCCTACTTTTTTTGACAAATTGTGGCTATGGATAAAAACATATATGTTGTATATTATCGGTGGACTAGGCTTGTTTTTAAACCTCTTTTTTATGTACAAAAAGTGGAGAAAGCATGGAGTCGATCCTAAACCAGGGGTAATTATCCCTATTTATAATTCGCCCAAAGACTTTTCTCCGGCAGAATGTGCTTACCTAGAAAATTCAGGGAAGAAGACAGATACAATGTTTGGTTCTATTCTCATTGGACTTGTTATGAAGGGCTTTGTAAAAATGAACCTAGAAAAAAAGGGAGTAATATTTAAACACAATAAATACACCTTTGATAAAGTTCTAGAAAAAAAAGACTTCTCTTCTTTAAATGATATCGAAAAAATGTTTTTTGACAATTTTTTCCGCATATCTGATCAAGTAATCATCGAAAAAGGCAAATATAATTCTAACCTCGCCTCAACCTCCGAGAAATTAGTTGCGAATACTGATAAGAAACAAAACAACACTTTTTACCTTAGAAACAACCAACTCGTTGGTCGACCATTTTTATTCACTTTATTCATAGCCCTAGGAGGCCTTCTCGCTTATTTTTTTTATGGCGGTTCAGTGTTAATTGTAATCGTGGCAGTTATAATTTCAATTGCTTTTAATTTTCTTTTTATTCGTTTAATTGAGCAACCAACGCGCTTAGGCAGAGAAAAAATGGACGAAATTGAAGGGTTTAAAATGTATATGAAGTATGCAGATAAGCAACGCATTGAGCTTATGAATCCCCCAGAAATGAATTTCACGCATTTTGAGGATAATTTATCCTATGCTATTGCTCTTGGAGTTGCTGAAGAGTGGGCAGGTAAATTTGACCCCAAAGAAATAGAAAAAGGAATGTCATCTATTATGCCCTATTATGTCGGTTCTCTATTTGCCGACTTCACAAGTATAGGAGATGATTTATCGGCTGTGATTTCATCAGCATCTGTTCCTCCCTCTAAAAGTGGTGGGGGAAGTGGAGGCTTTTCTGGCGGTGGTGGTTTTTCCGGTGGTGGTTTTGGTGGTGGAGGTGGCGGAGGCTGGTAACCTCTACTTTTCTTTAACCTCTTTCTTTTCTACTTCTATCATTTTTGATTCTTGGAGGCCTATTTCCTTTATTTTTTTCTCCGCTTCGTCTCCCACGAATACTTCTTCTGTTTTTTTTCCTGCTTTTGTTGTGACTATGGTCAACTTTTTCTTTCCATCAACATCTTCTAATTTAATTTTCTGACTCTCCTCTTTAAAGTTTATTTTTCCTTCTAATTCAGCCATTTTTAGCTCTGCCGCATCCCCTTCAAAAACTTCTTCAGTAACTTTGCCGTTCTCTGTGGTAATGATAGTTAGCAATTTCTTGCCGTTTTCAATTTCCATTTTTACTTCCTTCGTTTTTTCTGCTTTCTGTTTCTTAATTTCTTGAGAAAAAGAAACGCTTGTTAAAACTATAATCAATCCGTAAATAATAGTTGCTCCTAAATTTTTCATGTTGTTCCGTTTTTAAGAATACAATATTATAACATTATTAGCTATTTTTACTCTTGTAGTGTTAAGTTATTGTAATTCGAGCTCTCATTTGTATGGTTCATAGCATCCTTAATTTGCTGATTTTTGTTAGTTTTAACTAAACTCAGTTAAATGAACTCTAAACTTCCAACTGTCGGTACGACCATTTTTACTGTCATGTCTCAACTAGCAAAAGAAAACGATGCTATAAATCTATCCCAAGGTTTTCCTAATTTCCCTGTTGATCCTGTATTAGTAGAAATCCTAAAACAAAAAGCCTCTGAAGACACTCATCAATATATGCCAATGGCTGGCTCTTCTGCTTTACTTTTGCAAATACAGCAATTAATTGTTCAAGAGCATCAACGTGAGCTTATTGCAGAGAAAGAATTGCTTGTTACCGCTGGTGCTACGCAAGCAATATTCACAAGTGTACTTGCTTTAATCGACAAAGGCGATGAAGTAATTATACTCGACCCAAGTTATGATTGCTACGAACCTGCAGTAACTCTTGCAGGCGGCACGCCCGTTCATGTACAACTTGGAGACGATTTTTTGCCTGATTGGGAGAAAATAGAACAAGCGTTTAGCGCGAAGACAAAAATGATCATCACCAATAACCCGCACAATCCTTCCGGCAGAATGTGGTCATTGGAAGATGTAAATCACTTAAAGAGCCTGTTACTTGACAACGAACAAGTTCTCTTACTATCAGATGAAGTTTATGAATTCATCCATTTTGAAAAAGACCACATTTCGGCTCATTCTCTCAATAATTTACATCACAGAACAATTGTGATCTCCTCTTTTGGTAAAACTTTTCACATCACCGGTTGGAAAATGGGTTATTTGGTAGCTCCTGAAGAATTAATGATTGAAATCAAAAAAGTTCATCAATTCAATGTTTTTAGTGTGAACAGTGTTGCTCAATCCGTTTTAACAGAATATTTAAAGGTTGTGAAAGTAAAAGAATTGAGTGCCTTTTATCAAGCCAAAAGAGATCTTTTTCATTCGTTATTGCAAAAATCAAGATTTAAATTGCTCCCTTGTGAGGGGACCTATTTTCAAACGGTTGATTACAGTTCTATTTCACAAGAACATGACGTGGAATTCTGTCAGCGCATAACCAAAGAATATGGTGTCGCAGCTATCCCGATTTCTGTATTTAATAAGAATGGTCTAGACCAAAAAATTATTCGCTTTTGCTTTGCGAAAGACAATGAAACGTTAATTTCTGCAACCTCTATCTTATGCAAGATTTAAAAATAACATTCGTCCAAGCAAATCAAATTTGGGAGGACAAGCAGGCAAATTTTGATAATTATCTCGATTTATTGTCGAGCGTCAACACTGATTTGATTATTCTGCCCGAAATGTTCAATACTGGTTTTAGCATGCAAGTACGCATTCTCGCTGAAAACTGGAATGATAGTTCTTCTGTCAATTGGTTGAAAAACCTTGCTTCCGATAAAAATGCAGCCATTTATACCTCACTTATTATACAAGAGGACATAAATTATTATAACAGAGGAGTTTTTATTTATCCTAGTGGAGAAATTCAATTTTATGACAAACGTAAGTCCTTTACTTTGGCTAAAGAAGATCTTTCCTTTTCCGCAGGTGATCAAGAAGTAATAGTTGAGTACAAAGGTTGGAAAATACAACTTCAAATTTGTTTTGACTTGCGGTTTCCTGAAATGGTTAGAAATAGCCTGGACGAATTTGGCAATACGAAATATGATCTTCTTTTATATGTTGCCAATTGGCCCACTAAAAGAATTCATCATTGGAGTACATTGCTCAAAGCAAGAGCCATTGAAAATCAATGTTATGTTGCTGGTGTTAATCGTATCGGTATAGATAATAATGGTCACGAATACAACGGTTGCTCCAACATAATCAGTGCGCTTGGTGACGAAATGATAAACAAAGGTCCGGAAGAGCGTATTGAAACAGTCATTTTATCCTCAAAAAACCTCAAAGATGTTCGTAAATCGCTCCCTTTTTTATGTAAACGGTAGATTTTATTGTTTAATCGGTTTAATTTTTGTTGATATTATATCGTACATTTGTGGAAATCAAATTATTATACAATGAAAAAAATATACTTAAGTGCTTTATTTCTTGGATTAATTGCTAGTGCCAATGCACAGGTTAAAAAAGAAGCAATGTACAAAATGGGAGATTTACAAAATATTGATATGTCTTCTCCTATGACCACAACTAACACACCAGTAACGAAAGAGCTTGGAGTAGAAATTTGGAGTGACAATTTTGATTCTGGCGCAAACTGGACATTATCAAACTCCTCAACAAACAATCCTGGCTATACAGGTTCAAATTATGGTTGGAACATTGGATCTACGGTTAATTCTTGGTGGGCAGCCTTTGGTACAGGCATTAACTCTACTTCTGGTGGTGGTTTTGCAGAAGTTTATAACGGTGATTATTTTGCACCATCTGTAGATTCTACGAATAATGTAACATACACTATGACTTCGGCACCAATAGATATTCCTAATCTTGCATTGAACACAAATAACACGGAAAGTGTTATTTTTTCTTTCGAACAATTCGGAGCTTTATTTAATGATGGGCAAACTGTTCAGATAAGTACTAACGGTACAACCTGGAATGATATTTATACGAATGACAATCGGACAGTATTCGTTGGGAACAACAACGGAGCAGTTTATCCAAACTCTGAGCAAATTCAAACAAACGTTTCGTCATTTACTGTTGGTAATTCTAGTGCTGTTCAGTTTAGATTTACATGGACTTCTCGTTTTACTACTTCAAATACAAAATCAGCTTGGACTACTTTTGGTTGGTTTATTGATGACGTTAAATTATTATCTCTTCCTTTAAATGATGTCCAAGTGTTAAACACTTATATTGTTGGAGAATTTAACGAAGGCATTGAGTACGGAAGAACTCCATCTGCTCAATTAGATGCAAACTGGATTATTGGTGCAACTGTTTACAATAATGGTTCTCTAGATCAGCCAGCTACAAACTTAACAGCAGATTTTGGTTCTTTTACTTCTAACTCTTCAAACCTTGTTGAGGCAGACTCAACAAGACAAGTTGAAAGCACAGACCCTTTAACATTAGGTGTTGCTGTTTACACAGGTAATTATACCGTAGTTGCTGGGGCCGATACTGCAGGAGGCACATCATTTTCAGATAATATCGGTTCAAGAACTTTTGAAGTAACTACTGATGTTTATTCAATAGATGGTGTTGGAGTTTATCCAACACCTGCCGTTGCTTCTATGGGGACGAACTCGTTCACAGGTGCAGAAGACGGTTTAGTATTGGCCGCAATGTATCACATTAAATCAAACACTGTGATTAGTTCACTTCATGTTCTTCTTGCAGGGACTACCGTTCCTGGAGGTGACATTACAGCTTCAATTATTGACACAGCTGTTCTTTTAGGAGATGCAACAACGCCTCTTTATATTAGTAACCCTGTAACAATTACTGCTGCTGATGTTGCTGCTGGATTTATTGTAATTCCATTTGATGCTTCTGCGTTGCCCACACTTACTCCTGGAGCTTATTTTGCTGCTGTTGAGTTAATTAGTAACAGTGGTTCAAACACTATCAGTATTGTAGATGACCAAACGGTTGCACAACCATTTTTCGGTTCTATGATTTTCATTCCTGGAGATCAGACTTACTCAAATGGTACCGCAATCGGTATTCGAATGAATGTTGGAACTGTTGGATTACAAGAGAATTCATTGGAAACAGTTGCTGTTTATCCTAACCCAACAACGGGTGTGTTTACTATCACAAATGATAACAACACATCAAATGACATCGCTATTTATGATATGTTAGGTAAGAAATTTTACTCTCAAACAACATCTTCTAAACTTACGGTTGATTTATCAGCAAAAGGAATGGGTGTTTACTTAGTGAAAATTTCTAACGAAAGTGGAACTGTGGTAAAAAGAGTTGTTATTAGATAATATCAATTTGTTTTCTGATTAAGTTCAGAATACCTTATATTTAAACCGAGAAGTGAATACTTCTCGGTTTTTTTATGGATTACATCGAACTCGGATATTTTGGTCTTTTTTTAGTTTGCTTTTTATCTGCAACTATTCTCCCCCTTGCCTCAGAAGCTGTTGTTCTTGCTTTTTTGTATTACGGCTTTGACCCCGTTTTCGTGTTAATTATTGCAACAATTAGTAACACTTTAGGTGGAACAACCAACTATCTTTTAGGAATGATTGGCAAGACAAAAATTCTTCAGAAATACATCAATAATGAAAAAAAATGGCAGCGAATAGAAGTGCGTGTAAATAAATATGGAGCATGGCTTGGTTTAATTTCATGGGTACCCTTTATCGGTGATCCTCTTACAATTGTTCTTGGTTTTTTTAGAGTGCGATTTGTCCCCGTATTATTATTTATGACTCTCGGCAAAGGTCTTCGATATGCCTTTATCATTTTCTTGTGGTAGTTATTAAATTAATCTTCTCAAATTAACCTCTTCTAATTCATTTTAACGATATTTGTCCAAAACAAACTCAATAATGTCAAAATTGACCACCCTTCATGAGTTTATCATGAACAAACAAGCAGATTTCCCTTATGCTTCTGGAGAATTATCACGTTTACTTTCTGATATTGCAATCGCATCAAAAGTTGTCAGTAATGATGTAAGAAGAGCTGGCCTAATGGAAGACATTCTCGGTGCACAGGGGAATACAAATGTTCAGGGTGAAGAACAACAAAAACTAGACGTTATTGCCGATAATGCTTTTATTTCCATTTTTAAAACAGGAGGTGAAGTGTGTGGAATCGCTTCCGAAGAAAACGATGACTTTATGCCTTTTGAGAGCGAATTTTCTCAATCTGGAAAGTATGTTGTTTTATTTGACCCTTTAGATGGTTCTTCCAATATAGATGTTAACGTTTCTATTGGTACTATCTTCTCTATTTATAGAAGACAAAGTCCTAAAGGAACTCCTGCAACTTTAGAAGACATGTTGCAACCTGGTGACAATCAAATTGCAGCAGGGTACGTTCTCTATGGCTCATCTACTATGATGGTTTATACAACAGGAAAAGGAGTTAATGGGTTTACATTAGATCCATCCATTGGAGAATTTTGTCTTTCTCATCCTAATATGAAAATGCCAGAAACAGGGCGTGTTTATGCTATGAATGAAGGTAATATCAATATTTGTAATGCTGGAATTAAAGAATATATTGAAACATACTGCCAACAAACACAGCCTGGAGAACCAAGACCTTATTCTGGAAGATATATTGGCTCGCTAGTAGCTGATTTTCATAGAAATTTAATCAAAGGAGGTATTTATATTTATCCTGAAACTACCGTTGATCCTCAAGGAAGATTGCGTTTGCTTTATGAGTGCAATCCTTTGGCATACATTGCTGAACAAGCAGGAGGACTAGCGACAACAGGTGTTGAAAGGGTTATGGGAATGACGCCAACTGAATTGCACCAGCGTGTACCTTTCTTTATTGGTTCAAAAACAATGGTAGAACAAGCAATGAACTGCTTGAAAAAATAAGCTCATCAATGGATGTTAAAAGTTTAAAAGCATCTTTTTCTAAGTTAGAACAAATTGGTGCTACAGCCAATCAACTGCAAATAGTTGGTTCTAAAATCAATTGGAATGGATTAGTTGGTTCTTCTAAATCCATTTGTGCAAACTGCGTTGTTGAGCAAGTTCCGGGGAACCATGTTTTTATTCTTGAAGACAAAGAACAAGCCGCCTACTTTTTGAATGACATGCAAGGATTGAATCCTAAAAATTCTAACATTCTTTTCTACCCAGCATCCTATCGAGTTCCTTATGAAATAGAAAAAACGGACAATGCCAATGTGGTTGCTAGGGCCGAAGTTCTTGATAAAGTCTCGAAAAATCGTAACACTTGGATTGTCACTTATCCAAAAGCGCTTATTGAAAAAATTCCATCGAAGAAAATCTTGGCAAAAAGCACACTAAAAGTAGAAGTAGATAGAACCTATTCCATCGACTTTATAAACGAAATGTTGATGGAAGTTGGTTTTGACAGAGTTGATTTTGTTTACGAACCTGGCCAATTTTCTATTCGTGGTGGTATCATCGATGTTTTTTCTTTTTCCAATGATCATCCTTTTAGAATAGAATTTTTTGGAGATGAGGTAGAAAGTATTCGAACATTCGATGCTAGCACTCAACTGTCAATCAATACGCACAAGCACTTCAATATTGTTCCAAATATTCAAGGAAGCATGATCAAGGAAGGCAATGTCTCCTTCTTTGATTTTGTCGGTGAATCCACTAGCATTTGGATTAATTCTGTTGAACATTCTACTGATAGAATTAACAAAGAATACAAAAAAGCAGTCACGGTGTTTGATTCCCTTGAGACCGTCTCCAATCCCACAATTCCATCAGAGTTGTTTTTACATCCTTCTGATTTAGAAAATGCCTTGGAGCGGATGAGTGTTGTTGAATTTGGCAGCGACAATTATTTTAAAAATGCTGAACAATTCTCTTTCAACTTTAAACCGCAACCGAGTTTCAATAAGAATTTTGACTTGCTAACAGAAGACTTGAAGGCAAGAAAAGAAAGTGGCTATACGAACCTCATCTTTTCAAATCAGCCCAAACAAGTTGACCGTCTTTCGCAAATTTTTGAAGACATGGAAACGAATGCAACATTCAATCCAATTCACATCGCACTGCACGAAGGGTTTATTTCTCCAAGCAACAAATTAACTTGCTTCACTGATCATCAAATTTTTGAACGTTATCATCGATTTAGACTGAAGGAAGGATTCAGGCAGGCAAAGCAGGCTTTAACTCTCAAAGAGTTGTACAATTTGCAACGTGGCGATTACGTAACTCATATCGACCATGGAGTCGGTAAGTTCTCGGGGTTAGAAACCATAGACGTTAACGGAAAACCACAAGAAGCAATTCGTTTAATTTACAAAGACAACGATGTTTTGTACGTTGGAATTCATTCCTTGCATCGTATTTCAAAGTTCACTGGAAAAGATGGTTCCGTTCCAAAAATGAACAAATTAGGAACGCAAACCTGGGCAACACTCAAGAAAAAGACCAAAAGGAAAATAAAAGAACTGGCTTTCGATTTAATCAAGTTGTATGCTAAAAGAAAGAGTCAGCCAGGTTTCGGTTTTAGTCCAGATTCTTATTTGCAAAATGAACTGGAAGCTTCTTTTATGTTTGAAGATACACCGGATCAGCTAAAAGCAACCATTGCTGTAAAAGAGGACATGGAGTCAAAAACACCGATGGATCGATTGATTTGCGGTGATGTTGGCTTCGGAAAAACAGAAATTGCCATTCGAGCAGCGTTTAAGGCCGTTGCTGACAATAAACAAGTTGCTATTTTAGTTCCGACGACCATTCTTTCGTTGCAACATTTTAGAAGTTTTAAAGACCGACTTGGCGATTTTCCTTGTACCGTTGATTACATCAATCGCTTTAAGTCTGCCAAAGAAGTTACAAGCACTCTAAAAAGACTTGCCAGTGGCGAAATAGACATTCTCATCGGCACACATGCCATTGCTTCTGACCGTGTTAAGTTCAAAGATTTAGGATTGATGATAATCGACGAAGAACAAAAGTTTGGCGTGTCTGTCAAAGACAAATTAAAGACGCTTCGTGCTACAGTGGACACACTTACGCTCACTGCTACTCCAATACCCAGAACTTTGCAGTTCTCATTAATGGGAGCAAGAGATTTAAGTATTATCAATACTCCACCACCAAATAGACAGCCTGTTTTAACTGAAATCGTTGCCTTCAACGAAGAAGCGATTCGTGATTCTATCGCTTATGAAGTTAGTCGTGGTGGACAAGTCTTTTTTGTGCACAATCGCTTGGAAAACATTGCTGAAGTTTCTGGTATGATACAACGATTATGTCCAGGAGTTCGTGTCGCCATTGGTCATGGCCAGATGGAAGGTAAAAAGTTGGAGAAAATAATGATGGACTTCATCAATCATGAATACGATGTTCTTTTAGCAACAACCATCATAGAATCTGGAATTGATATTGCCAACGCAAACACAATTATCATCAATAATGCTCAAAATTTTGGCATCAGTGATTTACATCAACTAAGAGGACGTGTTGGACGTTCTAATAAGAAGGCTTTTTGTTATTTAATCGCTCCTCCTGTTTCAGCAATGACCCCTGAGGCAAGAAAACGATTAGAAGCGTTGGTGCAGTTCTCCGATTTAGGGGCTGGATTTAATATCGCCATGAAGGATTTAGATATTCGTGGAGCTGGAAATATGCTCGGAGGAGAACAGAGTGGTTTTATTTCTGACATCGGTTTTGAGATGTATCAGAAAATTCTAAACGAGGCAATGGACGAATTACGGGAAAGTGAATTTAAAGAATTATTTGCCGATAGAAACTCGGATAACCTCACTCATTTCGTAAACGATTGCATTCTAGAAACAGACTTGGAAGTCAGAATACCGGATGATTACATCAACAATGTGGCAGAACGATTAAGTATCTACCAACAAATGGATGGGTTAAAAGATGAAAAAGAACTCAACGCATTTATTCCAGAATTAGAAGATCGTTTTGGCCCTATTCCTTTGCAAGTTGAAGAATTGATTTTGTCGTTTCGACTACGTTGGTTAGCAGAAAAGTTAGGCATAGAAAAACTTGTGTTGAAATCAAACAAAATGATTGGCTATTTTATTAAAAACCCTCAATCTAAGTTCTATGAATCGCCTGTTTTTACAAAAGTACTAGACTTCATGCAAAAACACCCAAGCGAAATGAAGTTGAGTGAGAAAAATGACCGTTTGCGTGTAATTTACAGTGATGTTTTGTCCATTGAGGATGCTTTTGGGAGGTTGGAGAAGGTTTTGAGATAGAGAGTTTTGATGATAATAAATAGATGTCTAGTCGTTTGACGTCTGGTGAAAAAAGCTAGTGAGGAGAACCATTTCTTGCTAATTAATTAGAATTAAAAGGAGTTACGATGAGCTAGTGGGCTACTTTCTGCATTAAAGCGATTACTTTTAGTAAATTTACCCCCATGCCAAAAGCAATCGTTTCTGTAACCAACGATCTATACACTGACAATCGTGTGCACAAAGTCTGTAGCTTTCTACATAAGCAAGGTTATGACGTTTTGTTAGTTGGCAGAAAACGAAGAGATAGCCTTCCTTTAGAAAATAGAATATACACCACAAAGCGCATGAAATTGCTCTTTGAAACAGGAGCTAAATTTTACGCTTCGTATAACATTCGCTTATTTCTATTGCTTTTGTTCCGCAAAGTAGATCTTCTAGTTGCCAACGATTTAGATACCCTTCTTGCCAATCACTGGGCTAAAAAGTTCAAACGAAAAACGAGATTGGTGTATGATTCTCATGAATATTTTACAGAAGTTCCGGAGTTAACGAGTCGTCCAAAAGTGCAAAAAACATGGTTGCGTATTGAGCGCAGAATCTTTCCAACATTGGAAACAATTTATACGGTTAATGATTCCATCGCAAAGATTTATAGTGATTTATACAACAAAGAAGTCAAGGTTGTTCGCAATATTTCTCCTCTTTGGCAACCAAAAGAACTGCGAAGCAAAAAAGAATTAGGCATCCCAGAAAATAGGAATTTAATCATCTTGCAAGGAGCTGGAATTAACGTTGACAGAGGTGCAGAAGAAGCCGTTGAGGCCATGCAACAGATTGACGGAATATTGATGGTGGTTGGAGATGGAGATGTCGTATCACAATTGAAAGATCGTGTAAATGCGCTTAAAATTGAGAAAAAAGTGCTGTTTTATGGCAAAAAACCCTACGACGTAATGATGAACTATACACATTACGCATCCATTGGTTTAACGCTAGATAAGGCGACAAGTCTTAACTACAAGTTTTCACTTCCGAACAAAGTGTTTGATTATATGCACACACAAACGGCAATTGTTGCAACGGATATCAAAGAAGTTGCCTCAGTGATTCGCCAACACGAAATTGGAGAAATTATTGAACCTTTTACGTCCGATAATTTAGCATCGACCATCAATAAACTATTCTCGAATAATTCTCGTTTAGAAGGATACATTGCCAATTGCAAGATTGCTTCACAAACAGACAACTGGGAAAATGAAAGTCAAATCTTGGCGGAAATTTATCCAAAAGTGATCGAAAAATGAGTGACAAAAAATTACAAATCGTTGCTTTCGACGTTCCCTTTCCTGCAGATTACGGAGGTGCGATTGACGTTTTCTATCGCATTAAAGCCCTCCATAGACTCGGTTACAAAATAACTCTACACTGCTTTGAATATGGCAGGGGAGAGCAAACAGAACTAAACAAGTATTGCGAAGAAGTTATTTATTATAAACGAAAGTTTTTTACTGCCCTTTTTAGCAAAGAACCCTTCATTGTTGCCTCCAGAAAAGTTCCCCAATTATTAGAGAATTTACGCAAAAATGATTCTCCCATACTTTTTGAAGGTTTACATACCTGTGGCTATTTAGACGCTGTTTTTCGCAAAAATCAATTGAATTTTGCGAGAATTCACAATGTTGAACACGATTATTACGCAGAACTGGCAAAAAACAGCAAGGGCTGGCGAAAATTATTCTTTCGTTTGGAAGCGAAAAAACTCAAAAAATTTGAACCCGTTTTAAAGCATGCCGACCACATTTTAACTATTCAAAAAAACGATCTTTCTCACTTTAAAAAGTATTCAGAAAACGTTCATTTATTGCCTGCATCTTTCCCTCAAATAGAGATGAAATTCAACTCGAAAACGGATCCTATTTGTTTGTTTCATGGAAATCTCTCTGTCGTAGAAAATGAAAACGCGGTCCTCTGGATTTTAAAGAATGTTCCATTTCCGAAAGGCGTTCTGTTTATTATTGCCGGAAAAAACCCGAGCACCAATTTAAAAGCTGTTTGTGCACAATTAGAAATTGAGTTAGTTGCAAATCCTACTGAGGAACAAATGACAACACTTGTTCAGTCGGCAAGAATTCACTTGCTCTATACAGAGCAGTCAACAGGTTTAAAGTTAAAGCTGTTGAACGCCTTGTCAACGTCAGGCCATGTACTTTTGAATGAAAAAATGATCGCGGGAACGAATTTAAAAGAACTGTGTACCGTTGCCAAAACCGGAGAAGAATTTTCTAAAAAAATTGCAGAGTTAATAACGCCCCCCTTATCAGAAGAAGCTTTTGATCTAAGAAAAACGGTTTTACTAGATCAGTTTGACACCGAAAAGAATTGTCGGGATTTGTTTGAAAGAATGAAATGAATTTGAGACAATCATACTGATATACTTTACATTCTTCTTTGACAATTAAATTATTAATCGTAATATTGCAATTAACTAATAAAGAAAGAATGGGCTTAGCAAAAACGGAAATGTTTACGGATGAACAGAATGAAATTTCTTTATTCGCAAAAGTCTTTGGACACCCTGCAAGAGTGGCAATTTTACAACAACTATTTAAAATAGACGCTTGTTACTGTGGTGACTTGGTCAACGAAATCGGACTTGCTCAACCCACAATTTCACAGCATTTAAAAGAACTTAAACATTTAGGACTTATCAAAGGGAATGTAGAAGGAACAAGCGTTTGCTATTGTATAAATCCCGAAAATTGGACGAGCATGAAAGAAACGATGTTGCAATTTCTAAATCAAGATCTTTCTAACAAAGAAGGTTGTTGCTAAAAAATTTATGGTCAACAATCATTTAACCTCAACGAACTAATATTAAAATGACAGCAACGAAATCCACACTATTTTTAAAAATAGAAGAAATAATCAAAGAGTTAGATACACAAACTATATCTGATGAGCGCAAAGCCGTTTTGCAACCACTGGGTAGTTTTATTAAGTCAAAAGTTTCAAGTCACAAAGATATTAGACTTCATTTTATTTGCACACACAATTCGCGAAGAAGTCATTTATCACAAGTTTGGGCACAAACAATGGCTCATTATTTCAATCTAAAAAACGTTATTTGTTATTCTGGCGGTACAGAATCTACGGCAGTTTTCCCAATGGTAGTTGAAACGTTACAAACAACAGGTTTTCAGGTTAAGCCTATTTCAAACAACGAGAACCCGATTTACAGTATTAAATATTCGAATAATGAACATCCTATTATTGGGTTTTCAAAAACAATAGATGATGATTTCAATCCAAAATCTGAATTTGCCGCAATTATGACGTGTGATTCAGCCAGCGAAGCCTGTCCTTTTGTTCCGGGTGCAGAAGTACGCATTCCAATCACTTTTGAAGATCCAAAAGCATTCGACGATACACCACAGCAAGCTGAAAAATATAAGGAAAGAAGTCTTCAAATTGCAACTGAATTATTTTACATTTTCTCTCACATAAAATCATAAAAATGGCAACAAAAAAATTAAGCTTTCTCGACAAAAATTTAACTCTATGGATATTTATTGCAATGGCAATTGGGGTTGGAGTTGGATATTTCTTTCCAAAATTTCCAAATGTCATCAACTCATTTAGTAGTGGAACAACGAATATTCCCATTGCAATTGGTTTAATCGTTATGATGTACCCTCCTTTGGCTAAAGTCAACTTTTCGCTTTTACCAAACGTTTTTAGAGATACCAAAATTCTTTCCGTTTCGCTTCTTTTGAATTGGATAATTGGTCCTGTTTTAATGTTTATCTTAGCCATTACATTTCTACGTGATTACCCAGAATATATGGTTGGACTGATTTTAATTGGTTTGGCCCGCTGCATCGCCATGGTTTTGGTCTGGAATGACCTTGCAGAAGGAAGTAGTGAATATGGTGCTGGCTTGGTTGCTTTAAACAGTATTTTTCAAGTTTTTGCCTATAGTTTTTATGCATGGATTTTTATAACCGTTCTTCCTCCCTATTTTGGATTTGAAGGAGCCATCGTAGATATTTCCATTCAAACGATTGCAGAAAGTGTTGCCATTTACCTAGGGATTCCTTTTGCCATGGGAATATTAAGTCGAATACTATTGGTAAAACTTAAAGGCGAGGAGTGGTATAATAAAAAATTCATACCAACAATTTCTCCTTTGACATTGATTGCACTCTTATTTACAATTGTGATTATGTTCTCGTTAAAAGGCGAATTGATTGTAGAAATTCCTATGGATGTTCTAATAATTGCCATTCCGCTTCTTATTTATTTTAGTTTGATGTTCGTAATTGGTTTTTTCATTACCAAAGCAATGGGCGCAGAATATGATAAAACAGCGGCTGTTGCTTTTACAGCAGCAGGCAATAATTTTGAATTAGCCATTGCCGTTGCTATTGCCGTTTTCGGATTGAATTCAGGGCAAGCCTTCACCGGAGTTATCGGTCCATTAGTTGAAGTGCCAGCATTGATTTTGTTGGTTCGAGTTTCGTTCTGGCTGAAGAAGAAATATTTCGGAAAAGCGAGTGCTTAAGTATGTGTGTTTTTAAAATTCTCCGACAAACAAACGACTGAAATTAATTAACTGTCGAATAGCTTTTCGTTTTAGTGTGGCTAGTTACCTTTCTGCGTGGGGAAGCATAAAGATGAAAATGTAGAAGAGTACAATAGATTCGTTATATTTGGTAGATAAAACACATGAGGGATAAACACAATAGGTTTTATCCCACCGTTACCTGCAAGCTGAAAAGCCAACTGCACAGTCAAGCACTTTTCATTTTTTTCGTGCCTCAAAAAATAAAAAGAGCTTGCCTTTTCCCAACGCTCACTCAGAACAAAAATCAGAACAAAAATCAGAATTAAATAGGAATTTCAATAAATGTCCGTAAATTTGTCCGTGTACGTAAAAACGTCCGTGGATAATTATGGCAACAATTAATTTTTAGGGTTACCCATTTAAATCTCACAACGTAAATAGTTTACGTTCAACAGCTGT
>CAXBMR010000046.1:0-16786 GCA_963976995.1 uncultured Fluviicola sp.
GAACCTATTAGCTTTTTCTGTCATTTTACTTAGACAACTTTAAACAACTTCTATATATACTTTTAAAAGATGAGCAGGAAGCTGAAGACGTTCTAGAAGATATAATTGATCTGGGAGCAACACCGGAATTTGTAGATTTATGCCTTATTCAGAAAGAGTTAATCAATAAATCATCTGTTTGCTTCGCATTAGATGCTGATTCGTTAGTAAAAGATAGATTGGAGACATTGAGAATCAATCTTCCAGATAGACAAACAGGAACAGATGCTGAATGCTTATTGGAGATTCATAATAAACCTATTATACCTATTTTCTACGTGGAAAGTTCTGCTATACAAATGGGGACTTCGTCAACTAAAGAAGAATCTTCAACTAATCTTTCGAGAGGTTTTGAGGTGTCAATCTATCCTAACCCATCAACAGGTTTAGTTACTTTCGATTTCCCTGACAATGAAGAAGGAGAACTAAAAATCACTGTAATTGATTTAACTGGTAAAATCATGCATACTGAAACGTGGGGCGAAACAAATGGTCAACAAATAGACCTTTCTCACTTGCATAAAGGAATGTATTTAGTGAAAATTTCAATTGATAATATTGTCGTTGAAACACAGAGCTTGAAGTTGCAGTAACAGTGTAACATATTTACTAAAGGAAAGCCGTTTCAAAATTTGGAACGGCTTTTTTTGTGCTTAGTCAAGCTATAAACCAATTTTTAAATGCATCTTCTCATGTTTGATTCAGTCCAATTTAGAAGTAAACATCCAAATTAAAAATTTCAAATAAAAGCATTACATTTGACCAAAATTACAATAGGATAATAATGAAAAACATAGCACTAAACGATACACACGAATCTCTTGGAGCAAAGATGGTTCCTTTCGCAGGATACAATATGCCTGTTCAATACGAAGGAGTTAAAGCAGAACATGAAACTGTTCGAAAGAGCGTTGGTGTTTTTGATGTTTCTCATATGGGAGAATTTTTGATTTCTGGAGTTAATGCTCTTGATTTAATTCAAAAAATTTCGTCTAATGATGCTTCGACTTTGACAATAGGTCGTGCACAATACAGCTGTATGCCAAATGGCAAAGGCGGCATAGTAGATGATTTAATCATTTACAAAATAAAGGAAGAAGAATATTTGTTGGTTGTCAATGCATCCAATATCGACAAAGACTGGGATTGGATTTCATCTCATAACTCTTTCGATGCAACAATGCGCAATCTTTCAGATGACTACTCTTTATTGGCTATTCAAGGGCCTAAAGCTGTTGAAGCAATGCAGTCTCTTTCGTCTATTGACTTATCGGCGATTAAATATTACCATTTTGAAGTTGCCGATTTTGCAGGTATTGAGCATGCTATCATTTCAGCTACAGGGTACACTGGTTCTGGCGGGTTTGAAATTTATTGCAAAAATAATGAGGTTGAGAAGGTTTGGAACAAAGTCATGGAGGCTGGGGCAGCATTTGGTATAAAACCGATTGGTTTAGCGGCGAGAGATACTTTGCGCTTAGAAATGGGTTTCTGTCTATACGGAAATGATATCGACGACACTACTTCACCTCTTGAAGCTGGACTAGGATGGATAACAAAGCTAAATAAAGAAGCCGATTTTATCGATAAAGACTTCTTAACTCAACAAAAAGAAGAAGGAATAACAAGAAAATTGGTTGCTTTTGAAATGATCGACAGAGGAATTCCTCGTCATGACTATGAAATCGTTGACGTAAATGGAACTAAAATTGGTCGTGTAACTTCTGGTACTATGGGGCCATCCGTAGAAAAAGCAATTGGTTTAGGATATGTAAAGAAAGAATTTGCAACAATTGATGGTGATATTTTTATCGCTGTAAGAAAAAAACAGTTGAAAGCCAAAATTGTTAAGTTGCCGTTTTTTAAAAGTTAAGTTGGAGCTTTAGAGAGTTGGAGTTTTAATCTAGTCGAAACTAAGTCTAAAAATCGAATGCTCTAACAGCGAGGAACGAGTGCGTCGAAAAGCGAAGCCGTCTATTTTACTTTATTCTAAATTCTAGATCCAACTCTTTTAAACCATTGAATAAATTTTTACTCAAATCAACTTTTATCGTTTTTGAAGGCATTCTAACTTCTACTCCATCAAGAGAATCATAAACGGTAAAGTGCAAGGCGCAATTTCCTGAGTTTTCAGAGAACAGAGCATTCAAATCTGTAATCATTCGTTGGTCTAAAGCCGAATTCGCAACTTTGAGATGAATTGCATTCGCTCGCGTTTCTTTGAGGTTGTGCAACAAGTCAATCGACCCGATATTGAACTCTAATTTATTCCATCTCGACAAATCGATTCTTCCTTTGATAGAAACGAAGGTATTTGGATTCAAAAAGTGTTTGTATTTTAGGTAATCTTCGCGCCACAAAAACAATTTTGTAGAATCATTATAGTCTTCAATAATAATAGTTCCAAAAGGGTCACCTTTTCTAGTTGTTCTGTGTTCTCCTTCTGTGATAACACCTGCAATAAGTATGTCTTTACCTCGGTTTTCTTCAATATTGTTCAGCATTCCTATATTTCCGTTGCAAAAAGCCTCAATTTCCATTTTAAAATCATCCAACGGATGTCCTGATATATAAATTCCGACGACCTCTTTTTCTTTGTTCAATGCGTAAATATTACCCCATTCTTCAGCAATAGGAATAATTGGAGGTGGCAATGTTGCGCCAGAATTTTCACCAAATAAAGACCCTTGATTAGAATTCACGCTGTCTTGAAAACCAGATCCAAATTTCATCACGTTCTCCATAAAAGTTCTACCGTTCGTATCTTCTTGAAAGTACTGAGCTCTATGCACATTCGCGAAAGAATCAAAACCACCAGAATAGGCCAAACTCTCAAAAGCTTTTTTGGTACAAATTCTTAAATTGATGCGTTTAGCAAAGTCAAAGATATCTTTGTAATCTCCTTCCTTTCCTCGACCTTCAATAATTGCTTCCACAGGCGATGCACCTAATCCCTTCACAGCGCCTAAACCAAAGCGAATTGCTCCTGCTTTATTTACAGTAAAGTGATAATTAGACTCGTTTACATCTGGACCTAAAACTTCAAGTCCCATTCGTCTGCATTCTTCCATGAAGAAAGAAACCTGTTTAATGTCATTCATGTTGTTACTCAACACCGATGCCATGTATTCTGCGGGGTAATTTGCTTTTAAATAAGCTGTTTGATAGGCGATCCACGCATAACAAGTTGAATGGGATTTATTAAAAGCGTAGGATGCAAAAGCTTCCCAATCTTTCCAAATTTTTTCTAACTTTTCGGTATCATGTCCTTTCTCTTCTCCTCGTTCAAGAAAAGTAGGTTTCATTTTATCAAGAGTGTGTTTTTGCTTTTTACCCATTGCCTTACGCAAGGTATCTGCTTCACCCTTGGAGAATCCAGCCAATTTCTGAGAAAGCAACATTACTTGCTCTTGATAGACGGTAATTCCGTATGTCTCTCCAAGATACTCTTCGCAATCATCGACATCGTAAACAATATCCTCTTCACCATGTTTCCTTTTAATAAAAGAAGGAATGTATTCAATTGGCCCCGGTCGATACAAAGCATTCATTGCAATTAAATCGGCAAAAACGGTCGGTTTTAATTCCCGCATATATTTTTGCATTCCTTCAGATTCGTATTGAAAAATACCAACTGTTTCTCCCCGCTGAAACAATTCGTATGTCTTCTCATCATCTATCGGGAATTCATCTGGGTCTAGATCAATGTCTTTAATTTGCTTAACATTCGCAACGGCATGTTTAATTAAAGTCAATGTTTTTAATCCTAAAAAATCCATTTTCAGCAACCCTGCATCTTCCGCTACTGAGTTGTCAAATTGTGTACAGAACATTCCCGTGTCCTTTGCCAGAGCAACTGGCACATAATTGGTTATGTCGTCAGGAGTAATGATCACGCCACAAGCATGAATCCCTGTATTTCTTACCGAACCTTCTAATTGAATGGCTTGATTAACAACTTTGGATTGCAAATCAGCTCCAGATGCAATGGTTTTAAGTTCATTTGCACGGTTAATATCATCTTGATTATTTTTTAACTTCTCTCTTAACTCTAAGTCAGAAAGTCCAAATATTTTATTGAGTTTAATATCTGGAACCAGCTTTGCTATTCTATCAGCATCTGATAATGGCAAGTCTAAAACTCTTGACACATCACGGATAGAAGATTTTGCAGCCATAGTTCCATAAGTAATAATCTGCGCCACTTGATTTGAACCGTACTTTTCAATTACCCAATCAATAACCTTCCCACGACCTTCATCATCAAAATCAATGTCGATATCCGGCATAGATATTCTGTCAGGATTGAGGAAACGCTCAAAAAGTAAGTCGTACTTGATAGGATCAATATTTGTAATCCATGTGCAATAGGCAACAGCAGAACCTGCAGCAGAGCCACGGCCTGGACCCACAGATACACCCATATCCCTAGCGGCTTGTATAAAATCTTGTACAATTAAAAAGTAACCTGGGTAACCCGTATTTGCAATAACAGAAAGTTCAAAATCTAATCGCTCTCGAATTTCATCAGTTATTTCTCCATAGCGTTTATTTGCACCTTCATAGGTAAGATGGCGCAAGTAATTATTTTCTCCTCTCTTTCCACCATCTTTAGCGTCTTTCTCATCCGTAAATTTTTCGGGAATTTCAAAGGCAGGCAGTAAAACTTCTCTTGCGAGCGGATAATGCTCAATTTGGTCAATTATTTCATCAATGGACTGAATGGCTTCTGGAAGATCCAAAAACAGCTCCTTCATTTCATCTTGTGATTTGAAATAATACTCTTCATTTTCCAAAGCATAACGAAAACCTCTTCCTCTTCCCTTTGGAGTTTCCACTAACTCATTATCCTTGATGCATAACAATAAATCGTGAGATTCAGCATCTTCTTTATCAATGTAATACGTGTTATTCGCAGCAACCAGTTTTACAGAATGCTTTTTCGCAAGTTCTATTAATGTCGCATTAACACGCCTTTCATTTTCCTGATCATGACGCATTATTTCCACATAGAAATTCTCTTGAAATGTTGACTTCCACCAAATCAATGCATCTTCCGCCTGTTTTTCACCAACATTGAGTACCAAACTCGGAATTTCTCCGTAGAGATTTCCAGACAGAACAATAATGTCATTTTTGTATTCTTCTATTAACCGTTTGTCGATTCGAGGAACATAGTACATCCCTTCTGTGTATGCAATCGAAGCTAATTTAATCAGGTTCTGATATCCTTTTTTGTTCTTAGCTAGAAAGACCACTTGATACCCATTATCCTTCACGCTTTTATTCGTATGGTCTCCGCAAACATTGAATTCACAACCAATAATTGGAATTAATTCAGTGAATTCGTAAGTCTCCCCGTTTTCCTCGGCTTCTTTCTGCTTTGCTTTCTGTGAATTGTTAAAGTCAGTAACTGCCTTCTCAAAATGAAAAGCGGCCATCATGTTTCCAGTATCTGTCATTGCGACAGCACGCATATTCATTTTTCCAGCTGTGGCTACCAGTGATTTTACATCAATTGTAGATTGCAAGATAGAGTATTGCGTATGATTGTGAAGATGAGCAAAGCTATAATCAGCAAGCTCACCAAGCGCTTCAGATTTATCTATATTATCTATTTCTTCTTCAACCTCTAGGATTAACTTAGCGCTTTCTTTTTTGAGATTAAGATGTCTTATTCCAACTAAACCAATCGGCGCTGGATTAAACGCCTTAAAATCTTCAAGGTATTTATCCTCTTGTTGCAATTCCTCGGAAGAAAAAACACCTCTCCGAACTAGTTCTAAAAAACAACGTGTTGTTGCTTCAACATCAGCTGTAGCATTATGTGCTTCAGCGAAATCTTGTTGAAAAAGATGTGTATGCAATTCCGATAAAGTTGGTAATTTAAACCGACCTCCTCTACCTCCAGGTAATTGACATAGATTTGCTGTTACTTCAGTACACGTATCCAATACCGGCATTTCAAACATGGGTGAATCCAATTCGAAACGATAATATTCACAACCCCAAACATTGGTGTCAAATTTTACATTCTGCCCAACTACAAACTTTACTTTAGCGAGTGCTTCGTTAAATTCTTCCAGAACAGATTTTAAATCATGTCCTTGCTGCACAGCTAATTCTGTAGAAATACCATGGATTTGTTCTGCATCATAAGGAATATTGAATCCTTCCGGTTTTATGAGATAATCTTTGCTTTCTAGCAAACGCCCCATATCATCATGCAATTGCCAGGCTATTTGAATAACTCTTGGCCAATTATCGGTATCAGAAACAGGTGCTTTCCAACTTTTTGGAAGTCCCGTCGTTTCAGTATCAAAAATTATGTACATGCAGTGATTGAATTTAAGAACTATAAAAATAAAGAATTAAGATATAGCAAATGTAAATTGTGGATTACTTTTCAAAAAAAGATTAATTTAGAAAAATATAAAGCAAATTTAATGACCAAAAAACAACTTAAAAAGGCAATTTACACATCAATTTTCATAGAAGGTAAATCTCATTTAGAGACGTTTGAAAAATTTAGAGGTAAAAGTAAATTAACTCCAGATGAGCTGGCAGATGAAGTGGCTAAGACACCTAATCGGCAAAAGCATTCAGAATTACTTAATCTAAGAATATCCTTTATTATTGCACTTTGTTTGGTTATTATTTTAAGAATAATTGGAATATATGTCTTAACTATCGTAGAGTCTTTGCCTATTTCTGTCTTCCTACTTTCACTCATTTTTGGTATTGCTATTCCCATTCTGGGAATTTTTGCAGCCATGAAAGGACGAGTTGATATGTACTTTGTAGTTGGTATTTTTCTTGTCCTTGGTGCACTAAGGTCATTTACAAAAGATCTCGACACTAATAACTTAGTGATAATTGGAACTGTATTAATTCCATTATTTGTTGCTGTGATTCTTGCATTTTATATTCCAAAAAAAATGAAAATTAAATTCACAAAAAAAGTGGTATCTGAAGCAACTGATGGTGGAACAAACAAAAAATTAGTTTATCATTTTGAATCATCTCAAACCACCGAAGATTTATTGGATGGAGAATTACAAGCATAGTAAGTTTTTCAACAAAAAATCAATGTCACTTACACATCGTATTATCCAAAAGCTTCTCAGCAGTCCTAAATTTTTAGGTCGTGATTTTTTGATTGTTAATCTGCCCAAGTGTTTTATCAGAAAACCAAAAGAGACTGAAATTGTACAAACCAATTTTGGATTTAAGATTAAGGTCAATCCGATTTTTGATAAAAATATTGAAAATCTGATTTATCAACGAGGAGTCTATGAATTGGGGACAGTTAGTGTTTTACAAGATTTTTTAACTGCTGGTGATGTGTTTGTTGATGTCGGAGCTAATATTGGTTTTTTAAGTCTCGTTGGGGCTAAAGCAGTGGGAAAGACTGGAAAAGTATATTGTTTTGAACCCGTGCCTTCAACTTATACTATTCTGGAAGAAAATAAAAGAATCAATAATTTTCAGCAGATGGAATTGCATCAATTTGCACTTGGAAATAAGACTGAAAAAGTTCAAATATATGCAGAAGATGAAAATCGTGGAGGTGCATCAATTGTTAATCACGTTTCAGAAAAAGGGATTAAAATAGAAGTCAAAAAACTGGAAAAAATTAATCTTTCCGATAAAATAAATGTCATCAAAATAGATGTAGAAGGATTAGAATTAGATGTTTTAAAAGGGGCCGAGAAAATTCTACGAAAAGATCAACCAAAATTAATCATTGAATACAGTGTTGATCGAAATAATTCAGGTGAAGAGAACGAGCTCTATCATTGGCTTAATAATTTGGGACTCTACCGCATTTATAAATTGAAAAATGGAAAAGAACGAAAGTCTAAACTGGTTGAAATTCTCTCTATTGCAGATTTACCATTACACGACAATATTTTTTGTAAGAAGAAATAAAGAGATTACTGAAACATTAAAAATATTTCCTCTTCACAAAGAGCTAAAGTTCTCAAAAAATTGACTGTTTTTTCATAATATCTCTCTCTTCCTCAATTCTATGAACTCTTGCATTTTCTCATTCTCAATCAAGACAGTGAGATTGTAATAAACTAATTTCCACTTTCCTTTCTTTCGAACTAAAATTCCACTTCCTCTGCATCCTTCCATCCATGTTTCAAGATCTTCATCAAACCATGCGATTTTTTTATTTTTAGAAAACTGCCAATTTCGTTTAGATGCTTTAAAATCCCATGCTTTTCCTTTATCAAAATAAGGCTTGGAAAAAGATGAAAATTCTGTTTTAGTCCATCTTTCCCCAGGAGCCGTTCCCAAGAAAATGAAAGATGGATCCATTGCTCCAAAATAAGCGTCGTAGTCAGCCTCCGAAGCAGCCAAATGCCAACTATTTACAATCTTATCCAACTCTATTGAATGGTTCTTAGGCTGAAAAGACAGAGTTACTACCGCAAGAATTAAAATTAGAAAATATTTCATTTTTTTGTTTAAGGTTAGTGTAACTAAAAAAGGTTGCGTCCTAAAACACAACCTTTTTATAAATTCTTAAAAACAACTTCTATTAATCAACTGAAACTGGATGTTTATGGTTTTTCGATGGAGTTGCATTCTGATGTGATTTACTAACACTTTTTTGTGCAGGAGCAGCTTCTGAAACAGTATCATTTGGTTTCTCAGCCTTTTTCTGAGAAGAGTCATTCGTTCCTTTTGCTTTTTCCAATGCTTTTAACGCTTTAACTGCATTCATTACATTGATAACACCTCCCGTAACAGACAACGTAGCGAAGTCAGTCATTTTCTTCGTCTCAGGATGAATTTGTTGAACACCTTTATATGAAGTAGCTGAAGAAAGCATCACATCTTTAATTTCTTTCATTGTAAACTCAGGAAAGTAAGATTTTAACATCGCAGCCACACCTGCAACCATTGGAGAAGCCATTGATGTCCCTTGTAATATTTGGTAATCACTTTGAGGCACTGAGTTGTATATTTCAGAGCCTGGTGCAAATACATCAACTCCTTCTTGACCATAGTTAGAAAAAGAAGATGCTAGCTTTTCTTTACTATCCTTTGTTGAAGAACCGATCGTTAAAAAGTGATCTAATTTCTCTGTTTGAAAAGAATACTTGTACGTAGGGAAATTAGGTTCAACATCAACATTTTTAGAAGAATTTCCTGCTGCATGAACCATTAGTACCCCTTTAGAATCTGCATAGGCAAATGCTTCATATACTTCTTTTTGATGTGGAGAATACGACTTTCCAAAAGACATATTAATGACTTTAGCGCCATTATCTACTGCATAACGAACAGCTAATGCGATATCTTTATCAAACTCATCACCGTTTGGCACAGCTCTCAAAGACATTAATAATATATCATTCGCAACACCGTCACCACCGAGTTCATTACCTCTAACAGCTCCAACAATTCCACCAACATGTGTTCCGTGCAGTGCATCAGGACCTTCAACATCATTGTTTCCATAAACTACATCGCTAAAATCGTCAGGATTATCACCAACAAGCGCACGTCCATTAAAATCTTTATTTAAATGGGTATCTAACATCCCTTGGATTTGCTCTTTTTGTTTTTCGATTGCTTCCATAGAAAGTTGACCTGAAAGAATAGCCATCGCCATTTGCTTTATTTGAGCTTTATCACCTTCGGCTTTCCACTTTTTCAAGTCATCCATTGTATAATCCTCTTTGCCTAACTCCTTAGCCACTTGCGAAGGAATAGCCTCAATCATTGGTCCCATCATGCCCATTTGCATCAAGTAACCTTCATATTGTGCTCTTTCATCTTCGACAGCTTTTTTCACTTCCTCTAACAACGTTTTTTCATTATCAGAAAGATTTTCTTTCTCAGAAAGTTGCGCATAAATACGAGTCATTTCTAGACGCATGTCGTTCGCATTCTCTCCATTTTTATTCCCTAAGAAATTCCAACCATGTATATCATCGATGTAACCATTGTTGTCATCATCAATTCCGTTTCCAGCAATTTCAGCTGTATTGGTCCAGATTTTTCCTTTTAAATCCTCATGTTCGATATCAATTCCTGAATCAATAATCGCAACAATTACTGTTGTCGTTTTACGTTTCTTTAATTTCTTATAGGCCTTATCCGTTTGCATTCCTGCTTTGCTCACGTTGTACCAATTCAATATTTCTTTGTTTACTTGACCATGACTGAAACCTGTTATGGCAATAGCAAAAAGACTAAGTGCTAATTTGATTACGATTTTATTCATCTATTTCTAATGTTAAGGTTATTTGTATGTGTAAAAATATAAATATTCTTTCAATTAGTGTGCCAATAATTAACCTTTCGGTGTATATTTACGTCTATTAGGTATAAATTCATGACTAATGGTAAAACTAATTTTAGCTACATCTACATTTATTCTAATTGTTCTTTTTCCAACGACATTATTTGGACAAAAATTTGGTTTTGAGGAGGTTTTAAGAACTAATCCTGAAAAAATAACAACATTTTGTGTTCCCAGAAATGAGCAGAATATCTCTACACTTAAAAAAAGTGGAACGATTATTAAATATAACACTAAAAATTGGTTATTTATTTCTGCAACTCCAAGTTGGATTGAATCTACTCAAAAAAGTGGCTCCATATCTGATTTTTACTTTGAATTTGCGCCTCCATCACTTTTAGCAGATTCTGCAAGAGTTTTTCATTTTGTAAATGAAATTCACGCAGGGACTGGTGGTCTCAATTCTCCTTATACTGGAAAGAATGTTATTCTCGGTCTTGTAGATACAGGGATAGAATGGAGACATCCCGATTTTAAAGATTCTCTTGGAAGAACACGAGTAATACGTTATTGGGATCAATCGATGCCAGATGATATCAATTCTCCTCAACCTTATGGATATGGATATGTTTGGGACAGTACGGCTATTAATAATTTAACAATCACAAGTGACGATGCAGGAGGACATGGTTCTACTGTAACGGGACAAGCTACTGGAAATGGTTTAGCGAATGGAAGCAATAAAGGGATGGCGCCAGATGCAAACATTGTTGTGGTGGAAACGGATTTTTCTCGTTCAAACTGGACACTTACTGTAGTTGATGCTGTCGATTTTATTTTTAATATTGCCGATTCACTCAATATGCCGGCTGTGGTCAATATTAGTCTTGGCTCCTATTTTGGTAGTCACGACGGTAATGATCCTGCGGCAGATGCTATAGAAGTATTGTTAGATGAAAAGCCCGGGAGAATTGTTGTATCTGCGGCTGGAAATTCTGGAAACATAGGAAACTACCATCTTCGAGGAACGCCAAATAGTGATACTAATTTTGTTTGGTTTCAGAATAACCCATCGGGAGCAATTGGGCCAAACACCATCTTTTTTGACTCATGGTCGGACAATGCTGACACGACATTCGGTTTTGCTTTTGGAGCAAACGATATTGGACCAACTTGGTCTGATAGAGGGCGGACAAACTTCCACAGAGCGACCTCATCTCTAGGGGTCACTATTTTCGATACTATTTGGAATGGAACAAATAGAATTGCAGTAATAGAAGGATATACAGAGATTGTAAATGGCAATTACCACTTACAAATACTCGCCTATATTGATTCAACTTCTTACTATTATCGCTTTGAAACGACTGGTTCTGGTGCTTTTGATTTATGGAGTGGATCGGCTTTTGGTTACAATAACATGGTCCAAAACGCACCGCCACTGAGTCAATTTCCTGATTCTATTTATTACATCTCTCCTGATGCTGAACAATCTATTGTTTCTTCCTGGAATTGCTCCGAAAAAGTTATTTCTGTTGGAAACATGAGAAATCGAGCAACTTTTGAAGATTTTAATGGCAATCCATACACCAATCCGGATACAACGCCCCCAGGTAAGTTAAGTCCTAATTCAAGCAAAGGTCCTAATCGGCACGGTATTATCAAACCAAACATAACTGCTGTTGGAGATGTTTCGCTCTGCGCGGTACCCTTTACATTTTTAGCTGCTCCTGCTAATTATCCGAGAATAGATTCAGGAGGTTGGCACGCAACAAACGGAGGCACGTCAATGGCATCTCCCGTTATTTCCGGGATTGCAGCGCTCTATCTAGAACGATGTAGTCGCGCAACTTATCAAAATTTCATCGACGATCTGCAAGCTACAGGGTATGCCGATGCAAATACAGGTATTCTACCAAACAATGCTTACGGTTATGGAAAAGCCCATGGATTAAACACTTTACTCCAAGAAACTTTGCCGGCTACACCTACAATTACGAATGATTGGCAAACTTCAATATTGACATCTTCAGAGCCAACAGGAAATGAATGGTATCTGGATGGTGTTGTCTTACCCGGAGAAACAAATCTAACTTTGGCTGCCATTCCTCCATACGGAAGCTACCAAGTACTCTATATCAATATGGATGGTTGCACAGCATTATCTGAACCATTGACTTTATATGTTGGTATTGAAGAAATTGATAACAACTTGATATTGACCTTTCCCAACCCAACTAATTCTATCCTTACAATTGATTATGAGTTAACAATTGAAGAAGTCATTCTTATCGATAAGAATGGCAAAACAGTATCCATTAAAAAGATGAACGAAAAAAAATACTCCTTAGAAAATCTACCAAAAGGGAATTACATTCTTAAAATTAAGACCGATAATGGAATATACTCATCAAAAATCACTAGAATATAGCGTTGAGTTAAAAGAATTTATATTTTTACGCTTTTAAAATAAAAGAATGGACATATCAGGTATTATTTCAATTTCAGGCCGACCAGGATTATATAAGGTTGTTGCTCAAGGGAAGAACAGTATTATTGTAGAATCATTAACGGATAAAAAAAGATTTCCAGCTTATTCTACAGATAGAATTTCTGCCTTAGAGGATATCAGTATCTATACACTTGAAGAAGACAAGCCTTTAAAAGATATTTACACAGATATACTTGCAAAAATTGGAAACACCAATGCTCCTTCTCACAAAGAGGACATCACAACTCTTCAAGAATTTTTGGTAGATATACTTCCTAATTATGATGACGAACGTGTGTATCCTTCAGACATCAAGAAGTTGTTTCAGTGGTACAACCTTCTTTTCAAAGTAGGAATAATTAAAGTAGAAAAGGAAGCTCCCAAAAAAGCAGATGAGACTACTAAGGTTAAGGAAAAGGTGGAGACCAAGAAAACTCCAGCGAAAAAAGCGACACCTGCAAAAAAAGGTGCTACTAAAAAGACAACAAAAGCAAAACCCACTGCTTCCGCCAAAAAGCCGGTAGCGAAAAAAGTACAAGCAAAATAATAACTGAATCTCGATTTTATCGAGATTTTTTTTTCCTATAATATGAAAATAGCTCGACCTACTCGATCCTTTGTGGCTCAAAACTTAGCAATTAATAATTGGGATTCAATTGCACCTTACTTTACAGATTTAGTTTCTAGGGAACTTAAAAGTAAGACAGATTTTATGCAATGGCTGAAGGACCAAAGCGAATTAGAAGCTATACTGGAAGAAGATGCTGCCTGGCGTTATATCAAAATGACCATCAATACCAAGGACGAATCCTTGAGTAACACTTATACTTTTTTTACTTCTCAAATTCAGCCAGAAATTGCTCCTTTTGAAGATCAATTGAATCACAAATTAAACAATTGTTCTTTCACGCAAGAACTGGAGAAAGATGAAGCTTTTCATATTCTTTTTAGGAGAGTAAAAACGGCCATACAATTATACCGTGAAGAAAATATCCCTTTATTTTCAGAAGTATCAGAAGAAAGCAAAAAGTTTGGTGCTTTATCTGCAAAACAGAGCATCGATCATGACGGAAAGACGTTGACGATGCAAAAAGCAGCTACTTTGCTAAAAGAAACAAACGAAGACTTGCGAAAATCAATTTTTAATAAGATTGCTGATCGAAGGAGAGAAGATGTAGATGCTTTCAATGATTTATTTAATATCTTATTGAAAAAACGACACCAAATTGCTCTTAACGCAGGTTTTGATAACTTTCGAGACTATAAAATGCTCGCAATGGGTCGTTTTGATTATACAGTAAAAGATTGTGAAGATTTCCATTCTTCTGTTAAAACAGAAATTGTTCCGATTGTAAAGAAAATTCAGGTAGAACGATTAAAAAAATTGGGTAAGGATAAATTTATGCCTTGGGATACAGATGTTGATCCAGAAGGAAAACAACCCTTAAAACCATTCAAGGAAGGAACAGATTTGCTCAAAGGAACGGTGAAAATGTTCAACGAAATTGACCCATATTTTGGTGATTGCTTGGCAACGATGCAAGAAATGAATCACTTGGACTTAGACTCTAAAGATGGGAAGGCTCCGGGAGGATATAACTACCCTCTTTACGAAATTGGAGTACCTTTTATATTCATGAACGCCGTAGGTTCTCATAGAGATTTAGTAACAATGGTTCACGAAGGTGGTCATGCAATTCATTCCTTTCTTTCTAGAGAATTGGAATTGACAGGTTTTAAAAATCTTCCTTCTGAGGTCGCAGAGTTAGCGTCTATGTCAATGGAGCTACTTTCTATGGAAAAATGGTCAGAATTCTATCCCAATGAAGATGATTTAAAAAGAGCAAAAAAGGAGCAATTAGAAACCATTATAAGGCTACTTCCATGGATTGCTCAAGTTGATGAATTTCAACACTGGTTGTATGTCAATTATTCTCACAGCAATGAAGAAAGAACAGAAAAATGGCTGGCTCTTTCGGCAGAATATGGCACAGGTTTAACTGATTGGACAGGAAACGAAGACATTTTTGCCACTTCTTGGCAACGACAGCTTCATATATTCGAGGTTCCTTTTTACTATATTGAATACGGCATTTCACAGCTCGGGGCACTTAGTGTCTGGAAAAATAGTTTGAAAGATAAAGAACTGGCAATTGCACAATATAAGGATGCATTGAGATTGGCTTACACCAAGAGTATTCCTGAAATTTATAAAACTGCTGGAGTTGAGTTTAATTTCACAACAAAACATATCAAAGATTTGGCACAATTCGTTGAGTTGCAATTGAGTCAATTATAGTTGTATTATTCGCATTAATTCTCTTGTAAGAAATAAAATTACTGCTATATTTGCACCCGCAATTAATTACTTGTGTAAGATGGCGAGGTAGCTCAGTTGGTTAGAGCGCCGGATTCATAACCCGGAGGGCGTTCGTGTTTTGAAAACAGAGGTCAGCAGACTTAAAAATGCAGGAAATTATTGAAATAAAAATACGAATTTCTGAAGATAGAATTCACGTAAGGCGAGGTAGCTCAGCTGGTTAGAGCATCGGATTCATAACCCGAAGGCCATGGGTTCAAGTCCCATTCTCGCTACAAATAATGAGTAAATCTCATCAAAAAAGGCACTTTTTTAAGTGCCTTTTTTGCGTTCGGGTAACAAAAACGGGTAACAAACTCTTCACTTTTTGCCTCTATATTGAATTATAAGAATAATCGTATTTTAACAAATGGGGTGTTGGATTTTTTCCTTCTGGTGCGTGATAACTATGAACAGCTCTACCTTTTTCAGATATTATATGCAAATTTTTCCTTGCTCTTGAAGCCATAACATAAAGCATTTTTCTTGAGTTCTCATCTCCATTATTATCACTAAAATGTGGTATATAATCATCTAAGATTGCAAAACCAATCATAGTATCATATTCTTCACCCTTGACTCCGTGAACTGTAGATACAGTAATTCCTTCACGTTGTTTAAAAACTTTTCTAAAATTTCCGATGTCACCAATGAATGGGTTCCCTTCTTTGATGAGTCTTTCAATTCTATTTTGTGAACTTTTGAAGAATGAATTATGATGTTCAATTAAAGTAGGATAGTTATTTATATTTAGTAATAATTTATTACTAATTTCTTTGAAAAACATTTCCAAATGCTTTAATCCTTCATTTTCATTAATGTTTATTGAGTTACAGATTTTTAGAAACCTCTTACTGCTTAAACCTGAAACATCAACACCTGCCAATTCTAAATCATTTAAAATCTCTCTACTCCATCTTAAACGTCTTATATACATATATGGAGAAGGCTCGGTTAAAATAATTCTTGATAGTTTATACCAAAAATTTTCTATATCTCTAGAAAACGGAGCCATTCCAGGACCATCAAAACTATAATCTGGCATTTTAATCATTAATTTCCTAGTAATACTTGCTAAATGAACCCATTGAGGAGCTACAATACAAATTTCATTAGGTAAAATACTCTCTTCATTTATGTTGAATAGAATTAATTTAGAAATTTCTTCTATTATATTTTCTACAGAAATAGTTGAGTTAAATGTTATGTTACTTGGATAATTTTTATCAGAACTATTAGAACTAATTTCATTTTCAAATGTCTTGAAATATTCAAAATAGTTAATGATTTTTTCAGATGACCTATAATTTTTTGAAAGACTACCTTGAAGTAAACTAAACCCAAGTAATTTCTCTAGTTCTTCTTTTGGCATAGGGTATCCACCTAGAGAATCATAAATTGATTGATTTGGGTCACCTACAATTAAAGTTTTTGACTCTCCATTACTTGCTTTAAGAATTGAAGAAATAATATTATACTGGATTTCTTTAGTATCTTGATACTCGTCAATTAAGATAAATGGAAATAATTGACATAAAATTTTAGAAATTATTGGTTTGTTCTCTAATAATTTAAAACGAAGTTGTTTAAAGTCCAATGTTGAAAAGAAAGAATATTACTAACATATTGAAAA
>CAXBMR010000047.1:0-16783 GCA_963976995.1 uncultured Fluviicola sp.
GATAACTTTAACCTAGAAAATAAAAAACTTGCATTAGCTAGTTGAATCTACCGGTATAATTTCCGAGTTTTTTCCCTATTTTTGTAATGATGACTACAATAGAACAACTTATCGGTGATTTACTATTGCAGAACAACTGTGTAATTGTCCCTTCGTTTGGCGGATTTGTTGCACAGCAAGTTTCCGCACGCATTGATTATGATTTAGGTAGAATTTCTCCTCCAAAAAAATCATTGTTGTTCAATAAACAACTCGTAAATAATGACGGGTTGCTTATTAATGAATTAGCAAACCTAAATAAGTTATCATTCGATGATGCTTCTTTGCAGGTGGCAAAAAAAGTCGAAGAATGGAGCGTTATTCTTTCCAATAAAGGAAGAATAGAGCTTGATAAAATAGGTTTTTTATACAAAGACAAGGAGAATAATCTCTGTTTCGAACAAGATCGTTTCTTTAATTTATTATTAGATTCTTTCGGACTGAAACAAATACAATTTATTAAGGAAGAGGCTGTTAAAACAATAGCGAAAGAAGAAATTGTTATAGAAAAAGAAACGAGAATAATTCCTATTATCTCAGAAAAAGTCAACAAAGAAATAAAAGAGGAGAATACAGAAAAAGCAATAGTTTCTGTTCCTCAACCTAGAATAAAAGTCTGGAAATATATTGCAGCAGCCGTTATTTTGCCGATAGCATTTTATTCTGTATGGATTCCAATGAAAACAGATGTTTTGGAATCAGGGATTTTGTCGTTTAAAGACTTTAATCCTTTTCAAAAAACAGTGGTTGCTCAATATGAACATCAATCATCGTCTATTGAGATTCCAAAAAAAACTCAGCAATCTTCTTTTCAAGAAGCACTAGAGGGCCTGCCAGAGGACATAGAAGTTTATTCATATAAATACGACGACACTTTCTTTATTCCTGTAAAAACAAAAGCGACGAAGGAAACTATATCGATTCCAGAACAACTGGACAACAGCGGCTTACAAATAAATGTCAGTAATTATATTGTGGGGTGTTTTGGAAACGAGTCGAATGCCAACAAGCTCGTTGCGAAGCTACAATTGGCAGGACTCGATGCGAGAATAGTGGATGTAAAAAACGGCTTACATCGTGTTTCTGCCGGCGCAGCGCTTTCAACAGAAATGCTTGAAGAACTCAAATCCAAAGCAAACGACTTAGGATTCAAAGGGTGGACACTTAAATAGCTCCTCGTTTTTCTATAGAAGGTAATTCAAAATGTTATCTTTGAAGACAGCATAAAACGAAGAAAAATGATCAAAAAACTACTCAGTGTTGCATTTGTTGCAACGACTTTTATTTCCCAAGGGCAATTTAGTTATACTGAACCTCCAACCAACGGTAAAAACAGTGAATACAAGTTCACAAAAGTTTCACACCTAGACGCTACGCCTGTTCAAAGTCAAGGTTATACCGGTACATGTTGGAGTTTTTCTGCGTTATCATTTTTTGAATCAGAGTTAATGAGACAAGGAAATGAAGACCCTGATTTGCTTTCTGAAATGTTTATTGTAAGGAAAGCATATGAAAGTAAGGCCGAGAAATACATTCGAATGGATGGTAAAATTAATTTTTCTGAAGGGGGAGCTTTTCATGATATTCCTTATGTAATTAGACGTTATGGAATTGTTCCATTAGAAGCTTACGAAGGGTTAAACTATGGTTCTAACAAACACAATCATAGTGAATTATTTAGCGTTTTAAATGGAGCCGTTCAGGGCGTTAAAAATCACAAAGGACAACTATCAACGGCATGGATGAGTGCGGTTAACGGAATTTTAGACGCTTATCTAGGAATGGATATTAAAGAATTTGAATTGGATGGTAAAAAATTCACGCCTAAATCGTATGCGAAAGAAATCGGTTTAGATATGAATAATTATATTTCATTAACCTCATTCACTCACTTTCCTGAGAATAAAAAATGCATGTTGGCGATTCCTGATAATTGGGCATGGGGAGAAAGCTATAATGTGAACTTAGATAATTTAATGAAAGCAACCGAGTATGCTTTAAAACAGGGTTATACTGTAGCCTGGGGCGCTGATGTTTCTGAAAAGGGATTCAGTTTTAGTAATGGATTGGCGATTAATCCCGAAGATGCATCAACAATTGCTGTATCCGGAAAAGACAACAAGAATTTTTCTGATAGCGGTGCGGATAAAAAATCCAACGCCTTTCTTACACCTGTTGAGGAGGTTGAAATTACACCAGAGATTCGCCAAAAAGGCTATGATAACAAAACGACCACTGATGATCATGGAATGCACATCGTAGGGATGTATAAAGATCAAAAAGGCACAAAATATTTCTTAGTAAAAAACTCGTGGGGAACAGGAAACTATCCTGAAGGATACTTATATGTTTCTGAAAGCTATTTTAAGTGGAAAACAATCAATGTTTACATGCACAAGGATGCTCTTTCAGGAGCGATGAAGAAAAAGTTGAGAGTTAAATAAATTCGCTTGCGACTTTTCTCGCTTCTTCGTCCGTTAATACATAATCAATTAGTTCTGGGCGAACGATATTTTGAGTTTTATTGAGTGTTTCAGCATTAATTCTAAAAATATCTAAGAATGAAATACGGTCTTGCAAAAAAGCATCAACTGCTACTTCATTAGCCGCATTCAATACACAAGCTGCCGTTCCTCCTTCTTTTAAGACATCAAAAGCCAATTGCAAGTTGGTGAAAATGGAAGTATCCACTTTTTCAAACGTTAATTCAGGATAGTTCATAAAATTGAATCTCGGAAAATCTGTCTTTAATCGTTGAGGATAAGTTAACGCATATTGAATAGGTAATTTCATGTCTGGCAAACCCATTTGCGCCTTCATAGAGCCATCTTCAAATTGGACCAAAGAATGGACAATAGATTGAGGGTGAACAATGACATCTATTTGCTCAGGTTCTAAATTAAATAACCATTTTGCCTCGATAACTTCTAGTCCCTTATTCATCATAGAAGCAGAATCAATGGTAATTTTTGCTCCCATTTCCCAGTTTGGATGCTTCAAGGCTTGGGCCTTGGTTACTTTTTGCAATTGTTTTTGGGAGAACCCACGAAACGGCCCTCCAGAAGCTGTTAAATAGATTTTTTCGATTTTATTTTCAAATTCGCCCGTTAAACATTGAAAAATAGCTGAATGTTCAGAATCGACAGGGTAAATATTTACGCCGTTTTCATAAGCTTCTTTAGTTATTAATTCTCCAGCAACGACAAGTGTTTCTTTATTTGCTAATGCGATATCTTTCTTAGCTCGAATTGCAGCCAGTGTTGGTTTCAAGCCGGCATAACCAACCATTGCGGTTAGAACTACATGCACTTCATTTGATTCAACAACTTGTGCTTGCGCATCTGAACCAGCATACACATGAATATCTTGCGCCGAAAGTGCATCACTCACTTTTTTATATTGATTTTCATCAACAATTACGACAGTGTTTGGCTTGTGTTTTAAGGCTTGTTTAATGAGAAGGTCTGCATTCTTGTTTGCCGTGATTATTTGCAAATCAAATTGATCGGGATAGCTTTCAACAACTTCCAACGCTTGTTTTCCAATAGACCCAGTTGAGCCAAGAATGGCAACTCCTTTTTTCTGCATAGACAAATGTACTATTTCTTAACAAGACTATTAGTACCTTTGATTTATGAAGTACAGAATGCTTGCGATGGAAGAGTTAGAAGTTTTTGAAGAAGACTTTAAGCAGTTTTTGATTGTTAACGGAGTTCATGCTGAAGAATGGGAAGAAATGAATCTTTCTGACAAAGAAAGAGCCGTAAAACTCGTAGAATTATTTTCCGATTCTGTTTTGCAAAAAGTGTACGAGAAAATTCAATTTTTGGAGCATCGATCAAAGAAAAGCTGCCTGACTTTTAAATTAAAAAAAGAAAATATAGAGTTGATATCTATCAATGTGAAAGAAAACAGCAAGGCGTCTCTAGAAACTCCAGAAAGTATCCATAAAGCATTAAAAAAGAAATCTTCGGAGCTAACTATTTTTAAAACTCAAAAGAAATACTCAAAAAGCAGAGAGGTTGAAATACATGAGTTAATTGAAGAAGGCTGCGTTTTATCAGACAAAACTTATTGGGAGTTTTTGATAGAATTAGTTTAGTTATCTTTGAAACGTGAAAGAACAGTTAATTAGTCGGTTTGGCGAAGAGTCAGTTAAAGAGTTTACGGTTGAGAAGGGAGAAATACCACTCCTTATTATTGATTTGGATTTAAAGTCACCCGTAACTCTTATTGCCACAAATGGGTTACGCGACTACCAAATGCCCGTTCCAGAAAAGTGGAAGGGTAGAGAGTACAACGAGCTTTATTTTTGTTTACCCAGCTATTGGGAATGGGAAGATATCGACAACCCTCAAATGAATTGGGTTTTCTATTGGATTCAACGACTTGCCAAATATGTAGTAGAAAAAAAAACATGGTTCGGACATGGACATACCATGCCTTGTGGGCAAGAAACAGAAAGTCTTTCTGCAACAATGAAGCAAAACTATTTTATGCTTTCGTACCCGTTGTTATTGGAAAAGGAGCTTTCAACTATTCATCTTGATAATAAAGAAGTTAATTTTTTGAGTATCATTCCATTGTTTAAGACAGAAATTGACTACAAGAAGTCAAAAGGAACATTCAAATTCATGGAAAAGCTTCTCAATAGCGGAATTACTGAAAAACTAGACGACTTTAGGGGGGCTGCCACCAAAAGAAAATGGCGCCTTAAACGGTCATAGTTTTATATAAAATGCCAGAAATTTAAAATTAAGTCATTCGTTTAAACACATTTTTCACTGAAGGAAAGACCTTTTCTTCATTTCAACTCATTTTTTGAAAGGTTTAAGAATGATGTACGACTAAATATCAGATTGTAGTGAAATACAAAAGATGGAATGAATGAAAAAGAAAACAAAAAAAAAAATTTTAATAAGCATCGGTTCAATATTTATAATTGGCATAAGTATTGTTCTATATCTATTATTCGCTCCACATAGAGACACTCAAGCGAGTCCGATTGATTTTAGAATGACGGTAACAGAACTAGTGAATGAATCTCTTGAAAACTCAAAAGCAACGAATGATAAATACCTATCTGAAGATGGTGATTCAAAAATAATTGCAATTTCAGGAAGTGTTGCATCGGTTGAAATGGATTTTGTCAACAACCAAGTGGTTCGTTTGAAAGAAGAAGGGGATGATGCAGGGGTTAAATGCACATTTATGAAGAATACGAATAAAAATGCAGTAGCATTATCTGTTGGCGATAAAATTACGATCAAAGGAGTATATAGGGTGGCAGCTTCTTACGACGAGGACTTTGAAGAATATGAAGACGTTATCGTTGAAGAATGCGACATTCTAAGGGAAAATAGTTAAAACAAATCACAATTAATAATCAAATAAAAATCATGAAAAAATCAATTTTAGTATTAGCATTAACTTTAGGATCAGCAGGAGTTTCTTTTGGTCAATCAGAAACAAAAATCGTAAGTGAAAAGGGTCACATCGAATTTTTATCTTCCACATCAGTTGAAGACATCAAAGCAGAGAACTCTAAAATAAAAAGTTCACTTGATATTTCTTCTGGAGCGGTTATTATATCTGTTCCAATGCAGAGTTATAAGTTTGAGAACGCCATGATGCAGAAACATTACAACAGTCCTAAGTTTTTAGACACCAAACAATTTCCAAAGTCTAAATTTAAAGGGACAATTTCTAATCTAGGTGATGTTGACTTCAGTAAAGATGGAACATATAAAGCGGTTATAAAAGGCGACTTAACACTACATGGTGTTACAAAGCCAGTAACTGAAAACGCAACCATTACAGTTAAAGGATCTGAAATAACGCTAGATTCTAAAATGAAACTTACGTTAGCAGATTACAACATTGTATTCGACAAAGGAAGGACTTCTAATAGTATTGCAAAAACACTCGATGTCACAACGAAAATTGAATTTGCTAAGTAATTAGAAACCGATTTTAAGTAGTAGTTGGTTTTATAGACCTCATTGGCTGATTTAGTTAATGGGGTTTATAGTTTTCAAGGTGCCTAACCATCAGAAAAGAGCGAATTATTGAACTACAAGTCGTTGACTAAAAGAGCTATTTGAACTGCGTTTGTTGCGGCCCCTTTTCTTAAATTATCAGAAACAACCCACATGTTTAATGTGTTTTTTTGTGATTCATCTCTTCTTATTCTACCTACAAAAACATCATTTTTTCCTTCAGAATACAATGGCATAGGGTAAGAATTAGTTGTTGGATCGTCCTTCAGCGTTATTCCTTCTTGCTGATGCAATAAAGATCTGATTTCTGCTAAATCAAAATCATTTTTAAATTCCACATTCAACGACTCAGAATGACCTCCCATAACAGGAACGCGCACGGCAGTGGCAGTAACATTGATGGAAGGGTCTAAAATTTTCTTTGTCTCGTTTGTTAATTTCAACTCTTCTTTGGTATATCCATTTTCTTCGAAATCATCACAATGTGGAATGCAATTTTGATCAATTTTATAAGGGTAGGCCATTTCTGCTTCAACAGAATTTCGCTCATTCTTCATTTGATTCATCGCCTTCATACCAGAACCAGTAATAGACTGATAAGTAGAAACAACAACTCGCTTTACCTTGTATTTTTCGTGCAAAGGTTTCAAAGCAAGAACCAATTGAATAGTACTGCAATTGGGGTTTGCAATGATTTTATCATCTTTTGTGAGTAAATGACCGTTGATTTCTGGGACAATTAGTTTTTTAGAAGGGTCCATTCTCCAAGCAGAAGAATTATCAATAACAACTGTGCCATTATCGGCGAATTTTTGAGCCCATTCTAGAGATGTTCCTCCGCCAGCAGAGAAAAGAGCAATGTCTGGTTGCATATCGACAGCTGTTTGTATTCCAGCTATTAGGCACTCAACACCTCCGAAATCTATTACTTTACCAATCGATGATTCAGAGGCAACAGGGATTAATTCAGTTATTGGAAAGTTAAATTCGCGTAAAACTTTCAGCATTATTCCTCCTACCATTCCTGTGGCACCTATAACTGCAACTCTCATTTATTATCGTCTTATTCTCATTTAAGAATCAAATTTAGTACATTTATGGACAATGAAGAATCTATTTATGAAGTACTTATTATTTTTAGTGTCGTTTTTTGCCTTGTCTAATGGTATGTCGCAACTTACAGACGATTTTTCGGATGGTGACTTTACTTTGAATCCAACTTGGTCAGGGAGCAGTGCTGACTTTATTGTTAATCCATCTTTCGAACTACAATTAAACGCTGCAATTGCAGGAACATCTTATTTATCAACTCCCCATGGCCTTGCAACATTGAATGCAAAAGAATGGAGATTCAGGGCACAACAATCTTTTTCTCCATCTGGAAGTAACAATGGGAGGGTTTATTTAACCTCGTCAAGTGCTGATCTATCTAGCGATCCAGATGGTTTTTACATCCAAATGGGTGAAGCGGGAAGTAACGATGCTGTGAGGTTATTTAGAGTAATTTCAGGAGTTGACACAGAAATTTTAGCGGGACCTGTCGGGCAAATAGCATCGAGTTTTGATATAAGTATCCGAGTAGTCAGAGATGTTGCTGCCAATTGGGCACTGTACATAGACCCTACGGGTTTGCAGAATTATGTATTGGCAGGAACGGTTAACGATGGCGCTAATTTATTGGGAACTCATTTCGGAATGTTGGATGCTTATACCGCTAGTAATTCAACCAATTTTTACTACGATGATATTTTTGTGGGTGACGAGGTGATTGATATTACTCCTCCCGTATTGGTTTCTGCAACAGCGATTAATGCCAATCTCATTGAAGTACTTTTTGACGAAGCTATTGATCCTATCACAGCACAAAATTTTGCAAATTATGACATTCAGCCTTCTCTTTCTGCTTCAAGCGCAACAATTAGCGGAGGAAATCCAGCTTTGGTGAATGTCGTTCCTATTTCTCCACTTACTAACGGAAGTAGCTATACAATGACCACTACTTTGATAGAAGATTTGGCAGGGAATGTGTCTGGTTCTCAAACTGTAAATTTTTCATATTTGATTGCGGAGCCAGTTTTACCAGGCGATATCGCTATCAATGAATTTATGTGCGACCCAACACCTGTGGTTGGTTTGCCATCAGTAGAATTTGTGGAACTATACAACAAAAGTTCAAAAATTTTTAATGTGCAGAATTGGCAACTCGGGGATAATTCTACCAACGGGACTATGCAAAACGGATGGCTTCTTCCCGGCGATTATCTTGTAATTACGGCAACATCTAATGTTGATTCATTTCTGGTTGCAACAGCTGTTACGAGTTTTCCAGGGCTAAATAATGCCGGAGACAATATTGTTATCCGTGATGACAATGGAGTTACTCTTGATTCATTGAGTTATACCGACGCTTGGTATGGAGACCCGAATAAGGACGATGGAGGGTATTGTTTGGAGAGAATCAATCCAAATGATCCGTGTACTGATTTTTCTGATTGGAGAGCAAGTAATGACCCATTAGGAGGAACCCCAGGACTAGTTAATTCTATTTTTGACCCAACTCCAGATACACAAGCGCCAGGAATTAATCAGTTGATTGCTTTAGCTCCAAATTCGCTTGAAATATACTTTTCAGAAGGAATGGACTCCTCTTCTTTGGCGATTACTGCGATGACTTTTTCTCCTAATTTAACGATTCAAAGCAGATCTATTACAGGAGCAAACCCATCGACTATGACTATTCAATTTGTAGAGAACTTAACGCCTTCACAGGTGTATTCTATTGATATTCAAAACATTGCAGACTGCTGGTTAAACTTTATCACTGCTTCTGGTTCTTTTGCTCTTGCCGACAATCCAAGTATAGGAGATGTTGTCATCAATGAAATTATGTTTAACCCATTAACGGGTGGAAGTGATTGGGTTGAGCTCTATAACAAGTCAGATAAACTGTTAAACCTCATCAATTGGGAACTTGCGGGCTATAGCAATGACACTATTTCAGGGAATAAAATTATTTCAGACAATGTTTTGTTGTATCCCGACTCTTATGTCGTAATTGGAGAAGATTCTTTGCAGGTTTTACAAAATTATCCAGCTTATATGCCTGGTAATTTTGTTCAAACTGATATTCCGAGCTATTCAAATGATGAGGGGACGGTCTATCTTATTTTTCAGAATCAGGAGATTGATAAGGTAGCCTATTTAGACGATTGGCACTTTAAGCTACTCGATAGTGATGACGGAAAAACCTTGGAAAGGTTGGATCCTGACGGGATTTCAAATGACAGAAATAATTGGCACACCGCCGCAGAGGCAATCGGTTTTGCAACGCCTGGAGGAGAAAATTCTCAATTTTATCCAGCTACAATAAACGGAAATTTTTCCTTCGCCAGTGAGTCAGTTTCCCCAGACAATGACGGCTTTGAAGATGTTCTTCAAGTGAATTATGAAATGTCCGAACCAGGTCTTGTTGCATCGTTTACAATTTATGATGACAGAGGAAGGTTGATTGCTAATGTTTTAAAATCAGAGTTAATTTCAAAAAGAGGAACTTTTACTTGGGATGGCATTCGAGATGATAATACCAAGACATCGATAGGTATGTATATTGGAGTTTTTGAGGCGTTTGGCATTGATGGGGAAGTAGTCTTTACGGCAAGAAAAGTATTTACAGTTGCGGGGAAACTTTAAAGGGAAAAAAAGTGATTACACCAGGATCAAAAGGTTGGATTAATAAGTATTTTGATTCTGTCGAAAAAGGAGAAATTGTACTCACCACTGATCGACCTGAAGGGGAGAGAAAGTTAAATTTCATGCATTCTATTTTTGCAAAAACAGGAATCGTTTACGGTTTCGCCTTGGAATTTATTTTTGCAAAAAACATAGACTCATCAGACTGGACAGCCGAAGAGAAGTTGAAATTTCTTTTGTTTGAAGCACATTTATTTACCTTTCAACAAATTAAAAAGGACGAAAAATTCGATAGATTGAATTTCTTGGAAAATCTTTGTTCTTTTTACGAAGGCCATAGTGTTAGTTCGATATCGAAATTGTTCAAACTTTTTGGTAAAATCAGTGAAGAAGAAAAGCTAGAGAACACGCTGGCAAAAAGAGTTGACATAAAGTTGAATTTGTTAGAGAATAAATGGTGGGTAAACTCACTGAGCAATGCGTTTTGTTTTTTGGACCTTATACTTTTTGACGATTTTGTGCACAAAGAAAGAGCAGAAGCTCTCGAAAGTTATGATCGATTTGCCACTAATGCAATGCTTGCTGTTATCCTTTCTGCACATTCTGACGGGATAATTGAAGGTCAAGAGCGTTCCATTTTTAATGTTTTTCTGGCGTCTGCCAATTTAGAAGATGAGAAAAGAGATGAATTGAAAGAAAAATTTGAAAAAGGGGCAACAATGGAAGATTTTTCTTACTTCGTGAAGTCTCATTGGCTCCTCAAACGATTTCTACTCGACATTTCCATTCTTACAGCGATCTCCAATGATGTTTTGTTAGATGACGAACTGGATTTTTTGATAGAGTTGTGCAATTATCTCGATATTCCATCAGAAGAATTGGAAGAGAACATTGTTTTAACCGAATCTTTCTTGCTCAATTCAGAGAATAAGATAGAGTTTATTAAAGATTCTACATCTTATAAAAAGGCCTATTCTAGTTTATCTAAGCGTTGGACAAAAATTATTTATCGCAACAAAGAAAAGCTTTCTGTAGAATTGAAACAGAGCAAGGAGCTCCTTTTTTTAGTCAAAAAATCTACATCAAAAGAATTAACTAAAGAAGAAAAGGAGATGGTCAAAACTCAGTTTAAAGACATTGCTAAATCTGTTCCTGCATTGGCTATTTTTCTATTGCCCGGCGGAGCACTTTTGTTGCCAATGGTGTTAAAAATTGTACCTGATTTGGTTCCGTCTGCGTTTAGAGAGAATGAAGTTGATGAGGAGACAGGGTGACTTTCAATATCCATGCAGGGCCCTGCCTATTGAAATTTATTTCCTGTAGAAATGAGCGGATTATTAGAAGTCAGATTTCTTCTAATATTGAATTACCTTTCGATTTATTTCCTGACGTCCTTTCCCATTATTCATTAAATTTTGTTAAATGCACATAATTTTAGGGATTAATATATTGCCTTATAGCTCTACCATTAAGGGGTTGTTCATTTCTATAATTGTTTAATGGCATTAAATTTTGCAATTGTTTTACTTGATCTACTGAAATGGTAATGGGTGTTTTATAAACAAACCAAGTCACATTCTGAGTGCAAGGAGGGGTTGTTAATGATCCTCTATAAGTATAATACTCTTTTTTTGTAGGTAAACTCTTATTGAGATCAAAATTTGCATCAATTAATTTAGTCTCTCCTTTGCTAACGGGAAGATATTTTTCTAGAAACGCAAAGGGTTCGCTACTTTCTCCTTCTTTTGCCATCACTGCTAAAACGGCAATTTCGTTATTTTTATTAATGTGCACTAAATGCATCTCCAATGGATAGCGAATACCATTTATTGTATGTTCTGAAGGTTCATGGAAGTGAATTTGCTTTAATTTGTATTTAACACCGTCCAACAGAATAAAATCACCCTTTTCAAAATTATATCGAATTGTGTGCCCATTATTAGTTATTTCGTGAATTTTAACACTGGCTGAGTAATTAGTTTTTATTGATACCAAGGAAGCATCGGTTATTACATTTACATCAATAATATTGATAGGCGACTGTCGATTTCCGTCGCATTCAGATTCGTTTTCAATTTCGACCCAGTGTTCCGGGCCTGTCTCACCTTCGTATGTCCAATCCTCATTTTGATGTATTAAACCATTTACAGAAGAATCAACGACCTTACTTTCTTTTCTATCCTTGCAAGAACATACAGCAAGAGTAATTAAAATTAAAACAGAGAATTTATTTTTCATTGAAAAACCTTTTTCTAAATGGATGAAAACCAATGAATATAGTTAATCACCAAATTCCACATTATACTCACATCAAATTTAATAATTTTTTAAGAATTTTTCAGAAGAATGCTGTCACTGCCTCAATTAAAATTAGGAAAGACAGTTGTTTAAATCAATTCTTCATTGTTTTTGATCAATTGTGTCCAAAGTGTAATTGTGTCGGGCGTAGTTGAGACAAACAAGGAAAAATAGTTATACAGTATATGTTTACTGGAAAAGCATCAGAGACTAGATGTGAGTGAAAAGTAGCGTAAAAACACAAATAGGAAACGGTTGTTGAATGATATAAACCACTAGCACAAACCCCAAAGAGAAATTACTGACTCAATGTTAAGTCAACACTGCATTCATGTTGTACTTTGCAAGCCACACGAACGCGTAGTTGTTAGGTCATTTTTTTATTTTCAATTATGTAAACTGTTCCTTTTCCTACAGCAGTAATCGTTTTCCCCGTTTTCATATACTGTAAATCTTTTTTAAGCGATGTATTGTGATGTTTTTTAAAGACTTAGAAATGTCAGAAATTTTAACTGGCTGGTTTTTGTCTATAAATTTCTGAATCTCTTTTTGTCGTTCATTTAAATAACCACCTTTAGTTTTAAAAACATCATATTTATCATCTAATTTTTGAGGCAGGATGCTTATGTTGTCGAGAAAGTATAAAGTCCATTTTGATATGATTTCAAGTCTTTGTACCTTTTTACCTTTTGAATAATTCTTATTGTTGCACTTATGGCAACAAAAATCATCAGGCCATTTAACTTCTGATAAGAATGTTAAACAGAATTCTTTTGCGCTAAATTTTGAACGAAATTCTTTACGGGATAACTCTTTTAAAATCTTCATATCTTTTCCTTTTGATACAAGATTACAGCTGCTGAACGTAACCTATTTGCGTTATGAGATTTAAATGGGTAACCCTATAATCTTTTTCTGAACCTTTGCTTTTAGCATCATTTCAATACTGTATCTTTGGTCGTAAGTTAAATGTTTGTTTCTCATAAATACAAAGTTTAGCTTTTTCCCTTGGTTTGAAAAAATCAAGGGAATATTTTTTAAACTAAAACCGGCAACAAAAGTGTAAAAAGATATCTTTTCATTTTGAAGTTTACGATTTTTATTCAAATATTATACCTTAATTTTGGCAACCACTTTTTTAATCGGCCCATTCACAATATCAAAACACTTTTGATTCAGCTTCGCTTTACTTAAGTTTTCTACTTCCTTTGTTGCAATAAACGGATGAATATAGACTTTACATACTCCAGGCCCTGCTAAACCTAAAGGTTCCTCAAGGTCAGACAGTCGCTTATAGTTGTTTAAAAAAGTTATTGGAACGATGGGAACTTTCGCATTTTTTGCCAATTGAAAAGCTCCAGCCATGAATGGGATCATTTTAGGGTGCTCTATTTTGGGTATTTCTCCTTCAGGGAAAATAACCAATGACCATCCTTTATTTATTTCTTGTGACGCACTGATTAATGATTTTACCGCTTTTATTCCTCCTCTGTAAACGGGTATGTTTAGCCGTTTAAAATACGTTTTTATTAGTGGATACTTTAGTATTTCACTTTTTCCTAAAAACAAGAAAGCATCTTTAGGCATTATCGAGGGCAACAGAAAAATGTCCAAATAGGAGGCGTGATTTGCAATTATAATAAATGGTCCCTCTGGAAGCTCACTGTCAATTACTTTTTTGACTGGATAAAAACCAAAAATACGCACACACCAACTCCAGGCCACAAATAGCTTAAAAGATCTCTTTTTATTCGTTTCTGAAAACAGGAATGGTAGAATAATTGGATAAAAAACAACCGTTGAAACAAAAAAAAAGAGCCCAAAATAAATTTTCCATATTATGGAGAAAAAGATGCGCAAAAATCTCATAAGTCAAAACTAATCATTTCATTTAAAAATGAATCTTATTCGATAATTTTTAGAATTAATTAAATTTGTAGTAAATAACATTAAATGGCAAGAATTTTAACAGGAATCCAAAGTACAGGAACGCCTCACCTAGGTAATATTTTGGGAGCAATTGCGCCTGCAATTGAAATGGCGAATGATTCAAATAAAAATAATGATTCTTTTTTATTTATTGCAGATATGCACTCCGTAACGCAAATAAAAGATGGAGAAGAGCTTCGTTCTAACACCTTGTCAACTGCTGCAACTTGGTTGGCTTTTGGCCTTGACACTGAAAAAACTGTTTTTTACCGCCAAAGTGATATCCCAGAAGTAACAGAATTAACCTGGTACTTAATGTGCTTTTATCCCTATTCCCGTCTTACTCTTGCAACCAGTTTTAAAGACAAGTCTGATCGTCTCGAAGACGTAAATGCTGGTTTATTTAGTTACCCCATTTTAATGGCTGCAGACATACTACTATACGATGCTGAAATTGTACCTGTCGGAAAAGATCAATTGCAACATTTAGAAATGAGTCGCGATGTTGCTGCTCGATTTAATAACAAAATGGGAGAAACACTTGTCTTACCTCAAGCCAAAGTACAAAAAGACACAATGTTAATTCCTGGAACAGATGGAGAAAAAATGAGTAAATCTAGAGGGAATTTGATTAACATTTTCTTATCTGAAAAGCAACTGCGGAAGCAAATAATGTCCATTGAAACAGATTCTAGAGGGCTTGAAGATAAAAAAGATCCTGACACCTGTAATATTTTTGCGATTTACGCCCTTTTAGCAACAGATGCTCAAATTGAATCGATGCGAAACAATTATGAGTCAGGTGGTTATGGTTATGGGCACGCAAAACAAGAACTCTTTGAGTTGATACTAGAGAAGTTTTCAAACCAAAGAGAAAAATACGATTATCTGCTTGCAAATCCTCATAAAGTGGAAGAGGCATTGATCGATGGAGCGCATAAAGCTCAAGTTATTGCCAAAACAGTATTAAAAAGAGTCAGACAGAAAGTTGGCTTTTAGCCTTATAAAAGGAAGTTTTTCCTATCTTTATACTTTAATTGAAATCAAAACTATGAGATTACCTGTAATTATTCTTTCCTTGTTTGTTGGAACACTCCTTGTTTCTTGTTCAGAAAAATCTGTGGATGTTGACAATTTAACCGCTATAGGTGGTAAAAGGTACGGGGGAGATTTCCGATTTATGTCAGCTGAAAAAATTAATTCTTTGGCTACAATTTCTTCTGTAGATCACTATTCTTCTAGACTTGTTTCTCAAATTTATGAGCCTCTACTTAAATTGGATGTTCATTCTATGGGGATTTCACCTGCCGTTGCAGAAAGTTATACAGTGAGTGATGACGCAACCATCTATACTTTCAAAATTAGAAAAGGAATCTTTTTCCACCAAGACGATGCTTTAGGAAAAAAGAGGCATGAATTAGATGCAGAAGATGTTAAATTTAGTTTAGAAATGGCTTGTTCAAATCTTGCGCTAAATCAAATAAGTTACTTATTAGTAAAAAGAATAAAAGGAGCGCAAGAATTTTTTGACAATTCAGCCGAATCTTTGCCTAAATCGGGTATTTCTGGTATTAAAATTATCAATGGAAACAGCATTGAAATTACTTTGGTTTCGGCGTTTGCCGGTTTTGAAAACATTCTTACTCATTCAAGCCTTGGTATTTTTCCTAGAGAAGTCTATGAAAAATATGGAGACAAAATAGGTGAACATCCTGTAGGAACTGGACCTTTTGAGCTTGAATCGATGACAGATGAAAAAATAATTCTGAAGAGAAACAATGAGTACTGGAGAAAAGATGATTTTGGGAATCAACTTCCATACCTCGGGAGAGTTGTTGTAACATACGCAGAGGACAAAAAAAGCGAGCTTTTAGCATTTAGAAATTCGGAGGTTGATTTAGTTCTAGAAATTCCTGTAGAGGAAGTTGAGCATATACTAGGAACTCTTATTGAGGCACAAGAGGGTAAAAACATAAAGCATAAAATTGAATCTGAATCAAGCATGAGTATTCTATACATTGGAATGGCGGATGCAAGTGAAGAATTTAGTAATGTTCAAGTTAGAAAAGCGTTTAATCTAGCTGTTGACAGAGATGCTATCATTGATGGAGCTCTTGAAGGTGAAGGCTGGGCTTCTCACAATGGGTTCGTTCCTAAAATGGTTAATTACCCGACAGAAAAAGTTCAAGGTCATCCATTCAATGTTGCCAAGGCCAAGCAACTAATGAAAAATGCGGGTTTTCCTGATGGGAAAGATTTTCCCGAATTAGATTTTTATATAAACGCAGTAGAAGGATCAAAAACATACAAAGTAAGTGCGTCCATTGCTTCGCAACTCGCAAACAACATTGGAGTTAAATTAAACATTAAACCGGTAACGTTAGAAGAAAGAAATAAAGCTATACTTAGTGGTGATGCGAAGATTTGGGCAGAAGGTTGGTTAGCCGATTATCCGGATCCTGAAAACTTTTTGTTTTTACTTTATGGGGGAAATGTTGATGATCATTCTAGTTATTCTAATCGTTTTAAATTCAATAATTCTAAGTACGACACACTCTTCGATAAAGCTGTTTCAGAAACAAACCCTGAGAAAAGAACTGAATTATTGTTAGAATGTGACCAATTAATAATTGATGAAGCGGCAATAATGCCAATTTATACAGACGACAATACGGTTATGGTTAATGCTAGAATACGTGATTTCAAAGTAAATGAAATGGAAAGCTTAAACTTAACCCACGTGTTCATTAAAGAGCCAAAAAATCAATAATTTAATAGGGTTACCCATTTAAATCTCACAACGTAAATAGTTTACGTTCAACAGCTGT
>CAXBMR010000048.1:0-16648 GCA_963976995.1 uncultured Fluviicola sp.
AAGAAGCAGAATACGTCACGTAGTTACCTGATAAACTCGGCCATTGATTTCTATAGTTCAATGCAAAACGAGGACAACCATTAGAGCCAGCAAAAGCTGGGTTCAGATAAATAGGGTTTGCATAAAATTGCGTGAATTGTGGATCTTGAGCATTTGCCTCACTAGGAAGTAATGCTATCAAGCAAATCACTAAAAGTATGCGTTTAAATTCTTTCATTCAACAAGGGTTAAATTCGTTCTTTACAAATAATCATTAACGAGATTATCGTAAGAAGGTTACAAATATTGCAATTTGTGTATAATAATCAAAGATTTGTTGCGTTTATTTAACTGGAATACTAAACTATTTTTTAAAATTGCCTTATGAAAATGTACGCTTTATTGAATAATTCACTACTTAAGTTGCTCCTAGGATTCTTTTATTTGACTTCAAACTTCGCTATTTCTCAATCTGAACATATTCTCAACATCAAGTGGGGCAAGGAGAAGACGCTAACTCAAGGCGACAATTCTATAGTTGTTCCAAATATAGCAGGTCAACATATGGATGGAAATATTCCAAATTATTTCTGGCGAAAAAAGTTAATAGACAACACAAACTATACAATTGATTTGGAGTTGATTTCAACTTCTCCAGCCACAAATAAAGAAATTAGTTACTTAGAGTCTCAATTTATTGACGTTGACCAATTAAAATTTGACTTAAAAGTAGCTAAATCTAATATAGAGAGAAATGCATCTCTGAACCTATTTCCATTTATAAAAGAAAATGGCCAAATCATGCGAATTAATTCTGTGAAAATTAATATTGGTCAAGGAGTTTTAGAGCAACCTTCTGTTCAGAAAGATTTTGTTATAAATTCGGTTCTTCAAGAAGGTTCGGGAACCTGGTATAAAATTTCTGTAAAAGAAGATGGAATACATAAAATAGATAAGGCTTTTTTAGAAGCCTGTGGAATTGATATGTCTTCTGTTTCGCCTCAAGATATTCATATTTTCGGTAATGGAGATGGCAGATTACCTGAATTGAATTCAGTACCTAGAACAGATGACTTGGCAGAAAATTCTATTCTGATTATTGGCGAACTTGATGGTTCATTTGATGATGAAGATTACATATTGTTTTATGGTTGGGGTCCTCATAGATGGTACCCAACAATATCTTCTCGTTTTAACCAAGATAGAAATCCCTATTCTGATGTTTCTAATTATTTTATCAATGTTAATTCTGCTTTACCACCGAAGAGAATCGCAAGTATTTCTAATTCAGTAGCGCCAGTTACGAGTGCTGTAAATACATATTCTTACTACGATGTACGTGAAGTTGATGCCAAATCCTTGGTAAAAGGAGGTCAAAGATGGTACGGAGAACTTTTTGATACGCAATTACAACGTTCGTTTATTTTCAATGTACCAGATATAGATAATTCTGCCGACGCAAATTTTGAAGTATCTATAGCGAGTAATCCTGCTTTTTCATCAGGTACTTCTATTTCTTATACAGTGAACGGGGTTAATTATGTTACTGATATTTTACCTGCAGCAGGGCTAGGGGATTTTGGTAGAAAAGTTTCTAATTTTGACGTTGTTTCTCCATCGTCTTCTCTGTCATTGCTAATGTCTGTAGTAAGAAACTCTCCAGATGTTCTTACTTACTTAGACAGAATTCAATTGAATGCAAGAAGATCAATCTCTATGCTTGGTTCTCAGTTTTTATTCTCCGATTTAAATTCTGTTGGGGTGGGGAATGTTTCTCAATTTACAATTGCTAACTTCCCGAGTAATGGGATAGTATGGGATGTTACAGACAGACAGAATCCTCAAAATGTTAATGGATCATTTGTTGGATCGGGCTATAATTTTACGCAAGAAACTGACACATTACGGACTTTTGTTGGGTCTGATGGTAATTCTTTTCTTTTACCTACGCGTGTTGGTCCAGTTGCTAACCAGAATTTACATGGCTTGCCACAGGTTGATTTTTTAATAGTTACGAATAAAGCATTCATTTCTCAAGCGGAACGTTTAGCTAATTTGCATAGGTCGGAAGGTTTGACTGGACATGTTGTAACACAAGAACAAGTCTTCAATGAATTTAGTTCTGGAGCGAAAGATGCTTGTGCTATTAGAATGTTCGCCAAAATGTTTTATGATAGGGGAGCGATAATGCCATCTTCACGTCCAAAAAGTTTATTATTGTTTGGAGATGGAACTTATGATCCTAAAAATCGAGTAGCCAACAATAATAATTACATGATAACCTATCAGGTGCTTAATTCTGAGAACAAAATTGCAGCTTTGGTTACAGATGATTTTTTTGGAATATTGGATGATTCAGAATCACTTGCTTCTACTGATGACTTAGACATTAATGTTGGAAGAATGCTTATCTCGAATAACGAAATGGCCGTTCAACAAGTTAATAAGATTGAGCATTACATGAAAAACGGCTCTGGATTATATAACTCGGTTAACACAGCTAATTGTAATACGAATCAATCTTCAACCTCTACTTTTGGTGATTGGAGAATGAAATATGTTCAGATTGCTGATGACGAGGAGGGTGGATATTTCATAATTAACGATGTTGAACCGCAAGTTGACACTGTTGAGATGTATCATCCTTCTATGAATGCAGAAAAATTGTATTTAGATGCTTTTCCACAAATTACAACTGCAGGGGGTGAGCGATACCCTGATGTTAATGCGGCCATTGATAAAACGATTGCCGAAGGCTGTTTAGTCATTAATTACGTGGGTCATGGTGGAGAAGTGGGTGTTGCCGAAGAAAGAGTTATCACAGTGCCAATGATACAAGATTGGAAAAATATAAACCGATTAGCATTAATTGTAACGGCAACATGTGAATTTACAAAATACGATGATAACGAACGTGTTTCGGCTGGAGAATGGGCGGCAATAAATCCTGACGGGGCAGCTATTGCCTTAATGACAACTACTCGGTCTGTTTACTTCGGAATTAACACGAATACTGGTAAGGCCTTCTTTTCTAATGTATTTAAAAGAGATGCAAATAACCAACCACGAACCTTCGGTGAGATAATACGACAAACCAAGAATGAAACTGGGGGAAGTAATAATAAGCGAAGTTTCACATTGATTGGAGATCCAGCGTTAAAAATAGCTATGCCGACTATGAACATCGTTACTGATAGTATTAATGGTCTTAGTCCCAATGTTCAAACAGACACGTTGAGAGCACTTAGTAAAGTGACAATTAAAGGACATATTGAAGATTTTAGCACAAATGTATTGTCAGGTTTCAATGGTTTTGTGTATCCTACAATTTACGACAAGCCTAAAGAACAGAGGACGTTAGGTAATAATGCGTCAACTTCTCCGATACGTTCTTTCTATACTCAAACAAACAAACTGTACAGAGGAAAAGCAACTGTTAGTAACGGTTACTTCGAGTTTACCTTTATAGTACCTAAAGACATTAATTATGCTATCGATTTTGGCAAGTTGAGTTATTATGCTGAAGATGGTAGCATGGATGCGCTCGGTAATGATAAACGAGTGTATATTGGAGGAATTAATCCGAATGGAATTAATGATTCTCAAGGGCCAGATATAGTGATAACTTTAAATGATGATAATTTTGTGAATGGAGGCATTACTGATCAAAACCCCTTATTGATAGCTAAACTGTTTGATGAAAATGGAATTAATACAGTTGGAAATGGGGTCGGACATGATTTGATAGCTGTTTTAGATGGGGAAACTGGAAAACCTTTCGTCTTGAATGACTATTACATTGCAAACACTGATTCGTATCAGTCTGGAGAAGTAAGGTTTGATTTTTCAGAATTAGAGCCAGGAGCTCACACATTGTCGTTGAAAGTTTGGGATGTAAATAATAACTCATCAGAAAGAGCGATTGATTTTGTCGTTGCCGAAGATGAAGAGATGAAATTAGATCATGTACTTAATTATCCGAATCCATTTACAACATCAACTGACTTCTATTTTGAACACAACCAAGTTTGTTCGCAACTACAAGTTCAAATTCAAGTGATGACTGTCTCTGGTAGGCTAGTTAAAACCATTAATGAATACGTTAGTTCAGAAGGGTTCCGCTCTTCTGCAGTTAATTGGAATGGTTTAGACGATTTTGGAGACCAATTAGCAAAAGGAGTATATGTATATCGGATGAAAGTGACTACTCCAGAGGGTAAAACGGCAGAAAAATTAGAAAAATTAGTCATTTTAAAATAACAATACAATAAAAGGACTTCTAATGCGTATATTTGCAAGTCTTATTTAAGAAAATCAAAGAATGATGAATATTTCGACTAAACTCAATTCGAGTAAAATATTTTTAAGTATAACAATGATCTTCACGTCAATCATTGTCTTAGCACAACCAACAGGTACAAGTGCCTCAGAGTTGGATGGTAAGTTAGGTTTGAACACAATTACCACGGCTTTGCCATTTATGTCAATCACTCCAGATTCTAGAGCTGGAGGTATGGGAGATGCTGGTACTGCATTGAGTCCAAATTCATCGTCTATCTATTGGAATACAGCTGTTTTAAATTTCTCTGAAGAGAAATCTGAGGTGAGTGTTTCATATACTCCATGGTTACGTCAGCTAACAAATGACATTCACTTGTCATATGTTTCAGCTTACGGTAAAATTGGTGATAGGCACTCTGTTACTGGAGCATTACGTTATTTTAGTCTAGGAAGTATAACTTTTACAGATAACAATGGAGAAGTACTTCGAGATGATAAACCAAGTGAATTTGAAATAACTGGTGGCTATGCTTTTAGGACTTCTGAGAGAACAAGTGTTGGTATCAATGGAAAGTTTGCCTATTCTAATTTAACTGGAGGTCTTATTGTTGGAGGTATTCAAACGGAGCCTGGAATTGCAGGAGCTACGGATATTTCATTTGCATTCTTCAATGATGATGCGAAAATAGCTAGTTTGAAAGGGACTTATATTTTTGGTGCGACAATCAATAACATTGGGAACAAAGTTCGATACAATACAGTTGGTGCAAATGCACCAGGAGATTTTTTGCCCATGAATTTAAAAATTGGGAATTCTTTTAAAGCGGATATAGATAAATATAATAGCTTAACACTTTCTATCGATTTACAAAAACTATTAGTTCCTACACCTCCTATTTATGATAATTTAACTGGAGAAATAGCCTCTGGGAAAAATAACAACGTAGGTATTATCTCAGGTTTGTTGCAATCATTTTATGATGCCCCGGGAATTGTTGAAGAAGATGCTAACGGTGATTTGATTCAGAATGCTGACGGTTCATACCAAATAGTAAAGGGTTCTAAGTTTAGAGAAGAAATGACCGAGATTAACATTGCTACTGGTCTTGAATATTGGTATAACAGTATTTTAGCAGTAAGAGCAGGATTTTTTTATGAGAGCAAGAATAAAGGAGCTAGACAATACTTTAATGCTGGTGTAGGTTTTAAATATAACAAGTTCGGTATTGATATTTCCTATTTGATTGCATTGCAAAGAACAAATCCACTTGCAAACACGTTGAGATTCTCTTTGCGTTATTCTTTTGGAGATAAAAATGTATCAACTAGTAGTACCCCTGAATAAGTGAAGCTTCGCATCGGATACGGAATTGATGTACATGGCTTAGAGAAGGGATTCCCATTGTATATTGGAGGAGTTAGAATTGAATCTGGGTTAGGCGCAGTTGGTCATTCTGATGCGGATGTATTATTACATGCAATTTGTGACGCTCTTTTGGGAGCAGCCAATTTGAGAGACATCGGTTATCATTTTTCTGATACTGACCCAAAGTTCAAAGGAATAGACAGTAAAATTCTTCTCGAAGAAGTGTTTAAACTAGTCAAAGAAAAAGGATACATCGTCAATAACATTGACTCTACGGTAATTTTAGAATCCCCAAAGTTGAATCCGCATGTTCCAATAATGCAAGAAAAGATTGCAAAAATTCTTCATGTAGAAACGGATGCTATTTCAATCAAAGCTAGTACACACGAGAAAGTGGATTCATTTGGACGTTCTGAGGCAATTAAAGCCTATGCAACTTGTCTTCTAATTAAGAATTAATTATTAATTTTTAATTGTTCATTCTTTTTGATTCTTATCTTTACACTCAATTTTTAAAGTTGAAAAAATGCAGATATACACAACAAAGGAAGAATTACTTACGCTATATAATAAACCTCTTTTAGAATTGGTTTTTGAAGCTGCAACTGTTCATAGATTACATCACAATCCAAGAGAAGTACAAATGTCTTCGTTGTTGAGTATTAAAACAGGAGGTTGCTCTGAAGATTGTGGGTATTGTCCACAAGCGGCTCGTTATAATACAGATGTTGAGGCTCAGAAATTAATGTCTGTAGAATCTGTTCTTGAGCAAGCTAAAAATGCGAAGGCAAACGGATCTTCTAGGTTGTGTATGGGAGCGGCGTGGAGAGAAGTTCGTGACAACAAAGATTTCGACAATGTCATTGAAATGGTTCAGGGAGTCAACGATTTAGACATGGAAGTGTGTTGTACTTTAGGCATGCTCAATGAAAAACAAGCAGTGCGATTGAAAAATGCAGGTCTCTTTGCATACAATCATAACTTGGATACTTCTGCAGATTATTATGATGATGTTATTTCAACTAGAGAATATGAAGATAGATTAAATACAATTGGTAACGCTCGAAAAGCTGGGATTTCTGTCTGTTCAGGTGGTATAATTGGAATGGGTGAAGCCGTAGAAGATAGGATAGGTTTACTCATGAGTTACATGAATATGGACACTCCTCCCGAGTCAATTCCAATTAATGCATTAGTCGCAGTGGAAGGAACGCCAATGGAAGAACAGAAACCGATTGAACAATGGGAAATGATTCGTATGGTAGCAACAACGCGAATTGCTTTTCCAAAATCAGTGGTGCGATTGTCTGCTGGAAGAACTAAAATGAACATGGAAGGTCAAGCATTGTGCTTTATGGCTGGTGCCAGTTCAATTTTTGCGGGTGACAAATTGTTGACAACGCCAAATCCCGAATTTAATGAGGACAAAGAAATGTTCAGAATTCTTGGGCTAACTGCAAAGGCACCATTTTCGGAAGGAGAGCAACCCGAAACAAAATTGGATGATATCATTGAAGAAAAGAAACGGAAAAAGGCTATCAGAGAAGCTCAATTAGTGGAAGCAAGGAAGAATATTCCAGACGATTTTCACCCTAGAAAAGTAACCAATGTGGAGTAAATGGATCAACGCTTACTTCATAAGGTAGTTAAAAGATTAGAGGAGGGGACATTGCGTTCCCTTTCTCATTTTGAAGGCTTTATAGATTTCTTTTCTAATGATTATTTAGGGTTGTCAAAAGTAAAAGTAGAAAATGAAAATCATTCTCAGGCTTCAACAGGATCTCGTCTAATTTCAGGAACATCATCTACTATTTTACTAGCAGAGAAGGAGTTGACTATTTTTTTCAATTCTCAATCGGCCTTGTTTTTTAACTCTGGATATGATGCCAATTTAGGTTTTTTCAGTTCAGTTCCGCAACGTGGAGATACCATTATTTACGATGAATTTATTCATGCAAGCGTCAGAGATGGAATCCGCTTGAGCTTTGCGAATCATTTTGCATTTTCTCACAATGACATTGATGATTTAAGAAAAAAAATAACGAGCGCAAAAGGAACTATTTACGTCGCAATTGAAGCCTTGTATTCCATGGATGGAGATTTGGGTCCTATTCAGCAAATTCAGGAGTTGTGCACAGAAAATAATGCCTATTTAATTGTTGACGAAGCACATTCTTCTGGTGTCTATGGTGAGGGCGGAAGAGGATTGGTTTCAATGTTAAAATTAGAAGGTAAAATTTTTGCTCGCCTCGTAACTTTTGGTAAAGCATACGGTTCTCATGGCGCTGTAATTCTTGGTTCGGAAAAATTAATTCAGTATTTAACGAATTTTGCCCGTTCATTTATCTACACAACTGCGCTCCCTGACGCTACAATTAATCGCAATGTCAAAATTGCTCAGCGCAACGATATAAATGAACGAAGAAGTCAACTTCAATCGAACATAGATTATTTCAGAGCCAATTGCAAGAATGAAGGTTTGATATCCGAAGTTAATTCTCCTATTCAGATTGTTGAAATAGGGACGATAAGTGAAACCAAAAGAACCGCAAAATGCTTGCAAGAAAATAAATTAGCTGTAAAACCCATTTTTTCCCCAACAGTTGCTAAAGGTAAAGAGAGGTTAAGATTGTGTTTTCATTCTTTTAACACAAAAGAGGAAATTTCAAGATTGATAGAGTTGCTGAATATTTGATTTCATCACTCACGTTCTTTACCGCATAATTTGCTAGCAGTTCGTATCTATTACTTCTTTGTATCGACCTCAACGGTAGCCATTTCTTCTGACTTGTAATCACCAGCGTCTAGTTTGTCCTTCACGGTAATAAAAGTTTCAATCGTATATTGAACATCTTCTAATGTGTGAATAGCCGTTGGGATCAATCTTAACATGATTACATCTTTAGGAACAACTGGATATATCACAATTGAACAGAAAATATTGTAATTTTCACGCATATCAAAGGTTAAATTCGTTGCTTCGGCCAAATTCCCTTTTAAGAACACAGGCGTAACAGCAGAGTTCGTAACTCCAATATCAAATCCGGCTCTTTTCAAACCGTCTTGTAATGCAGATGCCACTTTCCATAAATTTTCTTTATGTTGTGGTTGATCTCTAAGTAATTCTAAACGTTTTCTTGCTCCTACAACTAAAGGCATAGGTAATGATTTGGCAAATACTTGAGAACGCATATTGTATCGTAAGAATTCCACAATGTGTTCTTTTGCGCAAATAAAAGCTCCAATAGAAGCCATTGATTTGGCAAATGTTCCAAATAAGATATCAATTTCATCATGAACACCTTGCTCTTCTCCTGCTCCTTGACCAGTTGCACCTACAGTTCCAAAACCGTGTGCATCATCAACGAATAATCGAAAGTCATATTTTCCAGACTTTCTAAAGTCAACCAAGTCTTTTAAACGACCTTGATCGCCTGCCATTCCGAAAACTCCTTCAGTAATCACAAGGATACCACCATTCGTTTTTTCTACAATCTTAGTAGCTCTTGACATTTGTTTATCAAAGCTTTCCATATCATTGTGTTTAAACACAAAACGCTTTCCTGAATGTAAACGCATACCATCAAGAATGCAAGCATGAGACTCACTGTCATAAACAATTACATCATTTCTATCAACCATTGAGTCAATTGCAGAGACCATTCCTTGGTAACCAAAATTTAGTAATATGGTATCTTCCATTTCCATAAACTCGGAAATTTCAGCCTCTAATTTTTCGTGTTCGTTCGTTTGACCAGTCATCATACGTGAACCCATTGGGTAAGCCAGTCCCCATTTAACAGCAGCGTCTCCATCAGCTTTTCTAACTTCCGGGTGGTTTGCTAAACCTAAGTAATTATTTACTGACCAAACGAGGCATTCTTTTCCTCGAAAAACCATTTTATTACTAATTTCACCTTCTAACTTAGGAAATGTAAAATAACCATGTACGCCTTTAGAATATTGTCCTAACGGTCCTCTGTTTTGCTTGATTTTGTCAAATATATCTACTGCCATGCGAGTGTTTTTTCTAATTGAGTTTTCTTTTTAGTAAAAGCCAATTGTCTTCAATTATGCCACAAAAGTAGTCGATTTTTAACAATAGTCGCGGTTTTAACCGTATTTTTATCAACAATTTCAAGGTTGATAATGGTTGGAAAGAAAGTAAAGAGTTAGTTTTGCAACAAAAAAAGTGAATATTCGACCGATTCAATCGTCAGATAATATTCTTGTCGCTAAAGTGATAAGGGAAATTCTTGAAGAGCATGGTGTTAATAAACCTGGCACAGTCTATACTGATCCTACCACTGACAGTCTGTTCGAATTATTTCAGGTCGAGAATGCATTTTATTTTGTAGTAGAAGAAGGAAAACATATTCTCGGTGGCGCAGGAATTTACCCTACAGAAGGACTCCCGAATAGATGTGTAGAATTAGTGAAGATATATTTACATTCCTCCGCAAGAGGCTGTGGGATTGGAAAACAACTGATGCAACTGTGCATAGATAAAGCGAATGAACTTGGCTTTGATTCCGTTTATTTAGAAACAATGCCAGAATTGAGCAGCGCTATCGGCTTGTATGAATTAATGGGTTTTAAAAGGTTAAAAACCTCATTAGGTAACTCTGGACACTTCGCATGTGACTTGTGGATGCTGAAAACGCTATAAATTCCGATCAAATAAATAAAGAATTGAAGCAATTGCGGCGCAACCTAATTCCAATTCTCTTTTATTGACATTTTCAAAAACATCATTCGGTGAATGGTGAAAATCAAAATACCGTTGAGAATCAGGAACAAAACCAACTAGTGGAATTTCATCAAACTGTTCTTTTAACGGAGAAATATCAACTCCTCCATGACCTTCCTCAAAGATGTGCAGGTCATATCTTTTAAAAAGCGGTGCGAAGGAAGCAAGTAATGTAATTTGTTCTGGTGTGCCATTCATGCTGAATCCTCTTGGAGTAAATCCTCCTCTGTCACTTTCCAGAGCGAGAATATGGTTTTCTTTCGTTCGACTCTTTGCCCAAATTGCATAACCTTCTCCACCACGATTACCATTTTCTTCATTCATAAAGAAAACCAAACGCAACGTATTATTGGGTTTATAATTCAATTCTTTTAAAATCCGTAAAGCTTCAAGGGTGTGGATAATTCCAGCGCCATCATCATGAGCTCCCTCTCCAGTATCCCAAGAATCAAGATGTCCGCCGAAAGTAATGATATTATTTGCGTTTTTTCCTGTTAATTCTCCGATGACATTATAGGATTTAACATCGGGATAATTTTTACAGTCCATCTCTAAAACAAACGTTGCTTTTTTCTTTTGCAATAAAGTAGAAATATTCTCTGCATCCAAGGTCGAAATAGCGGCCGCTGGTATTTTGAGAACACTATCGCTGTAATGCATAGTTCCTGTATGTGGATGTTCATCAATTGGCATGCCAAGCGATCTTATTATTACTGCTTTCGCTCCTAACCTAGAAGCTTCATTCGCTCCATTTCCGCGCACAGGATAACATCCACCATACGCTTTAAATGTTTGAATGTGCTGTTCGTTCATTTTTTGATTGATGAAAACAATTTTTCCTTCCACCTCTTTTTTAGTGGCATTCTTCAAAGCCTCTAACGTCGAAAACTCTATTAATTCGCCTTCAATTACCCCATGAGTACCTATAGAACCTCCTAGTGCGAGTAAATGAATTTTTTTTATAGAATTGTCTTGATCTTTCACCCAGCCCGCCTCCGTTGTCCCACGTTCCCAGTGTGGCACTGTAATCTCTTGGAGATAGACTTTGTCAAAACCGTAAGATTCCATTTTCTGTTTTCCCCAGAGAATGGCCATCTCTGCTTCGGCCGATCCAGTGATTCTTGACCCAATATCTTTGCAAAGACTTCTTAAGTCATTGTAGGCATTTCCTTCAGAGAGTGCAGTACTATATATTGAGCGGATAAAAGTGGAATCATTCTGAGAGAAAGAAACCAAACTTATAAAAAGAATAAGTGGGAAGAATAATTTTTTCATATATGAATATTGAATCCTAAAAGTAAGTAATTATAGTTGAAGGACATAAAATTAAAAAGATTCTCAGAGAAAAATTCCATAGGGTGTTTCTAACCAATAATTCTAACACGAGTCAACTTCCACTTCTTACTTTTTTCTATCTTTGTTAAAAAATTAAATTAATGGCATTAAAATGTGGAATTGTTGGTCTTCCAAACGTAGGTAAATCAACCTTATTTAATTGTTTGTCTAACGCAAAAGCACAGTCGGCAAACTATCCTTTTTGTACAATTGAGCCTAATGTTGGGACGATTTCAGTACCAGATGAGCGGTTGGAAAAGTTGGAAGCATTGGTAAAGCCTGAGCGTGTTCTTCCAACAACCATGGAAATCGTAGATATCGCAGGCTTAGTAAAAGGAGCATCAAAAGGAGAGGGTTTAGGAAACCAATTTTTGGCGAATATTAGAGAAACGGATTCTATTATTCATGTTTTAAGATGTTTTGAAGACGATAATATCATCCACGTTGACGGTTCAGTTGATCCAGTTCGTGACAAGGAGGTGATCGATATCGAATTACAATTAAAGGATTTAGAAAGCATTGAAAAGAAATTGAGTTCAATGTCCCGTGCAGTGAAATCTGGCGATAAAGATTTGGTTAAAGAGTACGAAATTGCGAAAAAAATTAAAATAACTTTAGAAGAAGGAAATTCAGTCCGTTCTATGGAGTTTAATGAGAAAGAACAGACCATAATAGATAAAATGCAGTTAATTACTAGTAAACCAGTCATGTATCTCTGTAATGTGGACGAAGCTTCTGTTAAAAATGGTAACTCTCATGTTGACGCTGTTCGTGAAGCAGTCAAGGATGAAGGAGCTGAAGTCTTGGTGATTGGAGCAGCAATTGAAGCAGATATTATGGATTTGGAGACTTATGAGGAACGCCAAATGTTTCAAGAAGAACTTGGATTAGAAGAGGCTGGTGTTAATCGTTTGATTCGTTCGGCTTATTCTCTCCTAAAATTGGACACCTATTTTACCGCAGGAGTTAAAGAAGTTCGTGCATGGACCATACAAAAAGGAATGACTGCTCCACAAGCGGCAGGAGTTATTCATACTGACTTTGAAAAAGGATTCATTCGTGCAGAAGTTATGAAATACAATGACTTTATCGAGTATGGAAGTGAAAATGCGGTAAAAGATGCCGGTAAATTTAGAGTGGAAGGCAAAGAGTATGTGGTGGAAGATGGCGATGTAATGCACTTCCGATTTAATGTGTAAAATAAACATTTAAGAAGCAAAAAAAAAGGAGTAGTTAACGAATTCAATTGATTTATCTGCTTCCTTCAAATCTTCTTAAACTTAAAACAATAAAATATGAATGTTCCAGCAAATAATCCAAAATTAAAATCATGGGTAGAAGTTCCGAAAAATTCAGATTTCCCCATTCAAAACTTACCTTTTGGCATCATTAAAACCAATGAAAATTCTCCTAGAGTTGCATCGAGAATTGGTGATTTTGCGATTGATTTGAAAGCACTTTTTGTTTTAGGTTACCTTGATAATTTACCATTTTCTAGAGAAGATTTTGATGCTGACTCTTTGAATCCGATGATGATGAAAGGTAAAGAAGGGACGCGCAAATTGCGTAATCGTCTATCTAAGTTACTTTCAACTGACAATGATGATTTGCAGAAAAATGAACACCACGTTCATCAAGTATTAGTGGCGATGTCAGATGTACGTATGCTTTTGCCTATTCAAACAAGAGATTATACAGATTTTTACTCAAGTGAACAACATGCATTCAATGTTGGTTGTTTATTTAGAGACCCAGAGAATGCTTTATTGCCAAACTGGAAACATATTCCTGTAGGATATCATGGTCGCGCATCTTCTATTATAGAATCTGGAGTGCCGATTCATAGACCAAAAGGACAAAAGAAACCTCCAACCGCGGATGTGCCTGTTTTCGGTCAGTCTAACTTACTTGATTTTGAATTAGAAACTGTATTCTTTACTTATCAAGGAAAACCTTTGGGAGATTCTATTTCCACTATAGAAGCGGATGACTATATTTTTGGAATGGCGTTATTTAACGATTGGAGTGCTCGAGATATTCAAGGCTGGGAATATGTTCCCCTAGGACCTTTTCTAGGTAAAAGTTTTGCTTCTTGTGTTTCTCCATGGATTGTAACGATTGATGCTTTGGAACCGTTTAGAATGGCAGGACCAGAGCAGGACAATCCAAAAATTCTTCCCTATCTAGAATACGAAGGAGATAAACACATTGATATAAAACTAGACGTTATCATTCAACCTGAGAATGGAGATGAAAATATAGTAGGACAGTCGAATTATAAGTACATGTATTGGAACATGAACCAGCAATTAGCACACCACACCGTTAATGGTTGTAATATTAATTGTGGAGACGCAATGGGTTCAGGTACGATTTCCGGTCCAGAAGAAGGAATGTATGGTTCTATGCTTGAAATTTCTTGGAAAGGTACAAAGCCTTTTAAAATGTCTGATGGAACTGAGAGGAAGTTCATCAATGACGGAGATACTGTGATTATGAGAGGTTACTCTGAGAAAGAAGGTGTGAGAATTGGTTTTGGAGAAGTTTCAACTAAGGTTTTACCTAGTAAGTAAAATCTCTGATGAATAAAGAGCGGGACATAGACTTAGAAAAGGAGAGAAAAGAAATTCTCAATGCTTTTAAAGGCTTATTGCGTGCATATAAGAGAAGAACAAAAGAGGATACTCGAATTATCCGCAAAGCTTTTGATGTTGCAGTTGACGCACATTCTCACATGCGGAGAAAATCTGGAGAGCCATATATTTATCATCCAATTGCCGTAGCTAGAATTTGTATTGATGAAATGGGGTTAGGTACAACTGCGATCGTATGTGCATTACTTCATGATACAGTTGAAGATACACATATCACACTGGAAGATGTAGATGATCTGTTTGGCACAGAAGTACGTCTCATTATTGACGGCCTAACCAAAATTCCAGAAGTTTTTGATGAGACAGTTTCTATTCAAGCGGAAAATTTTAGAAAAATGGTTCTAACAATCTCGGATGATATTCGGGTAGTTTTGATCAAGCTTGCAGATCGTTTGCATAACATGCGAACTTTAGGCAGTATGAGGCATGACAAGCAATTGAAAATTGCTTCGGAAACCAAATTCTTATATGCTCCTTTAGCCCATCGATTAGGCATTTATTCGGTCAAAACAGAATTGGAAGATTTGGCTTTTCTCTACACAGAACCTAAAATTTACGAAGAGATTGATAATAAGTTAAAATCTTCTAAAGATGCTCGGAATCGGTTTATTCGAAAATTTACACAACCAATTCGCGAGGCTTTGCAACATGAAGGTTATGTTTTTAAAATAAAAGTGAGAACGAAAGCTATTTCTTCGGTCTGGAGAAAAATGAAGACCAAAGGTGTCCCTTTTGAAGAGGTTTATGATATTTTCGCTATACGAATCATAGTGGACACACCACAGGAGTTAGAAAAACCTGATTGTTGGAGGATTTATTCTTTGGTTACAGACTTTTATCAACCAAGCCCAGATCGATTACGTGATTGGATATCTACACCTCGTGCAAATGGTTACGAGTCATTGCACACAACCGTTATGTCAAGAACAGGAAAATGGGTAGAGGTGCAAATTCGTTCTAAACGAATGGATGAGATAGCTGAGAGGGGACTTGCAGCACATTACAGATACAAAGAGTCGAAAAAAGGAGATAACAAATTTGACAGATGGGTTTCTGAAATTCGTGACTTAATGGAGAATCCAGATATTGACGCAATGGACTTCATCAATGAATTCAAATTGAATTTGTTCACGGATGAAATCTACATTTTTACACCTAAAGGCGATTTGCGTGTTCTGCCAACAGGGGCAACGATTTTGGATTTCGCCTATGACATCCACACTGATATTGGGGATAGATGCATAGGTGCAAAAGTAAATAATCGTCTAGTTCCATTAAGCTATCAGCTGGAGAGTGGTAATCAAGTTGAAATCATAACTTCTTCAAAGCAAAGACCAAATGAGGAATGGTTGAAATACGTGGTAACGTCTAGGGCAAAACAAAAAATTAAAACTTCTCTTAACGAAGCAAGGAGAACGATTGCTTTAGATGGCAAAGAGATTTTAGATCGAAAATTTAAACAGCATCATATTCAATTTACTTCTGAAAACGTCAGTATTCTGGAGAAATTTTACAAAATGCCGACAGCTACTGAATTGTATTTTAGAATAGCAAAAGGTAAAATTGATTTACGAAAATTACGTGAAATTGAAAATACAAATGGGATACTTCATTTAGAAAAAAAAGCTTCTGTTCGAAAGGTGAAGAAAAGTCAAAACATCTTTACGAAAATAAATTCTAAAAAAGACACTATTCTTATCGGGGATGATTTTAAGAACATTGATTACACCATGGCGTCTTGTTGCAGTCCTATTCCAGGTGATAAAGTTTTTGGATTTGTGACTATAAACGATGGGATTAAAATACATAGATACAGTTGTCCTAATGCTGAACATCTTTTATCAAAGATGGATTACCGTTGTATTAAAGCAACGTGGAAAAATACGGACTTAAAAGAGAATTTAGCTTCTATTACAGTTCATGGAATTGATAGTATGGGAATTGTTAATACAATTACAAATATCGTTACTCATGAGCATAATGTAAATATGAAATCTATTTCTTTTGAGACCAACGACGGCATTTTTGTTGGTCAAATGACTGTCCTCGTTTTTGACACAGAACATTTGGAAACCTTAATGCAAAAATTTGAACAAGTAGAAGGAGTGCAGCGAGTTGTTAGGCACATTGAAGAATGAGTTTCGAAGTTGACTTCGACATGTTTGGTGAAAGTGTTTGGAAATTCAACCGGAGTATCAATTTGTTGAATTCTTGGGTAGTTGAGTATATCGGATCATGACCAATTGTTGGGGACTAGGCATAAATTTGAGTTAATCTGAAGAG
>CAXBMR010000049.1:0-16513 GCA_963976995.1 uncultured Fluviicola sp.
CCACTTACCTATAAATCAATAAGATACAATGTTATCTAAATGGGTAACCCTATTAAAATTAATACAGAGGCTTTATTTTATCCTTATCTTTACACGATGAAGAATAAATTATTTCTAGCATTACTCATCATTTTCGGAGTGTCTTTGGTGTATTATCTTCAAAACCTTCCTAAAGAAGTGCCCCTGCCAATTATCAACCCATCGGATCTTGTTCCTGAAATGGTCGATCCAGAAGTTCTTATGGAACGAAAAGGTTATGGGCATACCATAGGGAATTTTTCGTTTGTAAATCAGAACAACGAAATCATTACTCAGCAAGAAATTGAAAACAAGATTTTTGTTGCAGAATATTTTTTTACAACTTGTACAAATATTTGCCCCATAATGAATAAAGAAATGCAGCGTGTTTATACGAAGTATAAATCACAAGATGATTTTAGAGTATTGAGTTTCACCGTTGACCCAGATGTTGACAGTGTAAGTGTTATGAAAGCGTATGCAGAGAGACACAATGGTGGCTCTAGATGGCATTTTTTGACAGGGAGTAAAGAAAAGCTATATGCTCTAGCAAGAAAATCCTTCTTTGTTTTAAAGCCTGCCGAAGCGGAGAATATAGGTGATGCAGGAAGCGACTTTATCCATACAAACAATTTCGTTTTGGTTGATCGCCAGCGAAGAATTAGAGGTTATTACGATGGAACACGAACAAGTTCAGTTGATTCGTTAATGATTGATATAGATAAGGTGCTAAAAGAAGAGTAAAAAAGGAGTTCTTATTTAGACAGCATCAGGAATATTTAAACAAATCTATTTGGACACATATTCGTGGATAGTAAACACATCATTTTCTGTTATAGACACCTTTAACTCGTCTTTTTTTAATTTAATGATGTCATAAGCAGATATATTTCCATTTTCACCAGTAATAATTATTTGTGATTTATTGGGACTAAACACCCAAGCGCCCTCTGAAGAATTAGGAATACCGAAAAGTTCACCTCTAACAGTGATTCCTCCATTTTTTCGAATATCAACTTCCGTTATTAGATTGGCGCTAGTTATATCTACACCATCTGAGGTTATTTTCAAAACTTTCCAGCTGTTAACCATTCTTGCTTTTTTAGTTAGAAGAGTAAAATTAGATCCTTCTTCATATTTGCTGCATGCTGTAAGAGTGAAAACTAATACTGAAAACATAAATAGTTGTGTAATAATTCTTTTCATTGTGTGACAGGTTAATTTTTTACAAAGGTAGTTAAACTACAGAAGACTAAAAAGCTGACATATATCAGCTTGAAACTTAAGATTTGTCATTTTTATAAATGAGAGAATCCTTGATTTTTGTCAAACAAAATATAAGATAATGACAGAACACACAATAAACTCAGATAAAATTATTGAAAACTCAGAATTTAATCGTTTTGGTTTAATTTCGGTTATTCTTTTAGTTGTAGGATGCTTGGGTGGAATTACAGTTGGCTTAGGCGCAGTAAATAATATTTTCGCGCTGTCAGTAGTAGTTATTACTACGATGGCAACTTTAAGTTTGCTATTGGCTGTGGCACCGATGAAGTATATATTTAGAGCTACAATCCTAGCGTTATCGGTTGATTTTATTCTTTTAGTGTACTACATTTTTTTTCAGTAAAAGTGAACTAGAATTTTGACTTTGGTAGCACAATCGTAAAAGTTGTACCTTTCTCAATTTCAGATTTAAAATCAATATTTCCATGATGGTTTTCAATTATTTGTTTAACCATTGCTAAGCCAAGCCCTGTTCCTGTGCTTTTAGTGGTGAAGTATGGCACAAAAATTTTGTTTTGTCTAGACTCCTCTATTCCCACACCGTTATCAGAAACAGCAATTATAATTGAATTCTCGTTGGCGGTCAGAAAGATTTTTATTTCTCCCTTCTTGTTCTTGGGAATGGCTTGGATTGCATTTTTTAGCAGGTTGTTAAACACGCGAACAAATTGATCTTTGTCGGCGAGTAAAAACAGTTCCTTTTGATTCGCTTCTAGAGTGATGGCTATAGATTCAGAAGTTGTGAAGACCTCTTTCACACCATTAGCGAGACCTACTAGGTCTATTTTTTCTTCGCTCGGATTGGGCATTTTTGCAAAGTTGGAAAATTCATTGGCGATTTTTGTCAACGCATCAATCTGCTCGACAATAGAATTGGCAACTTTTTTGAGTTTCTGTTCACTTTTAGGATCATTGGGATTGAATGTTCTTAGTAGTTGCTGAACACTCAATTTCATTGGAGTAAGTGGATTCTTAATTTCGTGGGCAACTTGTTTTGCCATTTCTCTCCATGCCATTTCTCGTTCACTTTTAGCCAACTGTTGTGCTGTGAATTCAAGCTCTTCTAATTTGCGGTTGTAGTCTTTAACCAAAGCTCCAATTTCATCTTCCTTATCATATAATATCTGTTGGTTTTGTTTTCCAAATTTGACCCCAGCAAAACTTTCCTGCAATATTCTGAGAGGAGAAGTTAACCAGTTAGAAATAAAAATGGCAAGAATTATAGAAATCGCAAGAAGGAGAATAAACACGTTGATAATTGCCACTAAAAATTGTTGAATCTGATTTTCAAACTCTCTTTGCTGACCAAAGTGCTGTAAATTTATATAGCCCATTAATTGATTGGAGCTGTTGTAAAACGGCTTATAAGCGGAAGAATAATTTAATTCGCCTATATTTTCTAGGTGGACAAATTCACTTTCTTTTAAGTATTTTAAATGTTTCACTGCCTCTGAATTCATTTGCTCACTAAGCAAACCAACATTGAACACTTTAGGCCGAGAACTAGCTAATAGATAGCCTTCAGTGTCATATAGGTTTATGTCCGTAAAAAACACACGGGCAAATTTTTGGAGAATGTATTGCATATAATTACCATTCTCAACAATATCCAATGCATCATACTCACCAAGTTTTGCTTTAACCTCAGTTCCAACAGAATTCAGTTTCTCGCTAATGACATCATCAGTCAATTGATTGTACTGAGAAGTAACAAAAAGTCCACTGCCCCAACCAAAAGCTAAAAGAGAAATAAAAACTAATCCAATTAGTACAACTTGAATCTTCATGGCTAAACTCAACGTTCTACTAAAACCACTTTTAGAATTCATTTTGAAAAGAAAAGGCATTAGAAGCAATCCATATAAACTGAATAGGTAAGAAAAAGAGGTAATAAAATCCAAGAAAGTGCTGTTTTTAATAGATAAAACAACGACATGATTTTCAGATTTAACAAGAGCATAGTGATTGAAGCCGTTGAAGTTAAAAAATCCACGGTTTTTAATTCTATCGGGGAGCATCACTCTAGGGGATGAAGGAAAGTTAAATGCACCGTATTTCGTGACGAGCCTTTTGTTATGATACCGTGCTATCGAATATGCCTCAAGAGACTCTAAAACATTTGATTTAGATGAAATAAGCAAGCGAGGGAAGCCGATTTCTTCGGGAATTTTTTTTGATTTTAGTGTGCAGAAGAAAACGGCTTTAGTGGAATCCTTTCCATATACTTCTTGCTTTATGATGTAGTTATATTGTTGCGTAAAATCATCAATAAAAAAGATGTTAGCATCAATTTCTGAAGCAGTACCAGAAGTTTTAATAAGCGTATTTAACTCTTCAAAATGAGAAGTGTTGTTTTTTATTTGATCAATGAGAGGAAGGAATTCGGCATTGAAAAGATGAAATTCTAATTCATATCTTTCCCAAAAACCATTGAAAACTCTTCTTTCTAATCCTTCTTGAAAGGAAGAGACACTTATTGGACGAGGATAGGAAATAAATCGTTTTAAGAAGTTGTCGTTTTTTAGTTTTTTGGCAACATTTGCATATTCGACTTCTGTAACAACATTTTTCTCTGTTATGAGTTGATTGGCATATAAGACCCGTTCACCTCTTTCTTTTTGCTCATTGAAGCTACCAATAATAGAGGCAAGAACGATAGAAAACAAAAGCAGTAACAAAATTCCAGCCCCAAGTTGATTTGATTTTTTATGGCGGTAGATTAAATAAAGAACTAATTCGTAGAAGACAAGAGGAAATGTTGCAGCCAAAAGAAGCTGGTTACCATAATTTATCTCAAACAGAAAAAAAGTGCAACTCAAAACAAAACTTAAAACAGCCATCTGAGCGCCAGTTATTAATTGCGCTTTACATGCCTCAAGGGAAGCCTGGACAAACTTGAAATAGGCATAGAAAAAAACACCTAAACTAGCCAAAGACAGAAAAGAGAAAACATCTAGAGAGAACAACTTATCAATAACCAAAGAAATAGAGGAGTTTTCTATTAAACCTCGCGTTAAATCAATGATAAATGTCCAGATTAAAAAAGAAGCGACAAAAAACAAAATGGACACAAATTTTTCCAAACTTCCTTTTTTTACACTTTTTAAAAAGGTGCTTAATTCTCCTAGTATATAAATGAACACAGTAATATTTACAATGTATTCGAAGAAATTTGGAAACCATTGATTCACTCCGTAAAGGCTTGATTCAAAAGCGATCGTTCCATGTAAAAAGCCGAACCAACTAAATTTTACAGAAAGAATTCGAAGTAAAAAAACAGACGATGGAAGTAACCATTTTAGAGTTTTCCCAAGTCGTTTTTTTACAAACCTCAACCAGTATAACCAACTTGAAATGGCAATAAGTAATGAAAACATTAATAGAATCGACTCTGTTCTACTGGCACTTTGATAGTGATTAGGTAAAATAGAGAACACAAATTTATTGTCATTTGAAAAAATAGGAAATCCACTGTCTTCGTCTAAAGAAACAGACGACTTAAACGATAAATTTAAGGGTGAAATAAAATCATTGACCAGCTCCTTGTTGTTATATGCATAATCTCGTTTAACTAAAAAAGAAGCGCATATTTGATAATCCCTAACGGTTCGCATTTTGGCAAAATACCATCCATTTTGAAGGTGAATAATTCCTTCAGATGGAAAATGTAAGTCTGCAAAACGCAAGATGGGCAATTGGTTGGTATTCCAATAAACTAAGGAATCTTTTTTGTAAATATGTACGTTAATTTTATCTTTACTGATAGGTTTCTCCCATTGATCGCTAATTTCACCGTAATTTAATTCTGCAGATCGATAGTTAATAATATCGTCTAAGTCGTTTTCTAGAGATAAAAACTCAGACCTAAAGGAGCTTACAGAACGGCTGTAATTAGTAGAGTACGTCTTTAAATAAAGCAAGAGAAACGCAATGGTAAATGCGATCGATACTAATAGAATGTAGTATTTCTTTATTTTATTTAACACTCGAAATTATTATTTCTTCTTTTATACGGAAGCAATCACTTTTAGTTTTGCTTCAATCTCCAGGACGAGCTTATTAAAATCATCATCTGCTCGAGAATCATTTCTGAAATTGAAGTCTGCCTTATTTTGATAGGGGAGTAAATAGTTTTCGTAGCAAGGTTTAACATGGTTGTCCCATTGATATAAGATACCTTCCCTTGAGTAACCTCGCGTTTCTTGATCTCGATAAAGTCGACGGTCTAACTGTATTTTTGGGTCAACGTCAACAAAAATAGAATAATCTAACTGACTCCGAACTTTAGGGTATTGAAATAGGAAAAGACCTTCAATAATTATCAACGGAGAAGGAGAAATCGTAAGTAAAACGTGCTTATCCGGGGGGGAATTAAAATGGTACTCTTTGACTAAGATTTCATGACCTTTCTTTAACTTTGCTAAATCAGAAGTTAATTTTTCTTCATCGAGCGCTGTTGGAAGGTCAAAATTATACACTCCGTTTTCATCCTTCAATTGCATTTCGATTGGATGATAATAATTATCCATGATAAAAATACTTGGATTTAACTCTGAAAAATGAGTTTGCAACCGTTTTAAAAGAGTTGTTTTTCCAGAACCACTGCCGCCACAAATACCTACAATCATTTCTTAATTAATTCAAATTTAACATTGCCTTTTTTTCCTAACTGTTGGGTGTTAAAATTTAAAAGACCTTCCGGCAAAATTACGTTAAATTCTTCTTTTTTCTTGCGATCAAAAACACTACTTGGATTAAAAATCGTCCTTCGCGTGAAGTCATTGTGCGGAGCATCGGCTTTTTTCTCAAAATAAAGAATGCTCGTTTTGTTGTAACCATTGTGGTTAAGATGATATCCGACACCTTCATTCATAGGATAGACACCTAATTTTAAATTTTTCTTTTCAATAAAATAATTCAGATGCATGTTGCTTAATTCTTCCCACTCATTTTCAATCAATTCATAAAGGGTAATTTCAGCACCTGCATCTTTACGTTGACCTCCAATCAGGTAGAATTTAGAATTAATAAAAACCAATAGTCCAGACTCAACTGTCGCTTTGTCCTCTAAATAATAACTTCCCGTAGTACCAAACCCAATGTTCTCAATTGGAATTAAATTCTCAGGAGAATTAAAATGCAAGCCTACTTTTTGCTTACCTTTTGAAGAATATTCCTTTACACTCCAGCCTCGTTCTTTGTTCTGATAATCTCTTGCTGCAAAGAAGATTTGATCACCTGTAAACCCAACATATTCCCAATTCCCAAAGCGCTCATCTTTAAGGGTAGCGTATGGAATAGAGCCTAATTCAACTGCGTAACATAGAAAATTGTGATGGGTAATAAATGTCGCAATTTCGATCACTTTTTTATTTTTCTTATCCTCATATCTAAAATGATGAACTAGTGCTTTATCCGTCACCACAACATTTATTAGTTCCAATTTATTGTAGTCATACTTTCCCAATTTTTTAACAGCTGTACCAATAGAAACGGAAGTCGATTTCACATTTCCAGCAGAGTTTAATTGACTAAACGATACTTTTCCACTATTCAAGTTGAGATTGTCTAAAAAGTAAACGTATCGTGCGTTCTCGCTAGAAATGAAATAGTAGTTATCTCCTTTTGGGGTGAATTTTTGATCCCAAATGCTTGTCGTTTGGTTACCAACAAGCGTGATATTCACTTGTTTAGAGACATTAGAAGGGTCTTTACTTAACAATAGCGCCCCCATACCTTTCCATTCTATAACATCAGAATATGGATGGTTGGACTCTTCGATTTCAAAAACTTGTCCAAAAAATGGCAGAGTAATACATGTAAAAATTAATGTGTAAAAGAGTTTCATGTTTTTTTATAGTTTACTAATACAATCATCGTGCAAAAAAGCAATGAACCAACTATTTTAGTTCCTCTTTCGTCTAATGAGGTAGTAAAGGTACTAATTCTATAAAAACATACATTTCTATAGGAATCCTATATTAATATTGTTTTTTAACCAAATAGCTAGGTAAATAGTGTATTTTTGGGTTAAACTAAATTTAAAATTATGAAAAAAACTCTCTACATTCTTTTTTTAGGACTCCTTAGTTCTTCTTCATTTGCTCAGCAAGGAGACGGTGGTTTACCATATTCAAAATCTATTATTAAAAAGGTTGATCATCGATTGTTCTCTACTCCAAACATTGCTGCATTGAAAGCAGAAGACGCTATCGTTGATGAAACAAAGACAGGACCTTGGCGTTTTGGTTTTAATAATTACACAGACTTAAACTTTGATAATTCCGGTTCTTGGATGGAGTTGCCCGATGGAGGTAAATTGTGGCAATTATTTATTACTTGTGAAAATGCCTTAACGGTAAACTTGACTTTTGAAGACCTAAAAATTCCTGAAGGAAATGAGTTATATGTTTTCAATCCAGAAAAGTCATTTATACTTGGCAAATTTTTAAAGAAACATATATATGAAGGTCAATTGGGAACAGAGTTAGTACCTGGGAGTGATGTCATTGTAGAATATTATGTTGCTCCTGAGAATAGAAATGTGAGCAAATCATTAACAATTGCGACAGTTACTCATGGATATAGAACGGCAGGAGCATTTCAAGAAAAAGCATTTGGTTCTTCAGGTTCATGTAACATGAATTCAATTTGCCCAGACGGAGACCCAATAAGAGAAGAAATAAGAGCAACAATAATGCTTGTTTCTGGAAGTAACGGATTTTGTACAGCTTCAATGATTAATAACACTTTAAATAACGGTAGGCCTTATGTTTTGACAGCAAATCACTGCTATAGCAATCCAGCGTCATGGATTTTTAGATTTAACTGGGCTTCTTCTACTTGTGTAAACCCTGGAAGTTCTCCTTCATTTGAATCACTTTCAGGTGCTGTTTTAAGAGCACGAAGAACACCTTCAGATTTTTGTTTAGTAGAAATTACTGGTGGTTTAATAGGAGGAACGGTTCCTAACAGTTACAACACATATTTCCCGGGATGGGAAAGTGCAGATGTTCCAGCAACGACGTCGCATTGTGTTCACCACCCTTCAGGAGACATTAAAAAACTTGCTTTTGATGATGCGGCTGCCGTTTCTGCCAATGGAATGGGTTCTTCTGAGGCGAATAGTCAATGGGAAGTTGAATGGGATAGAAATACAACGACTGAACAAGGTTCATCGGGTTCTCCTTTGTTTAATCAAGCAGGAAGAATAATTGGTCAACTTTGGGGAGGCGGTGCTTCTTGCGGAAATCTTTCTGCTCCTGATTATTATGGTAAGTTATCTTATTCATGGGATCCAGCAGGCAGCGATTCAACGAATCAATTAAAATACTGGCTGGACCCTGCTGGTTCAATAGCTACATTTTCGGATGGTTATGATCCAATTAGCGTTGGTCTGAATGAATTGCCATTGGCTTCAATTAATGTTTACCCGAATCCAAGTCAGGGAAACTTTTCCGTTGAATTGCTAGACAACTTCTCGGGGACTGTTAGGATGAAAGTTTTAGACTTATCCGGGAGAATAGTTTTAGATGAAACTATGGATAATAAGGCAACTTATGAATTGAACTTGGCAAATTCTTCAAATGGAACATACATTTTGCAACTATCAAATAATAAAGTGAGTGTTACAAAACGTATTGTTATTAGAAAATAGAAAATTTCACCGCAAAAATGCATTTGTTTACAACGATGTTTTTTTGCGGTGAAATTTTATTTTTTCTAACTTGCAAGAAGAAATAAGCTACTACGTATGAAAAATAGTGCACTGATTACTTTCATAGTTGTATTTGGTTTTGCTTTTAAAAGTGAAGCGCAATGCACGATTGATTTCAACCCAACTCAACCGGGGATTTATCCAGACACCTTACCTAACGGAATGGTTGGACAACCGTACTCAGAAGATATTACTTTTGTAATGCCATTAGACACTTCTGGGTTTGATTTCAATAACTTTGAGATTCTGGCTATTTCAGGTTTACCTTTCGGACTTAATTGGACATGTAATGCCGCGGCAAATGGATGCAATTATGACCCTCAAGTTAGTCAATATGGATGTTTGAATATTTTTGGCACTCCTATTCAACCGGGAGTTTACCCGTTAGATGTTTCTTTAATTGCAAGTTTAAATGTTATTGGTGATATACCAACAAATTTCTACACTCAGGTCATTATTTTGCCAGACACAACTTCAAATAATGGATTTTCTTTGTCTGGGGCATACGGATGTTCGCCATTAACTGTTTCTTTCACGAACAATAACCCAGGTAATTTATCCTACTTTTGGGATTTTGGAAATGGCACAACAACAACACAAGAGAATCCAACAGATCAAATTTATAACATGCCAGGCAACTATGTCGTTAGCTATGAAGCCTATAATGATACTATTCCGGACTATTATTTAACGCAAATAGGTGTATTAGGGGTTCCAAACACATGGGGGGCACCCGCTGATGCTGATCCAGATATGTATATTGAATTATATGATGGGAGTATGAACTTAATTTACACTTCAGCGACCGTTGATAATACGCAACCAGCGGTGGTGTATGCAATACCCAACATTTTGCTTTCTAATCAAACATACACGGTGCAAGTTTGGGATGAGGATGGTGGACTTTTTGGAGCCGATGATGACCTTGGAACATCCACTTTTTTTGGAAATGGACCGAGTGGAAACAGTTCAAATGGTTCTACATCTATTTCATTCTCTATAGCTACGGTTGGACCATTCCCAGTTATTTCTTCTACGGATACAGTTCAAGTTTTTGGATTTCCAAATGCGCCTAACATTGATTCGACGGGACTTTTATTGTGGACAGACTCTGTGGGCTTATCGTTACAATGGTTTCAGAATGGGAATGCCGTTGGAGGAGCAGATAGTTCATCCTTTTTAGCAACAAACTCTGGAGAGTATTTTGTGGTTGCAACAACTCCTTCCGGCTGCTACGCTAGCAGTGATACGATAAAAATTGTAATTTGTGACACTACTTTTACACCAATTGTTACTCAAAATGGTAGCTTGCTCTATACTGATACCTCTAGTTATAGTTTTCAGTGGTTTTTTAACGGTAACCCTATCATTGGAGCAACAGGACAAGTTGTAACAACAGATAGTACTGGTAATTATTGGGTAGAATTAACTTCTTACAATGGATGTGTATATAGTTCTGCGGTTCAATTAGTAGATTTCACCGATTTAGGAGAATTTTACTTGGAAAATGAGCAATTGAGTATATACCCCAATCCCACTGAAGGAACATTTACGTTGCAATTAACCGGTGTCCAAGGAAAGAATTTAACAGTAAGTGTGTCTGATGTTTCTGGAAGAATAGTGCATGAACAGATAGTACAACCTTCTAATTCTTTGGTGGAGAAAAGTATTCATCTGATTGTTCAACCAGGCGTGTTTTTTGTGAGTGTAAGCGATGGTAGTTCTAGAATTACGAAAAGAATAATTGTAAAGTAAAGAGTCACTTTTTAGTCAATACTTGACGAACACATTCTTTGGCTCGGTAAAGAAGCGTAAAGCTTCCCAGCCTCCTTCTCTGCCAACCCCTGATGCTTTAACACCGCCAAATGGTGTTCTTAAATCACGAACCAACCACGCGTTAATCCAAACGATACCCGCATCGATTTCATTCGCCATTCTATGTGCTCGTTTTAAATCAGACGTCCACAAGGTTGCACTTAAACCATAATCTGTAGAATTAGCCATCATCAGCACTTCTTCTTCTGTGTCAAAAGGGGTGATTGTTACGACAGGGCCAAAAATTTCTTCTTGATTTGTTCTGCAATCAAATGCTAAACCCTCTATAACTGTTGGTCGCAAATAATATCCATTTTCAAAAGGAGCATCCATCAGAACACGTTCACCTCCTGTAAGTACTGTTCCGCCTTCTTGTTTTGCCAAATCAACATAAGATAACACCTTTTCCATGTGTGACTGAGAGACAACCGCGCCTAACTTTGCATTCGGATTTTTTGGTTCGGAGACTACTAATTCTCCAACTTTTCGGACGAATTCTTCTTTAAATTTGTCATAAATACCTCTTTGAATGAAAATTCTTGAGCCACACAGACAAATTTGTCCCTGATTAGCAAAAGAGGACAGTAGAGTAGTCCTCATCATTTCTTTGAAATCACAATCATCGAAGATGATGTTAGGATTTTTACCGCCTAGCTCTAGAGATAATTTTTTAAACATTGGAGCAGCAGTCCTAGCAATGTATTCTCCCGTTTTTGTTCCTCCTGTAAAAGAGATGGCTTTAATCTTTGGGTGCTTTACGATTGCATCTCCAACTGTATGACCTTCTCCGTGTAGAATGTTCAATACGCCATCAGGCATTCCCGCATCTTTGGCAACTTGCCCCAAAAGATAAGCTGTATAGGGAGTAACTTCTGAAGGTTTTGCAATAACGCAGTTCCCAGCTGCCAGAGCAGGCGCAATCTTCCAAGAAAACAAATACAAAGGTAGGTTCCATGGAGAAATACAACCAATAATTCCGATAGGTTTACGCAAGGTATAATTTATACCAACTCCTTCCATGTTATGTGATTCTGAAGCATAATGCAATATGGCTGTTGCAAAGAAGTGAAAATTAGACACGGCTCTTGGAATATCAACGTGTGTAGCTAAAGAAAGAGGTTTGCCGTTGTCTTTTGATTCAGCGAATGTAAACTCTTCCATTCTTGCTTCAATTCCCTCAGAAAGCTTAACGAGAATTTTACTTCGTTGATCAATGCTCATTTTTGACCAGATAGGATATGCTTTTTCTGCTGCCTGAACAGCCAATTCAACATCTTCTGCTCCTGAATTAGGAATTAAGCTATACACTTGGCCCGTTGCTGGTTCGTAATTGTCAATATAATCTCCCGTTTTTGGGTCACAATATTCTCCGTTGATAAAGTTGCGTAATTTCTCCATGTAGTAAAAGTAAGAAGAATGTTAGAATAGAAGCTATAACATTGTTTAATGTAGTTTCAGTTTTTTTAATAAAAGAATGATTCTATCAAACAACAAATAAGTAACTATAACACCTATAAAAACGCCAAGTGAATTAGCAACAATATCCAAGCCCGACATTACTCTTCCAGGAACAAAGTGTTGGATAAATTCAATTAAAATTCCTAACAGCAAGCAAAACAGAATTCCAAAAATGAAAGACTTTTTTTTCGGAAAAGTAAGAAGGCCTACATTAAACATCAATGCAGAATAGGCAATAAAATGACTAATCTTATCATTCCCCACAACAATTGTTTCAGTTGGGCTGAGGCTTAAATAAGCGATCCCTATAATGACAAAAACCAATGATGTTTTTAAGAACATAGTCAATCAACAAATAGTTCTGACGCGATAAAATCGGCCATTAATTTCCCTTCTTTTGTAAGAAAAAGAGTATTCTCTTTTTTCACTAACCAGTTTTTTTTCTGAAAAGAATCAACAAGGTATTTAAACTGCTTAGATAACGGAATAATTTTGTTAAGGTTGTCTAAACGTACTCCGTATTTTGTACGGAGCCCCGTAAGAAGGAGTTCATTGAACTGATTTTGAACGGTTAATATTTCCGTCTCAAAGAATGAAACACCTTTATTTATTGATTGAATGTAGCGGGTGTTATTGGCAATATTCCAACTTCTTGATGTGCCATTAAAGGAATGTGCAGAAGGCCCAATTCCTATGTAATGCTTACCTTTCCAATAATTAGAATTGTGTTTTGATTCAGCATCTTTTTTGCAAAAATTAGATATTTCGTATTGCTCATACCCGTTTACCTCGAGTAGTTCTAAAAGAGCCAGAAACTGTTCAGATTGCACATCTTCTGAAAGCGGTTTTATTTTTCCTTTATTGACCCAATTAGCTAGAACAGTGTTCTTTTCTACGGTTAAGCAATAGGCAGAAATATGGGGTACATTAAAATCAATCAGCTGTTGAATGTGACTTTTCCATTCTTCCAGTGATAAATCGGGTAAACCATAGATTAAATCAACAGTGAGGTTTTGAAATCCTGCATTTTGAGCTAGGGATATGCATTGATTTGCTTCTTCAACAGTATGCGCTCGGTTCATCCATCTTAAATCCGATTCTTTAAACGATTGCAGACCGATACTTAACCTATTTATTCCCCTTTTTTTCCAGATAGATAATTGTTCTTTTGTGATATCATCAGGATTCGCTTCAAGGGATAACTCAACTGTATCAAGCACTTCAAAATTATTATTGATTGCAGCGAGAATAGAATTAAGTTCAAATTCTGTTAAAAGACTCGGCGTTCCTCCACCAAAATAAATGGTGCTAATTGGTTCTGATAAATAGTCTTTTCTTAACGTAATTTCGTGCAGAATAGCGTCTATCATTTCTTTTCGGTACGAAGAAAAAGTTGTGCTAAAATGGAAGTCACAATAGGTGCACTTTTGCTTGCAGAAAGGGATATGTATGTAGATTCCGGGCATTTGTGTAAAGATAAATTAATTGAACACTTCACCAAACACATTCTTAAAAGTAGCCTAATACACTCTTCTCATTCTTTAACAAACCGACCAAAACTACTATTTCCATTTTTCTCTACTGACTTCACGAAATAAACTCCTTTTTTCCATGTAGAAATGTCAATATTCACCTCTTTTGAACTAGATGTGAGCGTTTGCACAATTTTTCCTTGTACATCAGTGATGTAAATGTCTTTTATTGACTGCTGAGAATAGGTCATTTTTATCTTATCATTGCTCGGGTTGGGAGAAATTAGCGTTTGGAAATTTGAAACACTTAGACTCTCTAAACCCAGCCAACCTGGACTGCTAGGACTAATAATGGTATGTAAAAATAGGTTGTCTATAAAGTACGGATTACCCAACGTATCTATGGCCATGCCCCAAAAATTAGTAAAATCTATGGGACTGTTACCATTGTCTAGCACGTCTATCCAAGTGTTACCACTTAACTTTGCTATGGAAAAAGGGTCGCCATTGGTGTCTCCAAAAACAGCCCAAAGTGTATCATTGGCTCCAAAGTCTATTTCTAACACATTGCTAGATGGCATGTTGGTTGTATTGCTCGGAGTGATGTTCTCGAAAATAGAATAATTATAGACTTTTGAAATACCATTACTAGATGCTATATAAAATGTATCTGTTTCGTTCGCAAACTGAACATCATTTGTGGAACTTGATATGTACATGGGGTCAGTGCTAATGTAGGTGAAGTCATTCCAATTTGGACCATAATAATATCCAATTTGACTTAATGGATTGAGTCTATAAGCAAACAAAAAATCATTTTTCGCTATTACATTTGGAGGATACTGACTAGTCTGAACTGTACCTCCAGTTTCTGTGTATTTTTTCATTCCTACTGAGAAACCATTGGCCATTGTAGCATAAACGGTATCGCCATTGGAAGCTAGACCAGAAAAATCCGTTAACCCTGACAAAATTGGAACACTTACATAATTATCAAAAGCCCACAAGCTTTCATACCAAGAAGCATAATAGACACGATTAGGAGTGAATGCAAACTTCAAGTTAATATCCGTCATTAGGTTGCCTAATTCTTCATTGTCTTGAATTACCTTAAAATTACCATCTGTTTCCATAATACTCACTCTAATGTCACTTACAAACCACAATTTATTGGTGTAGGGGTTAAACTCAAACTGATTCCATGGTTTTGTAAATCGACTCACAGGCGTCAATGACGTATCTATTCTGGGAACAGATTGCCATGTTTGCGCATTGGAAGCGAAAGAGAAGAAGAGTACTAATATGGATAGTAAATGTTTCATTCTTTAACAAACCGATTAAAGCTGCTCTTTCCATTTTTTTCTACTGACTTCACAAAATAAACCCCTTTTTGCCATGTAGAAATGTCAATATTCACCTCTTTTGAGTTAGATGCGAGCGTTTGCACAATTTTTCCTTGTACATCAGTGATGTAAATGTCTTTTATTGACTGCTGAGAATAGGTCATTTTTATCTTATCATTGCTCGGGTTGGGAGAAATTAGCGTTTGGAAATTTGAAACACTTAGACTCTCTAAACCCAGCCAACCTGGACTGCTAGGACTAATAATGGTATGTAAAAATAGGTTGTCTATAAAGTACGGATTACCCAACGTATCTATGGCCATGCCCCAAAAATTAGTAAAATCTATGGGACTGTTACCATTGTCTAGCACGTCTATCCAAGTGTTACCACTTAACTTTGCTATGGAAAAAGGGTCACCATTCGTATCTCCAAAAACAGCCCAAAGCGTATCATTGGCACCAAAATCTATTTCTAACACATTGCTGGAAGGCATGTTGGTGGTGTTGCTTGGAGTAATGTTGGCAACGGTGAAGTAATTGTAGGCTAGAGAGATGCCGTTTTCTCCTGCGATGTAAAGGGTGTCTGTTTGGTTGGAGAATTTAACTTCGTTTATATTTGCTAAAAGGTACAATGGGTCATTGTTTAATATTGCATAATCCGAGATGTTAGGACCTGTCAAATATCCAACTTGATTTGAGGATTCAATTTTATGAATGTACAGATATATTCCTTTCGAGGAAACACGATATGGATAATTATTGGATTGAATTACCCCTCCTGCGTCAGTATATTTTCTCAAACCTAAACCTCCAACGCCAGGAGTAGTTATATAAATGGTGTCTTCATTGGACGTAATATCTTCAAAGCCCGCTAGTCCTGATAAAACAGGGGCAGTTACATAGTTATTAAAGGTCCAAAGGCTTTCATACCATGAGGCATAATAAATATTATTGGGTGTGAATGCAAATTTTAACTTAATACCAGTCATCATGTTACCAAGTTCTTCATTATCTTGTATAATCTTAAAGTTCCCATCTGTTTCCATGATACTTACTCTAGTATCACTTACAAACCATAATTTGTTGGTGTAAGGGTTAAATTCAAACTGATTCCAAGGTCTTGTAAATCGACCTGCAGGAGACAATGAGATGTCTATTCTGGGCACAGATTTCCATGTTTGCGCATTGGAAGCGAAAGAGAAGAAGAGTAGTAATATGGATAGTAAATAGTTCATTCTTTAACAAACCGGTTAAAGCTGCTCTTTCCATTTTTTTCTACTGACTTCACGAAATAAACTCCTTTTTTCCATGTAGAAATGTCAATATTCACCTCTTTTGAACTAGATGTGAGCGTTTGCACAATTTTTCCTTGTACATCAGTGATGTAAATGTCTTTTATTGAC
>CAXBMR010000050.1:0-16507 GCA_963976995.1 uncultured Fluviicola sp.
CTAACACATTACTAGAAGGCATGTTGGTTGTGTTGCTTGGAGTGATGTTGGCAACAGTGAAATAATTGTAGGCTAAAGAGATGCCATTTTCTCCTGCGATAAATAAAGTATCTGTTTGGTTCGAGAATTTGATGTCGTTTAAGGTGCCTGGTAAGAATAAAGGATCGCTCATGAGGTATGAACCATCATTCCAATTTGGTCCATAATAATAAAATAAAGAGCCAGAACTACCTAAAGTGTATGCATACATGAATTCATTTTTTGCAATTACTTTTTCCGGATAATGATTTGTTTGAACTGTACCTCCAGTTTCTGTGTATTTTTTCATTCCTACTGAGAAACCATTGGCCATTGTAGCATAAACGGTATCGCCATTGGAAGCTAGACCAGAAAAATCCGTTAACCCTGATAAAATAGGAACACTCACATAGTTATCAAAAGCCCACAAGCTTTCGTACCAAGAAGCATAATAGACACGATTAGACGTGAAAGCAAACGTTAATTTAATACCTGTCATTAGGTTGTCCAACTCGCCATTGTCTTGTATCACTTTAAAGTTTCCATCTGTCTCCATGATACTAACCCCATTGTCACTGACAAACCACAACTTATTGGTATAAGTATTGAACTCAAATTGATTCCAAGGTTTTTTGAATCGATAAATAGGAGTCAATGTAGTGTCAATTCTTGGCACAGATTTCCATGTTTGCGCATTGGAAGCGAAAGAGAAGAAGAGTAGTAATATGGATAGTAAATGTTTCATTCTTTAATCAGTTTAAATGAAGATTTTCTGCCATTCACAACACAAGTTAGCAAATAAAACCCATTACTCAAAGCAGAAGTGTTTAAAGTGTAGTCCTTATTTCTTGTTGTGTGTTTTTCAAGTAGTTTTCCATGAATATCAAACAACGCGATTTCTTTCTCCGAATTTCCATTTATGAACGAAACATTAATTGTTTCACTAAACGGATTCGGGTAAATATTGATCTCATCCAGGTTTATTTCCTCCACGTTAAGAAATTCATCGTACAAAAGGTTTACGTTGTCACAAGGGAAATCATAGATCTCAGTTAAGGTACTGTCTTCTATATAAATACTGAACAGTATTCTTGCTGTATCAATGGTTGGGTTCGCAGGATACCATTGGTCAATAGTAGCGGAAGAGTCAATATTTAAACTGACGGCGTATATTTCTCCTAAAAGAATTAACGGAATCTCAATAAACTCTTCAACGAAATATTACACAAGAAGCTCTTTATGAAGATATCGGAATTAATATCAGCCGATTAGAATCTGGGAAATACAACCTTTCTATTTCTAATCTTAAAAAAATTTGTGATTACTTTGGAATATCACTCAGTCAATTTTTAAGTAACATAGAGGTTTCGGACAATGATCCTATCCTATAAAAATAGGATTTACACTAAGTGGATAGTAAGCTTAACCAGTAGTCTTTTTTAGTTATTCAAAAAATCTAAATCACCTGCTTTCATCCTAACATAAGCTCTGCTCAAGAACGCAAGCATCATTCTCATTGTGTCAAATGCTTCTTCAGATTCAGGGCTAATTTCTTTTCGTTGCAAACGGAGTAATAATTTCATATACAAGGCTTGAAATGCAATTTCAACGTGATTCTTATCTTTTAAATTCGATTTAGACTTGAATTCTTCAATGTGATCATTTGCAGCAGCAAAAATATTTTTGTACTTGTCATTGTCAGTCAAATTGAGCATTGTGTTGTGTAAGTACGTCAATTCTATTAAAATTTCTTTTGTTGACATCAAATGACCGGATGTTTCGATTTTCTCACTTCGCATTTGTATTAAAAGTGAAGAATACCATTTTCTATATTGAGCAAGAAAGGATTCATCTGGCAATTGAGGTTTCACATAGTTATCCATTAACTTATCCAAGTCGAATTGGTAAGCGCGGATAACATCTTCAATTTGGTACATGTATAAAATGTACTCTGCAATGTTACTTTTTAATTTTTGTTCGGCAATTTGCATTATTCTTCCATGTCGTCAGTTGCTAATTCTTCCGTTTTAGCGTTTAAGTAATTCGTAAAAGCTTCTGTCACATCCATTGAAGAATGAATGTAATTGATCTGACCACCTTTAGAATAAGTCATAAGGATATCTATCCCATTCTCTTCTGAAAACTCTTCGCCATAGGTGTCCAATCTATTACCAATCGTTTCTAAAATATTCATTGTTTCGTTCTCTAGCTTTCCCCCCTCCGTTTGTTGATAATTCATCAAAGCGTTTTGTTTTTGCTGAATTGTTTGTTGAATCAAAGCAACATCATTTTGAGAAAGTAATCCCTGTTGAGCTTGAGCATCCTTGCCAGCAATGTAACTCTGTAAAGCTTGCTCCTTAGCACCAACTGAAGCTTGAAATGCTGTACCTTTAACGACCAGGATAGAGTCTTGCTCTCTGTAATAAGTGTACATCGTTTTTAAAGAGTCCAAATTGTAATAAGCAATTTTTAAATCTCCACTTTGTTTTGTTTCAATATCTACAGTTGTATCTTCTTTCTCTTTTTTTTCTTTAGAGTTACATGCTGTAAAAACAGTTAATCCTCCAATTAGCGCAATAAATAACTTCGTTTTCATATCTTTTATTTAGTATTTTTAGAAGAGAATGCTTCCTGCCAATCTTTTCGCATTTCAACAAATCTCAACAATGTATTCTTTAATAACGTGTCAGTAATCATACTCTCTACCTCCTCTAGACCATGAACGTCTAATTCACTTATTTTAAAACTTTGTTCAAACTGCCCCAATTCAATTTTAAGTATATACTTTCCATTGTACTGAAAAATTTGAATTTTGTATCGTTCGTGCGGAATGTCTTTGACTAATCTCACTTTTTTTGACAAAAATAACAGAAATGAGGTGAAACTGATAAAATTGAGCATAAAAAAAGCACCAAAAGGAGAAGGCGCTTTTAAAATTTTCTAGTTTACTATCTATGTTAGAACAACTTCTGGTTCTTTTAATTCTACAAAATCGAATGGCACTTTTACCATGTATGCGTAGTCTTGACCAACCTCATACATATCTTCATCCTCCGTTCTATATTCCCAAAGAACTTTAACAGCCAAGCCTTTTTCGACCAGCTCATTTAGCTTATACAATAAGAATAGAATTCTCTTCGAGGAAGAAATATTAAAATATTCTAGACTGAATTTAAATGTCGTTTTCTCTTTTGGAGAAAGCATATAGGACTCGAACCAGCTAAGAATAGGAAGCCAAAAACTATCTGAATCATAAGGAATTGATCTACCCTTTAATTCCATTAATCCATTTGTAGGATTAAAATTAATCATCGGTGTTTCTGGGGTAATATCTCTAGTTAGCACTTCCATTTGAACCATTTTTCATCTGCAATTTCGGAATAATAGTTGAATATTTTATATTTTTTCTACGAACAAGCTTTTTCAATAGACCAATTTACAAAAAATGGAGTTTAAGTGGAATTGTCGCTCAAAAATACTGTTTAATCGATGAAAAGGTGTCTTTGTTCAACAAGAAGCGAGATAGGTTTATCTACGACTTGTTCAATTACAACATTTACTTTACTCAATTCTTGTTTTAAATAATCGATGTGGTTCGTTCCATAGCTTCCTACAATTTGGAGGTTAAAACGTTTGTTTTTAAAAATGTGCTTTCGAGCAAAAAGCTGAAAGTTTTGCAAATGATATTTTTTGAATAGCAACTTGTTTGAAGAAAGCTGTGATGCTATTCGAGCAACATCATACTTGTTGGTTATTTCTATAGAAGCTACATCTAAGCATTGACTTTTTAGAGTTGTTAATTGCTCTTCTGAAAGTTTATTTTGTAAATAGGCAGATAGAATTATCTTCCCGAAATAATAACCACTTCCTTCATCCTCTTCTAAATGACCTTTGCCTCCGATAATATTTTCAACTTCGCTATTCTCCCAAGAAAATAGAACAGAACCAGTGCCCAATATGGCAACAGTTCCATTTTTGGCACCCAAAGTACAATATGCTGCAGCATGTAAGTCTGAATTAACTTTTACAGAATTAAATTCGAGTAATTCAAAATGATATACAAGTTTTTCAGAATGAGAAGAAGACAAGCAGCCTGCTCCAAAAAAATACAGATTAATTGAGTTGCAATCAAAATCCGACCAAAACCGTTTTATATTATTGAAAAAATTGTTGCCCCAGTTATTTGGATGATAGCTTTCCGTGACGAAGAAATTTTTTACTCCTTCCTCATCAATCAAACACCAATCAGTATTAGTTCCCCCGCTATCGGCTATAAGAGTTTTCATGATACTAATATAATAAGGATATTTGTTTCATCTAGATTTCGAAGAGGTATTCCAAGCCAAACTTAATAACAAAGTGTCGATTTAACCTTTGCGACAATCAAATATACCATTCGCAAATAAATCGTATTTTGTCTCGTGCAAATTTCTGAAGAATATAAGATCATACAAAAACTAGGTACTCAGCGAAAGCGGAAGTTTGGCACAACTTACCTTGTTGAGAATAAGGTTAATTCAGAAAAGGCAGTTCTTAAAAGCTATCAAAAAAAGAATAATCAAGATGCACTAATGCAACGATTAGTGGATGAGTCAAGTTTCAGTTTTAATCGTTATTCGCTACCCAAAGTTATCCAATTTGAACAGTCAGAAAATGAAGCGTTACTATTACTGCGCTATAAGGAAGGAATAACTATTGATGCGTATTGGAAAACACTTCGGAAAAAAGAAAAAATTCCTTTTCTGATTCATTTTTTTGAAAAAATTGCGACTATTTTTAAGCAATTATTAGAAGGCAATGTAGTGCATTGTGACATAAAACCGAGTAACATTCTTATTGAAAAAAAACACGATTCATTCGAAGTACATTTGATTGATTTTGGATTGGCTATCAGAACGAATAAAACTACCTTCAGACCTCTGTTATTTCCTCTTGGTTTTGCTGCGCCTGAGTTGCTACTTAATCATTTAGACATAGTTAGTCAAAAAACGGATCAATTTTCTTTGGGCATTGTCATTTGGCGTTTATTTGCAAATCAACTTCCATTAGCCCATCCAAACCCAAGTATTTTTACAAATTTACAATTGACTCATCCGCTACCAGCGAATTCCAATGTGCCACGAAAGGTGATTAAAATTCTTGCTCGAATGACTGTTAAACATCAGTTTAAAGTACCTCCAAACAAAATGATGACAGATGATGTTAAAAAATTACTTGAAGCTGCCATTAAAGAAAGGTATTCTTCTTTTGAAGAGGTACTCGCTCAATTCAAAGCATTAGAGAAGCAAGAAAACGGCCTACAAAAGCTACGACATCTTTTTACCAAATGATATCTCTCCGATAACCTAAATTAAAGTTAAAAATCAAAGGACTATACAGAGAAGCATCAGGCGCTGGAGTAGAACTTGTTGCCAAAAGCATGTAACTAATATTCAAATCTGTAAAAATCGTACCAAATCGAGGGAAGGTATATTTTACACCTCCTCCAAGACCAACACCCAGCCCAAAAATTGTTCCGCTGAAATCATTGGCTGGATCTAATCTAAATTCTGTTTCATCGAAATCCTCATAATCATTCTTTATGCTATTAAAAATAATCATGATATTTGAACCCCCATAAGCCGCCCAGCCAAAGTCAAATCCATTCCCTAAATAATATCTTGTTCCTCCCTCCAAAATATTATAATTCATAGATGTTCTACCTGTAATGATTGGGTAGTTGAAATTGTTAGGATCAATAGGTGTAAGAATTGTTTGAGTAGGAATTGGGAAAAATTGCTTAAAATGGTGCGTAAATCGACCGTATATCGTAACTTGATCATCTCTTGGAACTTCTAATCCAAAATGAAATCCACCCCATGGAGTTGCGTCTCGAACGATTCCCATTAACATGCTTGGGCCAGCAGAAACACTCACTTGAGAGAAAGAATTCGCCCCTAAAACTAACATTATAATAACTATCCAATTTTTCATAATTCCATCCATTTAGGTTTCTCCTTTGCTATCTCTGCAAAAATCGGGCAACTTTCGTCATGAGCTCCTTTTAAGTAACCTGTACTCATCAAAAATTCATTCACAATCTCACCTCCTACAAATTTAAACGTTTTTTTGAACAATTTAGTCCATTCTTCAAGAGATAATGGGTGATTATTGTCTAACCATTGCTTAAAGCTACCATTTTCTTTCCTTAATACCAAAATTTGTTGAGCATTGTGTATTGCCGCATTTACTTTTAGCTTGTTTCGAATTATACCTGAATCATTCAATAAACGACTCCTTTCTTCAGCATCATAGTTGGCAATTACCTCAATGTTAAAACTAGAGTAAGCCATTATAAAGTTAGCTTCTTTGTTAAGGATTGTTTCCCAAGAAAGACCAGCTTGATTAATTTCAAGAATGAGTCTTCCAAACAGTGCATTATCATCTTCTAAAGGGAATCCGTACCATTTATTATGGTAATCAATGTGTACTTGTTTTGCGTTTTCTTCTTTGCAGTAATTACAGTAACTCATTTTTTAAATCCATTAATTTGACTTCTAATATAGAAATTAGTTCTTCAACATCTTTTATTTTGTTGAGTTCATTGTTGCTCATAATAACTTCAAGATCTCCATTTTCTTCTACTAAGATAACAGGATAATTGTAACTGAGAATATACTCCTCCTCGAACTTTTTAATGTAATAAAAATCTAGCTTCAAATTTGATTGTTGCTTAAACGCCTTCCATATCAATCTTTCTCCTAAAGTATGATGCGTAAGGGAGCAAAGTTGACATTTATACGTAGAAGGTTTGAGGATTTTGTGTGCAAAATCCACCATTCTATTCATGGCGTTTGAATTCGCATTATAAACGAATAAAATTCTCATAACTGTCTGACTTATGTCTATTTGACGTGAATTATATTTTTTCTTTACAAGAAAAATGAGTATCTTAAGCAACAAACATCCGTTCTATGAAAAATCCACTAACAGTATTCGTTATTTTATTTATAGTTATTTCTTGCAAAAATGAGACTTTGCCCTTACCAGAAGACGAAACAATAATAGTTGAAACAGAACAAGAAGCGGAAGATGTCCAAATTACGAATACATTTATTTATTTGGATGACTACACTCAGCTAACAACTCGAGAAGAATTGGCCGATCAATTTGGTGAAATCAATCTTACAGACAAGATTGTTTGGCAGGCAGAAGGAACAATTAAAAGGTCAGTCACCCATCTTGTTAATCCAAAAACGTGGCATCATATTACCTATTATTGGGACGACGAAACAGGTAACACAGCTTCTGTTGAGGCAACTCATTATCTTTGGTCAAACGATGGAGAAATAAAAGGCTCTCAAAAACTAGAATCGAAAGATGGGCTTTACACCGGCATGACTTTGACAGAACTCGTAGAGTGGAATGGGGCTGACATCCGATTCTCTGGTTTCGGGTGGGATTACGCCGGCTATGTGTTCGACTCTACAGATGATAAACTAGGCACTTCCGATATAGTAATTACTTTAATTGATCTCCAAGAAGATTATAAAGGATTTAAATTTATGTTGGGCGATGTAGAACTTAGTTCTGCAGAAAGTAGAATGAAAGATGCGCCTGTTGTTATTGAAACATTATCTTTGGTTGCAAATAACAAAGAATAAATAACGTATGTCTGTATATTCATTCAACGGATTTGTACCTGTTGTCAAAGAAAGTAGTTTCGTTCATCCTAAAGCTAGCGTGACTGGAAATGTTATCATCGGCGAAGATGTATATATCGGTCCTGGTGCTGCCATTCGTGGTGACTGGGGTCAAATAATCATTGAAGACGGTTGTAATGTTCAAGAAAATTGTACAATTCACATGTTTCCGGGCACGACAGTCATTTTAAAGAAGGGTGCGCACATTGGTCATGGAGCGATTATTCATGGAGGAATTATTGGAGAAAATTGTTTAATCGGAATGAATTCTGTCATCATGGATGATGTTGTGCTAGAGACAGATTGCATTGTAGGCGCACTGAGTTTTGTTCCAGCAAAAACAAGTTATCCTAAACGCAGTTTAATTGTTGGGAATCCTGCAAGAGTTATTAAGCAAGTGAGTGATGAAATGATTGGCTGGAAAACAAAAGGCACCAGTCTTTATCAAATGCTACCAAAAGAGTGTAAAGAAACTCTTCTAGAATGTGAACCGTTAAGAGAAGTTGAAGAAGGTCGACCAGCGCAGGAAGCTATGTTTAAGAGTTGGAAGAAGATTAAGAAGTAGTTTCCTGATAAGTAATGAATTTTGAAGTGAATGAGTGTTAGAGTTATGAGTTATGAGAAAAACATTTAAAATTGTAATTAACTATAATTTCGATCGAAATGAAAAACTCATAAACGCATTACCCGAACCAAACAGCACTCAATGAATAATAAACCGCCATTATTCCAGAAAAAATAGAACTTGCTAAAAAGCGATGTTTCAATACTATCTTGTTCATGATAATATGGTTAGCAATCAAAGAAACGGGAATGTTAATCACAAAAGAGGTAATCCCCATGCTAATTAATCCCCAGCCAATCGTATCAAAGTCACCGCTTACCAATTTGATAAACAAAATGTGTCTCGCAATCCACAGGGGATTAAAATAAAGCGTAGCAATCAATGCACGATTAATTGAATCTTTTATTTTGCCAGTATCTTTGACTTTCTGGTCTATCCATTTAAAGTAATTAGGAATTTCAAAAGCATAAACTGTTGCTCCGATTAAAAAGATGCCCAAAAGTCGGGTCATGGAAAAATTATCAGAAATCAATGCCGCAATGACGTCTCCCGCAGCGTATATGAATCCACCCTTTGTAATATTGTTGATTTTGTATTCTAATCTCATTAGCTGTAGAGTCCTGTTAATACTTTTTCATGCTGGATAAAATCCACAAACAAAGAATTCAATCATTAATACTCAATTTTATTATGACTTTCAGTCCATGTCTTGAATGCTACCAGCGCCTCATCTCTCATCAACTGAGTAGTTGGTAATTTCCTGTTTTCGTAGGGCAATTCCATTTCCTTATAGATAAAATCATCATCAAATTCAATTTCCGCAGCGTCCTTCTTTGTATTGGCATAATACATTCTACTTGGACGCGCCCAGTAAATCGCACCTAGGCACATAGGACAAGGCTCGCAACTCGTGTATATCTCACAATCATCCAGTTGAAACGTTCCCAATTCTTTACAAGCATTTCTGATTGCCGTTACTTCTGCGTGAGCTGTTGGATCGTTATGACTCGTAACATTGTTCACTCCACGTGCAATTATTTCACCATTCTTCACAATAACACAACCAAAAGGACCTCCATTTCCAGATGTCACATTCTCTACTGAAAGGCGAATTGCTTCGCGCATAAATTTTTCTTTTTTCTCCATATAATTTTGCAAAACAAGATTGATTTAGCTACTAAAACGGTTTTTCCTATAGGAAATAAATCAACATTTAAATATAGGTATTTAGAACGATTTAATGTAATCTTCGAGAACCTAGGGTTACATATTATTCTTCGTTTCAATACTAATTGAGATTCAGGAAAATTGCAGACCAAACTTTTTATGTTGAGTTTATAGAAATGTTCTCAAAACTTACGGTTTTTCAATCGGTTTCTTCTTCAATCCCCTTATAAGAATTACAACTCCGGCAATGACAAAAGGAATACTTAGCATCTGCCCAGTATTGATTATCATATCAGAATCACGCGCTGCTTGCCCTAGTTTTACAAACTCTATAAAGAAACGAGCCCCAAACAAGCCTATTAAAAATGTGCCAAAAAGAATACCTGGTCGCTTCCAAGCTTGTTTTTTCCAATAAAGAAACATCAACACGAAAAACAAGGCAATGTAACTCAATGCCTCGTATAACTGAGCTGGATGACGAGGAGTTGGGTCATAAGCCTTTAAATCTGCATTGTAATATTGCTTAAAACTAAAAGCCCAAGGTAAACTGGTAGGGTCTCCAACTATTTCATGATTCACTAGATTTCCTAGACGAATAAAACACGCTGCGATAGCAATGGGAGCGACGATTCGATCCAATATCCACATAAGTGGCTTTTTGGAAACTCTTCTCGTATATAAAATCAAAGCCAATAGAATTGCAATGGCACCTCCGTGACTAGCTAGACCACCTTCCCACACTTTAAATATGGAGAGTGGATGAGAAAAATAACCCTCTTCAATATAACCATTTGCTAATGTTGTGTCCCAGTATGGACCATAGAAGAATACGTGTCCAAGTCGCGCACCAATAATTGTAGCTAGCACAACATATAAAACCAATTTGTCCAACTGATCTTCTGGAACTCCTTCTCGTTTAAACATTCTCTGAATAACCAAGTAACCAAGAATTAAACCTGTTACGAATAATAGACCATACAAATTTGGCGTACTCCATCCTTCTATTAATTGCGCACTTACGTCCCAGTCGATTACTAAATTCACTTGCTTTAATTTTCTTTGTTCGTGGTAAAGATACTTAGTTAAATTAAAATCTCGTCACTAGAGGCAAAAAACTCTTTTCACCACTCTGTTAATTATTCTTATATTCGTCTTAATGAAATTCTTGTCCCTCTTTTCTTTGATTGCCATTTTTTTTCTTACCACGGCATGCCCGGGTAAAAAGTACAAATCAAATCTTGATAAGTTGCAAGACAACGATATGAATTTCCCTAATTTGAATCGCTTTATTTTTGAGGACATTTCTTTCCTAAAGCCTGATATGTTGGAAAAAGAATATTCTGAAAGTTATATTATTTCTGATATTTATGAAACATTCGTGGCTTATGAAATCTATACTCATTTCTCTGTCGAATTATTTACGGCAAGTAGAATAGACGTTATTCAATACTCTTTTGACGAAGAGTTAACTGATATAAATGCTGTGCATGATAATTATGTGATAAGAAGAGAGAATTCTCTATACAACTATTCAACTTCTATAAAAAAAGAGGTGCCTGAATCTGTTGGATTTAATGGCTGTATCCAGATCATTCATGGCGACACGGATGATTACGATTATGACTATGCTGAAACAACTTCATATTTTCTAGCAACCCTGGAAGTAAAAGATGAAATCTATGTCTTTCAAATGATAGGGAAAAAGGACAATCTAGGTTACTTGTATGATGATTTCGTTACCATTCTTTCTTCGATAGAGTTATAATGTATTTCCAAAATTTTATTGATCGTTTTAAAGTGACTCTTGAGAAAGGATTACCTGGTGATGAAGCACATCAAAATCTTTCTCCATTAAAACGTCTTACAGCAAGAAATGCTGAAGCTACAAATGTAAATTATCGTCATTCTGCGGTTGCCGTTATATTATATCCTAAAGAAGGGAGCGTAATGTGTATTCTTATACAACGACCTCAATACGACGGCACACATGGAGGACAAGTTAGTTTCCCGGGAGGTAAGGTTGACAAAGTCGATGACAACTTAGAGGCCACAGCTAGACGAGAATCTTTCGAGGAAATAAATCTTCCTTTTTCTGCTGGAGAATTAATTGGAGAATTGAGTGCTGTGTATATTCCTGTGAGTAATTTTATGGTTCAGCCTTTCGTTTTTTATATCGAAGAATTGCCTGAACTTATTCCTGACGAAAGAGAAGTCGAAGATATCCTTCACTTTGACATCGAATTGCTTCGTGATGATTCTATATTAAAGAAAACAGACATGACAATAAGTAAAGGTTTTGTACAAAAAAATGTCCCTTATTTCTCAATAGAAAATAAAATTGTTTGGGGAGCTACCTCAATGATACTTGCTGAGATGAAAGAAGTGTTGAATCGTTTTAAAACCTAACACGCATAACACCAAAAGCCGTAGAAACACTGTTTGAATTCTTTGTAAAAAAGACCAATGCATCTCTAGAAGAAATTCCAAACTCGTATGTTCCACCTTTAAGAATGAAGTTTATTCCTACAGGGACGTTGTGTTTATATATACCTCCTCCAAAATAACCAGCACTCAATTGCAACCACTTTAATGGTCTAAAATCACCACCAACAGAATAAACAGCATTTTGAATTCCCCCAGGATTATCTCTGTCAAAAGGAGCAACAAAATCAACACCAACACTTAGTTTCTTCCCAAAATCAATGCTCCCTCCAAATCGGATGTTCGCATTGTTTGCAATGGTTACTTTCTCTTCTCCAACTAAATTCAAAATACCACCATCTTGAACCAAAGCTTCAACGGTATTTGTAATATTACTGTTCTCTAATCCATCTACACTTATTTCTCCAATTATTGTATCTCTAACACTGTACACATTCCTTTTATAGGTAACTGAACCAATATTATTCACAGCCAAGGCTAATTTTACTCTTTTGAATAGTATCGCACTTACTGATAAATCAACTCCATAACCATTTCCAATTGCTGTAGGAATTGCTTTTCCCTTTTTAATAAATGTTGACGAATTTGTATTAGCAATCGTACCGTAATTAATATCTAAATTCGGTGAAAGCGATGAAGACAGGCTGAGACCATTGTCATCTGACACGAAATTAAACATAGCCGTTGATTGAATATAACGTCCAGCAATACCCCCGTATAAGGCAAAAGTAGAATCTCCAAACAACTTTCTACCATAACCTATATTGTAATATCTATTCCATGAAAACTTTATATCACTCCCATTAGTAACATCGGATAAACTAAAAGGCACAGATAAACGACCTGAAACAACTGCAGCTAAGGTGTCATCACTGATGTTTCCTGAATTTGGAATAATAGTAGTATCCGTGCCAAAAACAACCGTTAATTGATCAAAATAATCCGCTAATTTCCCTTGAAAAGCAATGCCTGATACATCTGCGCTTAATTTTGAATACCAACTATAGTTTTCTTGAATATTAAAGGCGATACCTCCTAACTTCTCATTTTGATAAGAGACTCCAAACCAATTATAAGACGCATCTATACTAACTCCTGTTCTTAAGTAGTCTCCTGCGTTTTGAGATTGCTGTTGCCAGGTTGCAGCCGGTTGACTTTTACCAAAAGCTTCATTTCTTATCGCTTTATAAAGACTTCCTAGTTTCTCAGAGTTCAATGAGTCAGAATAAATCCCTAAATTAAATTCTGTCATACCTATGGTCCAATTTTTATCTTTGAATCCAGTTCCCCAACCTAACGCTGAACTATTTATTCCCAAAGAATGATAATCGGTAACAAAAGTAGTTGCGACACCTTTGCCAACTGCTGTATATGCGACACCTTGTGTTTGAGAAAATGAAATTAAACTAGTTGATAAAAATAGAATCGATAAGAAAATTAATTTTTGCATGTATCTTTTGTTTTAGTTTTGGTACCACAATGTACAACGAAAGTCTCTAAAAATCAAAAAGAGGAACAAATTTATAAAAACTTGTTCCTCTTTCTGCTAAACCATGCTAAAACTATAAAACTCTAAAATAGCGGTAAACTACTCCTCTATTTTGATACCACAAATATATAGCTAAGAAATCGATTCACAAAGTTTTTAGATGAGAAAATATGTTAAATTTTTATTCTAAAATAACAAGTCAGTCCACAACCTCTAAAAAAACGAGGCTAGAAAGCTTTACAAGAATTAAAATAAAAAATGACTCAACCTTCTTTTTTTGTGTAAAGAAAGACTAACTTTGCCGAAAATTTTAGAAAAACAAAGATTATGGCAACAAATAGAACGTTCACAATGTTAAAGCCTGATGCATTAGAAAATGGTCAAGCAGGAAATATTATCCAAATGATTTTAGATGCAGGTTTTGCAATTAAAGCAATGAAATATACACGTCTTTCAGAGGAGCAAGCAAAGAAATTTTATGAAGTTCATGCTGAACGCCCTTTTTATGGGGAGTTAGTTGAGTACATGACTTCTGGTCCTATTATCGCTGCAATTCTTGAAAAAGAAAATGCAATGGCTGATTTCAGAACATTGATCGGTGCAACTGACCCATCAGAAGCCGCAGAAGGAACTATTCGAGCAAAATATGCTGAATCTAAAGCAAAAAATGCAGTTCATGGTTCAGATTCTGACGAAAATGCACAAATTGAGGGAGAATTTCATTTTTCGGCTAGCGAGATATATTAAATTAAAAATTCCATTTTGTTCTAGACTTCTATCGAAAGGTAGGAGTCTTTTTTTTTACTCCTCACTCAAACTCTTAACTCTACTCTTACCTCACCACCGTAACACTTCCCCGCAACTTGGCTTCGAGAGCCTCAGCCGCCGTTTCGGAGGCGTTTGGGTTGTGAAACGTTTCCGAAGAAGGGTTGTCGAGCGTAGCCGAGACACCCGTTTCAATCACATAAAAATAACTCCCAACAGGCAATTCCTCACCTTGGGGGCTGAGGTTCTCGAAGCCCCCTTTCCATGGCCTCCCAGCATAATCTCCCTTTGTTGATGTGTAAATAAGACTCCCCCAACGGTTATACACAAAAACTTGATTATCTGGATAAACTTCATCAAGGTAGAGAATCTCCCAAAAGTCATTGACACCATCATTATCTGGGGTGAAAGCCGTAGGAACGATAATCTGGTTTTGAATCACTATTTGCGCATAAGCCGTATCTGCACAAGTGGGGTCATATTGCCAAGCAATGAGTTCTATTGTTTGCGTACCGGTATTGTTAAAAACAGGTAAAATATCTTGCGAATTACTAAAAAATGTGCCGTTTACAAACCACTCGTAGTTTGTTGCATTTTGCGAAGTGTTTTCTCCCCAAACGGTAACAGGAACTTCTGTACCACCCGCCGAGGTGTTAAATTGCGCTACTGTGTTGTTGACACTTTGCAAGAAAACAGTAGTATCTGCGGTGCAACCTGCGGCATCTTCTAAACTTAACAAATAAGTGCCTTCTGCAAGGTTGGCAAAAACAGAATCTGTTTGCAAAGCTCCGTTGTCTATGCTGTAATTAATTGATAACCAACTAAATGAACTGCCCGAAATTGTAAGTTGCCCATTATTGGTACCGCAATCGGGGCTTACAAGGCTCACATTGTCTATCTCTGGTCGGCTCACTATTATTTGCACAGGTTTTACCACAGAACAACTGTCATTGTTCCAAATTCTAACGGTGTAGTGCATGGTACTGTCTGCCGTAAAAACAGGGTTGGGGCAGGTATTGCAACTTAGCCCTGTGCTCGGCAACCACTCGTAGCTTTGCCCGCCTGAAGCGTTGAGTTGCAGTTGCGTGCCGTAGCAGACCGTGGTGTCGTTGGTTGTGGAAACAGAAAAGGTATCACAAGGGGTGGTGTAGGTGAGGAAGAACTCATTTAGCGGGTTCGTTTCGTCACCTAAACCTCCCATATTTTGATAATCAAAACGTATGTTAACAAGATATGGATTAGAAATATAAGAAGAAATTTCTGCCAACGCATCTACTCCGCTCATCGTTGTGTTGGCTACGTCATTATCTAAACCGTACAACGTTGAGTCTTGATAATAAAATGCACCTCTTACACCCGAACAGAAAGGCTCTTGCATTGATTCACGCCCTCCAACTAAACCTATAAAAGAACCATCTATATACACTCGACTGCCATCATCGATGACAGAAACAGTGTCACAAAAAGAATCTGTATTAAATGTTAGACCAATATTATTATTCACATTTATTGAGTTGATATTGGAAAAAGAGTGACTAACAGAAGCTTGGGCATCTTGATTATTTATTAGAATACTTACCCCTATTTTACTTAAAGATGGATTGTCGTAGCTTACATATAAATAGAAACCTGAAAAAACACCTCCAGCACCTGTTCCGCTTTGACCGACAGGAGGTGTAATAGAATAACTTGAAATAAGGGGGCTTACTAACGAGCTAACATCAATGACAAGCGTTCTATACTTAATTTGATTTGCTGTACCAACCAACCCTACAATAAATTCATTGTTCAACGCAAAGCTTTCAGATAAATTGATTACAGATCCATTAAATGAAAAATTATTATCAATAACTGAATCAATAGTGTTAATCGTAATAAATAAAAAGGCCTCTCTTACTGTGCTCCCAGGCTCTATATATATATCAAGTGTTCCCGTTGTTTCTAACGTAAACGGATTATACCCATCACCAGTAACTCCCCCATAAAAAACATCTTGATAGAAATCAACTTGCGCATTCAAATTGCAACTAAAAACAATAAAAAAAATTGTTAGACTTGTATATTTAATAAAAATATTTCCCATTTTCCTTGCAAAAGTGTTTTTTTTTTTAAGTAGATTTATCCCAATATTAACGAAAACTATTCAATTATGAATGACCACTCAAGACACCAAAGTAACACATAGATAAGTTTTTGCTGCAGAATAGTTTAAGTCATTACCTCACTACCGTAACACTTCCCCTCAACTTGGCTTCGAGAGCCTCAGCCTTCGTTTCGGAGGTGTTTGGGTTGTCAATCATGTCTTCAGAAGGGTTGTCGAGCGTAGCCGAGACACCCGTTTCTATCACATAAAAATAACTCCCAACAGGCAATTCCTCA
>CAXBMR010000051.1:0-16467 GCA_963976995.1 uncultured Fluviicola sp.
TCAATATGTTAGTAATATTCTTTCTTTTCAACATTGGACTTTAAACAACTTCAATTAGTAAAAACTAAAACATACAATGCGAAGAAATTAATTCTGAAAAATGAAGTTTCACTAAAAAAATTAGACAAGTTGTTTTCGAAATTTGAAGTGTTCAACATTCCTATTGAGACAATTCTTCAAGACATATCATCTGGTCAATCATCATTTAACCTGGATTTAGAGGGAAGTTACTTTCTTAAACTCAATCTCTCTCTAAATAAAATTGTTGCAGAAAACTTCGTTCTGAGTTCAAAAGAAACTCAATCATCACCTAGTGTAGAAACGTCAACATATTCTGGTAATTTGAGCGACGATCATTCAAGTAAACTTCGGTTTTCAATAAGAGAGAATCATTTTTCTGGAATTATTCTACGAAATGGAACCACTTATTGTTTTGAACCTCTTCAAAGATATAGTAATGAAGGGAATGTGAATAGCGTTATCGTTTATCAACTTAAAGATGTTAATGGAAGTTTGGAAGGAGTTTGTGGAGAAGTTGACCCATCTCAATTCTTAGAAAAAGTTAAATCTGGAGGTCAAAACTCTAAAATGAACGACACTAAAAATCTTTCAAATTGCTCTTTGATTGAGATAGCCGTTGCAGCAGACAATAGTATGCTTACCAAATTTGGAGGAGACACAAGCCTTGTTCAAACAGAAATTATTGACTTATTGAATTTAGCGGAACTACTTTACGCTACAGCCCCACTTGAAATTAGATATCGACTTGTAGAAATATACATTGCTACCCCCGACGAAATTACATTGGACTCAGAAACAGATGGACTTGTAATTTTGGCTGATTTTAGAACCTTCGGACTTACTGGTGGTTTCATCAATTCATTTGGAGTTGCGACTATGTGGACTGATAGAGATTTTGAGTTTTCAGGCAGTTTTTCGACCGCTGGATTAGCATATATTGATGCTATCTGTGGTTCTTACCGTTTCAATCTAATTGAGCACTTCCCTTCTGGTGTATCAACTCCAGCGCATCTAAGTCTTTTGTATGCTCACGAGTTAGGTCATAACTGGGGAGCAAATCATACCGCTACAAATTCTGTAAATGTCATGTCTCCTATAATATATTCAACAAACTACACATGGAGCGCAACTAGTATAAGTGATATACTCGCTAAAAAAGCAACGTCAAGCTGTCTTCTTTCATGCGACATACCCTTCGCTCATTTTAATGCAATTGACACTTTAATTTGCGAAGGAAGTACTGTTGCATTCTCAGATACTAGTCATGGAAACCCTACTTCTTATCAATGGTCATTTCCTGGAGGGATTCCAAGTTCATCAACTCTCCAAAACCCATCCGTACAATATAATTCAGTAGGCTCTTACGATGTTAAGTTAGTAATTTCAACAACCGCTGGATAAGATAGCTTATCAATGGTCAATTATATAACTGTTGGTTCAAATACACTTGTTCAACCTACAATATCGCTGACTTCAGGGACCTTATCATTTTGTGATGGTGATACTTCAGTTTTGAGTTCTAGTGCTGCTACTAATTATTTATGGTCGAATTCAAACATCACTAGTTCAATTTCAGTCACAAGCTCTGGCAGCTACTCTGTTCAGATAAGTGATTCTATTGGCTGTATCTCGAACTCAGATACGACAGTAATTACTGTTTTCTCTTTGCCTAGTATCAACATAACTGCCATCTCAGATTTTTGTGTAAATACAGCTCCATTAACTTTATCTGGAAGTTTGCCTGCCGGTGGTAGTTATTCTGGAAATGGTATGACTGGAAATCTATTTTATCCTGACTCTGCTGGTGTAGGGATACATCAAATAAACTATTCATATGTAGATATCAATTCTTGTTCTAATTCTGACTCAACAAGTGTTACTGTTTTTTCTTTACCAAATGTCACTATTTCATCTTTCACTTCAGTCTGTTTAAACTCGGCATCTTTCAGCTTAGGTGGAGGATTACCTGCTGGCGGAAATTATAGTGGTGACGGAGTGTTTGGTGGTGTCTTTTATCCAGACTCTGCTGGAATTGGAATACACCAAATAAACTATGTGTATACAGATGTCAATTCGTGTTCGAGTTTAGACTCAACGAATATAACCGTTGATTTGTGTGCAGGATTAAATTCCATCAATAAAGAGAAAATTGAGATTTATCCGAATCCTTTTATTGATGAAATAGTTGTTTCGTTTCCAAAAAACGAAGAGGATGTTCGTATAAATTTAACAAGCCAACTTGGACAGATTATTTTACAAAGAAAGGTATCGGTAGTAGCAAATGAGAAAATAACACTTTCTCTACCGGAACTTTCAAAGGGAATGTACTTCTTCACTATAATTTTCGACAATGATCAAATCACAAAGAAAATGGTCACTGAATAGGAATAATTCTATGTTGACAGAAGAATACCTTTAAATAAAATCATGAATCTACGAGTCTTTCATCGAGTAAAATGACTTTATCTTTTTTCTTTGATTTCAACAGCGATTCGACTAATTTGATTTTGAAGTACTCCACTTAAAATGGGTAATTTTACATTCTCTTCAGATTCTGAAATTTTCTCAGATTTCTCAAGTGTAGATTCAATATCTTGAAAGCTTTCTTCCCTTGGCTTGAAAAAATCAAGAGAATATTTTTTAAACTAAAACTTGCATTAGCATTTTAATTTAGGAATAAACAATGATACTGTCTCCTTCCGTAGCAAAGATATTTCAAATAATCAAGTTGGAAACCAATTCATTAGAATTTACTAGTTTTTTTTGAAGAAATGCAAAAAATATAACTTAGTGAATTCAACGGACATTTGCCCAGAACTTCTTTCCTTCGTTTATTCATGCCATTCATAATTTTTCTATTTTTACATCAAAGTAAACTAATGAGCATAGCAGCCCCTCTCGCGGAAAGAATGCGTCCAACAAGCTTGGATGACTATTCTGGTCAAGATCACCTTCTAAAAAAGGATGCTTCACTAAGACGTGCTTTAGATTCTGGGGTCATTCCATCCATGATATTTTGGGGACCTCCAGGAGTAGGCAAAACAACTCTTGCTCATCTTATTGCCAAGCATCTAGATAGACCGATGCATTCTCTTTCAGCCATTTCTTCGGGAGTGAAAGATGTCAGAGAAATTATTCAAAAAGTGGAGAAAGCAGGAATGTTTCAACAATCTGGCACCTTGCTATTCATCGATGAAATTCATCGTTTTTCTAAAGCGCAACAAGATTCACTACTAGGTGCTGTTGAGAAAGGAACAGTTACCTTGATTGGAGCTACAACGGAAAACCCCTCTTTTGAAGTTATTTCTGCCTTACTTTCTCGATGCCAAGTTTACACACTCAATGATCACAGTAAGGAGTCATTACTAAAAATAGTACACAAAGCAATTTCAGAAGATAATATCCTAAATAAGAAAATTATAGAGCTTAAGGAAACCAATGCACTGCTTGCAATTTCTGGTGGGGATGCGCGGAAACTATTGAATGTGTTTGAAATTATTATTGGTACTTTTAGCGAAGAAAGAATAGTAATCACCGACGAGATTGTAAATGAACGAGCACAGCAGTCGGTTGCGACTTATGACAAGGACGGAGAGCAGCATTACGATATTATTTCGGCTTTTATCAAGTCAATTAGAGGGAGTGACCCCAATGCTGCGGTATATTGGCTAGCCAGAATGGTCGAAGGCGGAGAAGATCCAAAATTTATTGCTCGACGATTACTTATTTCAGCTTCTGAGGATATAGGTTTGGCAAATCCTAACGCCTTACTTATTGCGACGAATTGTTTTCAAGCAGTACAAGCTGTTGGTTGGCCAGAATCTCGAATAATTCTTTCTCAATGTACCATTTATTTGGCCACATCGGCTAAAGGAAACGGCGCGTATTTAGCTATAAATAAAGCACAACAAATTGTCAAAGAAACAGGAGATTTAGGTGTTCCATTGCCCTTGCGAAACTCACCAACTAAGTTGATGAAAGATTTGGGCTATGGGAAAGGTTATCTTTATTCACATGACTTTCCAGGTAATTTTGCTAGACAAGAATTCTTACCCAAAGAGATTTCTGGAAGTACTTTTTACTCATCTGGTAGCAGCAAAAATGAGCAAGTAATCACTGACAAAATCAATTCTCTTTGGGGAAATAAATACAAAAAGTAATGCTAGCGAAAATTGGATATTTCTTGTTTGTTCTACCATTTTCGCATCTTCCCTTGTTTGTTTTGTATCTTTTTACTGATTTGTTCTACTTTATGCTCATAACGGTTGTACCATATAGAAAGAAAGTCATTGAAGGAAATATTAAACGAAGTTTTCCACAATTGACCGATAAAGAAAGAAAGATAATTAAACGTCGATTCTACAGGCATTTTACAGACATGCTTGCTGAAGGGGTGAAAAATTTAAGTTTATCAAAATCAGGGTATAAAAAGCGATTCAAAGTAAAAAATCCAGAGCTCATGAATGATTTATTCACAGAGAATAAGGATGTATTACTTGTTTCGGGACACTATAATAATTGGGAGTGGCTTATCACATCACAAGGATTTTTATTTCCCCATCAACCGTTTGGTATAGGTATGCCGATGACTTCTAAATTTTGGGATACGAAAATTAATGAAAAACGTTCGCGTTTTGGTATGAATGTCATCCATGGAAAAAATTACAAAGAAGAGTTGAAGAAAGATACAGAAAAGCCGAAAGCTGTTTTGGTACTTTCTGATCAGTCACCAGGAAATTCTAGTAAAAGTTACTGGATGAATTTCTTAAACCAACCTACTGCAGTTCTTTTTGGAACAGAAATAATGGCACATCAATTGGACTATGCTGTAGTGGGATTTATTACAAGAAAAATTAAGCGCGGTTACTATGAAATGGAATTAAAATTGATTACAGATAATCCTAAATCGATGAACTGGGGTAAAATTACAGAAGCTCATGTAGGGCTTTTAGAAAAAGAGATAGTATCTTATCCTCAATATTGGCTTTGGTCACATAAAAGGTGGAAAAGAGAGGTGCCAGCAGATTTGAATGAACTTAAAAACGAACAAAGAACACTTTTTAATGAGAAATTTAATAAATAGCATCATTTGCGTATTGATTGCACTGAGTGCTTCTAGTCAATTTAAGACTAAAAAGTTCATCAAACGCAATAAAAAAGCACCTACCTTTCAATACGATAACTCGGACATTTATGCCAGAGCATTGTATTATGAAGATGGTCGTTTGTTCATTGGAAATTCAGACGGCTCACTTTATTTTTATAAAGTATCTACTGGGAAAAGTCAATTGATATTCAATTTACCTGATTTCCATGAAATGAGAGACATTGCAGTTGTTAATGATAAGATCTTAGGAATGCAAAGTGCTAGCAATGGTAAAATGTTAATGTTGGATTTAAAAGGCTCACTAAAAGTTCTTAAACCAACATTTTGGGACAGTGTATTCCTTGATGGAATGGATTTTCTTGGCAATCGAGGATTTTTGATGGGAGACCCCAGAAATACTACATTTAGTCTGTTTCATACAAATGATGGTGGTAAAAATTGGTCAGAATGCGTTGGAAAAGTGACAGCAAATAAAGGAGAAGCAGGTTTTGCGGCAAGTGGAACAAATGTTCAAATCATCAATGATAGTACGTATGTGTTCATTTCGGGAGGCTTAAATAGTCGCTTCTTTAAAAGTACAAACAATGGAGATACATGGACAAATGTAGAATTACCTTATTACCCTGGCGAGTCAAATGGCGCCTATTCAATGTGCTTTATGAACGATTCGATTGGAGCGATTGTAGGTGGGGATTATAAAGACCCAGATATTCGTTTAAACGTAAGTTTCTACACAACTGATGGTGGTGAAACTTGGTTCAATTCGGAACACCCTGTACGTGGTTATCGCTCATGTGTTGTCGAAAAAGCTGGTATTTATTACACATGTGGAAGAAACGGCATTGACTTTTCACTTAATGGTGGTATTGATTGGATTCCTTTTGCAAATGGTGCTTTTTTCAGCATGACCACTTCGGAAAACAAATTAATTGCTACAATGAAAAATGGTACTCTGAAGTTTTTCGAATTAATTGATAATAAATGAAAGTGATAGAAAGCGTAATCAACAAAATTAAATCACAATTCGAAGGAGATGTAACAGGTCATGACTGGCATCATATTATGCGTGTTCATAATCTTTCAGTATTTATTCAAGAAAGAGAAGGTGGAGATTTGAAAATCATACAGTTAGCTGCTTTACTTCATGATGTATCTGATCATAAATTTAACGGAGGAAATTTAACCAAGGGCGGTGAAGTCGCAGCTGAAATTCTTCAAGAATTGAATGAAAACACGGAAACTATAGAACAAGTAAAATACATCATCGACAATATAAGCTACAAAGGAGCCAATACCAAAGTAGAAATGAAAACTCTAGAAGGTAGGATTGTTCAAGACGCTGACCGTCTTGACGCTATTGGTGCCATTGGCATTGCTAGAACTTTCGCCTATGGAGGTAACAGAAATCAGGTGATATATGAACCGGATACTGAAGCCATGATGCACAACTCATTTGAGGATTATCATACTTCTAAAACAAATACCATCAATCATTTCTATGAGAAATTGTTACTTTTGAAAGATAGATTAAACACGCCTACAGGAAAGCGAATAGGTCAAGAAAGGCATCAAATGATGGAGATATTTCTAGAAAACTTCTTCAAAGAATGGAATTTTAACACAACAAGCAGCATAAATGATTAATAAGTTAGCACTAGGAGTTGATATTGGAGGCACAAACTGTGATTTTGGATTAGTCGATCGTGATGGAATGATTCATTATCGCAATTCAATACTTACGAAAGAATGTCATGAAGCTATTGATTTAGTCAATAAAATATATCATATTCTCGAACAAGAAAATGTATTAACTTCTGTTTATGGAATTGGAATTGGCGCTCCAAACGGAAACTTTTATTCTGGTTGCATAGAATATGCACCTAATCTTTTATGGAAAGGCAAAATTCCTTTAATGCAATTATTTAATGAACGATTTAAGGTAAAAACTGTGCTAACCAATGATGCTAATGCTGCTGCTTTAGGTGAACAAAAATATGGTGCAGCAACAGATTTATCTCATTTTATAACGATCACATTAGGTACTGGACTCGGTAGTGGCATAATTATTAACAATCAGCTTATTTACGGTCATGACGGATTTGCAGGAGAATTAGGACATGTTCGTGTTGTTCCCAATGGTAGAGTTTGTGGTTGCGGTAGAAAAGGTTGTTTAGAAACGTATGTCTCGGCAACAGGCGTTGTCCGTTCTATTATCGAATTGGAGTCAAAAAATAAGCTCACCTCTCCTCTACTGAAAATAGAGCAACCCAATGCAACTGACGTATTTAACAATGCTAAAGAAGGAGATGCTTTCGCACAAGAAATTGTCGATTTTACTGCCAAGACATTAGGAAACACTCTAGCTGACTTTGCTTGTTTTTCCAATCCTAAAGCGTACATTCTATTTGGTGGAATCGCTCAAAGCGGTCAAACTTTTGCAGAATCTGTTAAGTACTACATGGAGGAAGAATTACTTGTAATATACAAGGATAAAATTGAGATACGAATTTCAACTCTTCATAGCAAAAATGCAGCTGTATTAGGTGCAAGCTCCTTAGTTTGGGTAAATTAAGAATTCTAAACCTCGAAAGTCATTCCATCCCAAGCAACTGAAACATTATTTGGTAACATTTTTTCTATATCTACATGTTTTGCAAATAAATGAGAAACATGTGTTAAATAAGCTCTTTCAGGATTCATTTCCTCAATAAAAATCAATGCTTCTTCTAAGTTAAAATGAGACACGTGTTCTTCCAATCTAAGTGCATTTACAATGAGAATTTTGCTCCCTCTTATTTTTGCTCTTTCCTCATCCGAAACAGTTTTTGCATCAGTGATATAGGTAAAATCTCCTATTCTAAAACCTAAAACTGGCATTCTAAAATGGCTCACCTCTATTGGTGTGATTAATAAATCACTGGCAATGCGAAAAGGAGTTTCTTTAGATATTCTATTCAATTGCAAACTCGGAACACCTGGATACTTATCCTCAGCAAAAACATAGTGAAACTCATTACGTAAGGCTCTTTCAACTTGATCTGTGCAAAAGATAGGCATATCCCGTTTTTCGAGATAATTAAAAGCTCTAACATCATCTAAGCCAGCAATGTGATCTTTGTGTTCATGCGTAAAAAGGATACCACTTAAGGTTTTTATGTTCTCCCGTAACATTTGCTGGCGAAAATCCGGACCAGAATCAATGACAAAATTTTCTCCTTTATGAGAAATCATAATTGACGTGCGCAAACGTTTGTCTTTAGAGTCAGTGGATTTGCAAACTCCGCATTCACAACCGATAATTGGTACACCCTGAGAAGTTCCAGAACCTAATATCGTTATTTTCATGATTGTTGTTTTTTAAGAATATTGAATAACAAAAATGACCAACCGATTATCATCAGCAATCCTCCTAAAGGAGTCACTGGACCTAAAAACGTTAAGCTCACAGTTAAAGACTCTTGCAATGCTAATAAGTATAAGGTACCGCTAAAAAGAACTACACCAATAAGCGTCAGAACATAGTAAGATTTTAGCGAGAACGAAAATCGATCTGCATTTAACCCTAAAATCAAGAATGCTAGACCATGATAGATTTGATACCTCACTCCTGTTTCAAAGGATTTTAATTTTGCTTCAGATAGAATTTCTTTTAGAGCATGCGCACCAAAAGCACCCAGAATTATGGCAACAATGATCAATAAAATACCAGTAATAACAATTTTTTTATTCATTATCCAAATTTAATGTGAATTCCAATACTTCGCTCCAGCCTTTCCATTTACCATAATTACCTATCGTTTCATTGTGCCAAAGAAAAACAAAATCACCTCCAAACTCTTGAACTTCTTTATACAATTCTTCAATTTTCCCCTTGCTTTCTTCAACTGTCAATTTCATATATTCATTCAATGTACCATCCATATAGACAAAAGGATGAATGGTAAGTTTCGTTACTTTGTTTTTTGATAAATCAAACCAAAAATGTTTTCTAGCTGTGCCAGATCTAAAACCTAGTGATTCTGCAAATCCCATCGAGTACTCGCTTGTAAATCCTACGTCTAATATCGCTTGAAAAGTTTCCGGCAATTTAAATCGTAAAAAATGTTGACGAGAATTATTTACAGAATGTCCCAAAACTTTTTCTAACGCTTTTTTCTCTTCTAAAATAAGATCTGAATTGCTGTTTGAAGCATAACTCGGGTGTAAATTAACACTTACAGCATCATTCATCTCTTGAACTAAGTCTTGGTGATCCTTATTGGAAATCGGAATATTTCTGTCCTTTTTAGACCGTCCTCCCACTAACCAAAACACTTTTGTATTAGGGAATCGTTTAGCCGTTTTTTTGATAATTTCAAAAGTATTGTAAGGATCAATTTCTCCTTTCAACACTCTCTTTCTTTCTAGTAATCGATTAAAATTCAGATTAACAATATCTTTTAGTATGGATAGATTCTTTTGTTTACCCTTTTTTAGTTGATAAGCAAATGTGTTGTCGATGTCAAAAGTTGGAATGATTTCCACTCTCTCCTCTTCCACTTCCTCGCCGATAAAATGGACTATTAACCTAGCCCAACGATCACATTTGGCCTTTTCAATCCAGTTATATTTTTTTAATATACTTTCGGTGAATGGAAAACGGTTATGTACATCCCGGTCACCTTCGATGTACTCTTCATAGCGAGTTAAAACATAGAATACAGAAGCAATGGGGTCCAATGCGCCATTAAAACTTAAAGTAGGCTCATTCAAATAATTCTCTACACCTAAAACTTGACGCACTATCTCATTTTGATTCAATAAATCTGAAGGTACAATTTGTTTTTCTCGTGTCTCTAATGTGCTATAATTCAGTTTTTTGAAGGAGGAGTCATTAAAAATATCACGACGAGTAGTCAATTCATACGTAATTCCTCTTGATTTAAAAATAAAATCAAAAGTATAGGTTAATCGATTCGTTATTTCTTCAACTAGAACTAGTACCATAGATCAATTAACCATATCAACAATTTTTTGACAGATGAATTCTGCAGCCTTTCCATCACCATAAAAAGATGGATAACTGTAATCGTCTTTACTGAGAAGATTGTTAAATGCGTTGACTATCCTATCGTAATCTGCATCAGCTAGAATGGCATTTCCATTGTCAACAATTTCTACCCATTCAGTTTGCGGACGGAGAATTACACAAGGTTTTTCAAAGAAAAAAGATTCTTTTTGTAAACCTCCACTATCTGTGATCAACATTCTTGCATTTTTCTCTAAAGCAATAATATCAAGAAAACCAGCCGGGTCTATAATTTTTACCATTTCACTTTTAGATATGTTATCTATGAGTTCAGTCGATAATTGTTCTTTCATTTTATGCTTTGTTCTGGGGTGCAATGGTAAAATCATCTTCAACCCAGAGTTTTCTCCTATATCTAACAGTGCTTGAAAAATACTTTCCATATTTTTCTTAATATCTGTATTAGAATCCCTATGAACTGTGCAGAGAATGTATCCGTTTGGTAAAAGATCTAAATCCTGAATCATAGTTGATTTCTTGTCAGAAACTTCTGAGAAATGCAAGCTGTTATCATACATAATATCTCCACATTGATGCACGCCTGGTGAATCAGCAGAACCTTTTCCATTCCCGTTGATATCAAAACCTTCTTTTGCTAAGTTTTCAAGTCCAGAATCTGTAGGTGTAAACAAGAGTGACGACATGTGATCACAAGCAATTCTATTCACTTCCTCTGGCATAGATTTATTAAAAGAGCGCAATCCAGCTTCGATATGCACGATTGGAATGTGAATTTTAGCTGCAGCTAATGCCCCAGCAATAGTAGAATTTGTGTCTCCATAAACAACAACTGCGTATGGCTTTTCGTTTAAGAAAATTTCCTCTAGACCATCAAGCATTTTAGCAGTTTGTTTGCCATGGGAGCCACTCCCAACATTTAAATTATAATTTGGGAATGGGATTTTCATCTCCTCAAAAAACACATTTGACATGTTCTCGTCATAATGCTGACCAGTGTGCACAATAATTTCGTCTAGCTCATTACTAAAATGCATTCTAATTGCTCTACTTAATGCTGATGACTTTATGATTTGGGGTCTTGCACCAATAATTGTTATTATTTTCTTTTTCAATCTCTGCTATTTTACATTAATCCTTCGTCTGCAAAGCTAAGGTAATTATTATCTGAGAATATCAAATGATCAAGTATTTGCAATTGAATCATTTTTCCGAAATTGATTAATTCTTTTGTTAACCGCTTATCCATGTCAGAAGGGGTGAGACGGCCACTAGGGTGGTTATGAGCAAGAATGATGGCACTCGCTTTTTTCTCCAAGGCATAACTAAAAATGATTTTTCCATCAGAAACGGTACCTGAAATTCCACCACGAGAAATTTGCTGTTTACTTATCACTTCATTAGCTCTATTTAAGAGTAAGACGTAGAATTCTTCATGTGGCAAATCAAAAAACTCTGCGCGCAAAGAATTATATGCATCCTGCGAGGATGTGATCTTAAATTTCTTGGACCCTTTAGCAGAATCACGCCTCCTAGCAATTTCCATAGAAGCAAATATCGAGATTGCTTTGGCTTGACCTATTCCTTTAAATTCCATTAATTGCTCTAACGAAAATTTGGATAGATTGGTTAAGCTATTTTCAGCTTTGGCTAATATAAGTTTAGACAATTGTACTGCAGAAAGCTCTCTGCTTCCTGAGCCGATAAGGATGGCTATTAATTCAGCATCTGACAAGGCTGATCTTCCTTTTAGTATCATTTTCTCTCGTGGTCGATCATCTTCAGCCCAAGATTTAATTGAAATTTGATTCATTTTTTAAGTGATAAGTGGTTTTCTTATTTAAGATAAGGAAATAATTGAGAATTCGTACATCAGAGAGTTGTACAAAAAAACATTTTTCGCCATCTTTAATGAATATTCTGTCATCTGTAGTAAGCTTTTTATCTTTACGAGAAACAATTATCTCTTCAGATTCGAAATCATTTTCTTCTTTACTACGTAATTTCCCAATAGCCTCACTTAAACGTTCGGGGTCAATTGGTTTTAAAACATAATCTAAAGCGTTCACTTCAAATGCCTTCAAAGCAAATTCATCGTAAGCCGTTACAAAAATAACATGGGGGATATTCTCTAACTTCTTCAACATTTCAAAACCAGTCATTCCAGGCATAGAAATATCTAAAAATATCAAATCTGGATTGTGTTCCTTTATCTTTTCGATGCCCTCTTCCCCATTTTTCGCCTCATCAATGATATTTATTTCTGAGTAATTAGAAAGCATTGAACTTAGTTCTTGACGAGCCAATCGTTCATCGTCTATAATTAATGTTTTGAATTCTTTCATTTCTTAAATTTCATTTTTGAAACCACTTTGTTATCCTCTTCACTTAAAATAAAGATAGCATTCTCTCCGTATTGTAAAAGTAGTCGCTTTTTAATGTTTTTTATACCGACACCAAGATCTATTACTCCACTGAGGGTACCAGAATTAGTAACTGATATTGTCACTTCTTTTTCACTCTCATTCACAGAGACTTTGACTGTTCCTCCATCTTTCAAATTAGAAATACCGTGCTTTATTGCGTTTTCGACCATCATTTGTAAGGTAAACGGGGGTACTTGAAAATTTTCCAAACCTGGAGTTAACTCCCACTCTACTTTCAAACGCTCTTCAAACCTGACCTTTTCTAATTCTAAGTAATTTTTTGCCAATTGCATCTCCTCTTCCAAAGAGACCTGATGTTGCCTTCCTAAAATCAGTGACTGACGCAATAAATTAGACAAAGTAGTAATCGAAACCTTTGCCTTGTCGGGTTCTAAATCAATTAAGGCTCGAATACTATTTAGAGAGTTAAATAAAAAGTGAGGATTTAATTGAGAACGCAAATTCTTCAACTCACTTTCTCTATTGCTTGCTTTTAACTCCAGATTTGAGACTTCTTGCCTTCTCGACTGCTGGAAAAAGTGAAAAGTAAAGTAAATAGCGTTCCAAAATAAAACGAGAATGAGTGCAGAAAATATATTAACAATGATGTTAGAAAAAGAGAATGAATTTGCTTGTTCCTCTCCTATTCCCGAGAGAAAATCCGTCAACATGTCTATGCTTGAGATAAAAATAGAGCAACTTAAAGACGACAAAATAAGTCGAGGCAAAAGTTTGGGTAATCGCAACGAAAGCCAACCTAATTTGATAAAAACAATTCTTTGGATATGTGTCGCAAGAATACCGATTACTATTAAAACCAACACATTTGTTAAGAAGATACAGTCAATTCTATCAGAGTTATCGGTGTAAACCGACAAAAGAACAAGCCCAGAATAAGATAGCCATCCTAAGAGTTGCGCTAACCAATAAATTCGTTTTGTATTCATAATACTCCTCAAAACTAATCTAATCTACGTTTCTTTACAACTAAAAAGGATAATTGGACAGATTATTGTGATAGACGATTAATATAGCTGTTGGCTAAAGACCGATAGTGCATGAACGTATTTTTTAACATCTTTGCAAAGTGAAAAGCTGGTTATTATTGGTCATTTTAGTGCCTCAACTCCTATTCTCTCAAAATTATTTTGAGAAACACTTTGGCGCATCTATTGGTCTAGCCGTTAATGTAGGTTCTCATCAATCTAGTTTTGGATTAACAATTAACGCTTACTGGACAGACTATTTTGTGCAAATTAACGCAAATTCTACTGTCAGTTATCAGTTTTATGACTTAGGAGAACGAAAACGCTATTGGGAAATGCGAAATGCTGCTGGTTTATTACTAATGGGTGGCAAAAAAGAAAAACGAGTTGATTTTCAACTGGACGGACTGAATCATCAAACACCATACAACTATGCCGTTGGCTTCAATTACATCCTCTATAAAGATCAAGCAGGAACCTCTCAACTTTCTGGTGGCTTTGCGGCGCATCTTAAAAATTTGGCCATATATCATGAGAATGATGTCTTCGGAGGGAAATCCAAAGATCGCTTTAGAACAGGACAGTTTCATTTTTCTTACCGCTATGAAGATTACAAGTTTGGGATAGGTCTTAAAATGTGGACGGGAGAAACGCAATATGCACCTCTCGTTGACACCATTTCAGACAAAATGCGAGGCGGTTACCGAATTTTAGAAAATCTACCCTACGGAAAAACGAGTCATGGTATTCTTTATGGTTCTCTTGTTGCGAACCTGCCCTATCAACAAAATGCGTTTATTAAATTAGGGGTTGACAGTGAACAAATTCGACATGTCTTTCAAAACCGATTCATTCATGATTTACTTTTCTTACCAAAAAAAGTAAAGCACCATTCTCCGCACTACCCACGATTAGGTGAGGATGGAAAAGCTGTTTTTAATAAGGAAGACGCCAAGTCAAATCGTTATTATTTTCAGTTTGGAATGCGTGAAGGGTGGTATAAGTAGAAGTTGATAACTGAAAAAGTCTAAACTTCGACTACTTAACATAAATCTTGCCTTGATAAACGTGCTCAGCCGTCGAAATTGAGTAATAATAAATTCCAGGAGGTGTATCCTTTAACTGAAAAACTGACGCTTGTTCTATTTGAATTATTTGTTCTCCTAGAATGTTGCACAACATAAAGTTTTGGATTGATTCATCTGTTTTAACCTTTAAAAAATCATTCTCTTGGTACAAAAGCATCTCATTTTTCTTCGTCAACTCGTTATTCCCTAAAACGTAAGTCGCTTTCCATGTTTCACCGACTCTGGTTGTTAGTGTAACTCCAGTAGTCATATAAAAAGCATCTTGAGAGCAAAATGCCATACAACCCTTTCTAGGAAAGGAGGTGAAATCAGCTAATTGAGTTACATTCTGAGTTGGCAATTCTATTCTCTCCAAAGTGTTCAGTAACTGCCCCGTAGTGGAGACTCCTCCATACACAAATACCGTATCCCCAATTTGAGAATAGACAGGATAAGTTCTATCTAAGAGAGCAATGTTAGCATTTACATTCCAAGTATCAATTGTGGGAGAATAATCCCAAAACTGAGAATTAGTTGTATTAGTAGAGTCAATTCCCAAACCGATAAAGCCTATTGTTGCTGAAGAAAATGCCATTCCTCTCCACATTCCCGCATTGGGCAAGTTTGCTTTTTGAAGCCACGTATTGCTTGCAAAATCATACAACCAAACTTCATTCTTAATCAAACCACTGGCTGTTCTTCCTCCAATGATATACCACTGGTTATTAAGAATAAAATTAGAGCAACCTCCCCTTCCAGAATCAGGCATAGCAGCTAATTCTGTCCAAGAATCTAACAAAGGGTCATATCTCCATAGGTTATTAAATGACGTAGAACTGTTGCTCCCACCAAATAAGTAACCCAGACCATTATAACCAACTGCCGTTGCATATTGTCTTTCTTCATTAAAAGGCAAATCTTGCATGGGCAACCAAGAATCTGTTGCAAAATCAAAGGTGTTAAAATCTCTCGTTGGGCTGAATCCTACATTTAAACCTGTTCCACAATAGGCTTTGTTGCCAATAGTGAATGTAACGCCATCATCTCTTTCCAACAATGGGAAGTCGGATAATTGCAACCAATTTTGAGAGAAAGAAATGGTACTTATTAGCAAGAAAAGGATAGTTTTCATGAGTGTAATAACTTCAATTATGAAAAAATATTGTCTTATTTTTGTTCTACTGTATAATTAACTTTTCACTCTGCAAACCCTTCCCTCCTTGCTCCAATACAACCTCATACATCCCTTTTGCTAAGTCATTGTCTAGTTGATAAGTTCCCTCATCTGCAGAAAGCAGAACCTTTTTAACCAATCTACCATCCATACTGTAAAAATTAAGCTTTACCTCTCCGTTGTTTGGGTCTAGTGCATTGAGGTAAATAGACAATTCTCCTCCTGAACTACTTGGGTTGGGAAATAGCACAAAGTAGCCGTTCTCAGTTACAACCACACTACTACCGTCTTCTGTAACCGTTACTGTGAACAACAAAGTATCTGCATCACGCACACCTAAACTATCATAGCAACCGTAAGCAATGAGCATGACCTCATAATCTTCTCCGCCCCCTGCGCCCCCTGCGCCCCCTGAGGCACTCGAAGGGGAAAGGGAAGGGTACGTATGCAAAACCGTGTCTGCATACTCATCCGTTTCTAAAGTTGTACCATCTCCAAAATCCCAATAATAACTCCCTGCTTGCATGCTGGTATTGTAAAAAGTGGCATCTAAATTAGTTGCACTGAAACTAGCAGAAGCTACAGCATTGCCAATAAAACCTAGGCAGTTGGTTTTTACAATGTAGCCGTAACGAGAAGGATTACCTGCGTTGAGTGCAA
>CAXBMR010000052.1:0-16440 GCA_963976995.1 uncultured Fluviicola sp.
CTCAATCGCTTTTAAAGTTGATTTTGAAAAAGAGCTACTTTTTCAGTGCCCTCGTTGATTACTTGCCCCTTTTTTTGTTTATAAACTCTCTAGCGTACCTTAAAGGTAACCCTTCTACTTTTTGCCATAACTAGTTCAGGGTCATCCCCTTCTTCAACTTCCTCATTCTTCATTTCAGAGCCTTTCGAAGAAGCAATCATTCTCGATTCAGGTAATCCTTTAGACATCAAATACTTCATAACAACACCTATTCTTTTATTATCCATATCTGCATAATAATCGTTTTCGACTCCTACAGAATCTTCCATTGCATTGTTGTGTCCTTGAATCTGTAATTTAGCTTCGGGATTAGCTTCTAACTCTTTCAAAATAAAATCAAGTGATGTCTTTCCTTCAAGCGTCAATTTTGATTTCCCAAAAGCAAAAAACACTTGTTGAAGTTCAATTTTCTCTTTTGACGTCATTTCTTCATCAGTTGTAACCACTTTCTGATATATTAGTGTAGAATATGCATCATTTCCCTCATCAGCCAAGCAGTCGCAAGATTCACCATCATTTAATAACTTCACTTGAACGTCATCTAAATAATAGTAAGCGGCAATAATTTGCTTCGTTTTAACACGAGGGTCTTTTTTCATTCTAGTTGACTTCGTATCGTCGTTGGAATCAAAATTTCCTATCGTGATGAATTTCTCTCCTCCTTTTGCTTCAAACTGACCACAAATCTCTGTCCAGTTATAACGTGCAGTAAAAATTTTCTGAGAATTATTAAAATGTTGAACGCTTGCATCCTCAATAATTGATACTTTCGAGTCGGAACCAAAAGGCTTTTTGCTAAGCATTGCTCCAAGATTATTGGAAGCATATTTAGATGCCTCAGCTAGGGATACATAAAATTTCACGCAATACCTCATTCCTTTTTTCAAAGGAGCATCTAGTTTTGTCATCACATAAGAGCGGGGTAATTTGTTACCATAAGAGAATCCATAAAAGCCTGCGTAATTTTCTCCTTCCTTCCCAACTTCTTTGCCATATATATTTAAAGGAACATCAATATCGGGCATTTTTGAAGAGGTAAATAAATCAGCTCTAACGCCTGTTGGAGAAACCCAACCAGTTGCATTTTCTATAGAACCTAATCTCTTCGGTTTTTTACCTATTGCTTCAAAACTCCCGTTAGAAACTAAATTTTGTGCTTCTTCTTGACCAAATGAAACTACCGATAACATTCCAAAAGCAATCGTTGCTAGTATTGTCCTCATTTTTTTAGTACTTGATTTCATAATTTTTCACTGTTTTAATAAACGTTTTTACCTTTTCTGGATCAACATCAGGATAAACTCCATGTCCTAAATTAACAATATGTCTCTTACTTTCGAAAGAATTGAGCATATTATTTGTCAATCGCTCTATTTCTGAGTGTGATGAATACAAAGCACAAGGGTCCAAATTACCCTGAAGCGTTCTATTATCACCCACTAAGGCTCTGGTCTTTATAATATCCGTATTCCAATCGACTCCAATTGTATTACAATCCATTTTAACAACTTTTGAAAGCGAACTATGTGCTCCTTTTGCAAATAGAGTTACTGGAACTTCTGTTATTGCATTTGCAATTTTTTCCGTGTACTTTAATCCAAACTCTGCATATTGATCTTCTCCTAAAATGCCTGCCCATGAATCAAAAACTTGAACCATGTGAGCTCCAGCATTTATCTGAGCCTTCAAATATTTAATAGTCACTTCTGTTATACGACTAAGCAAGTCGTGTGCCAAAGATGGATTTGTGTATAATATTTTCCGAGATTCTGAAAAAGTTTTAGACCCTTGACCCTCTGTCATATAGCAGAATATGGTCCAAGGAGCTCCAGCAAAACCAATTAGTGGAACACGACCATTTAATTCTTTATTTGCAATTTTAATTGCTTCAAGGACATAACTCAACTTGTCTTCAACATCAAAATCAGTATTTGCATATTTTAATGCTTCTTCTGTTCTAATGGTTTTTTCGAACCAGGGTCCTTTTTTCTCTATTAATTGATATTCTAAGCCCATTGCTTCGGGAACAACTAAAATATCTGAAAATATTATAGCCGCATCAACTCCTAGTAAATCAACAGGTTGAACTGTCACTTCAGCAGCTCTCTCCGGTGTTTCAACAAGTTCTTTAAACCCAGAAAGAGAAGCTCTAACAGCACGGTATTCAGGTAAAATTCTACCTGCTTGACGCATTAACCAAACAGGGTATCGTTCAATATTTTCTCCTCTTGCCGCTCTTAAAATTAAGTCATTGTCCAAATTCATAGCGCAAAGATAGGAAGATTTGGAAATTTTCACTTCTCCCTACCATTCAATCTTCTTCTTATGATGCTTTTCTAGGTAGTCATTCGTTTTTGAGAATGGTTTTGAACCGAAAAAACCTCTATACGACGACAATGGAGAAGGATGTGGAGATTTTAGCACTAAGTTTTTGTCTTCATTGACACTCTTCGCCTTCTTTTGTGCTTTTGCACCCCATAAAACGTAAACAATATTCTCAGCATGTTCGTTTAAAACGTTAATTATGGCATCTGTAAACTGTTCCCAACCTTTATTCGAGTGACTGTCTGCCTCCCCTTCTCTCACCGTCAAAACAGTATTTAGGAGCAAAACTCCTTGATCAGCCCAGTGTTGTAAATTACCATTACTTGAAGTTTTTGAACCTATGTCAGTATTCAACTCTTTGAAAATATTTTGTAAACTCTTAGGCAATGGCATCACACTCTTTTCTGTTGAAAAGCAGAGACCGTGAGCATGACCTTTTGTTGGGTAAGGATCTTGCCCGAGGATAACTACTTTCACCTCTTCAAAACAACACGCGTTTAATGCCCGAAAGATATCTTCTTCTTTTGGAAAGATGGAAGTTGGAAACTTTTCATTTTCCAAAGCTAAAAACCGAAGCAATGACTGAAAGTAATCTTTCTTAAATTCATTTCTAAGAATAGAGGCCCAAGAATCATTCAATCTAATCTCCATGAAACAAAAATAGCTGTTTTTTGAACAGAAAGATTAAATTTGAAGTATGAAACAAATTCTTTTTTTATTTTTATCTCTACTCCTCTTTTCTTGTACTCAAGAAATCAAAGACAATCCTTCAGATGTGGATAAAGGGGTTATTATTGAAACGATTGAGCAAAAAATCGTACATCATATTGAGGCTAATTTGCAAATTCCAGCAACTGAAGAATACACGTATGAAACCTATGAATCTCATCTAGACAATGACGACAGTATAGACATGGTGATCACTGTTAATCTATTGGACAGAGCCATGAAGAAAGCCATTGCTGGAAATCGTCTTGCAAAACGTGCTGAAACAGGTTTCTCTGGTAGATATAACTACTTTTTCATAATGGATGGGGCAAGCAAAGAAATATCAGTTGCCAATCCGGTTTCCTCAAGTGCTAAGGCTAAGTTAACAATCAGTTTTGAGAATATTAGAACAGAAGCCTACAAAGACATTATTATTGATTATAAATTAGATAACGCCTCATTTAGGCGTTACTTAACAATATACGATGGTATTTTAACAGAAACTTTCGAAATAATGATGTACGATGGACTTGGTGATATGGAAAACCACTCGATTGTAACTGAATATGATCAAGGAAGTTATTCGCTTGCAAAAGATATTCTTATTTATTCGGGAGAATTAGAGAAAGTAAAATTTGATGACCCTTCTAAAGTGTATGACTTTGACCCTGAAATTAAAAAGACTGATATTCTTGAGCGACGATGGTTTTACAATGATAAACAGCGGAAGTATTTTACGAAGAAAGATTAGGGAGTGATGAGTGCAAGTTAAATACGACTGCAAGACATTCGTTGGTTTATAACTAAAAAACAACTTTAATAGACACTGTAAAATTAATTCCTGGTGAAGAAATACCTGATCCGAATGTACGGTATAATTGATTGGTGATATTTTCAACTCCTGCATTCAAAGAAAGATGTTTATTAAAAAAGTAGGCCCCTTTAAAATTAATAGTGTACCAAGATGGTGTAAATCGATCACCATTCACATCTTGTGCATAGACCAAGTCATTTCTTTCTTGGAGAGGTAAATCTTCAGGTTTCATTCTGCCTTGGTAAACAATATAAGCTTCTAGATGCAGATGTTTTCTTTTAAGAATAAAACTAGTCCTACCAAAAATTGGTGCAACGTGTGATTTTGGGAAATAAGCAACACTGTCAACTCTGTATTCAAAACCTTTTTGATAACTGATACTACTTTTTACACTAAATCCTTTTCCTAGTACAAATTCTATTCCACCTTGAGCCCCAAAAACATAGGCATTACTACTATTTTGAATGGCCATAACACGACTTAAAGAACCTTCATACATAATACTATCTTGACCATTAAACAGAAATGATGATCTCGCTAACGCATCTTTCAAATAAGTGAAATAAGTCGCTCCATCGATTTTCAAAATACTTTTAATGGCTTTAACAAATCCAAGTTCAAAATTATAAGCAAATTCTGGTTTGAGATTTACATTTGGCACAATGACACTGCCTGGTTCTGAATCAAAAACTTTCCCAATGTCATCAATATTAGGAGCTCGATAACCTGTTGAAGCATTAAAATAAAGTTGAGTTCGGCTAGATGGATTAAATGCTATTCCGGCACTTCCATTTAACGCACCATTTGAGTTTTTAAGACTTGTAACAGGGTAAGCAAAAAGCGAAGTGTCAAAATCTACCCGAATATCATAAATACTATAACGAATTCCAGTAGTCACTGTCCATTTCTCGGAAAATGAATGTTTAAGGTTAAGATATGCACCATACGTTTGCCAGATACTACCATCTGGATACCTAGAATTTACAGCAGTTTGGAGGCTACTATTTATTTCTTCTTTGTAAGCATTTGAATTAACTTGATTAATTACACCTTCCAATCCATACACCAAACCTGTTGTTTTGGTCCACTCCTTTTTGAAGTCAATATTCAAAGAGAAAGCATTCACTTCTTCAAATTGCCTTCTAGTTAGGTTACTTCCTGTTTTTCTATCATTTCTACTTTCGTTATATTTCTGGTAGGCCAAATTGACACGAAACTGATTGTAAAATCTTTTTTTTGAAGGTTTATTCAAGAGTGAAAATCGGTGCATCATCCATTCTTGTGGACCATAATACCATTCTGCGTTATCCAATTTGCCGTCTTCATCTTTATCTAAAGTTAATCGATCATAACGCGGAGCATTCGAGGAATTAGAATAATTAAAATCATAACCAATAAGCCAATCTTCATTCAACTTAAAGTGAGCTTTATGAAGAATATTAAACTGAGAATAACCCGAATTAATTTGTCTTCGAGGATCATCATTCACAAGAGTAGTATCTACCCCATTGATTGACGTTTGATAAGTTGGTCTTAAAAAATAGTTATTTCCATATTTTCCAGTTTTTAAGTCACCAAAGCGAGAAAATGAAACATCCGTCACCGTTGACCATGATTTTTTTCCAAGATTAAAACTTAAATGCGATGTTGACTCATTACTTGCAGAAGAATAACGAGTGAATACTGTTGTTTTTGTCAAAGTTTTTGATGTGTCTGGAGAAAAAATGGGCATTTTAGTTGTAAAATTCATCACTCCACCAATCGCATCACTACCATAGAGAACAGAGCCTGGACCAAATTGTATTTCAACTGATTCTAATGAATTGGGATCAAGAGAAATAATGTTTTGCAAATTACCTGATCTAAAAATAGCGTTGTTCATTCTTACCCCATCCACTACAATCATTATGCGATTGGCTCCAAATCCTCTCAACTGTGGTGAGCCTCCAGCAAATTGACTTTTTTGAATAAAAACGTAGCCACTAGCTTCCAACAAATCAGCTGTGGTTTGTGGTTCTAGCAGAGCGATATCCTTTAAATGTAACTTTGTAATTCTTGTGGGAGATTTTGCCTTATCTTGCTCCCATCTAGAGGCCGAAACAGCCATTTCAGAAACCACTAAATGACTTTCAGAAAGTTGAATTCCGGTGAGCTTTGATAATTCAAGATAACTAAAAACGAGTGTTCTATACTCTGGGTACGAAACGAAAATAGAATCACAACCTTTAAATGCGTCTGCTCTAAAACGACCTTCACTATTTGCTACAAGTTGAACTTTAGGGTTTTTAGAATAAATTTTAACACCTGGGATGTGTTCAAGCGTGACCTCATCGGTCACTGTAATTTCCTGAGAAAAGCTAACCGAGGAACAGAGTCCTAGAAGACAAAATAAAAAGCTCAGTAGAAATTTATACATGGAGACAAATGTACATTTTGATTTGGAATGAATTCGCTTTATAGCAAAAATCGTGCAAAAAGAGAAAAATAAAGAATAAATCTGATACAATCTCAATTAACAAACTCACACTTCACAATCCCATCTCTATCAATTTCTGTCATCTTGATTTCTTGGAAGGTATTCGTCAAATTTGCCTTGAATGGGGTCTTGATTTTAACATAGTTTGAAGTAAAACCATACATCGTTCCTTCATTGTTTTCATTTTCAAGAAGAACTGTTTCATTCTTACCAATTTGCGACTCATAAAAAGCTCTTTTTTTCTTTGAAGAGAGAATGTGCAATTGCTTACTGCGTTCCTTTCGAATATTCATTGGCACAGAATCTTCTAACTTAATCGCTGTTGTATTGGCTCTTTCTGAATACGTGAAAACGTGTAAATAGGACACTTCTAATTCTTTGATAAAATTGACAGTGTCCATGAAATCTTCATCCGTTTCACCAGGAAAACCAACAATTACATCAACACCAATACAAGCATTTGGTTGTAGTGATTTTATTTTACGAACTCTATCTGCAAAAACTTCGCGTCTGTACTTTCTTCGCATTGCTTTTAACAAACGATCATTTCCAACTTGCAAAGGAATATGAAAATGAGGTACAAATCGTTTGGATTTTGTCAAACAGAATTCAATGATTTCATCTGACAGTAAATTGGGTTCAATCGAAGAAATTCTAAAACGGTCAATTCCATCTACTTTATCCAATTCTTTTACCAAGTCGAAGAAAGTTTCCTCTCCTCCCTGTCCAAAATCACCAATATTCACTCCAGTTAAAACAACCTCTTTTACATCTGTCTGAGCAATTTTCTTAGCTTGAGCAACTGTTTCCGCAATAGTAGCGTTTCGACTTTTACCACGAGCTAAAGGTATTGTGCAAAAAGTGCAGAAGTAATCACAACCATCTTGAATCTTTAAGAACGATCGTGTTCTATCTCCCATTGAGAATGCTGGAACAAATTCTTTTGTTTTCTTAATACTTTCGTTTGAGATGACAACATCATCGGAATCGAAAGACTCAATATGCTCGACAATATTAAATTTTTCATTCGCTCCTAAAACAATATTCACACCCGGAATTTCTGAGATTTCTTTCGGCTTCAATTGTGCAAAACAACCTATTATTGCGACAAAGCAATTCGGATTTATTTTCTTCGCTTTTTTTACCAATTGCCGACACTTTTTGTCAGCATTTTCTGTAACAGAACACGTATTTATTACATAAATATCCGGTGTGTCATCAAAGTTGACTTTTGCATATCCAGCATTCTCAAAAGATCTACCAATTGTAGAAGTTTCAGAAAAATTTAGCTTGCAGCCAAGCGTATAAAATGCGACTTTTTTGTATTGATTCATTGCGGGCTCAAAGATAGAGAATTAAGTATTAAGAATGAAGTATTTTTAATTCGATGGCAACCTACTTCACTAATTGTTATTTCAACATCTTCTATTAATCTCACAAATTAAAAAGTGCTCCAAAAGAAGAGCTAACAAAAAAATCACTTTTCATTCTAATAAATTTGCCTTAAAATCCGTACTTTCGCAATGCAACAAAAAGCATCAAATTGAACACCTATGATGGAAAGAGTAGAACCTTACAAGCCTCAGAATAAAGTTAGAATAGTAACCGCAGCATCTTTATTTGATGGGCACGACGCAGCGATCAATATTATGCGTAGAATTATTCAAAGTACGGGCTGTGAAGTAATCCATTTGGGTCATGATCGTTCGGTAGAAGAGGTAGTTGATTGTGCTATCCAAGAGGATGTTCAAGCTATTGCAATGACTTCTTATCAAGGCGGACACAATGAGTACTTCAAATACATGTACGATTTGTTACAGGAAAAAGGTGCGCCAAACATCAAGATTTTTGGTGGAGGTGGAGGAACTATTCTTCCTACAGAGATAAAAGAATTAGAAGATTACGGAATTGAAAGGATTTATCATCCAGACGATGGACGTGCAATGGGATTGCAAGGAATGATTAACGATTTAATCAAAAGATGCGATTTCCCAGTTGGTGATCAATTAGTTGGTTCAGTTACTGATATTAAGGAAAAAAATGCTCCAGCTATTGCTCGAATGATTTCAGCGGCAGAAAATTTTGCAGAAAAATCCAAAGATGTAATCAAAGAAGTACATGAAATAGCAAGCAAAGTTTCAATTCCTATTCTAGGAATAACTGGAACAGGTGGCTCAGGTAAGTCTTCGCTGGTAGATGAATTAGTTCGACGTTTTTTAATCGATTTTCCCAAAAAAACGATAGCTGTGGTTTCCGTTGATCCGTCTAAACGAAAAACGGGTGGAGCATTGTTAGGAGATAGAATACGGATGAATTCGATTAAGAATGAACGCGTATATATGCGATCATTGGCAACACGTCAGTCTAACTTAGCATTGTCGAAACATGTTTCTGAAGCATTAACAATTCTCAAAGCAGCGGAATACGATTTAATTATCTTAGAAACTTCAGGAATTGGTCAGTCCGATACAGAAATTCTGGATCATTCTGATATGTCTTTGTATGTTATGACTCCCGAATATGGAGCAGCAACGCAGTTGGAGAAAATTGACATGCTAGATTTTGCTGACGTAATCGCATTGAATAAGTTTGACAAACGCGGAGCTCTAGATGCATTGAGGGATGTGAGAAAACAATATCAACGTAATCATAATTTATGGGAAGATGATGTTGACTCAATGCCAGTGCACGGAACTATAGCATCTCAATTCAACGACCCTGGAATGAATACTTTGTACAAAGTAATCATGGATATGTTATCAGATAAAGCAGGTGCTGATTTGAAATCTGCTTTTGAAATTACACGAGAGATGTCCGAAAAAATATATGTCATTCCGCCAGAGAGAACACGTTATTTATCGGAAATTTCGGAAAATAATCGAGCCTATGATAAATGGGTGAAAGAGCAAGTTGTTGTTGCAGATCGCTTATGGGGCTTGAATTCTTCAATTGAATCATTAAAAGATTCTGAAATTGACGATAGAGACAGACTGGTAAAAGGTATTAAAGAAGCATTTGCCAAAGAGAAATTAAACTTTGACCCGAAGAATTGGGAATTGATTCAAAGCTGGGAAGCAAAGAAACAATTATACATTGATCCAGTCTTTAAATTTAAGGTAAGGGAAAAAGAATTAAAGATCGATACGCATACAGAATCTCTTTCTCACTCTCAGATACCGAAGATTGCAATGCCAAAATATACCGGCTGGGGTGACATTTTGAAATGGTCTTTACAAGAGAATGTTCCTGGTGAATTTCCTTATACTGCAGGTTTATTTCCATTCAAAAGAGAGGGCGAAGATCCAACAAGAATGTTTGCAGGAGAAGGCGGTCCAGAAAGAACGAACAGACGATTTCATTATGTGAGTAAGGGAATGCCAGCGAAACGACTTTCAACAGCTTTCGATTCTGTGACACTGTACGGAAATGATCCCGACGAACGACCTGATATTTATGGGAAAATTGGAAATTCAGGCGTTTCTATTTGCTGTTTAGATGATGCGAAAAAACTCTATTCTGGTTTCGATTTAAGTCATTCTATGACTTCAGTGTCTATGACAATTAACGGTCCATCACCTATGATGCTTGGTTTTTTCATGAATGCGGCAATCGATCAGAATTGTGAAAAATACATCAAGGAAAACGGATTAGAAAAAGAAGTTGAAGCGAAAATTGCCAATATTTACAAAACGAAAGGAACAAAACGACCCGCTTATCAAGGCGATTTACCAGAAGGAAATGATGGTTTAGGATTATTATTGCTGGGTGCAACAGGAGACATGGTATTACCATTGGCTGTTTACGAAGAAATTAAGAAAAAAACATTAACCCTAGTTCGAGGAACTGTTCAGGCGGATATTCTCAAAGAAGATCAGGCACAGAACACCTGTATTTTTTCTACCGAATTTGCACTGCGATTAATGGGAGATGTACAAGAATATTTTATTGAAAACGGAGTTCGAAATTTCTATTCAGTTTCCATCTCTGGCTATCACATTGCTGAAGCAGGCGCAAATCCAATTACTCAACTGGCATTTACTTTAGCAAACGGTTTTACGTATGTTGAATATTACCTCAGTCGTGGAATGGACATCAATAAGTTTGGTCCCAATCTTTCTTTCTTTTTCTCCAATGGTATCGATCCAGAATATGCTGTAATTGGTCGTGTTGCACGAAAATTATGGGCCAAAGCAATGAATAAAAAATACGGTGCTAACTCAAGAGCGCAAATGCTAAAGTATCACATCCAAACTTCTGGGCGTTCGCTTCATGCGCAAGAAATTGATTTCAATGACATTCGTACGACTTTGCAAGCCCTCTATGCAATTTACGACAACTGTAATTCTTTACACACCAATGCGTACGATGAAGCAATTACAACTCCCACTGAAGAATCTGTTCGTAGAGCAATGGCAATTCAGTTGATTATCAACAAAGAATTAGGCTTAGCGAAAAATGAGAACCCATTACAAGGAGCATTCATCATTGAGGAATTAACGAATCTTGTAGAAGAAGCAGTTTTAACAGAATTTGACAGAATCACAGAAAGAGGCGGAGTTCTTGGCGCAATGGAAACAATGTACCAACGTTCAAAAATTCAAGAAGAATCCTTGTTTTACGAGACTTTAAAGCATACTGGGGAATTTCCAATCATTGGTGTAAACACTTTTCTTAGCAAGAATGGTTCTCCAACGATTCTGCCTAAAGAAGTTGTTCGCGCAACTGAAGAAGAGAAAGCATACCAAATTGGCATGTTGAAAGAACTTCAAACTACTTTTGGCGAAAAAGCAACTACAGGTATTGAGAAAGTTCAAAAAGCAGCTGTTCAGAACGATAATCTTTTCGAGCAATTAATGGAAACGTGTAAATATGCTTCGATTGGTGAAATTACCAATGCTCTGTTTAAAGTTGGTGGACAATATAGGAGGAATATGTAGTGATGTGGAAAATTATGGTCTATTAATTTATTAATTTTGGGCGGAGCTATTATTGCTCTAACATTTCTTATTGCAACATTTTGGTTAGAATTAGGCCTTACAAATGATGAAACTGTTTGGTTAGCGATAAGTATGATTTTTACATTCGGAATAAATTTAGCTGGATTTATTTTTGGTTTTGCAGAAAGAAAGAAAAACAAGAGGAAAGCTATAGTAGCAATTATCGGAAATCTCATTTTTATTTTGTATTTCTTTATAATTGTTGGTTTTTCTTTAATGTAAACAATAAAAAACCCTAAGTTACCATGTAAATTTTTCGAGTGGTTTTATAACATAAATCCATAACCTTAAAGCCTGTGTGCGACTCTCTCGTATACTATTATTAAAAACACTACTTAAACTCTAGTAAATATCAACTAACAAACTCACCGCTTTCTCCTTGCAAAGTCTCGTAAGCCTTACTGTAGTATTCGTACCGACTTAGCTGTGATTCTTCAATTAGATTGTAAATCCTGAATTCACACGTTTTTTCTACCAATGAATTTATGCTAACGATAACTTCTTTAAAGTGAATAATATTAACAGAAGCTTCAGGATTTTTGATCGTAGCACCTTTTTTAAAGAAGTTGCCAGGTTGCCGATTGTCACCGATTAAGCCACCACACCTTAGAATTACACTATTTTCAAGTTTTAAATATTCTTTTTCGATCGCGATTAAAGGAGAGTCACTTAGCTCCGAATGTACCGTTATAGGCCGAACAGAAGGCATGTAAACTGAAGTGGAGCTAATAAAGAAAATCTTCTTCACATGGCTACTAGTGATGATTTTAAGCAAATTTTGATGAGCAAACTTATTCTTATTCGTCGTTGCAACAATCAATACATCAACATCAAAGAAGTCGTGATTAATGCTTCCCAATTCTTCAATATCAATTTTAAACGACTGAAAACCAAAACTGTATAATTCCTCAATACGTTTTTCATTTCTTGAAGAACCTTTCACAATACAGCCTTTTTCTAAAAATGACTTTCCTATTCTTTCTCCCAACCAACCACATCCCAATATTGCTATTGAACCAACCGCTGTCTTTTTTGAAAAAGAATTTATCATTTCCGAAAGATACGAAGCAAAACCATAATCATACCACACTAATAATAAATCAGTGCATAATCTAAGTGGCATTCAATTGTGAATGATGAAATCAAATTAAAAAGTGCGAACACTAGAGCTAGCTGATAGGATTCGCGAAAGTGTCACTTTTTAAAAAGATGGAAGAAATGAACAATTGTAGCCACGAGCTTTTTCTTTGCGAACTTTCTTTTTTCGAAAAAAAAGAAAGTGGATTTATATCCTATCCAACACATACTCAATCAACCCCATCATATGCGGATGGTAATCTTTCGAGAAATCTTTTGTCGGACGATTAGCAATTCCCAGACAAATAGTCGCACAGTTATGTCCCATTGCTTTTCCTAAGGCAAAAAGTGCCGAACTTTCCATTTCAAAATTCGTAATCTTATGTCCTTCATAAGAGAAAGTTGTCAACTTATCACCTAATGCTACTGTACTATTCTTCAACCTTAACTGTCTTCCCTGTGGACCATAAAAACCACTACTCGTTACAGTAACTCCTTCAACTGTTTTTTCAGACGAAAGTTTATTAAACAATTCACTGGTAGCTTTTGTTGTGTACGTTACAATTTGTTCTGGAAGATTGATATAATCATTAATCGCCTTATTCAATGCAACTTCGTCTGCTTTATGTTGAATATCGTAAAAGTGCGCCACATTATCCAATCCAAAAGCATATGTAGTAAGAATATAAGAGTGAATCGGAGCATCTGGTTGCAAAATTCCGCATGTTCCAATTCGTATAAGGTCTAGTGACATGAGTGATTTCTTATCTTCTCTAGATTCTAAGTCAATATTTACCAATGCGTCAAGCTCATTAATAGTTATATCTATATTGTCCGTTCCAATCCCAGTTGAGATAACTGAAATTCTTTTCCCATTATACGTGCCCGTTTTACAAGCAAATTCTCTATGCTGAGAGCTATGCTCTACATTATCAAAAAATGATGCGACTAAATCAACTCGATCTTGATCACCCACTAAAATAATTTGAAGGGAAATTTGATGTGGAGATAATCCAAGGTGATAAACCAGTCCTTTATCATTCAATACGAGCTCTGATGGTGGATATTGCATAGTAAAATGTGTATTATATATTCTCTTAAAAATTTAGAAGAAACAATGTACATAAAAAAAGACGTTACCATATCGGTAACGTCTAAGAAAATTATACTAAATCGAGTTACTGACCAATACTTCCAAAAACTTTCTGAAGAAGATCGGTTACACGAGCCAATGGGTCTTTTCTGATTTTATTTTCTTCCAAAGCGACCATTTTAAACATCCCAGCAATTGCACGCTCTGTAACATATTGATTCAAATCAGGATTCAGTTTGGTTCCACCTGTGAAATTCATAGCTGTATTGTATTTCGTAATAATTGGATTCCAAACGTCGGTTAATTTCACTTTAGAAATTGCCGCTTCCACTTTTGGTGAAAACGCAGCAGTCAATGCTGAAGTTGTGTTGTCCGACAAAAATTTAGTTGCAGCACCGTCTCCCCCATTCAAAATAGCGAAGCCATCTTGCACGCTCATTTTCATAATTGCGTCTTTAAAAATGGGTAACGCTTCCTTAGAAGCTTCTTCTGCAGCTCTATTAAGGGTCGTTACAAATTTAGTCACTTGTCCTTCAAGTCCCCAGTCAATAGCTTTCTGCTTTACTTTGATTGCTTCTTCTGGAAATGGCAGTTTTATTGAATTATTTTTAAGGAAGCCATCTGTTACAGAAGTAAGATTCACAGAATTGGTAATACCAACAGTCAATGCTTCTTTAAGTCCTGAAATAACTTCTGTGTTTGTTAAGCTAGGTGCAGATGTACCTGAATCTTCAGTAAGAATAACTCCTGCTGCTTCATTCAAAACATCACAAGAAGATAATCCCAATGATGCAATAATACCTATAGATAAAAATACTTTTTTCATGCTTTTGATTTTTTGTAAACTTAATAACTATTTCTTTTCTAATAGCAATTATGAGACCAAAAGCGCTAACAATTACTCAGTAACAAAATTTTGCTCCCCTTTAAGTATGGAAACGTGTCCATTAAAGTTAATTCGTTCATCTGCATAAGGATTCTTAACTGTAGCTGTCCAGATATAGGTACCATTCTTTATCATTCTTCCTTTATAGGTCCCATCCCAACCTTGTGAGGGATCATGACTTTCCCAAATCAATTCTCCCCAACGATTATAAACAAATAAGTCGTAGTCGTATATGTCAATTCCGGAGACAATAGGTCTCCAAGTATTATTTAATTCGTTTCCATCAGGTGTAAAAGCAGTTGGGGCGAAGAATAAAATATCTTCTACTATACTAACCAACATTGTTAACGAGTCCATACATCCTTGTTGATTTGTTACAATGAGCGTAACTGGATAATCATTCACTATATTTTCTGGATAAACAAAAATAGGATTCTCTACATTACTTGATGTGGGCTGAGACCCTGGACTGTACCATTGCCAGTCCACAACATCGGGAGTTGATTTATCAAACATTTGAACAACTGTTTCAAAAATAGTAGATGGATTATTTGAGAAATTCCAGTTAGCAATAGGAGAAGGAACAACATCAATAAAACTTTTTAGAGTATCCACATAAACACAGCCGAAAATAGACGTTACAGTCATAGTTATATCTTGTGGTCCTGTTGTTAAATAGTAGTGTTCAGTTGGGTCCAATCCATTTTCTAAGGCAAAATGCGTAATGTTATCTCCAAATTCCCAAAAAGTAGAAGCCACTTCCTGACCATTAGAAGATATGTTTTCAAAATAAAATGTATCTGGTACACACTTAGCAACTTGATCTACGGTAGCCAAGGGAACAATTGGTGTCGGGAAATAAATGCGCACACATTCTTGAATTGAGGGAGAACCACATTCTTCAGAAAGTTCAACGCAATAGTTGGTGTTTGTTACATCCGGATCGACTTCAATTTGCGCTCCTGTACCTATTTCAACTGCTCCGTTAAACCATGTGTAAATATAAGCCGAAGAACCTCCAGCTCCAGTTGCGGATAGCATTATTTTATCCTCAGGGCAAATTTGCGTATCTGGTGTAATATTCACAATACTTAATGCAGTAGGTTGATTTAGCATTCCTGCGATGGTTATGATACAACCATTTGCATCGGTTACAGTTACCGTATGAGGACCTACTGCTAAATCAGTCGCAATCGAATCAATTGAGATAGAATTATCCCAAGAATATGAATAAGGTGCTGTACCTTGTGTTACATTCACCTCTATCATTCCATCATTTCCTGCGTTACATGTTACATCAGATTGAGCAACAATTGGCCCTATCATTCCAGAAATTTCTGTTACAACAACTGCAACGGTATTTGAACAGCCAATATCTGACGTAATTGTACAATTGTATGTCCCTGCTGTCAATCCTACTGCTATTTGTGTTGTTTGAGCTAATGGATCATCCCATAGGTAAGTGATATTTCCCAATGGTGGAATCATTTCAGCGAAAGCCGTTCCATCATTTCCACCTGGGCAAGAAACCACAGTGGAAGAACTATTATAAGCTGCCGGTGTATCACCAATAGTTACTGAAGCCATTGATGGGCAACCCATGGCATCTGTCATTTGAACTTGATATGTTCCAGCTGTCACGCCATTTACAATTTGAGTTGTAGCTCCTCCCAGAGTTGGCCACACATAAGTATAAGGAGCAGAGCCACTTGTTGGTGTTGCTGTAACTTGACCAATTCCAGCGGTACAAATATCATCAATTCCTGTTGCTATTACAGAGGATGAGACACCAGTAATAAAAGTAGTATCGGAAGTGCCACCTATTGGACCACAACCAGTTGCTGCAGCAGTTAAGAAATAGCCCGTTGTACCTGGTAAAACAGGATTAACAACTAAAATACCATTATTGTATGGTTGAGTTGTATTGTCAAAAGTATTGCCCCAAGCAAATGTTGAAGTAGGACTAACGAGAGTTTGCGCACAAACTCGATTTTCTTTTAAAAATAGTATTAATCTGGCACATAC
>CAXBMR010000053.1:0-16324 GCA_963976995.1 uncultured Fluviicola sp.
GTATGTGCCAGATTAATACTATTTTTAAAAGAAAATCGAGTTTGTGCGCAAACTCCCGTTGTAAGTAATTAACGCTATCATTGAAAAATTGCAAGAATTAATCACCAAAATAAAAAGCAGTATAAAGCTAAGCTCAAAAGCTGAAGAATATCTTTTTTCCATTTCAAAAGAGAAAACAGTTCCTAAAGGAGAAATCTTAATCCGACAAGGACAAACTGTGAAGAAAACCTATTTTGTTACTGAAGGCTGTTTAAGGTCTTACTGCATTGATAAAGATGGTAAAGAACATACTTTGCAGTTTGCTATTAAAGATTGGTGGATTAGTGATTTTATAGCTATTTATAACAATGAACTTGCGACACTAATCGTAGAGTGTATAACTGATTCAACGATCATTGAGTTTAACGCTAAAGAATTAGATGGTATACACTCATTATTCCCTGAATTTGAGCCTTTTCAACGAAAAAATTTAGAACGTCATGTGGTTAGTTTGCATAAAAGAATTTTAAATCAATTACAACTAACTGCTCAAGAGAGATATGATTTATTTCTAGAACAATATCCTGATATTGAGCAGTACACTCCAAATTATCATATCGCATCTTATTTAGGAATCACGCAACAAAGCTTGAGCCGTATAAGGGCAGAAAAAGTGAAAAAATAGATTTCTTACCATAGGTTAATTTTTATCGAGAATAGACCGCATACTTTTGTTTCAAATAGAAAACAAAAATGTTATGCTGAAAAAAATACTTGGGATTGCTCCCAAACTGGAATCGGATGGATCATACAGTCCTTCCAAACTTGCATTGAAATTAGCAACTGTTGACAAAACAGATTTTGAAAATAACTTATATCAAAAGTACACCGGTACGAGATCGAAGATCCTCGTAATATTTACCGAAGAGAAAAACTTGAAAATGGAAAATGGAAAAATGTTCTCCACTGGGAACCATCCCGTAGAAGCATTAGTACCTATGCTGCATTTAAAAAATGCTGGATTCGAGTTCGAAATTGCAACGCCAACTGGTAAACCTGTAGTTTTCGAAATGTGGGCCTTTCCTGAGAAGGATGACCATGTAAAAGCTATTTATAATGAGCTTAAGTCAAGTTTTGAAAAACCTGTTAAACTTTCCGAATTTATTAACACATCATTTAATTACTCCGAATCGTATGCTGCTGTTTTCGTTCCAGGCGGTCATGGTGCTATGATTGGGATGCCAGAGGATAAAAATGTTGGTATGGTTCTGAATTGGGCACATCAGAACGAATTATTTACGATTAGCCTCTGTCATGGACCCGGTTCATTTTTGGCAACAACACTTGTTGAACAGAAATTTATTTATGATGGATATAACATGTGCGTATTCCCTGACTCGGTAGACAAGAAAACACCTATGGTAGGTTACTTACCAGGCCATATGCCACATGGATTAAGCGAAAAACTAAAGAGTTTAGGGGTCAACCTAATGAACACCAAATCGGACAAGAGTGTTTGTGTGGATCGAAAATTAATTACCGGCGCTAGCCCTTTAGCCTCGAATGAGCTAGGAAAACTTGCAGCGAATACTTTATTGAAAGAATTAATCTAAAAACAATGGAATTACTAGATAAACTTAATTGGCGCTATGCCACAAAGGCCATGAATGGTCAAAAAATACCTCAAGAAAAGATTGATAATATCATTGAAGCGATATCACTTGCTCCAACCTCGAGTGGATTGCAGCCTTTTGAAGTGGTGATGGTGACCAATCAGGAAGTAAAAGATAAAATCAAACCAGTTGCATGGAATCAATCGGTAGTCTCCGATTGCTCTCACTTATTGGTTTTTGCAGCCTGGGACACCTACACCGAAGACAGAATCAACAAGATGTTTGACCATGTTAATGATGTTCGAGGATTTAAAAACGAAGGTTGGGAGAATTACAGACAGATGCTGTTAAGCAATTATCCTCAAAGAGATCCTGAAGTGAATTTTGACCATGCCGTGAAACAAGCGTATATAGCCTTTTCGCAAGCTATCACTGCTGCTGCTTTTGAAGAAGTTGACGCAACTCCAATGGAAGGTTTTGACCCAGCTGCTGTAGATGAACTACTAGGACTAAGAGAGAAAGGATTAAAGAGCTGTGTCCTACTTCCCTTAGGATACAGAGATGCCGAAAATGACTGGTTAGTGAATCTTAAAAAGATCAGAAAAAGTAAAGATGATTTAATTACAGTAATAGACTAAAACTACTTAAACACTTAAGCATCAATGAATGGTCAAGTAAGGCTTGACTTCATTGTGCTTAAGTGTTGTATGCTGGTGTTTATGTAGTTCTTGGTAAAGTTGCAGGGTATGCAGGTTCTTTGGCCCCTTTGTCATTCCTGATTGCTGGTGTGTTGGCATCACTAACGGCCTACTCTTATTCTCTACTCGCTCCTCGTTTTCCTAAAAGTGGTGGTGAGATTGTTTACGCAAAAGAGGCAACTGGCTCAAAGCGACTTTCTGCTTTTGTTGGATGGGGGGTGATTTTTACAGGATTTATTTCAGCCGCTGCAATCTTAAAAGGATTTGTGGGCTATCTTGACATTTTTATTGAACTCCCCGATTGGATAGTAATCTCCATAATGATCATACTCCTGAGTCTAATTGCGATCTGGGGAATTGGTGAGTCAATGACCGTAATTGGAATGATAACCTTGGTTGAGGTAGCAGGATTGATTTTTATTATCAGTGCAGCAGGAGTTAGTCCGTTAGAGATTAAGGATTACTTTTCAGAATCTTTTGTGAATGCTCCTGACTATGATGTCCTAGCAGTATTTCAGGGTGCCTTCCTTGCTTTTTTTGCATTCGTTGGTTTTGAGGACTTGGCGAATATCGCTGAAGAAGCTAAGGATCCGAAAAAAAGTATGCCCATTGCCTTATTGGGAGGGATGATTATTGCATTGACACTTTATATTCTGATGACAGTAATTACTGTTCATATAGATATTGTATTTAAGCCTATTGTGGAAAATCTGTTCTTAGATAAAAGCAAAACCATTGAGTCCAGAAAAAGATGATGTTGAAAACAGATAACATCGATTCTGTGAATCAAAAAAGGTTGCAAATAAAAATTTACAACCTTAATGTACTCGAGGCGGGAATCGAACCCGCACTCCCGAAAGAACTGGATTTTGAATCCAGCGCGTCTACCAGTTCCGCCACTCGAGCATATTTTTTCCCTTCAGGTAGTTGAAGAAGGGTGCAAAGTTATTGTTTTTATTGAAAAGTCAAAGTATAAACGATAAATGCTTATTTCTTTTTAACCTGTTTCACTGCACATTTATCACAACCCTCATCTTTCTTGTAGAATTTTTTGTAAAATTTCCACCCTAAATAAGCTGTTGCTCCAATGATAACAAGTATGACAATAATTCGCTGCATTATGATAATAAATTATAGGTTATAAAAGCAGCTAAATAGGCCAAAACCCCCATGTAACCTAATTGAATAAGTGGCCATTTCCATGTTTTTGTTTCTCTTTTTACTACCGCCAATGTTGCCATACATTGCATGGCAAAGACGTAAAAAATCATTAAACTAACTCCTGTTGCAAGTGTAAAAACAGGCGATCCATCTGCTCTTGTCTGGCTGCGCATTTTTTCGAGTAGTGGTTTGTTGTCCTCCCCATCATCACCGACAGCATAAATTGTTGCCATTGAACCCACAAAAACCTCTCTTGCAGCGAAAGAAGTAATCAATGAGATACCAATTTTCCAATCATAACCGAGTGGTTCAATAACAGGTTCTATCGATTTTCCCAATATTCCAATGTAAGAATTTTCCAATTTTGCAGATGCAATTTCTTGATTCTTTTCAGAGTCTGTCCAGTTTTCAGTAATCGCTTCGGTTTCTATCGCTACTAAAACCTCATCAATCCTCCCACTTGGTCCAAAACTAGCTAAAGCCCATAGAATGATTGAAATTGAAAGAATAATTTTTCCTGCATCCCACACAAAGAGTTTCACTTTCTCCAAAACAACCATCAAAATATTTTGAACTCTTGGCATTTTGTATGAAGGCATCTCCAACATTAAAAATCCTTTGTCCTTTGTTTTAATAAATAGTTTCATGAGGAACGCAACTCCTAACGCCGAGAACAATCCTAAGGCATACAAGCCGAATAAGACAAGTCCCTGTACATTCATAAAACCAAAGACCGTTTTGTTCGGAATAACCAATGCTATGAGTACCGTGTAAACCGGAATTCGTGCACTACAACTCATTAACGGAGCCACGAGAATAGTAATTAATCGTTCTTTCCAGTCAGAAATAGTTCGAGCAGACATTATACCTGGAATGGCGCAGGCAACACTCGACAAAAGGGGAACAACACTCTTTCCATTTAAACCAAACGGACGCAGTAATTTGTCCATAATAAATACCACTCTAGAAAGATATCCCGTTTCCTCTAGAATAGCGATAAAAAAGAAGAGCAAAGCAATTTGAGGGATGAAAATAGCTATACCTCCAATCCCTGGAATAATTCCTTGAGAAAGAAGATCTGTTAACACGCCTTCTGGTAAACTTTGAGCCATCCACTGACTAAATGATGCAAAAAAGCCATCAATAAGATCCATCGGTATTGTTGCAAATACGTAAATGAATTGAAAAATAATTAAAAGGATTGCCGCAAAAATTAAATACCCGAAAACAGGGTGAACCAATATTTTATCCCATTTGTTAGCTGGCCTATCTGTTTTCTCAATAACGCTTTCAAGGTTCCCAATAATTGACTTAATGTGTAAAAAGCGTTTTTCTGTATCTTGCTCTTGTTCTTTAATGTCCAAAGAAGACGCAACTGTAATATCTTTATGAAAAATATGTCCTTTTCGTTCTTTTAAGGAAGAAATTGCATAAAACAGTTGATTTTTACCCGACTTGATTCGTGCAATTGATTCAACAACAGAAGCTTCCGGAAAAATGTCTTGCAAGGCCTTTACATCCACTTTTTTGTTCTGCTTATGTGCTAAATCAGTCATGTTTAAGACCAAAATTATTGGAATTTGCAGGTCATATACTTGACTAAAGAACAATAAATTTCGCTCCAAATTAGAGGCATCTACAATGACAATTACAGCATCCGGATATTCCGAATTTGCTGGATCACACAAACTCGTGTAAACAATTTCTTCATCTTTTGAGCGAGGGTACAGGCTATACGTTCCTGGAAAGTCAACCAATTCGTGCTTTTCTTCTCCAATTTCGATGATTCCTGTTTTTTTATCTACGGTGACGCCAGGAAAATTACCGACATGTTGTCGCATTCCTGTTAACATATTAAAAACGGTACTTTTTCCTGTATTTGGGTTACCTAAAAGTGCTATTTTCATGCTCAAACGTCGTTTTGAATATCAATCAAAACCAATGCTGCCTCGTCTTTCCTGAGAGATAAAGTGTATCCATCAACATCAATTGCAATAGGTCCTCCGAACGGAGCTCGGAATAAAACTTCTATTTTTTTTCCCTTGATTAAGCCCATTTCCATCATTTTAACCTTGAAAACAGAATTTTTCAATTCACGAACGATAACGTGTTCGCCATTTTTGATATTTGATAGTAATTTTTCCACTATTTAGAATGATTACAAATATAGGATTTGTTTATGGTAAGTCAATCACTCTTTTGAGGTATTTGTATCTTGAAATATTGGTTAATGGAGTGTTCAAGCTTTGTAAAGAAGATAGCTGTCACTCTTATTCCGCACCCTTCGCAACAATAATTCTAGCTGTTTCTCTGGTTAATTGCTGCAGAATAATGCTTTTGCTGCTTGTTAGTCGAGCAATCGTTTCTTGATTGTAATGGCGAATGGTTATCAGTTCTAATTCAGAGTTATACTTCACTTGATAAGTCTCAGAAAATAATTTCAAAAATTGAGCAATGTCCAAATTCTTGTCATCAATCAAAATAGAAAAGCTCAGTGCAGAATTTTGCATTACATTTATTTTCATATCGAGTGAAGAAAGAATTCTAAAAATATCACTTAAATTTTCTTCGCCAATAAATGAAAAGTCCTTTGGTGTGATTGAAAAAAGAATCTGATCCTTTTTAAAAATATAGGAGGGTATCAAGTGGTCATTTTTTGTGCAAGAGTGAATCACTGTTCCGTCTTCTGTTGGATTCAAAAATGATTTAACATACAGTGGAATATTTTTATTTTGGAGTGGCTTTATCGTTTTTGGATGAATGACTGATGCTCCATAATAAGAGAGCTCTATCGCTTCTCGAAAAGAGATTTTATCCAATTTAACCGTGTTGTCAAACCATTTTGGGTCTGCGTTAAGCATTCCTGGGACGTCCTTCCAAATAGTTACATCCTCTGCATTGCAACAGTGAGCAACAATAGCGGCTGAAAAATCAGATCCTTCGCGGCCCAATGTAGTTGTTTGATTACTCGCGTTGTGCCCAACAAATCCTTGCGTAATTAGAATGTCACAAGTGTCGATGGACGGTAAAAATTTCGTTTTAAATAGTTCTTGCGTTATTTCCCATTCTACATTTGCACTCAAAAATTTATCTTCAGTTCGTATTATTTTTCGAGCATCCACCCATTGGGAAATAAACCCTTCTTGTAGTAAAAAAGCATTGATTATTTTGGTAGAAAGTAACTCTCCGACAGAAACTATTTCTGAATACAATGCCTTTTCGTTCTCTTGCAAGCTATTTGAAAAAGTATTCTTTAAATCGTCGAAGATAAAATGGACCTCATCAAAAATCGGATTCGATTTGTCGCTAATTAACTCATTTATTATTTCTAAATGAAATGTTTTTCGCTGATTGATTAAGGTGAAAAAATGTTCATTCGAAGAGAGACAAGAACTTACTAATTCTTCAAATGCATTGGTATTTTTTCCCATTGCAGAAATAACGATTGCCAATTTTTCTCCTTGATAAAGCGATAATAACTCTATTATATTACGAATAGATTCTGCATCTTTTACTGATGCTCCACCAAATTTAAAAACCTTCATCAACTTAACTTATCAGTCAAAATACGCATTTCAATTACTGGAGAAATTCGTTCATAAATGATATTGTAAACAGCTTCAACAATAGGCATTTCTACCTCAAACTTGCGCATAATTTCCATAACGCTCTTAATGGCATAATAACCTTCTGCTACCATGTCCATTTCCATTTGAGCCGTTTTAACAGAATAACCTTTCCCTATCATAAACCCAAAAGATCTATTTCTAGAGAATTTGGAGTATGCCGTGACCAACAAATCACCCAAATACGCAGATGATTTTACATCTCGGTGAATTGGGCTCATTTCATCAATTAAATTTTCTATTTCTTGTATCGCATTAGAAATAAGGACTGATTGAAAATTATCTCCGTAACCCAATCCAGCACAAATTCCGGAGGCGATGGCATAAACATTCTTTAGAACAGCAGAAATTTCTGTTCCAAATAAATCATCCGAGCATGTTGTCTTAATATATCTACATGAAAGCAACTCTGCCATTTCCTCGGCTATCTCGTCTTCTTGACAAGCCACTGTTAGGTAGGACAGTCGTTCTAAGGCAACTTCTTCTGCATGACAAGGTCCACAAATAATTCCAATGTTATCATAAGGTGTACCAAACGTTTTATGAATAAATCGAGCGGGAATTGCATGGTATTCTGGAATAATCCCTTTTACAGCAGAAAAAACAGTCTTGTCTTTAAATAATTCAATGGGAAAGTCTTCAAAAAGTTTCACTAAAAATGCAGAAGGTGTTGCGATAATAATAATATCGGCCGACTCTATCATTTTATGTAAGTCTGTGCTGACATTGATTTTACTTAAATCGAATTCAACAGATTGCAAATAATTTGGATTGTGACGAAACTTGATAATGTGTTTTACAGCATCATCATTTCGCATGTACCAGTTCAGAGAATCTACATTATTACATAAGATTTTCACAAGTGCTGTCGCCCAACTTCCTCCACCAATAACTGCTATTTTTTTCTGATCACTCATCTGCTTTCCTTCAAGACAAAGGTATTATTTTATCTAATATGCAGAAAAAAATATCGGTAAACTAAAAGAGGACGTTTTTAACAATGCCCTCTTTCGAACTCTTTTATTGTTTAACAATGTCGTAAACAGTTCTTCCAAATTCATTTCCAATGTGAATAAAATATACGCCTTTAGCAAAGTTGGTTACTGATAATTGATAAGACTGACCATCAAATTTCTCTATACGATTAAGAACTTTTCCTTTCGTATCAGTTACCTCAATATAATCAATCTCTCCTATCCATTCAATTGTAATATTCGTTGTCGCCGGATTTGGATAAATAACAACTTGATTGATGTCATTCTCCTCAATACCTGTGAAATCAACAAGAGTACATGCTGAAGTATCAGAACAAGGGCCATCCGTCACAATAACAGAATAATTTCCAACTGTTGCAGTAGGTGTAAACGACTGATTTGTTGCTCCCGCAATTGGATTGTTACCATTATTACAATCTAACCATTGGTATGTTCCTCCATTAAAGTTTGCGGTAAGAATTCCACCGCCATCAGTTACAGAAACATCAACCGTTTGAACAGTCAATGTAGTTACAATGATACTGTCACAGCCATTCCCATTTGTCAAAACGCTGGTTTGTGTTTGTGAAGTGGTTCCCGTTGAACCATCTGGGAAAGTATAAGTCTGTCCCTGACAAATTGATCCTGTTTGAGTTGTGTTGTCAACTGGATTAACCGTCAATGTTGTTACAATAATACTGTCGCAACCACCTGAGCTCATTAATGTACTTGTTTGGGTCTGACCAGTTGTACCTGTACTTCCATCGGGGAAAGTATAAGTCTGCCCATTACAAATTGATGCCGATTGAGTTGTATTAAAGGTTGTAACCACAGTTAAGGTTGTAACAATAATACTATCACAACCATTTCCATTCGTTAACGTACTTGTTTGAGTTTGACCAGTTGTTCCTGTACTTCCATCTGGGAAAGTATAAGTCTGTCCATTGCATATAGAGGCTGTTTGTGTTGTGTTATCAGCCGCATTAACCGTTAAAGTTGTAACGATGATACTGTCACAACTGTTTGTGTTTGTTAATACACTTGTTTGTGTTTGAGCATTTGTTCCTGTGCTTCCATCTGGGAAAGTATAGGTCTGTCCATTACAAATAGATGCTGACTGTGTTGTGTTGTCAGGTGAGTTCACTGTAACTGTAACGGAAGAACATATTCCTGGAGTAACACATCCACCTTCTCCTCTGGCAAAATAAGTTGTTGTCGTTGTTGGACTCACGCTAATTGATGTTCCGTTCCCTTCAGCAGTTCCTCCACATGAGCCAGTGTACCATTGCCAAGCTGTTGCATCATTCAACGATCCAGAAGCAACAGAAAGTGTTGTTGAACTACCATCACAAATTGCAACATCATTCGATAGAGTTGGCGTTGTTGGGTCATTACATACAATTGGGTTCGTACAGAGCTCTAAAGTCCAACTTTGTAATTCTCCACCATCTTGATTAACAGCATCTGAGACCGTTAAGATCCAATTTCCGGTGATACTTTCTCCATTCAAGGAGGCCAAAGAACCAGCAGGCTGATAGGTTCCCCCACCAATAGGCGGGCAAGGTAAAGCCCCTGCTGCCGCCGCATCATCAAAGTTCAAATCGAAATTGTCTTCGTTATTACATACCTGACTCCACAAAGACACTACCGTTCCTGCAGGGCTCGTTAATGTTACAATCATATCGTTAATCCAAGTATGTGTTCCAATTAAATTTAAAACATTTACATCTGTAATAATTCCTGCTCCTGCAATATTAATTGTTGAAGTTATTGTAGGAGTCCCGGATGCAGAAATTGTAATTGGAACATCTGTTGCGTCTGTTGAAAAGCATCCATCCGTACTAAAATTAAATGTAGAGGACCAAGCTGACGTTCCACAGCCAGTCACAGATCTCACTCTCCAATAATAAGTAGTATTCGGTCCTAAAACTGTTGAAGTGTACGTTGCTGTAGCCAAACCTGTTGCCTGATCAATCAGAGCTGCAAAACCAGCATCACTTGCAATGTCTATCTCATATGTCACACCAACTTCTGGAGCCGTTGTCCAAGTAAAATTTGTTGGAGTTGAAACTCCAATTGCTCCATTAGTCGGAGAAACTTGAGATACAGGTGATGGAGTGCCACCAGCTAATGAAAGCGTTACGGTGTTGGTCTTAATCCCAGAAGTGCTATTACCAGTTATTGTTAAGGTGTAAACTCCTTGAGTAGCTGCTCCAGTATTAGATATTACTAAAACACTTGAACCAACAGGATTCACCGCAGAAGGAGTGAATGTTGCTGTTGCTCCAGCTGGAACACCTGTAACTGATAAGTTAACAGGGTCTGTGTATCCTCCTATTTGACCAATTGCAATATTGTAAGTTGCATCATTCGGTTGACAAATACTCACTACAGAAGGAGTTGTAGTCATTGTATAATCGAATGTTGCTAACGTAATTTCAAAATTGTTGTCAGAAATATCGAAGAAGGTCCCTGCAGAATTCATTACCATAATTCTTGCAGTTGTTGTTGCAACATTCGGCACCGTAATTACTTCCGAACCATCATTTGCCACATCATTTGCAATTTGAGTTGGATATGTCGCGCCACCATCAGTAGAAAGAAATATATCAACTGTTGCCGCTGATACTGGAGCACTGGTTGTATTTGCAACATCCCAAGTAATTGTTTCTGAAGTGTTTCCTCCCCAAACTATTCCAGTAGCGGAAGGATAGGTCACGACAAAAGGACCAGAAGATGCGTCCGTAGTAATTGTTGTGTTTTCGTGATCGAAACAACCGCCAGCGCCAGAAGAATTGTCTCTTACTGTAACTCTAAAGTTCATTGTTCTCGTCACTGAAGGTAGTACCTCCCATGTTGAAGCAGCTCCGGAAGCTAATGTTGCCAAATTAGGAAAATATCTTGTGGGACTTAATTCGGAAGGATTACTTCTAAAGTTGGGCCCCGAAGTTGACGTGGCAAGAGGAGCTTGAGTTGAAATATCATTATCCATTTGCTCCCAGTTATAGGTCATAATATCGCCATCCGCATCTGTGGCAGTAGCAGTTAAAGAGAAAGGTGTATTCGCTGGAACCGTAATCCCTCCATTCACAGAACTGATTATTGGTGCAGAATTCGATAGCGATGTAATTGCTTCACATGTGTGTCCAGCACTTGCTATTTCAAAAGAAAACTCTTGTAAACTTGCACCGTGAAAATGGTCATCACTATTGTTCTGAACGTTTGGAGCACAAATACCGGCATACGCCATGATAGTTGATCCACTTCCAGGTTCAAATGCGACCGCATTTGCTCTGGCTCCTCCACAGAAATTATTAAAAGTGTGGTTGCCTCCGAATTGATGTCCTATTTCGTGGGCGACATAGTCAATATCAAAAGCATCTCCAATAGGAGCTCCAGAACCAGTAACTCCTCTGGCTTTATTTCCGTTACTACATACCACTCCAAGCCCCGCAACACCTCCGCTGTTTGTTCCAAAGACATGGCCTATATCGTAGTTCGCACTTCCAATTACCGCATCTGTATTCGATTGGTTTTCTCCAAGCATAGTGCCAGCCTGACCGTTTGAAAATGGATCCGTTGCTGTATTAGTATAAATAATTAAATTATTATTAGGTATGATGACCATTGTAACAGCCATGTCTTGTTCAAAGACACCGTTTACTCTATTCATTGTTACCACCTGTGCAGAAAGAGACTGCGCAACTGTTCCACCATGAAAATTAGTGTACTCTCCCGTAGCAGAAAGAGCAAGTCGATATGTTCTCAATTCACATGTCCCATAATTTTTAACAATTCCTGAAGTCAAAATTTTTGCATTGTCTAAATCTTCCAATACATTAGTGAAAGAACAATTTTTGACCTTATTTGTAATTAAACTATTTTTCTCATACGCTATATACAAATTGGTGTTTCCTTTTATTACAGGGTCTATATAAATGGTGCTTTTTCCAGGTCTCATAATCATGGCATGAAATCCATGAGGAGTAATATCCAGTTTTACAAAGCTTGCGTCATCTATCCCATGGGCATCATAAGTCTTAATTTCTGGAAACATAGCACCTAAAGTAGGATGCATTGTACTGTTTTCTTTTACGTTATACGTGTGAAAACTTCCATCAGGATGAGGCAACGAAATTTGAGCAACAAAGCCAATATTATCAATTTCACGATGTTTTACTCCCACTAGGCCATTTTGAAGTTGCGCTATATCCATAGAGAAATAGCCTGCATTCGAAGCCCGAATTTGAGGTGTTCCTGCCAAGTCTGCAGCAGCCTTTGTTGTTTCAGAAGCGTTGAAATCTACCTTTTTTACGTCTTGAGAAACTGAAGTAAATAAATTGAGAGTTAATAGGATGGAGAGTCCAACCAAGTTGAGAGTTTTTTTCATAATTAAAGTTTTAGCATTGTAAATATATGCTTTTAAAGGATAAAAACCAAACATTAAACAATGAAGATAACTGTTTAGTTAACTTTTATACAGACTGACATACGCACGAGTACATTTTTAATCTTATAGCTATTGAGTAATCATAATAAAATTATCTTTGTCTTAGTGTAAGTTTTTTAAATGCTAAAATTCGTTTGCAATGGATAAGAATCAGGAGTTAGTCGATAAAAGAAGATCATCTGAACTGGGAGGTGGTGAAGCTCGAATTGAGCGTCAACACTCTCAGGGAAAGTTAACCGCAAGAGAAAGGGTAACTCTTCTAATGGACGAAGGTTCTTTTAATGAAATCGGACAGTTTGTTGAGCATCGATCCACAGCTTTTGGATTAGAAAAAAACAAAATTCCAGGTGACGGTGTTGTAACAGGCTTCGGAACTGTTCATGGTCGTTTAATCTATGTTTTCTCACAAGATTTTACCGTATTAGGAGGGTCTCTTTCCGAAACACATGCCGCTAAAATTTGCCGAGTGATGGATTTGGCCATGCAAAATGGTGCCCCTCTGATTGGACTAAATGATTCAGGAGGAGCGAGAATCCAAGAAGGAGTCGTTTCTTTAGCTGGATATGCTGATATTTTTTATAGAAACACGCGCGCTTCAGGGCTTATCCCACAATTAAGTGTAATTATGGGTCCCTGTGCAGGAGGTGCCGTGTATTCTCCAGCGTTGACCGATTTTACAATCATGGTGGAAGATACATCTTATATGTTTGTTACTGGACCAAATGTTGTCAAGACAGTTACCCACGAGGTTGTAACTTCTGAAGAATTGGGTGGTGCGAAAACGCATGCTGAAAAGTCAGGAGTGAATCATTTCACTGTTGGTAATGACATTGAAGCATTAAAAAAGGTGCGTGAATTGGTTACTTACATTCCTCAAAACTGCAACGAATTGGCTCCTTCCCCAACAATGTGGGAGTTTAAAGAGTCCAAACGAGATGCAATTAAAAATATTCTTCCGGATAACAACCAAATGCCTTATGATATCAGAAAGGTGATTGAAGCAACCATAGATGACAGCTCATTCAGAGAGGTTCATGAAGAATTCGCAAAAAGTATTGTTGTCGGTTTCGCGAGAATAGAAGGACGATCGGTTGGAATTGTAGCCAATCAACCTCAGTCCATGGCTGGTGTTTTGGATATTGATTCTTCTCGAAAGGGGGCTCGTTTTGTGCGCTTTTGCGATGCTTTTAACATTCCGTTATTAGTGTTTGAAGATGTTCCAGGATTCTTGCCAGGTACTGACCAAGAATGGCGTGGGATTATTACAAACGGTGCCAAATTATTGTACGCGTTTGCCGAAGCTACAGTTCCAAGAATTACGGTTATTACTCGAAAAGCCTATGGTGGTGCGTTTGACGTGATGAACTCGAAAAGCATCGGTTCTGACCTCAATTTTGCGTGGCCTTCCGCTGAGATTGCTGTAATGGGAGCAAAAGGAGCTGCTGAAATCATTTTTAAAAGAGAAATTAATGACGCAAGTAATCCAGAAGAAAAATGGTTAGAGAAAGAACAAGAGTATGCTGAAATGTTCGCGAATCCTTATCGTGCGGCAGAGCGTGGAATTATAGATGATGTCATTCTACCTGAAGAAACCAGAGCAAAAGTCATTGCAGGATTTAAAATGCTAGAAAATAAGGCGGAGACATTGCCGAAAAAGAAGCATGGCAATATTCCTCTATAAATCTCTTTTCTTTAAGATGAAACCAGATAGTAGCACAAATATGGTTATATAACCTATTGCTACCACCGTTCGAATTGGTTGAGAAATCAACAAATCAAAATGTTCCTTTTGTTCTGTGTTTAGCATCGCTATTTGTTCTTGTAAGACAGGAAAAGGTGTTAAATCCGCAAAAATATTCATCGGTATAAACTGTGAACCTATTTCTCCAAGAACGAAATAAAAAATAAATTTGAAAATAAAAAGAACGGCATAGATAACAATCGACAAGGCCGGTTTTTTTAAAAGAATTGCCAACAAAAATGCTAAAGTGAAATAACCTAAAGTCTGAATAAAATAGATGCCAACAAAGTAGAAATTCTCAAAAACAGAGACTATTTCGTCTGAATAAAGGAATCCAAAAAGCAAAGCCATAAGAACAGTATAAAGGGCAACAACTAATGCCAGCACAAAAACCATTAAGAATTTTGCCGTTATCACTTGCCCTCTGCTCAGTCCATCTATGATGTTTTGTTTAAATGTTCTAAAATTAAAATCATTGGTTACGATTAAAACAACCAAAATTCCCAATAACATATTAAAGATGCTGGCTGCATAAGTAACAAAATTCCAAGTGTGTGGAAAATGTAGCTTGTCTGACCCATTTAATAAAGGAGGAAGTTCTAATTGAGCAAATCCGAAAATTGCTGAAGGCACCATCACTCCATAAATGATTAACATTACCCAAAAAGTGGAGTAATGACGAAGCTTTTTGTATTCTATTTTTAATAAATGCAACATTACTTTATAATTTCTAAAAATTGGGTTTCCAAACTCTGCGTATAAACTTTTAATTGAGACAAAACTAGTCCTTTGTCAAAAAAGAATTGATTCACGTCCTCAGCGGTCATATCCTTATCGACCTTAATAATCAACTCCCTTTCAGAGGCCTTAAACACATCTATGTTTTCATTTGAGTCAATAATTTGAGTCATTTTGATCATGTCCTTTGACGCAACGATGATGTAATTTTCGTCCCCAATAATTTCATCAATGGTCCCCTGCTTTATCAGTTTGCCAAATTTCAAAATAGCCACATGAGAACAAACTTTCTCAATTTCATCCAATATGTGCGAGGCTATAATAATGGTTTTATCGTTTTTGGCAATTTTTAAAATTAATTCTCTAATCTCTGCTATTCCTTGAGGATCTAATCCGTTAGTTGGTTCATCCAAAACCAGGATTTCGGGGTCTCCCAATAGAGTGCTTGCAATTGCTAACCTTTGCTTCATCCCTAGAGAAAACGTTCTGAATTTAGAGTTTTTCCTTTCCAATAAATTCACCTCTTTTAAAACAGATTCAATTTGAGAAGTCGGATTATCTATATTCTTTATCTTGGCAACAATTTCCAAATTTCTAACGGCAGAAAGGTATGGGTAGAAATTTGGTGTTTCCAAAAGAGCTCCTATTTTTTTTCGATTCTCCGTTGCGTCATTATTTCCAAACCAAGAATAATTTCCTGATTTTTGTTTAATAACCCCGAGAAGAATTCCCAAAGTGGTTGTTTTTCCACTTCCATTCGGTCCTAACAAACCGAAAACAGTTCCTTGCTCAACCTGGAGGTCAAGATTGTCTAATGCTTTAACATCTTTGTATTGCTTAGACAAACCGTTAACTTGAAGTATTATTGAATTCAATGTAGTCGTTTTTGGAGACCAATATACATACTATTTTATTGTTGTAAGGAATCTTCGTTTTGAACGTTTAATTACAATTACCGATGAAAAGCACAATAGAATGAGGATGATTTCTCCAATTATCTATTTAAAAGAAGCTGATGAATTAATGATATCAGAATGCTTGAAAGCTAATTTTCACACAGCATTAGATGTAAAATATGCTATTTCAGACGATATTATTTGGACTGTTTTTATTCACCCTCTTAGCAAGTTGTCTAAAGTACAAGTAGTAGATGCATTAAGTCAGCTTTTCTTTAGTTCATCCACTTTTGGAGATTCATATTCTAATACCAACTTAACCTTTCCCGAATAAGGATAGCTCCCAGCCTAACTACACGCCTTTTAAATACTCACTGAATAAGTAAAGTTCATTCCTAGATTAAAATGCTAATGCAAGTTTTAGTTTAAAAAATATTCCCTTGATTTT
>CAXBMR010000054.1:0-16017 GCA_963976995.1 uncultured Fluviicola sp.
TGAAGGGAGATGCTATTGTAAAGCAAGATTTTAGGGTTAATGGAAATTCTAGGGTCGATGGAAATCTCAAAACATTTGGGAACACACAACTAGAAGGTCTGCTAAAACTGCCCAATACTGGAATGCTAACGAATGGGAATTTATCAAACGGTAATTTTGAAATGCTACTACTTAATGCGAATGGAACAGCAAAAAAAATAGATTTTAGCAGTTTTCTCAATACGATGAAAAACGGAATTTACGGCTCAGAGTGCGGTAATTTTGGAGAAACATTTGAATCTCCAACTTGGAAATCTGTCTCGGTAGGAGCTACTTATGGCTATTTATATACTGGCGTTAACTGCCCAGCACGTGTTGGAATTGGCACAGACACTCCTCTTTACGAATTAGACGTCAGAGGTTCTCAATATTTATCGGGCATTTTAGGAATCGGAGTGAATCCGATTACAAACACACAAGTTGCAATTTCCACTGCTCGTAGAAATGGAATGAGCATAGAGCACAGCTACAATGATCCAAATGGAAATGGATATGCTTACAAAGCAATCGTTAATAATAACTTAACAAAAGGATACAGTATATTTAATAACAACTATCAAAAAGAAGTCTTTTCTGTTTCTGCCAATGGAGAAATGATACTAGCCAATGAAACAAGACAACTTTTTCATGTATATACAGATGGTTTATTGCAAGCAAGAGAGGTCCTTGTTGATGCACAAACTTGGCCAGATTATGTGTTTGAAAAGAATTACGAATTAATGCCCTTAAATGAAGTGAAAAGATTCATCCAAAAGGAAGGACATTTACCGAATGTGCCCAGTGCTGAGAAGATTGAAGCAGACGGCTTAAACTTAGGTGAAATGAACGCACTTCTTTTAGAGAAAATTGAAGAATTGACTCTTCATTTGATTGAACAAGAACAGCGTATTCAAAAATTAGAAGCAAATAATAAGTAAGATGAAGAATATTATACTGATTTGCTTTGTTTTCTTGATAGGAGAATACAAAGCACAAGTGAGTGTTTATAATTGCTCTGTGATTAACCCTGTAGTCACTCAATCTGAAGTTAACTCCGCATACGAGTTCCATAAACAATGTGTTCTTTTTGAAGGCCCGCAAAATTATCAATTTGGGCAGACCGATGAGAATAAAGTAACGGCTAATGAAAACATTATCTTAAAAGAAAATTTTCATGCAGGGCCATATACTGACAATGGACACATGCGTCTAAAAATTACAGATAAATCTTTGTTTGATATATCTGTAATGAACTATCCCGATTTGAATGGAATACTAAAATATGAAAAATTTGAATTAGATGCTGGATTACCAGCAGAATTGAATAATAAAGTTGCTAATTATCTTGAAAATATAGTTGCACAAGAAATGATTAATCCATACTTAGATTGGGAAATTAGGGTTTATGCAGAATTCACACACCCTCAGTTGACCAATTCGATTATAGTAGATGGTTTTTTTTATAAAGAATATGATGTTGTCAACTCTTATTCTCCTGCAGCATTGCCTGTACCTAGTAACGGAGTGTCATACTCAGATCAGGAATATCTTGATTTAGAAAAATATGTATATTCTGGATTGAATTATTATTTTGACAATAAATTTAAAATTCGATTTTCACCTCCACTTCTTGGATTATGGACTTGCAAAATTCATATTGCAACTGAAAATCAAACAACTGAAATAAGTTCTGATCCTTTTGCTTTTAATGTTATTCCTAGTAGTAACAAAGGTTATCTTCAAGTTGGAAGTAATAAAAGGTATTTTAAACTGGGCAACGAATCATTCTATCCTATTGGCGGTAATGCACCTTGGCCTCAAACTGACGTGAAATTTGACTCTGAACTTGCTAATTATGTAAGAGGTTGGGATGATAACATCAATAATTGGGGAGGACCAATCCCTGAAAGCTACAGGAATCATACTGTTATCAATCGAGTATATGAAAAATATAAAAATGTACTGACAAATTTATCAGATAATGGCGCGAATATGATTAGAACCATTATGGCTCCACATGCTACTGAAATAGAATGGGAAAAATTAGGAGACTACACCAATCGTTTGCCTATGGCGCAGGAGATGGACGGTATAGTAGAACTAGCAGAGTCTCAAGATTTTTACTTGCTTTGGGATATGCAAATTCATTACTCCTTTCAACCTTCAGATTCTGCCTACTATGTATTTTGGGCATGGGATAGTCAACCAAACGGAAATGAGTTCTGCTATAATAATTTAATCGGTACTGGAGAACCACTAGATTTTTTTACTCATGCCGAAAGTAAGAGGTACTACAAACAAAGACTGCGATACATTTTAGCTAGATGGGGCTATTCTACTAACATAGGTATGTTTGAATTGTTTAGTGAGATTAACCAAGTAACTTTGAACGGGACAAAAACGGGCTCGTACTATGAAAATGGTAACTGGCAAGTTTTTACCGATTGGCTAAACGAAATGGGGAATTATATAGGCTCACATCATAATGGGCGTGTGCATATGCTAACTTCCAGCAATGCTGGAGCCAAGCATAAAGATGATAATTTATATTTGGGAGGTCCCTTAAATGTCATGTCACTGAACAATTACGATTTATATGAACCAACTTTTGGTAAATTTTACATAGATGAAGTAGCAAAGAAGCAGCTCAATGAAGATAATAGCACGAATGATGTGTCCTCATACATAATGCATCCAAATAACACGCGAGACGTAAAACCATTAATCTACTCTGAAACAGGTGTCCTCGCATTAACAGCTCCCTGTGATTACAACAAAATAGAAATGGATAGAATTCTTTGGCAGTCTATTTTTTCCGGTCTTGCAGGTGCTTTTGATTGGGACCTATGGTTTAGAGACCCTAACACTATTCAATCTTTGGCACAAGCAAGTAATTTTATTCAGCAGCATAAATTAGATGAAGATAATTGGCATCCAGGAGCTATGAAACGTGTCAATTCTAATGCAACTCCAAATAGTTTAAAAGCATGGGAATATAAAGAAAAATATGCCAAAAGGATGGAAGGGAAAAATAATAAATCTGATCTCTCTTACTTAAGGTCAGGAGACAGAAATTACGCTATTGGTGTTATCACGAATAAAACGTATAATATTCAAACTGCTGAGAACTGTTATTCTTCATCTTTAATTCCCGATTCAAAAGAAAATGTCTCTATAAAACAAGAAAAATTAAAACTAAAACGTATGGGAGATTTGTATTGGCCACAAAAATTTTATATTAATTATTTTTTACCTAATAATCTGAGCTCACCTGTTGAATCAGAAAGTCATTGGGGACCAACGCTTAAGTTAGATTATATTATTGGCCAGAATGCTAATAATTATATTGTATTGTTTATGGCTCGAAAAAAAAACACGTCTTGGTTACCAACACAAGCTGATTCTGCAGCGTTAGCCGAACTTCTAAAAAATAATTACAATGACACAACAGCGTTTGATATTTCTATTTTTAAGCCACAAGAAGATATGATTAATATTTTTCCTGTACCTTCAAGTGACAAAATAAACATCGAATCCAACGAATACACTAAGTTAAACGTCTTAGTAATAAGTACAGAAGGAAAACAGCAAGATTCTTTTACGATGAAACGAAAAAATCATACCTTGGACATATCTAAGTACCAAAATGGAGTTTATTTTTTAAAATTTTATTTGGGAGAAGATTTAATAGAAACAAAAAAAATAGTGAAGCTATGAAACTAATCGTTTTTTTATTATTTATTGTAAGCCTGGCAGGCTGTAAAAAAGAAAACCAGACTTTTATTCCAACTCCCGAATATCTTTCGATTGTTGGTGATTGGAAGAATATAGATGGTGATATTAATACAGTTGTATCAATAAAAAGCATTGGGGCCATTAATACAATTTCATCTTATCAACGGGAAAGAAAAATTCTTGTTGATAAGATTAGTTACACTCCTAATTACAATATAAATGGAGTTTCATGGAATGTTATGGGAGTTACTGAAAATTATAAAAATGGAGCGTGGGTCTCAATGCTAATTAACATAAACAACAATTCTGATACTTTAATGATAATTGATACTCAAAGAGGAGATAATGCTGGTTATGACATTGAGGTTAGATACGTTAAAATTTAATTCAATATGAAACCCTTTCATCATATTATAATTCTATTATTTTTTTGTATGCAAATTCATGCTCAAAGTTCATATATTAAAATAGGTAGTACTTACAATTTAAATATTTATGCACCATATACATATTCGAAGAGTAATGATTTAAAAAGTGTTCAAAAAAAATCAAGTAGAATCTGGGATGTTAATATGGATTTCAAAATTCTTGAGATAAATAAATTTTCACTTTATGGTGGAATTTCTTATCTCAAGAAGTTCTACAAAGTTTTAGATGTTTACGATTCTATTAATTATTTAGAAACCTTAGGTGGTAATATTCCCAGTTATACCGTGACTTATTTTTATAAAGACAAGCCAGATTTAATTGCAAAATCTCATTCTTTGGGATTATCGTTTGAGGCGGGTTATTTACTAAAAAAAAATGTGCGATATTCAACATTTATAAACTTTAAGCCGACAATCTATTTTTTGGAATGGTACAAAGCGTCTTACCAATCCAAAGATAATTTTCTGACAGTTGAATATTCTCCCCTCATCACTGAACTCCCTCGCAATTTTTTTCTTTCTTCCATAAATTCTCAACTTATTTATAGAATTACCTTATTGCCAAAAACAGGTAGAACAACATTCACAGGTAAGGTAAGTTTAGGAGCAAATATCTTTTCAGATTGGTCGCAGTTTAAAAGATATGCTTGGTTGGGAGTTGGTTTGGAACTTGGCTTTTTGGGTAAGGAAAAGTAATCTATTTTAACACGTACCTTCAAGTGATAAAATAAACATAGAATCCAACGAATACACTAAGTTAAACGTATTAGTAGTAAGTACCGACGGAAAACAACAAGATTCTTTTACTATGAAACGAAAAAATCATATCTTAGATATAACTAATTACCAAAATGGCGTTTACTTTTTGAAATTCTATTTGGGTGAGGATTTAATAGAAACCAAGAAAATTGTGAAGTTATGAGAATGATAATAGTATCCCTCATATTTTGTAGTTATAATTCATTCTCTCAAAACAATGTTTTATTTAGATTCGGTATTAATACGAATGTTAATATTTACGCTCCTTACACATCAAAACTTAATCCAATAAAAAGTCCTTACAATATTAAGAGCAACACTTCAGAAGTAAATTTAGAGTTTCAAAATTTTAAACGAAAACGTATTTCTATATATACTGGATTATCATATAAATTTATTGCTCACAAAATAAAAGATGCTGTTGATTCAATTGTTTATTTAGAGACGTTGGGTGGAAATATCCCTGGGTACTTAGAATCTTACGTTTATGAAGACAAACCCGATTTAAAATCTTTCTCTCATTCGCTAGGTTTGTCTTTAGAAATTAATTACGCACTAAAAACAAAAGAACGATACTCAATGTCTCTCGGTTTAAGACCAACTATTTATTTTTTGGAATGGTTCAACGCAAAATATGTCTCTTCTGATGTTTATCAGTGGGCTAATGTCGCTGACCCTGATGATTTGGATTATGTTGGTCCAACCCCACCCGTTACCAAACTCCCAAGCAAATACTTGTTTTCCTCCATTAACTCACAACTCATTTACAGAATAACCTTATTGCCAAAAACAGGTAGAACAACATTCACTGGTAAGGTAAGTTTGGGGGCAAATATCTTTTCAGATTGGTCGCAGTTCAAAAGATATGCTTGGCTAGGTGTAGGTTTGGAACTTGGCTTTTTGGATAAGGAAAAGGAGTAATCCATAAAAAAAATATTTTTATCTATCTCCCATATCTAAGAGTTGCCATCAATTATTTTGAAACATTCAATTCTTGGATTATTTAGGACAAACCTTAAGGAGTCTGAAAATTAAGCATCCTCTTCTCTGTTTTACCAAAAATAAGTACCTTCGGTCAATGAATTCGATTAAGTACCATATTTCTGGAATTGTAAAAACAATTGAGCTTCTTGTAAAAGGTAATTATCTTCTTTTTTTTATTCCTGGTGCGGTCATTACCTTTCTTTTCTTTTGGTTTCAAAGCGGTTTATCAGTGGTCGATGAATCGTTAAATGTTTCTAGTAGTTATTCTTGGTTAGACTGGATTGCAGGTTATCTCAATTCTTTGGTCCATGGAGCATTTAGCATTCTAGGTTCGCTTTTTGAACAAGTGTACATCTTTGTGGTTCTTACCGCACTTTCTCCATTCAACACTTTGCTTGGAGAAAAATTAGACAACAAACTGACCGGAACTAAATTCTCTGGAGGACTCATTCGATTTGTTAATGACATCATCAGAATGATTTTCGTGGTAATCATTGCACTTGTTCTAGAATTCGGATTGATGGGAATCTATTACGCTATTTCATGGATTTTTGGACTTGGCTTCATGGATACCTATGTTTTTTGGGTGATGTCTGCATTCTTTTTTGGATTTTCCTTCTATGATTTCGCATTAGAAAGATATGAAACAAACGTATTTGGAACCTTGGGTTTCGCATTTCAACATCCATTAACAATGATTTTAACAGGTGGTTTATTCCTTGCGATTTACGCAATTCCTCTTGCAGGCATTCCTCTAGCTCCTGTCTTAACATTAATGATTTCTACAGTTGTTTATTTATACATCACCAAACGATTACCGATTACTAAAGAATTGAAAACTAGTGAAAATGAATGATTTTTTCTCCGATTTTGACAAGGTCCCCAAAGACGAATGGGTGGCTAAAATTGAAGCCGACTTAAAAGGTAAAGACCCTGCATTGCTTCATGTGATTGACCAAATTGAAGACCTAGAATTCTCCAGTTACTATCACAACGAGGATGCCGTAAAAGAAAACGAACTTCCTGGAAATTTTCCCTATAAACGCGGAATGAATGCAACTGATAATTCTTTCAGAAATGGTAAGTTAATATTGATTAAAAATGAGGAGGAGGCCAATAAAAAAGCCTTAAAAGCTCTCAACTCTGGTGCTGATTTATTGATTTTTAAATCCACTTTAGCCGTAACCGACTGGAAACGCATTCTTCAAAATATACAGCTTGAATATATTAACTGTCAATTTGTTATCAATTCTAAAAATGAGTTTACCTATTTGCAAGAATTACTTCGCAATGAGAAAAACGTTCAATACAACATTGATTTTCACGCTGAACAATTTGACTTGAGTGATCTAAAGACTATTACCGAAAACTTTAAAGAAAAGCAGCAACGCTTTTGTGCTGTAAACGGATTTAAAATTCAACAATCAGGTGCCAATGCGTGGCAAGAAATTGCATTTTGTTTGAGCACAGCACACGAATACCTCGTGCAATTAATGGAAGAAGATTATACGATCGATGAAGCATCTGCATGTATCACTTTCAATATTGGTTTGGGCAGCAATTACTTTTTAGAATCAGCAAAAATTCGATCTTTGAAAATGTTATGGTCAAAAATAGTTAGAGCTTATTCCCCTGTACATACTTGCTCATACAACTGTCATATCACGGCCGTTACTACGCATGTAAACAAATCGTTAAAAGACCCTCATACCAATTTATTGCGCCAAACTACTGAGGCAATGTCTGCTGTTAATGCTGGAATTGCTGGAATTGTTATTCTACCTTACGACATTTTTTCAAGTAATGGAGAAAGTGAATTAGCCGAACGAACTGCCTTAAATATTTCTTCTATTTTAAGCGAGGAGTCCTATTTGAACAAGGTAATTGATCCACTTGGCGGTAGTTATTCTGTTGAAAAACTTACGGAACTAATTGGAGAAAAATCATGGATTGAATTCCAAGAAATAGATACCAACAGCGGTCTCTTTTCGTCTGAAACAAGAAAATTATTTGTTTCAAAAATTGAAGAAAAACGAGAACTAAGAGCGCAATTATTCAATAATGGAGAAATCACAGGAATTGGCATCAATATCTATCCGCCAAATGAAAATACATCAAATAAATGGCACTATGACTCCAGTTATTTAGGATTAACCCCATTCATTCTTGAAAGAGAATACAAAACTGTTAACACATGAAAAGAGTAGATTTCTCCCAAATACCTTTCGAAACTGTTAGCGAAAAGAAAATGCAAAGCAGTGAGGCAGTTTTTACGACTGCTGATAAAATAGAATTACAATCTTTCTATTCTCAAAAAGAAATTGAAGACACCAATCACATTGGTTTTGTCTCTGGAATTGCTCCTTATTTACGCGGCCCTTATTCTTCGATGTATGCTATTCGTCCATGGACTATTCGCCAATATGCTGGGTTCTCTACTGCTGAAGAATCAAATGCTTTTTACAGAAGAAACTTAGCCGCTGGTCAGAAAGGACTTTCAGTTGCATTCGATTTAGCCACACATAGAGGCTATGATTCTGATCATCCTCGAGTAGAAGGTGACGTCGGAAAAGCTGGAGTTGCCATTGACTCTATTATGGATATGAAAGTCTTATTTGACCAAATACCGTTGGATAAAATGTCCGTTTCAATGACAATGAATGGTGCTGTTCTACCGATTTTAGCATTCTATATTGTTGCTGCAGAAGAACAGGGAGCTGACCAAAAAGAGTTGTCGGGAACCATACAAAATGACATCCTAAAGGAATTTATGGTTCGAAACACCTATATTTATCCTCCTATAGAATCCATGCGAATTATCTCAGATATTTTTGAATATACTTCTAAAAATATGCCTCGTTTTAATTCTATTTCCATTTCTGGTTATCACATGCAAGAGGCTGGAGCAACTGCTGCTATAGAATTGGCCTATACTTTAGCTGATGGACTTGAATATCTCAGGGCAGGAATCAAAGCAGGAATGGATATCGATACTTTTGCTCCTAGATTAAGCTTTTTCTGGGCAATCGGTATGAATCATTACACAGAAGCAGCAAAAATGAGAGCTGGTAGAATTTTATGGGCAAAATTGGTTAAACAATTCAAACCAAAAAATGTAAAATCTTTAGCTTTAAGAACGCATTGTCAAACTTCTGGATGGAGTCTAACCGAACAAGATCCATACAACAATATTGCTCGTACGTGCATTGAAGCACTAGCTGCATCACTCGGGGGAACACAGTCGTTACATACGAATGCTCTAGATGAAGCTATCGCGCTGCCAACAGATTTTTCTGCGAGAATTGCCAGAAATACTCAAATATATCTTCAAAAAGAAATAGGAATCACACAACATGTTGACCCACTTGGCGGTAGTTATTTTATAGAAAAGTTAACAGAAGAATTGGTCAATAAATCCTGGGAATTAATCGAAGAGGTAGAAGAATTAGGAGGCATGGCGAAAGCGATTGAGACAGGTCTTCCGAAGATGAGAATTGAAGAAGCTGCCGCACGAAAACAAGCTAGAATTGATTCATCAAAAGACATCATTGTGGGTGTAAACAGATTTCAATTGGAGAAGGAGGAAGAAATGGACATTTTGGAAGTTGATAATTCTGCAGTTAGAGATCAACAAATTGAAGGTCTAAACAAATTAAGAGCCAATCGAAATCAAGCCAAGGTCGATTTATTACTTTCTGAATTAACAGCAGCTGCAAAATCGGGAGAGGGAAATTTATTAGAAATTGCCATCCGCTGTGCAAGAGAAAGAGCCTCTTTAGGTGAGATTTCATCAGCGATGGAAGAAATATATGGGCGTTACCAAGCAACTATTCGCTCTATTAGCGGAGTTTATTCATCAGAATCTATGGGAGATACAGACTTTAATAAAGCAAAAAACATGGCTGATGAATTCAGCATATTAGAAGGCAGAAGACCACGAATAATGATTGCCAAAATGGGACAAGATGGACATGACAGAGGTGCAAAAGTAATCGCAACTTCTTTTGCAGATATCGGATTTGATGTGGACATTGGTCCTCTTTTTCAAACCCCAGAAGAGGCCGCAAAACAAGCAATTGAAAACGATGTTCACGTTCTTGGCGTATCGTCTTTAGCTGCAGGCCACAAAACGTTAGTTCCTAAAGTAATTGCAAAATTAAAACAATTAGGAAGAGAAGACATCATGGTAATTGCAGGTGGAGTCATACCAAGACAGGACTATGATTTTTTATATGAAGCAGGTGTTTTTGGAGTTTTTGGACCAGGAACAAAAATATCAAAAGCGGCACAAGAAATACTGGCACTATTGATAAAAAGTACCGAGTAAAAATAAAAGAGAGTTTTGGTTACAAAAAAAAATGATAACTTTGATATACAGCAATTACGGCACAGTATTTGAATTTAATAGTGAAAACATAAACAAATGAAACATATTCTTACACTTTTAAGCTTTCTTTTCATCACATCGTTGACCTATGCGCAACCTCCAAAATATGATGATTTAAAGATCTTGTATGCTGATGCAAATTATGAGAAATTGGCAAAAGTTGCTTCTGGATATACAGAAAAAGACAAAACAAAGAAGGATATACTACCTTATATTTGGCTATCAAAAGGGCTATATAAAATTTCACTTTCTGGAACCGATAATGAAAAGTTTAAAAATGCTTACAAAGATGCTATCAAGTATTTATCCAAAGGGATGAAGTACGATATGAAGTACAACGAAGGATCCACTATTGCTGAGCACAAAGAATTTATAGATAAATTTCAATTGAGTTTATTCGAAGTGATCGATAATGAAATTTCGGATGCCAATTACAGACGAGCTTATGGTTGGTGCATTAAGTATCAAAAAATAACAACGAATTATGTTGGTATTAAATACCTAATGGGAGCCTGCAAGTATAACGATTCAGACAAATCGACTGCTAGAACTTTATGGAAGGAAGGTGAGCAGATGCTTAATGAACTCACTACGACTGAAAACTGGAGTGAAGCTGATTTAAAAATATTTAAGCTTGGATTGCTGTCTTCTGCCGAAGCACTTAAAAAAACAAGACAGATTGATAAAGCAAGATCCCTATTGAACAAAACTGCTCAATGGTTTGAAGAAGATGCTGATTGGAAAGAAAAATACGATGAAATCGTAAATTAAAATCCATTGACAATAATTACTAAGCCGTTTCATTATAGAAGCGGTTTTTTTCTTTTCAACAACCTACTTTGTAAAAGATTTTCAGTAGTCTTCTGAAAGCAATAATCTTCTCGACTATATTTGATGTCATGAAGAAATATCTTCCGTATCTCAAAAATAAATTTATCCTTGCAACAACTGTTTTTTTAGTTTTTGTTTTATTTCTTGATGAAAATGACATCTTTTCAGTCATTTCACAAAAATATAAGCTGCGGAACCTCAGAGAAAAGAAGGCGATGATGTTAGAAGATTTAAACACAACTTCTACTATTCTTGATAAACTAAAATACCAAAGCGAAGTTGAAAAATATGCCCGAGAAAACAAATTCTTCAAGAAGGACGATGAAGACGTATTTGTAATTTTTGAAGAATAAAAATGGAAAGAGCTAGACAAGTTGAATTCTGTGAAAAATGTTTAAACAGAGATTACTCTCCTAAAAAAGGAATAATTTGTAAACTCACAGGAAACCAAGCAACTTTTACTGACAGCTGTGAAAACTACAGTAAGGACGAAAAAGCCGCTATTCTAGTTGAAAGAGCCGTTAAATCAAAAGAAGCGGCTGAAACACATGAATCCACTTTTGGACTTTCTGCAATAGGTATTAAGAATGGTGTTGTAGCAGGAGGAGTCATAACTGGATTAGGTATAGGCTCTATCATTTTTACAATAACTATGCTGGGATTCATCTCTTTATGGTCAATTCTAATAATTCTAGCAGGAATCATCGCAATGGTCAAAGGAGCATCAATCAACAAAAAAAAGAAACTAAAGTCCAGTTATGTAGATTTATTGGATGACTAGTTCTTGTTTATTTCAAAGAGATAATCAGTTGTCAACTCCCATCTCTCTCCCCCTCTATATTTTCCTGATCAAAATACAACACTTTGTAGTAGTTAATGACTCGGACATCTTTAAAATAAAAGCGGGCAATTTGACGATAAGAAAATTCATTTGTCGCCATGTTCATAGCTCCTTCTTGACAAAGACCGACACCATGACCGAACCCTCGACCTTCAAGTACAACGTATTCTCCTTCTAAATGAGAACTAAAGAAAATAGATTTCAGTCTGAATTTTTTTCGTATGTCACGTAGCGGGATACCTAAAGATGGATGTATATAAAAAGCTTTTCGCTGTTCTTGCTCGAAATTATACAATAGGTCACCAACTTGTTCTTCTGTAACACTAAACTTTGCATTTAGGAAGCTTTTCCAAGAGCTTTTGCTAATTTTTTTCGTCCATGTTGCCTGACGCGTATGTATACAAAATGTATCGATAAAACTTTCTATGTACGGGACAGATGTATTCCAAACGTAGGATGCATCTGTCGTCTGTCCACCGCAATTAGCAGAGAAATAAGAAGTTACCAATTGGTTATTTGCGTCAACCAGAACTTCCCCTTGAGTTTCTTTAACTGCTTTCCGTATTATTGGCGTGTACGTCAACTTTTTATGATAAGCCTGGCAATGAATACCATCGCATAGCTCAAAAGATTCTTTGTGATGCCGTTTCTTATTTTTTAGTGCGTAAGTTCTACTCATTACGGCTTGAACTTTGTAGTAATCTAAATGTTTTCCTCCTCCTCCTTCAGACTCAATTACTCCCGAAAGATAGTCTTCCATATCGACTATATTCACTATCCGTAACCTTGATTTTGCAATGGAAACATCTACTCCATCCTCATAAATTCTAGCTTTCAAAACAGGTTGTTTAGGTGAATATTTTAACGAAGAATTATTCTTGACCGGTATGAGTGAAACCTTTTTAAATCGACCAACATCCCTACCTGTTTGAGTAACAAAAATGGTTGAACCAGAAGCTTTAAAGTTTATTGATTCTCCTGAACCAATTATATTCAAGAAAGTAGTATCGCCAAAAATGCGATATTCTCCTGATGAAACTTGTAATGTCAGATTGGAAATTTTCTTAGAATAAAAAACACCAATACGCATTTGTTGAGCCGAAAGATAACTTCCTAATACAACAAAAAATATAGTGAGAAAATTTTGCATAGTCAAAAATACAATTCAGTTAAGGACGTAATTCGCTCCTAATGAATAGTTTTCAACAAGGATTGTGCAACTTTTTGACTTGCCCCACCTCCCCCAAGAATTTCAGCAAGTTTTTCGTAGTTAGAAATGACTTTTGTTCGATACACTTCATTGTTAATCAGTTGATCCACTTCTTTACGAATTAAGATTGGATTACATTCCTTTTGGATCAATTCTTTGACTACCTCTGCATCCATAATAAGATTTACTAATGAAATATATTTCACTTTGATCAGTCTTTTTGCAATCGCGTACGAAATGGATGAACCTTTGTAGCAAACAACTTGAGGGGTCTTGAATAAGGCCGTTTCGAGAGTTGCTGTTCCGGAAGTAACAACCGCAACGTCAGAATTAGCTAGTAGTTCATACGTTTCTCCAAACACGATAGTTGTTGATTTATTTATTTTTTTGTAAAATTCTTTAGACAAAGTGGGTGCCCCAGCAATCACAATTTGATGTGTAATTAAACCTTGCAACGCTTCTAACATTATAGGTAATTTCTTGCTCACTTCCTGTTTTCGACTCCCTGGAAGAACGGCAATTATTGGTCTTCTATCTAAACCGTATTTTTTTTGAAATTCGCCAGTGAAATCAAAGTTATACTTCGATATTTCATCCAACAAAGGATGTCCGACATATTCTACGTCATAAGAAAATTGCTTGTAGAAGTCTTTCTCAAAAGGGAGAATGACAAACATTTTATCGACAATTTTCTTGATTTTATGAACTCTGTTTTGCTTCCATGCCCAAACTTGCGGCGAAATATAGTAGTACACTTTTATTCCTTTAGATTTTGCCCAAGCTGCTATTCTTAAATTAAATCCAGGGTAATCAACAAGTACCAATGCATCTGGTTGAAATTCTTCTATGCTCTTTTTGCAGAATGAAATATTACTTAATATGGTTTTAAGATTTATTATCACCTCTACAAAACCCATAAAGGCGAGCTCATTGATGTGTTTTACCAAACCCTTTTTTGCGACTTTGTGCATTTTATCACCACCCCAAAATTTGAATTCCAAAGAAGAGTCCTTATCAAGAAGGGCTTGCATCAAGTTCGCTGCATGTAAATCTCCAGAAGCTTCTCCCGCAATAAAGTATAGCTTTCTTGCCCTATCCATTAGAAAAATTTAATGTAAACTATGTAGGGAGCAAAAACGATGGTTCCAAGAATAACCCCCATGGCGATACTATACTTTTCTTTATTGAGAAAAAGATAGAACCACCCCAGATTTGCAATAATGGCAATTGTGATTATTTTGATTTGGTAAGGCTTATTCATTGAGAATTTATGCCACAATTGCTCAAAATAATAGCTTTGTGTTAGAGATATAACCCATATTACAAATGGTGCCAGAATTAGTGGTGTAACAATCCCTAAAAGGAGTCCTTTTGTATGATTAAGTGTCCATTTTTTTAAATTCATAATTTCCAATTTTCAATTACTTTCATTGCTTCGTATGCTGTCATATCAAATTGAGTTGGCACGATACTCGCATATTCTCTTTCCAACCAATACAAATCGGTATCTTGAGTTGTGTCTTGAGTTACAAAGTCACCGGTCATCCAATAATAATCTTTATCAAAAGGATCTGTTCTTTTGTCAAATCGATCTTCCCAAAAAGCATGCGCTTGCTTACACGTTCTGATTCCTCTAATATTACCAAAAGTCACATCAGGTACATTTACGTTTAAACAAATGTTCTTTGGCATTCCATTCTCTAGCACTTTCTTTACGATTCTTCTTACTACTTCCATTGCATTCTCAAAGTTCGCATCGCTATCAAAGCTACTCAAAGAAAAACCTATAGATGGAATCCCCTCCATTGCACCTTCTACCGCTGCCGACATTGTACCAGAGTACAAGACATTCGTTGAAGCATTTATTCCATGATTGATTCCCGAGACAATTAAGTCTGGCTTTCTATGAAGAATCTCATAAATTCCCAATTTCACACAATCTACAGGCGTTCCCGTACAAGAATATGATTCTACATCATCAAAAAAATCTCCTTTTTTTAATCGAAGAGGTTCATTAATTGTAATTGCATGCCCCATACCTGACTGAGCTGAATCTGGAGCAATCACAATAACTTCTCCAAATTCCTTCATTGTCTTTTGCAATGAGAAAATCCCTTTAGCAGTTATTCCATCATCATTTGTGACTAAAATTAATGGTCTATTCGATTGCATTAAATAAGTAATTCTATTTGTTGCGAAAGTAACAAAAGTAAGTGGATTTATTAAAGCATTTTAGAATCACTTCGTTCTATAGTGTTTTTAGAAACGCCTTGCTTTTAGATGAGTCGCTTTTTTTATTGGATAATAATTTCTAACTTAATTGGACACTAAAAAAATCACCTAATGGCACACGATTTCACACAATTACACTTTTGGATGCGTAGTAAAAATTTTTATTCAGAAATATACCAGCAAACGAACATCTTTCCCAAAGAAGAACTTTTTGGGTTAACTAGTCAAATGAGAAGATGTTCAGTATCGATTGCTTCAAATATTGCGGAAGGATCCTCAAGAAGTTCACAGAAAGATTTCGCAAGGTTTCTCGAAATTTCAATAGGCTCTGCTTATGAATTAGAAACTCAACTGCTTATTGCAAGAGATATTGGTTACCTTGATGATGTAAAAACACAACATTTACTGAAAGAATTAAAAGAAATCATTCTAATGACATCGAGTTTTAAGGGCAAGTTAAAAATCCATAGTTCCTAAAGTGAGAACGATTCTAAAACTCTAATAATCTAATATCCTAACAATGAAGTTGTTTAAAGCTGTCTAAGTAAAATGACAGAAAAAGCTAATAGGTTCAATGCTTTCCAATGTATTT
>CAXBMR010000055.1:0-15016 GCA_963976995.1 uncultured Fluviicola sp.
TTTTAGTTCAAATGTTCAATTTTAGCACGATTTTCGCATTATGCACAACGGTCTTGTATATGAAAAGTAGCGGATTTTTATGCACTAACTTTTCGGTTTATTACTGACGATAAATTTACAAAACCAACTTTAAAGAAAGCACCTAAACCGCTGTTTTTTATATACGTTGTTGGTGGTAGTTTTTATTATTCAATTTAAGATATAGTAACTATCTTCTTAACAAATTGATTGCCTTTTAAATTTGTAACGATAAAATTTGCAACGGTCTTTCTGGCTACCAATAAGCCAAAGGTCTTTGAATCTGTCGAAATGTTAGCTTTTTTATTTTTTTGAGAGTCACTTAATCCCACAGGTCTAATTATCATCCAATCTACATCTGATTTTACAAGTATATTTTCCTGTCTCTCGTGGTCTTCATAACCATATTTGACATTACTGTTATTAATTAGCCATTTAAACCACATTGGTAGGTCATTTTTAGATTCATTTGCTCCCCAAGCTGATATGGTTATTATTTTTTGAATGTCGTTTTTTTCACCCAAGTCCACTAAAATTTTCATCGTGTCAGAAAGCAATGTTTTAGGGGTACGAAGTTTAGCCCAAGGAAAGTCGCTTTTCCTTGAAATATTTAATGCAGTTATTACTACATCAACACTCTTCATTGCTTTATTTAGGTCTATTGAATTAGTAACATCTCCCTTTACAACTGTTAGGTGTTCTGAATTTAGTTTCAATTTATCGGGGTTCCTGACAAGAGCTGTAGTCTCAATTTTTTCATCTATTAATCTTTTTAGTATTTCACTTCCCAATCTTCCTGTTGCGCCTAATAATAGTACATTCATTTTAGATATATTTTTTATATTAACTTACTTTAAGTAAGCAAAAATACTTAATTTTATCGATGAAATAAAGAGCTTACCAAATGGTAAGCTAATTACAAAAAAGTTATAAACACTGATTTACAGTAAGTTATGGATGAAAAAATGTTAAACAAATATTCGGATATCGAGAATTGTCCTATACGTAATGTGCTAAACCATATTGGGAACAAATGGTCTATGTTGGTTTTATCTATTTTAGATGAAGAAGGATTGCTTCGTTTTAATGAGATTCATAAAGCCATTGGCTCGATTTCTCAAAAGATGCTTTCAACAACATTAAAAAGGCTTGAATCAGATGGATTAGTGAAGCGTAAGGTTCATCCGGTTATTCCTCCGCGTGTCGAATATGAACTAACAAAAAGAGGTAAAAGTTTGATTCCTCATATTAAAAATCTTGTTGGATGGGCTGTCGAAAATTTTAATGATATCAAAGATTCAAGGTTGAAATTTGAGAGACTGTCTTAAATTACCACCAACAAGTAAATATATGTAATAAAACGTTTAATTACATATAGCCAACTTATACTTTTCTCTAAAACTACTAATTTTTTATCAAAAACAATAAACCGTTCGTTGATTATCAAAATCGTCACTTTTTTATTGTTTTGCTGAGATTCCCATTTAAAAGTCAATTATGTTCTATTTTTTTCAGTAACGAAAAGGAGGTATAAAATGCTGATAAACAAATACAAAATCAATTTTAATCACTTACAAACGAAAGACATTCGACAGTAATTACTTAATAATCGAATACTATTTTGATGTCTCCTCACCTTTGCACCGTCGATGTCAAACAAGTGATTTGATACAGGGCAAAACAATTTTTATTTAAGTTCAAAAACAAAAGACATGAACGCATTAAGAAACAAAGTTAGTTTGATTGGTCGCTTAGGAGCGAAACCAGAATTTGTGAAATTAGATGGTGGAAGAACGTTAGCAAAACTACGTATTGCAACGAACGAAAGTTACAAAAACAAAGCTGGTGAATGGGTAGAGAATACGCAATGGCACAATGTCAAAACGTGGGGTAAAAGCGCAGATCTTGTTGCGAAAATCTTAGACAAAGGCGCTGAAATTGCCCTTGAAGGTAAGTTAATCAATAGTTCTTACCAAACAAAAGAAGGAGAGAAAAGGTTCTCTACTGAAATTGAAATGAAAGAGTTTTTAGTTCTTACGCCAAAAGCTGAAAAGACAGCCTAACCATAAATGGGAGGCGCTTAGTGTCTCCCTTTTTATCCACTTAAAACAGAAAAGATATGAATCACGTAAACTTAATCGGAAAAATTACTACACAACCACGCTTTTATGAACTTCCGAACGGTAGAAAAATTGCTCAATTCACAATGGCAACCAAAGAAACATTCCTTGATGAAAAAGGAGTCACTAAACGAAAAAATCACTGGCACAGGATGGCTGCCTGGGGACGATGGGTTCAAGTGCTTGAAGAGCTGGGTCAAGAAGGTTTGGAAGTGGCAATAGAAGGGAAATTGATCTCTCGTTTCTATCAAAAAGATGGAGGTAAGAAATTCGTCTCGGAGGTAGAAGTAAATGATTTAATTATTCTTTAAATATAATCGATATGCAGACAGTTAGAAACCACATTACATTAATAGGAAACATGGGGGCAAATGCTCAAATAACAAACTTCGACAACGGCGGGAAGGTAGCGCGTTTTACATTGGCTACGAATAAATATGCAGGTTTAGACAAAAAAAATGGAGCAGAATGGCACCGAGTATTTGCTTGGGGAAATTTAGCGAAGTTCATTGAGAGTTATGGCGAGAAAGGCAAACAATTGGCCATACATGGACGACTTGTTAACCGCACGTATCTTGCAAAAAATGGTGAGCCCAGAAAAATAACCGAAGTTGAAGTGAAGCACGTTATAGGTTTGTAAAGAATAGATTAACCACTATTTAACCGAACAGTTATAGCAAGTTATAACGTCAAAGGCAAGTTGAGAAATCGACTTGCCTTTTTTATTTCCATAAATTTTCGTAATCTTATTCTTTAAACTTAAACTACTTATGAAAAAGGGACTTATCCTAATTGCATTTTTATCAACATTTTTGCTCAATGCCCAAGATTATAATCAATGGTCTGAGCATTTTGGTGCTAGAGCCTCTCTTCTTGGAGGAGCGGCTTCTGCTGGATTGGGAGACAACGCAACGACTTATTATAATGCAGCAGCAATGAGTTTTGTAGAGAATCCATCCATGTCAATTTCTGTGAATGCATATCGTATAAGAAACTTGAAATTATCAAATGCGCTTGGAGATGGCATAAATTTAAAAAACACACAGTTTTCAACCACCCCCAACCTTATCGCAGGAATTGTAGAATTAAAAAAACGGAAACGATTAAGACTTGGCTATGCCGTCATAACACGTAGGTCTTTTTCTGGGAAATTTGACAACCTTTTTCAAGCTTCTTATGATATTCTTAACACAACCATTGGGGAAGAAATTTTTGTTGCTTCGTATAATTATCAGTATCAATTGAGCGAATACTGGGCAGGCTTTGGGGTTTCGTATCGTTTGTCCGATACTTGGTCTATTGGCTTAGCTCATTATGGAATATACCGGGATGCAAAATACTCGATTGCTCATTCAACTTCTGTTTTACCGAATGATGGTTCAACAGGAGATGTGGCATCAGTATCAACAAATATTACATTCAACTACTGGAATGTAAAAGGAGTTTTTAAACCCTCAATTGCGCTAAGCGTAGATAATTTCAAATTTGGGATAGTCGCTACGTTGCCTTCCTTCAACATAATGGGTAAAGCGAGTATATATAGAGATTATTCTATTATTAATTTAGATGAATTAATAGGTACGGATGTTACTTTTATCGACAGAGCAGATGGAGTCAAAGCAGTTCATAAAGAAAACGGTTCTCTTGCCATAGGAGTTAGCTGGAGATTGGGTAAGAATGCATGGTTGCATTTCACAAACGAAACTTTCTTTGGAGGGAAATACTATTTGCTATTTAATCCTCAACAATCTCCAAGTGTCTATCCAACAACGATTGCTGATTCAACTACATTCCGTTATTTTGGAAACCAAAACTTCTTGGCTTATGGAGAAGAGAGTGAAGCACGAACAAATGTTGGGATTGGATTGGAAACAAAAATAGCAAAGAGATGGGATTTATATTTAGGAGCTAGAACAGACTTTTTATTCAATGAAAGACCATATTATGATTTTAGAAGAGTCGGAGTAGAGTCAAGTAAATGGAATCTCTATCATTTATCTATCGGGCTGGTTCATCTCAACAAGAAAAACAAGAAATATACGGTTGGTTTTGAATATGGCTTCTCTCCAAAAACGCAGTATTATCGTGTAATAGACTTTAACACACCTGCCGTTCAAAATGGACTGATCGGATATGGAGGAGCAGACGCAACAGCCAAACAATTTTCCTTTAAACTATTATTAGAAATAGAAATAGGAGGGCAATAAAGAAGAATAGAGTTAATAGTTCCTTCTATCATTCCACAACATACTTCTAACTCCAACAACGAGGGTATAGTTAACCTTAGAATTCAATGTATTTGCATTGAAATGATTCTCAGCAAAGACGTTTAATTTACCGGTTTTCATTAATTGATAACCCATGGTTAAAACGACCTTTGTTCCGTTTGTTGCCTTTCCACTTCCAATTTTATATCCATATTCAAAAGGCTTATTAATGTATGGAACATAAATATCTTCACCATAATTTAATCCATCTTGGCTCCCTCCGCGTAGATAATAATTCGCAAAAACGTGGGCAAATAGTCGTTTGTTTTGCCATTTAAATTCTCCAAGAATTTCCATGAAACTTGAACCGTAAGGATGGGCCAGAGCGACACCTTGATTGCCATAATTCAATTCTGGAGATAAGTGAGAATAAGTAAACGGTCTTGCGAAATTATATTCCAAACGGTAGAAGAAGCTGTTTTCTCCTTTAGAGAATCTTCCTTTCACACCAAATTGACCGCCATATTTGTTCGCCCACCATTTGCTTTTTGCTCGAATTTCTGCTAAAACAAACTCGTCCAAAATAAACTGAGAATAAAAGGTGTGTTTTTTCCAAAAAGCATTTAATTCAAATCCAATAAGAACATTGTCCGAAGATCCCAACGAATATTCTTGCGGACGATACATCACAAAAGGATTCAAATATTCTGCATCAAACCCACGATTAAGTAACGTATCTCTTGGCTGAAAAATAACTGTTTCAAACAGCCCAAAATTAAGCCACTTGGCAGCATTAAAAGAGATATGATGACTAGATGCAAATTTACTCTCCCAATCAGTAGAGTTGCTTTCTTGTTCTCTTAAAAATTGATAAAGAATGGTGTATTCTAATCTCCAAAAACGCATCCTAATCTGTCCAAAAGGATAAGAAGCACCATAATCACTCAAAAACATGGAGCGAGAACCTTCTCCGATGAAGTTATTATCAATGCCTACTTGAAAATTGAAAATATGGTTAGGTGTGAATGAGATTCGAGCGTGGACATCAGAATACAACGAAACTTTGTTAATCGAATCTGCTACATAGGTTCTCGGCGTATAGAATTTATCAGTTTGACTGATTCCTTCAACGCCAGCCAAGCGAAAGTATAATTTATCCTTAATAGCTCCTTCCAAAGAAAGCCCAAGACCTGATTTAAAAGAAGAATTCTCATTCTGAATGTAATTCAAATCAAGTAATCCTGTAACTTTAAGCGTGGCTTTTTCTGTGTTAAAAACTCCTGATTGACGAATTAAAGGCTTTATGCTACTATGTGTTTTTACAGTCCTTGTGGCAAGAGAATCATTAGGCATATCCTCAAGGATATATCCAACCTCTCCCTGACCAAAAGTGGCAAGCGACCAGAACAATTGTATGGACAGTAAAATCCGCATTAAAAATCTTTGTAATTATTTCTTAGACCCGTTTTTAAACCGAAAGTAAAGCTGTTTGTTCCTATTTGAGTGGAATTTGATTCAATTCTATAGGTCCACCCTGAAAAAAGCATTAAATTCATTTTGCGATTAAATCGATAACCCAATTCTACGTTTTCATAGAAAATAGAGTTAGAACTTCTCGGCATCGCATCATAAATAGGCAAGAGTGCAGTTGCGGAATAGTTGTCCGTTAAGTAATAAACAAGCGTTAAATCAACATAAAACCGCTTTATTTCATAGTTGGTTCTCAGTAGAAATTCTTGAAAACCGTTTCCTTTTACATGTGCAACAGGCAAATTATATTGAATATTGTTTAATCTTCTATTCTGTGTTTCGTAGGTTGCATTTGCTACATAATTATATTCTAGCTGCAACATAAAATCACCCACTCCAAAATAGTCGTAACCTCTATACCCTAGTTGAAGGGCCGTTTTTTTTGCATCGTAATCATTTACTGCGAATTGTCCATAAACACGATGATCTTTTGCTAATTGGTAACTTACATTCAAACCAAGAAGGGAGACAACCTCATTTTTATCTTTCAAAACTAGTCCGGATAGAAACGGGACAGGGTTGTAAAACATAGGATTGGAAGATTTACTTACAATTGAGTCTCCTCTATTCCAGTTGCCACTTTCAAAAAGACTGATACTTCCCTTTTCAGAAGGTTTGTAGGTAAAATAATTGACTGAATATCCTTTTGCTTCGTAATAGGATTCGGCAGAGCTACTAATGGGCTTTCTGAGTAAGTTAATATAACGAGAACGTAAATACGTAAAATTAAATTTGGGATGAATAGACCAATCGACTCTAAAATAAGGAGCATTAAAGGAGTTGTCGGACAAAAGTAAAGAACGATAACCATCACCAACAAATTGCATGTTGTTTCCAACAGTTACAGCAATTCTTTTAATTGGTGCGTAAACAAAATAACCAACTGCTGAAGAATAATCGAAGGCGTCTCCCTTAAACGGTTTTGTTCTTCCACCACCTGGGACGACTGCATTTTGTGTCTGATAACTAGAGTCAGGACGGGGATATAATTCTCCAATAGACGAATAATAAACGGATTCGTACAGGTTAAATCGTGCTTGATTTTCAAAAAGAGTAGTTGAGAATGAAAAGTTAGTAAATAAGTCTCCTTCGACATGAAAACCACGCGTATTTTGAAACAATCTACGAGCAATCGTATCACTTAAATTTTTACCTATTGAGAAATCAAGTACAGGATTAATAGACAAGCGAAAGTCTTTACCAGAAATCTCGATTAAGTTTTTTTGGAACAACGCGTACGTAAAATCATAGTATTGTTTACTAGAATCATTGATAGCTGGAAGAATGTCATATTGCGATTCTCTAACGGGGAAGAAAGATCCATCGTTGTAGGGTTTCGCCAATTTATTTGCAAAGATTTGATCTTTGTAAAATGAATGAATGGGGATTAAATTTTGCTGTCCTAGGGAGACAAAACCACGAAAACAAAGTATAAAAATTAGCCCTCTCATTTCAATAATACGGCTTGAGTTTTAGCAACAAAAGGGGGGTTAAAAAGACTTTCTTTGTTGTATTTTAAAGTCTCAGAGGTTTCAATAGCTGAGATGGACCCACTTAATTCTTCCATGATAGCTTGACCAGCAGCAATATCCCACTCCATTGTAGGCCCCAGTCGAACATAGATGTCTGCTCTGCCCTCAGCTAGTTCAAAAAATTTCAATGCGCTTCCCATTTTTAAGAAATTGATATTTCCGTATGTATTTTGAAGCGTTTCTTGATATCCAAAAACCTTTTGACCATTACTTTTCTTTCCGAAACCTCTTGAACAAGCCACGACAATGGGATTGTTTGTTTTTTTAGCAGACTCAATCTTCTTCCATCTTGAAATTTCGGCGGAGTCCGCAAAAGCAAAAGTATAAACACCCTCGTTTTTAACTCCGAGAATTATTTTCTTTTTCACTGGGTCTGCAATTAACCCGAAAATGGCAATTCCATTTTCAACATGAGCAATGTTCACGGCAAACTCATCATTCTTGAGAATAAACATCTTCGTTCCATCTAAAGGATCAACACACCAATGACTCTTCCATTGTTTTCTGATGTCAAAACTTTGCTCTTCTCTTTCTTCTCCCATTACGGGAATTCCAGTTTTTGAAAGATGAGAAAAGATAATATTGGAAGAAGCTAAATCAGCTTGAGTCACTGGAGAGCCATCATTTTTAATTGTTATTTCTGCTTTTTCCTGATAAATTTCCAGGATTTTCTTAGAAGCAGCAATAGAAGCAGTAATGGCGGTATGATATATTTCGTTGAGTGATGTCAATGCTTTCGGATATGAAGTAAAGATAGTAAATTTAGATGGTTCAATTGTTGAAAACTTTTTTATTCGTTTGGAGGCCAGTAATTGCGGGGATTTGCAAAATTTAACATTTCTTTAAGTAAGAAAGCTCCGAATTTTTCGTTAAATTCATACACATTCAAACCAAAGTATTATGATCGAATTCACACAGAAAATCCTTAGAGGCGTTAGTTTTGATAAGCAATTATTTCAAAAAGAACTAACCAAAGCATTAAAATGGTTTACAGATGCCGAGGAAGTTCAAAAATTTCAAGAATGGTGTATTATAGAATTTGGAATGAAATACCCGAAAGTGATAAATAAAGCCTTTGCTAGAAAATCATTAATGTTAAGTCTAGTTAGTCAGGAGTAATTTACTCAAACTCAACTAGAACAAATCCTTTCTCAACAACATCATCTCCTTTGATGTTAATAGACTTTACTTTACCTATTCCTTCAGCCTTTAGTACGTTCTCCATTTTCATTGCTTCCAAAGAAAGGATATCATCACCAATCTCTAAATTTTGACCAATCGTTACGGCAATATTTACAATTCTGCCTGGCATTGGAGCTTCTAATTCTTTCAGTTTTTTAATTTTTGGAACATCTAAGCCTAATTCTGAAATTAAATCATCCAATTTTCCCTTTTTACGAACCTCAAAGACACGATGATTTACTTTTAGCTTCAAAAAATTGCTTTCAGTCGCCTCCTCCAAAATTTCTCCAGAGAAAGTCTGTCCATTGTAGGATAAAGTAAAGAAAATCTCATCGTCCCATTTAACAACAGCACCATCACTGCCAATTACCTTTTCTCCATCAAAATTCCAATCTCTATTTGCCATTTATCATGTATTTCACACAAAAATAATAGAATAGTAGTCCAATGCTGTATTTTTTAGCCATCAATTGAATAAAATTTAGCAGATTTGTGTTGAATCAAAAAAATCACAGATGAAAATTTCAAGTGCATCCAATTTAGGAAAAGCAATAGTTAGTATTCTCCTAATAGGTTTAGTAGGTTGTGGAACAACAAAAAACGAATCGACCGAAGTTGCCGTTGAAAACACACAGGAGAAACAAGCCGAAAATATTGAATTAGGAGAACCTAAAGATGATGTTGCTATTGAAATAGTCGCTGAACGGGAGAGGTATAATGAAACAGAAACGGTTTTAACGGATTTAATTCACACCAAGTTGGAAGTTGATTTTGATTGGGAACATTCAGAAATGAATGGAATAGCTACCATTACAGCAAAACCGCACTTTTATAAGAGTAATGAGCTGATTCTTGATGCAAAATCAATGATTATTAATAAAATTTCACGTGACGGCGTGACCTTGAATTTTGAGTATGACGACGCCTATTTAAAAATCGATTTAGGGAAGGAGTTCTCCCGAAACGAAAAATACACAGTAGTAATAGACTACATCGCACAGCCAGAGAATATAGAAGAAGGAACAGGGTCTGCAATTACTTCTGACAAAGGGCTTTATTTTATCAATCCAACAGGGAGAGATCGAAACAAAATGCCGCAAATTTGGACACAAGGAGAAACGGAAGCAAGTTCGGTTTGGTTTCCAACGATTGATTCTCCAAACGCAAAATCATCGCAAGAAATTTTTATCACTGTTGACGATAAATATGCAACTCTTTCCAATGGAAAGTTAATGTCGAGTAAAAATATTGCAGATGGTAAGCGAGTGGATCATTGGAAACAAGAATTGGCACATGCTCCTTACCTTTTCATGATGGCAGTTGGAGAATTTAAAATTATAAAGGATTCATACACTCGAAAAGACGGTTCTAAAATGGAGGTGAACTATTACGTTGAACCAGAATGGGAAGGTTCAGCGAAAGATATTTTTGGTGACACACCGGAGATGATCAAATTTTTCTCAGAAAAAATGGGAGTAGAATATCCTTGGGATAAATACCATCAAATTGTTGTTAGAGATTATGTTTCTGGCGCAATGGAAAACACAGGAGCTGTTATTTTTGGTGATTTCGTTTACAAGAATAAACGTGAGCTGTTGGATAGTGACGATAATTCTACAATTGCACACGAATTATTTCACCACTGGTTTGGAGATTTGGTAACCGCTGAATCATGGTCAAATTTAACGTTAAATGAATCCTTTGCCAACTATTCTCAGTACTTGTGGGACGAACATAAATATGGGATAGATGAGGCAGATTATAATGCCATTAACGAAAGAAATGGATATTATCAGTCAGCTCAAATGCAAGGATTTCACGATCTCGTTTGGTTCGATTATGACCAGAAAGATCAAATGTTTGATGGTCATTCTTACAATAAAGGAGGGAGAATATTGCACATGCTTCGGAATTACTTAGGGGATGAAGCATTTTTTACTGCACTTAATCTTTACTTAGAAGAAAATAAGTTCGAAGCAGCAGAATTTCATCAATTGCGACTGGCATTTGAAGAAGTTTCAGGTGAAGATTTGAACTGGTTTTTTAATCAGTGGTACTTAGGTTCGGGACATCCTATTTTGAAGTTTGAGCAAACGGACGATAAGTTAAATCAAACAATCACTGTTTCGGTTCAACAAACGCAAAACTTGGAAGAGTTTCCACTGTTTAAGTTACCGATGCAGATGGCTATTTTTGATGACGAAGGAAAACATTCGCATAAAATAGTTATTGATGAAGTAAATGAGGAATTCACTTTCTCATATAAAGGAACCTTGAAAGGAATTTTGTACGATGAGCAACAGATGTTGTTAGCTAAGAAAACAGAAGGCAAAACGACAGAACAATACATTTATCAATTTTATCACGGCGAGAAGTTTGAAGCAAGAAAAACAGGATTAGAGAAAGGTTCTAGAGATAAAGGAGAAGCAGGACAAAAAATGATAGTAGATGCTCTTTCTGATCCATTTTGGAACATTCGTTTAACGGCCATCTCAAAATTTGCTAAACTAAAGGATGATAAAAAGACTGCAGGCCAGCAAAAAATAATGGAAATGGCTTCAAAAGACCCAAAATCGGCTGTTCGAGCAGGTGCGCTTAAGAAGTTGAAGAAATTTTTAACAGATGAAGAGTTAGAGACTATCTGCATTGACAGAATTGAAAATGATCAATCTTACCTCGTGGTTAGTTCTGCGCTAAAAGCTTATGGGAGTATTAATGAAGAGAAAGCCTTAGCAATTGCAGAAAGTTTGGAAAACGAAAAGTCATCTTCTATGTTGGGAGGAATTGCACAATTATATTCTACTAGTAGCGACACAAGTAAGTTTACATTCTTTGAAAACGCCTTCAATGGAAATGTAGTTCAAGGATTTGATAAATTAGGCTTGCTAAACTCCATGACGATTTATTTAGTTAATATAGAAGACCCAAAAATCTTATCACGTTCAGTGGACATCTATACAAATCTTTCTAAATCTGGAGGGATGTATATGAAAATGTTCTTACCGCAAAACATCAATTATCTGTTAGATCAAATCGATTCTCAAATGATTAGTTTGAGGACAAATTTGACAGGTCAAGAAGAGAATGCGAACCCTTTATATGCTGATCAAACAAGGAAGAAAATAAAAGAATTTGAATCGGCAATAAAAGAACTTGAAGAGTTAAAATAACTTCAAGATTTGAAGTTATTTTAACTATCACTGGCGCAGTCAGTCTATTTTATCGAAAATTTTCATAAAACTGAAAAAAAACTTGCACATTAAATAATTGAGTGTATCTTTGATTAAGTTTTCGTCAACTAATGATTAAAAAACAATCAAAAATGAAACATTTAAAAATAGGGGATAATGCACCTGCTTTTTCTTCCAAAGATCAATCAGGAAACAGTCTAAGTTTAGATTCTTATAAAGGAAAAAGGGTCGTTATTTACTTTTACCCGAAAGATGACACACCTGGCTGTACACTTCAAGCGTGCAATCTGAGAGATAATTACGATGATATCCTAAAAGAAGGCATCGTAATTCTTGGTGTCAGCGCAGATGATGAAACAAAACATCAGAAATTCATCAAAAAATTTGACCTACCATTTACATTATTAGCCGATACAGAAAGAGAATTATTGAATTTATACGGAGTCTGGGGAGAAAAGAAATTTATGGGTAAAGTGTACGATGGCATACACAGAACAACTTTTGTTTTGGATGAGTCACATACGATTATTGGTATTATTGATAAACCGAAAAACAAAGATCACACCAGAGAAATAATGGAAATTTATCACGGATAATTTTACAACGTAAATAGATTACGTACTTGTTGCTGCATATTTGTAGAAACAATTAGAGAAACGGATGTTTGAAAAGCAAGCGACAAACATCCAAAAGTATAAACCAAGTTTGCAAATAAAAAACAAAACGATATGGCAGAAAAAAAAGAAGTAAACACAGACAAGCTAAAAGCTTTGCAACTTACAATGGATAAGTTGGACAAAACATACGGTAAAGGAACTGTAATGAAATTAGGAGACACACCAACAGAAGCAATTGAAGTTATTTCGACAGGATCTTTAACACTTGATTTAGCGCTAGGAGTAAATGGATTGCCTAAAGGAAGAGTAGTTGAAATTTATGGTCCGGAGTCTTCAGGTAAAACAACGTTGGCAATTCATGCAATTGCAGAATGCCAGAAGACAGGAGGAATAGCAGCTTTTATTGATGCGGAGCATGCATTTGATCAATTTTATGCAGAAAAATTAGGTGTGGATATTGAGAATCTAATTATTTCTCAACCAGATAACGGCGAACAGGCATTGGAAATTGCGGATAATCTTATTCGTTCAGGAGCGATTGATTTAGTTGTCATTGATTCTGTTGCGGCATTGACTCCAAAAGCAGAAATAGAAGGAGAAATGGGCGATTCACAAATGGGATTGCAAGCACGTTTAATGTCAAAAGCATTGCGTAAGTTGACGGGGTCAATTAACAAAGCCAACACCTGTTGCATCTTTATTAACCAGTTAAGAGAAAAAATTGGCGTAATGTTCGGAAATCCCGAAACAACAACTGGAGGAAATGCACTAAAGTTTTATTCATCTGTGAGAATTGATATTAGAAGATCTTCTCAAATTAAAGATGGAGATGAAGTTATTGGAAATAGAACTCGAGTGAAGGTTGTCAAAAATAAAGTAGCCCCCCCATTTAGAAGAGCAGAATTTGACATTATGTATGGTCTCGGAATTTCTAAAGTTGGGGAGGTTTTAGATTTAGGTGTTGATTTAAACATCATCAACAAAAGTGGATCTTGGTTCTCTTACGGCGAAACGAGATTAGGACAGGGTAGAGATGCTGTGAAGGCAATTATTAAAGATAACCCAGAACTAATGGAAGAGTTAGAAGTGAAAATTAAAGAAGCTCTTAGTCCAAAGGTTGAGGTTGAACTAGAAGATTAAGACAAACTGCATATCGTAGAAAAACGGCACTTTTTAGAAGGTGCCGTTTTTGATTTTGAATAGGTTTTTAATTTCAAAAAGATGCGGCGAATACTCTGATTTTAAAAGTAATCACGCTTTAATTTCTTCAATCCAACTGCTATAATTACCTTGTAAAAAATTTAAAATAATTCGACCAAATAATCCTAATGAAAAACATAACATCATTAAATATAGAATTACTACAAAGCATTGAGCATGTTTTGGAAAAAATGAACGACAGGCAGTACACAGAGTCAATGGAAGTTCTTTCTGAAGCTACAATTGGTCAACACGTTCGACATCTTGTTGAGTTTTACCAAGCAATCAGCAATTCTTCTACTTCTGGAAAAGTAAATTATGATGCAAGAAAAAGAGATTTAACCATCGAGATGAGTGCCCAAACGGCTATTGATAAAATCCATGAGGTTATTTTATTTCTATCCTCATGTAAAGATGACAAGCCCTTAATTCTTCAAGCATGCTATGAAAAGGAAGTAAATGAATCTGACAATATGCCTACTTCTCTATTGAGAGAACTTGCTTATGGAATGGATCACGCCATTCATCACTTGGCCATTTTAAAAATCGGGTTTTTGAGACAAAACATTGAGTTGAGCGAAAACTTCGGAGTTGCTCCTTCAGCAATAAGACATCGTAACGAAGAATGTGCACAGTAACTTTTGTTAAATCGAAGGATGGGAATGCTATCCTTACATCCAACCGCGATGAGAAAAGTCATCGTGCTACACTTGCTCCAAGCACTTATTCAATAAACGAACGGAATGTTACTTTTCCAAAGGATGAAGTGGCTGATGGTACATGGATAGCTCTAGGAGACAACGGCGTTTTCTGTTGCTTACTTAACGGTGGTTTTAAAATACACCAATCAACAGGAAATTATCGAAGAAGCCGAGGTCAGATTCTATTGGATGTCTTCCGTGAAAAATCTCCTGAAGAGTTCTTAAATAATGTCGATTTAGACAATATTGAACCGTTTACACTAATTATTTATAATTCTATAGAAGATAAATTGAATGTGCTAGTTTGGGACGAGAAGAACAAACACATCTCACAATTAAATGCCGATGAGCCTCATTTTTGGGCATCTGCGACTTTATATTCTCCTGAATTTTCACAAAAGAGAAAACAGCAATTCTTTGACTTTATGAATAATCAATCAACGAACTTAGAAACAGTAATATTTACCCTCCATAACTCTGAAAAACAACAGAATGGATTCATTCTTAACGATAGAGATGGTATTAAAACAGTCAGTGTTACGCAATTAATTCTATCTGTTTTGAAAGGAAAGATGGTTTACTACGACTTAGTTAATGAAACTGAAAAAATTGTAGAAAGGAAATGGAACAAGGTTTTGCTGTAATAATTACCTGGCCAGAAACACTTTTGTATTAAGCTGTTTAGCAGTTAATTTGTGTAATGAGAACTCTTTTCCAT
>CAXBMR010000056.1:0-12792 GCA_963976995.1 uncultured Fluviicola sp.
TGAATTGTAAAACGAAACCAAAATCGTTTAGAACAATCTCATGTCCATCTTTTTAGTATATTGTAACCAATTATTAATTAGACGTTGTATAAATTGTTATTGATAAAGTAAAAAATGAAAACGAAAATATATAATATGCGATTTTTCAAAATAGTAGTATTGGCTGTTGCCAGTTCATTTATAGTGTCGTCTTGTTCTAGAGATGCTTCTAGCACCTCAGGATGGAATTATAACGACCCAAAAACAGGTGGGTTTCAAAAAGTACCTTTTGTTGACCAAGAAACTGGTCCAGGACTTCTATTAGTTGAAGGCGGTACTTTTACAATGGGTAGAGCTGAGCAAGATGTGATGTTCGAATGGAACAACAGACCTGCAAGAGTTACGGTTTCCTCATTTTATATGGACCAAACAGAAGTCACCAACTTCCATTGGTTAGAATATTTGTATTGGATTTCTCGCGCTTACAATGAGACATATCCTATGGTTTATAAAAATGCATTACCAGATACTTTGGTGTGGAGATCTAAACTAGGATTCAATGAGAAATATGTAGATTATTACTTACGTCATCCGGCTTACAGAGATTACCCAGTAGTTGGTGTTTCTTGGCTACAAGCAAGTGATTATTGCAAATGGAGAACGGATAGAGTTAATGAATATATATTAATTCGAGAAGGAATTTTAGCTTTCAATGTTGATCAACGGGATGAAAACACGTTTAACACAGATGCTTACTACGCTGGACAATACGAAGAAGGTTTGGTTAAAAACATTACTGATTTAAACCCATCTAATGTTAACGGTAAAAAATTAGGCGAAAGAATTGTGAGAATGGAAGATGGTATCCTTCTTCCAAGATACAGACTACCAACTGAAGCTGAATGGGAATTTGCAGCAACTGGACTTATTGGTAACTTACAAGAAGGAACAGAAAACATTAATGAAAGAAGACTATATCCTTGGAATGGTCACTGGGTAAGACAAGATGAAGCAATGTTTACTGGGCAAATTCGTGCAAATTTTGTGAGAGGGCGTGGTGATTATATGGGTATAGCTGGTCATTTGAATGACGGAGCAGACGTTACTTCACCTGTTGAATCCTACTGGCCAAATGACTACGGTTTATACCACATGGCAGGTAATGTTTCTGAATGGGTAATGGATGTTTATCGTCCATTAACATCTGAAGACTATGATGAATTCAGACCATTTAGAGGTAATGTTTTTAAAACTAAATTACTGAACAACGAAGGTTCAATTGACATCAAAAACGCGCAAATTACTTACGATGTGCATGGTATGAAAGAATACTTGAATGAATTTGAAAGAATTCGTTACCAACGTATTTCTGCAAACCAACATGATCCGAATGATACTATTATTCCTTCGGGGTTAGCAGCAAACGTACAATCTAGAAATCCTTCTAGAAGAGGTTACGCTCCAGATCCTTTCTATGTTTCTCATGGAAAAGTGAAAGATTCTATTGAATTAGATTTATTGCGTCAGATTAATGAGGTATTAGATGTAGCTATTACTTACAAGAATGATAAATACGATACGGAAGCTTCTGCATTGATTCAAGATAATTTATTTGATGGGATTTTTGCTGATGAAATAAGAGAAGGTCCAGATGGAGAAGAATATGCCTTTGAAATCATCTCTATGTTGAGAGATGGATTTAATGAGTTCATTATTGACACTCCCGGAAAACTAAAATACAGAAATGTAACAGAAGAAGAGAACATTGGTCGTTTGAATTATCGTAAAGATGATTACATTGATTACATCGATGGTGATATTGAAAGTTCTATCTATTATGCAAATGATGGAAGAAAAGAAGCTATCAATCAAGCAACACGTGATCCTAACCTAGTTATGTACCAAGATCAACACGAAGAATTTGGTTTAGATGGCTCTAAAATCAAGCCTGGTGGAGCAAATAGAACTTCATGGCCAACAACACTAATCTCTGATAAGTCAAGAGTTTACAAAGGTGGTTCATGGAAAGATAGAGCTTACTGGTTAGTTGCTTCTAACAGAAGATTCTTGGACGAAGATAAATCTACTGATGCAATTGGTTTCCGTTGTGCAATGGATAGAGTTGGTTCTCCAACTGGATTTAACTATGGAAGAAAGAAGAAGAGTAAGAAATAAAAAATAGTACGTTAATAAATAGTGAAACCTGCTTGTCAATTGATAAGCAGGTTTTTTAATTTTACAGTATGAATAAACGATTTGACTCATTCTACTCCTCATCTGGTGTTTGCACAGATAACAGAAAAATTACTCTAGAATGTCTTTTTATTTGCATACAAGGAGAGAATTTTGATGGAAACACTTTTGCTAGTAAGGTATTAGAACAAGGCGCTAAGCATGTTATCGTGGACAATCCAAAATTCTACAAAGAAAATAGTAGAATGACATTGGTAGACGACTCCGTAAAATACTTACAAGAGTTAGCTAACTATCACAGAAAACAATTTGACATTCCTGTCATAGGAATTACTGGAAGTAATGGAAAAACTACCAGTAAAGAATTAATCAATGCTGTCCTTTCTCAGAAGTACAATGTCCTGGCAACCTCTGGCAACTTAAATAATCACTTAGGCGTACCATTCACATTGCTTAGAATGAACAAAAAACATGACATTGCTATAATAGAAATGGGGGCCAATAAATTCAATGATATTGAAGAATTGTGTGATATTTGTGAACCCACATATGGGATTATCACCAATATCGGTCGTGCACATTTAGAAGGATTAAAAAATATCGAAGGTGTCATTAAAACCAAAAAGGAACTGTATGATTCTATTGAGAAGAATAATGGGAAAATTTGCATTAATTCTGATGACACAACCCTAACTAACATTGCGCCTAAAAAAACATCGAGTTTCACCTACGGAACGACAAATAATGCAAATGTGAGCGGTGAATTAATTTCCCTCTCTCCCTTTGTAATAATGAAGTGGAATTATGGAAACTACACATCCGAAAATCTAACAATGCAAATGGTTGGAAAGTATAATTTTTACAACTACCTCGCTGCTATTTCCTTTGGGGTAGAGTTTAACGTTCCAAATGAAGCAATTAATCAGGCTTTAACTAATTATTCTCCTGAAAACAAACGTTCTCAAGTGGTAAAAACGAAGAAGAACACTTTGATACTTGATTGCTACAATGCCAATCCAACCAGTATGCAGTCTGCATTAGAAAGTTTTGCAATGAATGATGCAAGCAATAAACTTTGCATACTTGGTGACATGAAAGAATTGGGGGAAGAATCCATATCAGAGCATCAAAAAATAATTTCATTACTCGAAAAATTAAACCTACGGGCGTATATTGTTGGTAATGAATTTTCACAGATTCATTCACAGTATATTCTCAAAAAATACGATTCAGTGGAAAAATTAATTTCTTTCATAGGTCAGTCTCCTATTAAAAATAAACTAATTTTACTAAAAGGTTCAAATAGTATTCATTTGGATAGATTAGAGAATCTTCTTTAGAAAAAAATACTATTGTGAAATACTATACGTTTAGCTATAAAGCTATACTTTGAAAAAAATATTTTTACTTTCAATATTATTCTCACTATCACACTCTTTTACTTTTGGTCAGCAACGCATTGGAATTGACATAACTGCAAAACCTCAAAGTGTTAATTTAACCGTTCACTATCAGAAAATTATAAAGAAAAATGTTCTTTTCTCAATAGGTGTATTCGGGGGGAGTAATGGAAAAAAATACATTGATAATGACACGTTACTATTAAATTTTGGAAAGAAGATCGCTTCCCCTTTCTCAAATGCGAATAGAACATTAACTGACACGTTAACTTCATTTGACTTATTGAATTACAGTTTACGCTCAAAATCGATTGGTATTCAATTTGGGATTGGTTACTTCTATGAGTTTGGTGTGAAACACGGAATAAGAGCAAACCTCAATCTTAAAGTTAGTTTTGCTGAATCACAAATGAGGGCTTTCTATTGGTCTATAGAAAAGAGAATTGGCATCTTCGAAGATTACACTCAAAATTACTTTATTGCCGCAGTTAGTCCTGAGCTATACCATACAATTCGAGTAAGTGGTAGGATTACTTTAAACTATGGTATAAAAGTACCCTATTTCTTCTCATTAGATAAAAGCATATTTAATCCTGTTGATAAAAGAGATTTACTTTACCGTTTTGAACCTGAATTCAATATTGGAATCACAAGAGTAATTGGAAAATGTGAATAACAGATTAAACTATTATTCAGAAACAAAAAAAGAGGATGATTGCTCAACCTCTTAATCTATTTTTTTGTGTTATTTCAATACATTTCTTGAAATAACAATTTTTTGAATTTCACTTGTTCCCTCATAGATTTGAGTGATTTTTGCATCGCGCATTAATCGCTCAACATGGTATTCTTTCACAAAACCATATCCCCCATGAATTTGAACAGCCTCAACGGTATGTTCCATTGCAACTTTAGAAGCATATAGTTTTGCCATTGCACCCGATTGGTCATAATTTCTACCATTATCCTTATCCAGCGCAGCTCTATAAACTAGCATTTTTGCCGCTTCAATATCTGTTGCCATATCTGCTAGCTTAAATGCAATTGCTTGGTGTTTGCTAATCTCTTTACCGAATGCCTTTCGCTCTTTAGAATAAGCCAATGCTAAGTCAAATGCACCTCCAGCAATTCCTAATGCTTGAGAAGCAATTCCTATTCTACCTCCTGATAATACTTTCATGGCAAATTTGAAACCAAATCCATCCTCTCCAATTCTGTTTTCTTTAGGGACCTTTACATCGTTAAATAGTAAGGTGTGAGTATCAGAACCTCTAATACCCAATTTATTTTCCTTTGCTCCAACAATAAAACCTTCCATTCCTCTTTCGATAATGAAGGCATTAATACCCTTATGCCCAGCAGACACATCTGTTTGTGCAATAACCAAATAAACGGAAGCCGAAGAACCGTTTGTAATCCAGTTTTTAGTGCCGTTTAAAACATAATGATCCCCATTATCAATTGCCGTAGTTTGCTGAGAAGTTGCATCTGACCCTGCTTCTGGTTCAGACAAGCAAAAAGCTCCAATCTTCTCCCCTTTGGCCAAAGGGACTAGGTATTTTTGCTTTTGATCTTCTGTTCCAAACTGTTCTAATCCCCAGCAGACCAATGAATTATTAACCGACAGGCAAACAGAAGTCGATGCATCCACTTTTGAAATTTCTTCAATTGCTAGGGCATACGAAAGTGTATCCATTCCAGAACCTCCGTATTTTGGATCAACCATCATACCCATAAATCCTAGTTCTCCTAACTGCTTAATCTCTTCAGCAGGGAACCGTTGTTCCTCATCTCTATCAATTACACCAGGTTTCAATACATTTTGAGCAAAATCTCTTGCTGCATCTCTTACCGCTTTATGTTCTTCAGTTAAATCAAAATTCATAGTTCTAGTTTTAAATTCTTGCAATCACAAATTTACTCAATTCGTTTTAATTTATACCTTTAAACTGTGAAGAGTTCGTACACTATTATAGGATTAATGTCAGGAACATCCATGGATGGACTTGATATTGCATTTAGCAAATATGAACAAACCACAAATAATAAATGGCAATTGACTGTATATCAGACAGAAACAGATATTTACCCAAAAAACATGCTTGAAAATTTAAAAAACTCAACTTGTTTTTCAGCTTCACAACTTTTAGATTTAGATAAAAAATTAGGCCATTATTTCGCAGAAAAAGTGAATGCTTTCATCCTTAGAAATAAGATTGACAAAAAATCAATAGATGCAATTGCTTCTCATGGGCATACCATATTTCATCAACCCGACAAAGGGTACACGTATCAAATAGGTTGTGGTTCTACCTTGGCGTTCAATACCGAACTTAAAGTCATTAACGATTTCAGGCAGAAAGATGTTATTGCTGGAGGACAGGGTGCTCCACTCGTTCCTATTGGAGATAAGTTGTTATTCCATCAAGAGTCAAGTTGCTTTTTAAATCTTGGTGGCTTTGCTAATTGCTGTATCCTTAAGAATAAGAACGTAATTGCCTATGATATTTGCCCTGCAAACTTGCCGCTCAATCAAATTATGAATCGATTAGGGCTAGAGTATGATAAGGACGGAAAAAACGCAAGAGAAGGAAAAGTTGACCTAATCGCTTTGGAAAAACTGAATGCACTTTCTTTCTATCAGCAAAACTCTCCAAAATCACTTGGCACAGAGTGGTTGACAGCAGAATTTAATCCTGTTATTACTGAAATCATTAATAACAAAGATAAACTGAGAACAATTATTGAACATATTGCCATTCAAATTGGAGAAAATTTAATTGATTCTCAATCTATTTATATAACAGGTGGTGGCGTTAGAAATACGTTTTTATTGGAACGAATAGCCTTTCATTTTGAAGGAGAAATTGTAATTCCGAGCGAGCAAATAGTTGACTACAAAGAAGCTATTATTTTTGGTTTTTTAGGTGCACTTCACTTGTCAGGAATACCAAATACTTTGGCAAGCGTTACAGGAGCAAATAAAGATGTTATTGGCGGAGTACTTCATCGTCCTTAAGTTTGTATAAATCGACTTAAAGAATTTTGCAAATAGACGCATTCGTTAAATTACTTTTTTAACTTTGTTAACTTCAATTATAAGACTCAACGAATGAAAACCTTATTAGATAAGTTTGAAAACAGACGACCAGAAATTGTTTTTGAATGGAAAGACGCAGAGACCGAAGCAGAAGGCTGGGTAGTAATCAACTCGTTGCGTGGAGGAGCTGCAGGTGGTGGGACACGTATGCGTAAAGGTTTAGATAAGCGTGAAGTTGAGAGCTTAGCCAAAACAATGGAAGTTAAGTTTACGGTTGCAGGTCCAGCTATTGGAGGTGCAAAATCGGGTATTAACTTTGACCCTAGAGATCCCAGAAAAGAGGGAGTCCTAAGAAGATGGTACGCTGCAGTAAGCCCACTATTAAAACATTATTATGGAACTGGTGGTGACTTAAACGTTGATGAAATTCATGAAGTCATTCCCATTACAGAAGATTGTGGTGTTTGGCACCCGCAAGAAGGGGTGTTTAATGGCCACTTTCAACCCAGAGAAGCACAAAAAATTAATCGAATTGGTCAATTAAGACAGGGAGTATTAAAAGTAATAGAAGATACTTCATTTTCTCCAGATATAAGCAGGAAATATGTTGTTGCAGATATGATTACAGGTTACGGAGTAGCTGAATCAATCAAGCACTACTACTCTATTTGGGGTGGTGACTTAAAAGGAAAAAGAGTCATCGTTCAAGGTTGGGGAAACGTAGGTTCAGCGGCAGCTTTTTATTTAGCAAAAGAAGGAGCAACAATTATTGGAATTATAGACAGAGTTGGTGGATTGATCAACGAAGACGGTTTTTCATATGAAGAAATACGTCAATTATTCCTAAACAAGAATGGAAACGAATTGAATCATCCTAATCTGATTTCTTATGACGATGTCAATGCTAAAATTTGGGACGTTCAAGCAGAAGTTTTTATTCCATGTGCAGCATCAAGATTAATCACGGGAGACCAAGTTGATAGAATGATGTCAACAGGAATTGAAGTCATTTCTGCGGGAGCAAATGTTCCGTTTGCAGACCCAGAGATCTTTTTCGGACAAATTGCAGACAAGGCAGATAATAATATCGCAGTCATTCCTGATTTTATCTCTAACTGTGGAATGGCAAGAGTTTTTGCATATTTAATGAGTAATGACTTAAAAGAATTAACAGACGAAGGCATTTTTTCTGATACCAGTAACATCATTAAAGAAGCATTAGTAAATACGCATAAAATAAACCCTAACAAAACAGGCATTGCTAAAGCAGCATTCGAAATTGCCTTAAAACAATTAGTATAAACGAAAACAGTAAAATTCTATGGAAATTTTTATAATTATAGTATTCATCTTAGGATATATTGCAATTACTTTAGAGCATAGTATAAAATTGGACAAGCTTATTCCAGCATTAATTATGATGGCAGCTTGTTGGGCACTTATCGCTTTTGGAATTGAAGGTTTTGATCAATGGTTTGACTCAGGAGCTCATAGTTTAGTGAGTGATTTTGATACTTTACCAACCTATTCTGAACATGCTGCTTACGAAATATCATCCAAAAGTCAATGGATGGAAGAAACATTACTTCACCACTTAGGAAAAACTGCTGAAATTCTATTTTTCCTTTTAGGAGCAATGACAATTGTAGAAATTATTGATCATTTTGACGGATTCTCTACTTTCAAAAGATACATCAAAACAAAGAATAAAAGACGTCTCTTATGGATTTTTACAATTTTAGCATTCATCCTTTCTGCAATTATTGACAACCTTACGGCAACAATTGTTTTGATAACTATTCTACGAAAAATTATAAGTGATCAAAATACCAGAATGTGGTTTGCAGGGTTAATAATAATTGCTGCAAATGCTGGTGGTGCATGGTCACCAATAGGTGATGTTACTACAACCATGCTTTGGATTGGTGATAAAGTATCAACTGACGCACTAATTACAAACCTTCTACTTCCTTCTATCATCTGTATGGCTCTGCCTACTATGATTGCTTCATTCATGAAACCTTTTAAGGGAAATTTAATAGAAGATGTTGAAGTCAGTGCTGAATCGAATCATGATACGACGTATAGTTCCATTATACTTTATTTAGGTCTCGGAATGATCTTATTTGTTCCTTTCTTCAAGACTATTACTCACTTACCTCCGTATGTTGGAATGATGCTTTCACTAGGTATTGTTGCCATTTTTGCAGAAATTTTCAGTTCTCGCCAGTTTAAACTAACTACTCTTGATGACCATTCAAAAGATGCTGGTCATCACAATCCTGTGCATAAGTCCTTGTCTAAAATTGAAATGCCGAGTGTGTTATTCTTCTTTGGTATTTTAATGGCTGTTGCAGCTATGGAAAGCCTTGGTTTATTATTCAACTTTGCAGATACGATGAATACAGCAATTCCTAATACTGACATAGTTGTATTGCTACTGGGAGTTGGTTCAGCAGTTATTGATAACGTTCCTCTTGTTGCAGCAAGTTTAGGTATGTTTCAGCAAGAAATGAACGATCCAATTTGGCACTTTATCGCTTATTCCGCTGGTACTGGAGGAAGTATGTTAATTATCGGTTCTGCCGCAGGTGTGGTGGCGATGGGAATGGAAAAAATATCTTTCTTTTGGTACCTGAAAAATATTTCTCTGTTAGCATTCATTGGCTTTATAGCTGGTGCTGGTGTATTTATGTTCATGGAATCAATGGCATAATAAATTATAATTCAAAACGTTTATATATTATGAGTTTATCTTACTTATTACAAATTGAAACTGGTGTAGAAGAATCAGTTGGAGTTACAGACATAAGTCTTTGGGAAATTCTAAAGGGTTCTGAAGATTTTGGCAACGAAGGTATCGGTTGGTCAGGTTGGGGAATTATTATTCTTCTTTCCCTAATGCTTGGTTATGCTATCTTCATTTTTGTAGAGCGCTACTTAGCACTTAGAAAAGCAAATAAAGAAGAAAGAGGATTTATCTCAAAAATTAGAGAATACATTACCGAAGGTAAAATCGATTCTGCCAAAGATTATTGCTCACGTTCAGACTCGCCTTCTGCCAGAATGATAGAAAAAGGAATTGCTCGTCTTGGAAGGCCGATTGAAGTTATTTCTGCTTCCATTGAGAATGCAGCTAAATTAGAAATTCTTCGATTAGAACAGCGTTTAAGTTTCTTGGCAACAGCAGCTGGTGCAGCCCCAATGATTGGATTCTTAGGAACTACTGTCGGAATGGTTGGTGTATTTATCGATTTGCAAAATGCTGCAAGTTTAGACATTGACGTAATAGCTCCAGGTATCATGACAGCAATGATTACAACAGTTGCTGGTCTGATTGTTGGTATTGTTGCTTATGTTGGTTATAATTTTTTAGTTGCACGAATAGGAAAGGTCGTTTACCAAATGGAAAATGATGCTCTAGAATTTATGGATATTCTGCAACAACCTGGTAAATAATTAAGCTATGGATTTAGGAACAAGAAATAAAGTAAAAATAGAAGGCGGAATGGCTTCTATGACCGATTTGGTCTTCTTATTGTTGATCTTTTTCATCATCATGAGTTTGATGAGTCAAGACCAAACACCTATTGATTTACCTAAGCCCGCAGAAAAATTACCTCCAGTAACTGATCCTGTTACACCTACTGTTATTATCACTGAAGATAATCTTTATGTAGTTACTCCTGGAGGTTCAGTTGATCAGCCCATGGAGTTTGAAGACATAAGGGAAATAACGGCTTCCGTTGTAGAAAGTTCAGGGAAATCGAAACTTAAAATAGCTGGCCATCGTAAAGCTAGTTATGAAGCAGTATTTAATGTACTCGCTTTGTCGCAGGCAAACGGATGGGATCCGGTGTTAGCATACGATAGGTAGTTTATTAGAAGTTCGAAGAGTGTTTCTAACAATTTAACTTACTAAATAAAAAAAATGGCAAGTATTCCAATAGCAACTAAGATAGATAAGCGAAAAGGTGCAATTGTTGCCCTTATCTGTCTTTTATTGCTTGGAGTTTACATGGCCTTGATTTCATTTCAGATAGCTGACCCACCACCACAACCAGTTTTGGTAGAGGTAGAAACAAATATACCTGAAATTATATTGAAGAATTTAAGAGTTGAAGGTGGCTCCGGTTCAGGCAGTGCATCTGATGCTGAGGTAAAGCCTCCAAAACCAAAGACAGAGCAGGTTATTACAAAAGAAATTTCGGAAACAGAAGTAAATACTGGTGAGGCAAATACAACTAACTCTCCCACCTCTACTGAAACGTCTAGTACAACCGAGCAATCAAATGATCCATTTGCTAGTGGAGGAAGTGGCGATGGCAATGAAGGTGGATCGGGAGATACGTTTGGAGGAGACGCTGGAACTGGAACCAATGGTACTGGAGGTGGAGGAAGTGGCAAAGGTCGTGTCCGTTTAATTGATCCAAATATTAATGGTGTTCAGTCAAATGTGAATGCAACAATTTACCTAAAAGTGACAGTAGATGCTCAGGGCAATGTCATTGCGGCTTATAACATCAAAGCAAAAACGACGACTACTAATCAAATACTGATTAACAAAATTATTTACGAGGTTAAAAAACAAACCAAGTTCAATAAAGATCCTGGAGCACCTCTTGCCAAAGCGTATATGACGATTAATGTTAAAGCGCAGTAGTTACCAACAAGAAATTAACTGGTTGTTTGAACAGTTTCCATCTTATCAGAAGATTGGTTCTAAAGCGTATAAACCTACTTTAGAGAATATCCGCTCCATAACCGAACGAATTCATTCTCCAGAAAAGTACTTACGGTTTGTTCATGTAGCAGGCAGCAACGGAAAAGGCTCAACATGTTCCATGCTAGCTTCTATTCTTACGGAGGCTGGTTACAAAGTTGGATTATTCACTTCTCCGCACATTAAAGATTTCACAGAACGAATAAGAATTAACGGAGTGGTAATTCCACAAGAAGATGTAGTTGAGTTTATACAAAAAATAAAAGCTGAGAGTTTCGACTTCTCCCCTTCATTTTTTGAAGTCACATTTGCCATGGCTTTGAATCATTTTAAAAAGGAAAACTGCAACATTTGCATCATTGAAACGGGTTTAGGAGGGCGATTAGATGCAACGAACATTATCACCCCTATTTTGTCAGTTATCACTAATATAAGCTTAGAGCACACCAACATTCTCGGAAATACACTCGAAAAAATTGCGGAAGAAAAAGCTGGAATCATAAAGGAAAATATTCCTTTAGCTTTAGGAATGATGTCAGATGAATTAATTCAGCAATTTTCAAAAATTGCTTCTAAACAAAAAGCTGAAGTACAGTTGACAATAAGGAAAGAAAATGCATTTGACTTACCTTTGTTAGGAGAACACCAAAAAGACAATTTTCAGTTAGTGTTGAACGCTCTTAAAATAATAAAGTCGTTAGATTACTCAGTTACTGACAATGAAATTCAAATCGGATTGAACCATCTTTCACAGAATACGGGATTTGCTGGACGCTTGCAAATAATAGAAAAAAAACCATTATTAATCTATGATGTATCACACAATGCAGAAGGTATTCAAGCAACATTGAAAACAATAAAAGAACTCAATCAAGGCCAGTTACACATTATTTTTGGTTCTAGTAGCGATAAAGACATATCGAGTATCATTAAAGTTTTACCAACAAATGCGCAATTATATTTTACTGAGTTTAGCAATGAGAGGAGTTGTACCATTGATCAATTGAGAGGAGTTTCACTTGAATCTTCTTTCAATAAGCTATCATTTTATAAATCATCTCAGAAGGCATTGTCAAATGTTAAGCTAGTTGCAAATCAAAACGATACGATTTTGGTTATTGGGAGCTTTTTTTTGGTGAGTGAATTATTTTGATTTTTTTTTTATTTTATCCTTGTCCTTAAGAAAATCAAGTGTATATTTGCACACGCAATTTAATAATAAATCAATTGTTATTAATTACGGGAGATTAGCTCAGTTGGTTTAGAGCACCTGCCTTACAAGCAGGGGGTCGTAGGTTCGAATCCTACATTTCCCACCAAGTACAGAAAGGGTTTCAGATAACAGTGAAACCCTTTTTTTATTTCGTGCGTTCTTTATGCGTTCTTTTTAGTATTTACTTAATTCGGATCATGACCAATTGTTGGGGACTAGGCATAAATTTGAGTTAATCTGAAGA
>CAXBMR010000057.1:0-11933 GCA_963976995.1 uncultured Fluviicola sp.
TGAACCTATTAGCTTTTTCTGTCATTTTACTTAGACAACTTTAAACAACTTCAAAGCAAAATCGGAAACGATACAAGCAAAGTATAAGTTAAATTTTTCGAGATTAGTGTTGCAGTTTTTTGAGTAAATTTTTATAGAGAAAGAATAAATCACTTTAAGCTTTTAGTCATAGCTTTTTAATTGCGAATTTACCATAAAAAATGCAGCTTATCTTCGTCTATAATATATCGAACACTTACCCTAAAACTCGATTCTTTGTATTCTCGCAGAATTTAGAATAGCTAGTAAAGCTACGCCTACATCTGAAATTACGGCTTCCCACATAGTAGCCATGCCTATAGCCCCAAGAGCAAGCACTAAAACTTTAACACCTAAGGCCAAATAGATATTTTGCCAGATAACTTGGTTGGTTTTATTACCAATCTTAATCGCCACTGCAATTTTTGATGGTTGATCTGTTTGAATGACAACATCAGCAGTTTCGATTGCTGCATCACTCCCAAGCCCTCCCATAGCCATACCTACATCCGAAAGAGTGATTACTGGCGCATCGTTAATTCCATCGCCAATAAAAGCAATTGTTCTATTTTGGGCTTTCAGTTTTTCTACTTCTGTAATCTTGTCTTCTGGCAGAAGTCCACCTATCGCTAGATCTATATCTAATTGTTTAGCAACTTTATCTACAACTAACTGTTTGTCTCCAGAAAGCATTACAACTTGTGTGACTTTTGCAATTGCATGTAAATCAGCTATTGCTTTCTGTGCATCTTCTTTTATCGTGTCTGCAATAGTTATATAACCAGCATATTTCCGATCAATTGCGATAACAACAATGGTATCTGTATTGTTCCTCAGTTCTTCATCAAAAGTAACATTGAACTTTTCTAATAAACGTAAATTTCCGGCAAGAATTTCTTTGCCATCTACGTACCCTTTCATCCCGTGACCTGAAATTTCTTCAACGTCGGTTGCCAACAGTTCGGAATTTTCTATTTCAGCATATTCGACCACTGCGTCTGCAATAGGATGGGTAGAGTTGGTTTCCAAAATCCCGACCAATTTAACGAATGTTGTCTTATCGATGTTTTCAGTTGCAACCTCTTGTACTTCAAAAACTCCTTTTGTTAAAGTCCCCGTTTTATCCATTACAATTGTATCTACTTTGGTCATTAGATCTAAGAAATTAGAACCTTTAAAGAGAATACCATTGCGAGAACCAGCTCCAATTCCACCGAAATAGCCAAGAGGGATAGAAATTACTAATGCGCAAGGACAGGAGATCACCAAGAAAATTAACGCACGCTGAAACCATGATTGAAAGACGTAATCTTCTCCTAAAACAAAGAATGGAATAGCAACCAAAGCAATTGCTAGCCAAAAAACGATAGGTGTGTAAACTTTTGCTAATCGGCTAATTAGCAATTGTGTTTTCGCTTTTCTACCAACAGCATCTTGTACTAGTTTAAGAATTTTAGAGAGTTTGGTGTCCTCATAGTTACTGGTTACTTTTATCTCGATAACTTGATTCAAATTGACCATTCCTGCAAGAACAACTTCTCCTTTGTTTTTTGAATCTGGAGCAGATTCCCCAGTCAATGCTGCTGTATTTAAGACCGCTTTTTCTGAAATTAATTGACCGTCCAGAGCTATTTTCTGACCTGGTTTAGTTTGGATAACTTGACCAATTTCCACATTTCTGGGATGCATGACCACTTGTTTTCCATCCAATAGGACAGTTACTTCTTCCACTTGAACCTTTAGTAATGCTTCTATCGAACGTTTGGCTTTGTTCACCGCAGCGGCTTGAAAAAGTTCACCTACCACATAAAAGAGCATTACAGCAATTCCTTCAGCATAAGAGCCAATTCCGAACGCACCTAACGTTGCTACTGACATCAGTACAAATTCGTTGTAAATATCTCCTTTTACAACAAGTTTTGCTGCTTTTACAACAATTGGTCCCCCAATAACCGCATAGATGACACCAAACCAGATGAGATTAACCGGGAATAAAAAAAAATCTAGTTCGTAAAATTCAAAAGCAATACCAACAAGTAAGAATACCAACCCGATTATTGGAGCCACGTACTCTTTGTTGATTATTTTTACTGCTGTTTCCGCTTCTTTTGAGAAGTCAACGGCACACGCCCCGTCTTCACAATCTAGATTTTTTTCACTCATCTATTTATGTATTAATGTTCGTGTTCAGTTTCTCCTTTGCCCATTTCTGCTAAAAGGTAATACGCGCCGTTTCCTGCAATTTCAGCATCTTTTGGAAGCGGAGTTAAAAGTTTAACCTCAATGTAGCCTCCACTTGAATAACCTGTCATTACTTCAACCATTTCAAAAGTCAATTTCTTCTGATCATGGTCGTCATGGCCGTGTTCGTCAGGAGTAGCTTCAGCTTCACTTTTGTCATGATCATGCTCGTCTGCAGAATCATTGTGCTCTTCATCTTTTGTTTTTACGAAAATATAAAATTTATCTTCCTCTGATACTATTGCATGCTCTGGCAATACAGATGTCATGACATTTTCTGCAACAATTCTACCTTTTATGTACATTCCAGAAATTAAATTAGATTTAGAGTTTGAGATTTCTGCATGTACATGAAGTGCTCGAGGGTTTTCTTCAAAAACTGGACTGATAGCGTGAATTTCAGACTCGAATTCTTCATCATGCACACTTGAGGTCATGAAAAAGACTTTTTGCCCAAGAGCAACCTTGTTGATGTCTTTTTCGAACACTCTAAAATCAGCATGCAACTCAGAGTTATCTACTATTTCAAATAGCTTAGACATAGGTTCAGCAAATGATCCCACATTTGTTTCTACAAGACTAACCGTACCGTTTAAAGGAGAAGTTATGCTGACTACAGGGAAAATTGTTCCTTCTGCAATTTTGTTCACATTTAAGCCGAGCATGTTCAACTTTATTTTTTGTGTATTTAATTGAGCTTGATTGTTTTTGTATTCTGCGGTTATTTTCTGAAAAGCTGTTCCTGAAGTTACTTTTTCTTCGTACAGTTTTTTTGTTCTTAGGTATTCTTTTTCTAAAAATTCAAGGTTGTTAATAGAGTTTATATAATCTTCTTGAAGCTGTATGAAGTCAGGGTGTTGCATAATTGCTAAAACTTGTCCTTTTCTGACTTTATCTCCTTCGATGACATATATTTTTTTCACAATTCCTCCCATTAATGGACTAACGTCTGCTTTGTCCTGGGGTGGCAAATCAAGTCTGCCGGTAACTTCGATTCCAATATTCATATTGCGTTGCTCGATGTTAACTAACTTTAGTTCAATGGCCTTGGTTTGTGCTTCTGTCAATGAAACTGATTTTTCATCCCCATGTTCTCCATGTCCTTCTTCTCCTTCTGAAGAAGATTCACAAGATGATAATAGCAGTCCTACAAATAGAATGCTTACGATTGATTTTAAATTTAAATTTTTCATGATATTATATCTTTCTTAATTACTAATGGGTTATTTTGTTCCTCCTAAATACTCAATTGCAATCACCGATTGATTCAATTGAAATAATAGGTCAATGTATTTATTTCTTATTTCGATACCTGTTGTTAATCCTTGAATGTATTCAACGTAGTTGATTGCACCATTCTCAAAACTTTTCCGAGAATTAGTAAGAATTAAATCAGACTGTGGCAAACCACTGCTTTCGTAATATTCAACAGTCGTTTTGTATTTCAGGTAATCTTGATATACTCTTTCGTATTCTCCTGCTAATACTGTTTCATAGTACTCTGCATTTGTACTTGCAATCTGTTGATTCAGCTTTGAAGATTTAATTCTAGCTACTTCCGCACGAGCAAAAATGGGTATTGAAATCGTTGCTTTAACACTAGAGAATCGATTATTGCCATCAAGGAAGACATTTGCACCATTGACATTATAGTTACCAATAATAGACATGTTATTATAACCTAATGAGAATGCTGGGAGTAATTTAGCCTTATTGACGTTCGTCATTCGTTCCGAAAGTTCAACTTTATTGTTGAGTAATTCTAATTGTGGATTACTATTAACAATTGTCGCATCTAAAGCACCAGCCAAGATTTTTTTATTCTCCCCAGAATTACTTACAAATACAGGGTTTTCAGCACCGATGAGTGTTTGCAGTCTTCGTTCAAAAATGATAATATTTGCCTCGTTTTGAGAAAGACTGGCTTTAACCGTAGTTACTTTTGATTCAGCAGTGATCTTTTCTAGCAACGTTCCTGCTCCTGTCTGATAGCGTAAGTCTGCAGCTCTTACAAATTGAGAATACACGCTATCTTGAAAAACAAGAAGATTTTTAACATCTTGCAAGTAAAGAAGCCTATACCACGTTAACTTAATGTCTTTTATCAACTCATTTTCTGCAATCGCTTTTCGGATTTCACCATTTTTTATCATTGACTTCCCGAATGCTCCTTGTTTAGAGTACACCGTTGGAAATTGAAATCCTTGACTGATCGAAAATCCGAGATCATTTTCTAAAGAATTGAATTGACCATATTGGACACCAAAATCTGTTTTGTCAATATTAAAAGATGTTCTCTTTTGCATTTGTAAACGCTCAACTTCCAGGCTAGCGGCTTGGATACTTTTGTTATTCTTTAAGCCATAATCAATCGCTTCTTCTAAAGAATTAAAAGATGTTTTAGAATCTTGTGCATAAGCAGAAGAACCCAAAGCAAGCATTGCACCTAATAAAGGAACAAGAATGATTGGTGAAGTAAAGCTTGCTAAGTTTAACCTCATTCCTCTTTTCAATTCTCTTTTTTCGGATCTTGATTCGATGATATTATACAGAATAGGGATGACAACTAACGTTAACAAGGAAGCGGTAAGCATTCCTCCAATAACAACTGTCGCCAGTGGTCGCTGAACCTCAGCTCCTGCCGATGACGAAATTGCCATTGGTAGAAATCCTAGAATATCAGTTGATGCTGTTAAGAATATCGGTCGAATTCTCTCTTTCGTACCTTTAACTATTCGTTCTTTCAGTCCTAGGCCTTCGCTTTTTAGGTCATTCATACTGGTTATTAGAACCAGCCCATTTAAAACGGCAACACCAAATAGAACAATAAATCCAACGCCTGCTGATATGCTAAAAGGCATGTCTCTTAACCAAAGCGCAAAAATTCCACCAATTGCGGATAGAGGAATTGCCATGTATATCATAATTGTTTGGCTGAATGATTTTAGCGCAAAATAAAGCAAGACAAAAATCAATATTAACGCAATAGGAACTACCACAGTAAGTCGAGCTTTCGCGCGTTGTAAATTCTCAAATGAACCTCCATATGTTATATAATATCCAGGAGGCAATCCTAAATCTGCATCTAATTTCTTTTGGATGTCATTCACAACCGATTCAACATCTCTTCCTCGGACATTTATTCCCACGTACGTTCTTCTATTTGTTCCTTCTCGCGAAATTTGCATTGGTCCAGCTTGATAACTTACCTTTGCTACTTCCTTGATTGGGAGTTGATCTCCATTAGGCAGTTCGATATAGATATTTTTTAAATCATCGATGCTTTTCTTGTGCTCTTCTTTTAGGCGGACAACTAGATCAAAGCGTTTTTCACCTTCAAAAATTATACCTGCTGTTTCTCCGCTGAAAGCTGTACGAACAATTGTATTGAGTTCTTGAATGTTCAACCCGTATTGTGCTAGCTTATCTCTTTCGTATTGAACAGTCATCTGAGGTAAACCTTTCGTTGCTTCAACTTTTAAATCTGCAACACCATCTACCGTGCCAATTATTCCAGCCATTTTTTGAGCATAATTTGCTAACTCATCTAGATCTTCTCCAAATAATTTGATAGCTACATCTTGTCGAACACCTGTCATTAATTCATTAAACCGCAATTCTAAAGGTTGAGAGAATTCATAATTCACTCCGGGAATAAAAGCTAATTTATCCTTTATTTTTTCAATAAGTTCTTCTTTATTACTTGCAGAAACCCATTCATCGTTTGGTTTAAGCATTAAGAACATATCTGCTATATCCATAGGCATTGGATCGGTAGGTAGTTCCGCGACACCTATTCTTGAAACCATTTCCGTTACTTCGGGGAAGTTTTCTAAGATGGTTTTTTCAATCAAGGTAGATACTTTTTCCGTTTCTTCCAAAGAACTACCAGGTTTTAGAAGTGCCTGCATAGCTATATCCCCTTCATCTAGTTTCGGAATAAATTCTCCACCCATATTTGAAAATGTAAAAACAGCGGCTATTAACATAATTACAGAAATTGATAGAATAACCGTTTTTCTCTTTAATGCTTTTAGAAGAATTGGCTCATATTTTCTACTTAACCAATTAATGAATTTATCTCCCCACATCTCTTTTTGAGATGGCTTCTTACTCATAAATAATGCTGAAATCATTGGAACATAAGTCAAACACAATATCATTGCACCAATTACAGCAAAACTAAACGTCATAGCCATTGGTGTAAACATTTTTCCTTCAACACCCTGTAATGTTAAAATAGGAATGAAAACAATAAGGATAATTAATTGCCCAAAAAATGCAGCGTTCATCATCTTACTTGATGACTTGTATGATATATTATCAAGATCTTTTTGAGATAATTTTGCGTCTTTCGTCTTCCTTACTTGCTGTATGGTATAGAAGACGACACTTTCTACAATTATAACGGCACCATCGACGATGATTCCGAAATCAATTGCTCCTAAACTCATTAAGTTTGACCACACACCGAAGATATTCATCATGATGTACGCAAAAAGCAGAGAGAGAGGAATTGTAGATGCCACAATAAGTCCACCTCTGAAATTCCCTAAGAATAACACTAATACGAAGATGACAATAAGGCCACCTTCTAAAAGATTCATAGTTACGGTACTTGTTGTTCTCTGTATTAACTTTTCTCTATCGATGAAAGGTTTAATACTGATACCTTCTGGTAATGATTTTTCAATTTGAACGACTCGATCTTTCACACGTTCTATAACGTCATTTGAATTTCCTCCTTTCAACATCATTACAGTTCCTCCGACGGCATCTCCTTTCCCATTTTTGGTAAAAGACCCGAATCTTACAGCATGTCCAATACGAACTGTAGCAACATCTTGAATTAAAATGGGAACACCTTCTTCAGTTTTGACTATTATTTTTTCGATGTCGTCAATGGATCTAGCCAATCCTTCTCCTCTAATGAAGTTTGCTTTGTGGTTCTTAACTATATATGCTCCACCCGTATTTTCATTGTTAACCTCTAAAGCAGTGAAAATCTCAGAAATGGTTACACCCATACTTTTTAATCGGTCTGGCTCGACAGCAACTTCATATTGTTTTACTCTACCTCCAAAGCTATTCACTTCAACTACTCCTTGAAGCATTGCCATTTGACGCTTTACTATCCAATCTTGATAGGTTCTTAAATCGGTGTCGGTATATTTATCCGCAAATTTAGGTTCGACTTTTAGAGTGTATTGGTAAATCTCACCAAGCCCTGTACTAATAGGTCCCATAAAAGGTTCTCCAAATTTTTGCGGAATCTGTGCTTTTACACCTGCGAGTTTTTCAGAAACCAATTGTCGAGGTAAGTATGTTCCCATGTCATCTTCAAAAACAATTGTAACTACAGATAGACCAAATCGCGAAATTGATCTTATTTCTATAACTCCCGGTAAATTAGCCATGACTAACTCTATAGGATAGGTTACAAATTGTTCAATATCTTCTGTTCCAAGATTGGGAGAAGTAGTAATTACTTGAACCTGATTATTTGTGATGTCAGGTACTGCATCTATTGGTACTTTCTGCATCGAGAATATACCGCCTCCTATCCAAGCAACCATCATTAGAATAATAATGAGTTTGTTCTTGATAGAAAAGTGAATGATTTTATTAATCATAATAATTTGTGTCAAAAAAAATAATAATAAATGAATTGAACTCCTTTATGAGTATCAACAATAAATTCAATAAGAAAATTGAATGCCTAAGAAATGGAAGGCGGTCCTCTTAGGGAATGAGCATTAACTTCAGGGGATGTATAAATAACATCACTTAGTTCTGAAAAATGCGTTTTTTCGTTGTTTTCTGCAATTCCAAAAATGGCAACGAAGGAAGAAACTAATTTGGCTATATCATTATTTGAAAGTACGGCAGATAGACTAGATGTATTGGAAGAAACATGTTGTGTGCAACAATCACTCGTTCCATTATGCGAGTCACTCATTAGACAAATTAATAAGTCATAAATTCCTTCATCAAAATGGTTTGCGTGAACTATATGTTCATGCTTTTCATGAGAATTATTCAACTCAGATTGATGTTTATGTTGATGGTTAATTTCAACAGGCGAACTATCAGAACAATGAGGAACCAAACTATGCGCAAACCCAAAGCTGTAGCTAAAGATTAGAAAAAATGATATAATGATTCTACCAAATTGCATTGGGTAAAACTAATGAATTTTATTGAGAATGAGCAAAACGTTCGGAATTTGACAACTATTTAACAATCTGATAACACTTGGCTTACTTTTTACCTTTTGTCAATTTTTTAATCGTAACAGAAGACGTAAACCAGAGTAAAAAGCCACTAAAGACAGTAATCAAGCCGAGAATAGAAAATGCGCGTAGCAACCAGTTGTTCATATTGTCACGACCTTCGTAATCCATAGTATGTGTCATCCAAAGAAAATCAAACCATCGCCATGCCTCATGTCTTGCCGTAATGAAGGATGCATTTTCTTGAGAAACATAAGCTTTGACTTCATCATCTCCTTTATAAGAAATGACATAAGAGGGAAGAGGCCCACCACGAAACTCATGGTGTTTATCTGTTTCAGTGATTAATTCGATCGACTTAACTTCCATGCCTACTTTCATCCTTTCTTTAGCGATAGAAAGTGCTTCATTTCTGTTAATCCCACTTCTCAAAAGCCCCGTTTTCGCACTGTATAATTTTTCGGAGTTTATCCAATAAAAAGGTTCTCCTTGGATCTCCTTCAGTTGGATGGTTGCAATAGAAACTTCAGGTTGAAGTTCACTCATTCCAATCAGCCCAGAAAATGAAGTAGGACGATATTCTTCATTTTTAAAATGATCTCCGTGAATTTCATCAATGTCCGTCCAACTAAAATATAAACCGCTGATCGTCCAGAATAAAAATTGAATTCCGAGAAATAAACCTAAATAACGATGCGTTTTTCTAATTCTTCGGGCATTTTTATTGCTCGTCATACTTAATGTGAAGAATTAGCACTTCTCGCTGAAGAATGTGTCTTAGTAATCTTCCATTTTCCATCAGTATTTTTTAAATCAGAAGTTGCAACACCTTTTTGTTTAATTTCACGTCCCTCTTCATCTGAACCTTCTTCTGGCTTTACAACAATTGTGTAGATGTATGTTTCTGTTACGAATGCATAAGGCATGTCTATTTCAACTTCTATTTCATAATCAGAGAAAGTGAAGCTTTCAAAATAATCTAATTCAGGTCCTAAATGATGGGATACATAATCTGAATAAGTACCTTCAGAACCACCTGATTCAAACACAGTAGCTTCTTCCGTGAATAACTCAACTGTCCCTTCTGTAGTTAAATTTTGAATAGCATCTTTGTAACTTTTCATTACAGAAGTAACTGCTTCAGTTTCAACTTTTATATCAACTACTTCAGCCTCTTCAATTTTATTGCTATCAGCGCTGTTTGAGCAACTAGTTATAGAAAATAGTAGAACACTACTAAAAATAATCGTTTTCATCTTCATAATTTTTTTTTGACTAATATAATAACTTTATTTTAAGTGGATATTCCTTAATCGTAATGAATTTACGATAACAGAAACTGAACTAAAGCTCATTGCTGCAGCTGCAATCATTGGAGAAAGTAAAAGTCCAAAAACAGGGAACAACAAACCGGCCGCGATAGGCACACCGAGTACGTTATAAATAAATGCAAAGAATAAGTTTTGCTTGATATTTCGCATTACTTTTTCACCAAGATTTTTGGCTTTAACAATTCCAAGTAAATCACCTTTTACTAAAGTCACCTCACTACTTTCAATTGCTACGTCAGTCCCTGTTCCCATAGCAATTCCAATATCTGATTGCGCCAATGCTGGCGCATCATTGATACCATCTCCAGCCATTGCAACAATTTTCCCTTCTTCTTGAAGTTGTTTAATGACATTCAATTTATCTTCTGGAAGACATTCTGCTTGAAAACTCGACAAATTCAACTCTTCGGCTACCGTTTTTGCCGTGTTTTTATTATCACCAGTAAGCATAATGACATCTACTCCATGTTCCTGTAAAATACGAATAGCTTCCTTGCTTGTTTCCTTTATAGCGTCTGTAATGGAAACATATCCAACCACCTTTTTATCAACGGAAATGTAAGAGACTGTTTTTCCTAATTTTTGCTCAGCAATAACTTTTTCGTCAAGATTTTCACTTAGATCAGCTTTGATTTGTTCAATGAGTTTTTTGTTTCCAATTCCAATCATTTTTCCATCCACGGTACCAATAGCACCTTTTCCCATTATTGCTTCAAAGTCCGGTGATGCAGAAATGGTGACATTATTATTCTCAGAATATTTAACAATTGCCTCAGCTAGCGGATGTTCGCTGTATTGGTTCAATGATGCTATATATTTGAGTAATTCTTTATCATCTTCTCCACTACTGTTAACTACCTTTTCTACAGAAGGTTTTCCTTCAGTAATTGTCCCAGTTTTATCCGTGATTAGAACATCTACTTTGTTCAAATTCTCTAGTGCTTCTGCATTTTTAATTAAAACACCATTTTGCGCTCCTTTACCGACACCAACCATCACTGACATTGGTGTTGCTAATCCTAATGCGCATGGGCAAGCAATTATAAGAACGGCTATTGCATTAATAAAACCGAATGCAATGGCATCTTCGGCAGGTCCAAATAAATACCAGGTGAAGAATGTTACAATTGAAACAACTATAACAATAGGGACAAAATACTTGGAGATTTTATCTGCTAATTTTTGTATAGGTGCCTTGCTTCTACTAGCATTGTTTACCATTTTGATAATTTGAGACAGTAATGTATCAGCCCCTACTTTCTCAGCTTGCATAACAAAAGATTTGGTTCCATTTATCGTTCCTGAACTAACAGAGTCATCTTTTTGCTTATCTACAGGAATAGGCTCTCCTGTTATCATTGATTCATCCACGTTACTATTTCCCTCAGTTATTTTACCATCAACAGGTATTTTATCACCTGGTTTGACACGTAATAAGTCACCTAATTTAATTTTGTGAATAGAAATTACTTGATCACCATCTGGTGTTACTAAAATTGCTTCTGTAGGCGCTAATTTTAGTAACTCTTTGATAGCACCGCTAGTTTGACTATGGGCTTTTGCTTCTAGAAGTTGTCCTAATAAAACAAGTGTTAAGATTACCGTAGTCGCTTCAAAATAAAGAGAAACAGTACCTTCTTCTGTTTTAAATTGATCAGGGAAAATGTCGGGAAAAAACATTCCGACGATACTAAAGGCCCATGCAACACCAGTACCAATACCTATTAGGGTAAACATATTTAAGTTCAAAGTTTTAAACGACGTCCAAGCTCGCTCATAAAACATCCAACAAGCATAAAATACAACTGGAAGGGACAAAAATAACTGAATCCAATTCCAAGTAGTTTGTGGAAGTATTTGCAAGAATGGATTGTCATTCAATAAATCTCCCATAGCAATAATAAAAATGGGTACAGTAAAAATTACTGCAATTTTCATTTTGGTAACAAGTTTTTGGTAAGTTTTGTCTTCTTCACTCTCTGTAGGCTCCATTGGTATTAAATCCATTCCACATATTGGGCAAGACCCAGGTTCATCCTTTATAACTTCCGGATGCATAGGGCAGGTGTATTGAGATATGGCTTGTAATTTGGGCTGTTCAACCAAATCC
>CAXBMR010000058.1:0-11740 GCA_963976995.1 uncultured Fluviicola sp.
TAGGACATCAGGTTTTCATCCTGGAAACAGGAGTTCGATTCTCCTATGGGCTACAACTAAAAAAATAATGGCCCATTCGTCTAGTGGTTAGGACATCAGGTTTTCATCCTGGAAACAGGAGTTCGATTCTCCTATGGGCTACAGTAAATAAAATTAGAAAAAAGCGGTAAACGCAAAATTAAAAATAGATAATATGGCGAATCATAAGTCAGCAATTAAGAGAATTAGATCAAACGAATCAAAAAGATTGCGTAATAAATTTCAGCATAAAACAACACGTAATGCTATCCGTAAATTTAGAGAGTTGACGAACAAAAAAGAAGCAGAAGAAATGCTTCCTAGTATTTTCGGAATGCTTGACAAACTTGCAAAAAGAAATATTATTCATAAGAAGAAAGCAGCTAACCTTAAATCTGGGTTAAAAGTAAAAGCAAATTCGCTTTAATTTTCTTTTATTGAAAAACTTAAAAAGAGGGCATTGCCCTCTTTTTTTTTACCTTTACTTTTAGATTATATAATACAAGGTGTCAGTTATTCGTTTGTTAAAAGTACAATGAAAATTATTTCGTTTTTCTTCTTGTTTTTTCTATGCAAATCTTCGTTTGGCCAATTGGTGACGGAATTTGACACATTGACTTATTCAACTAGAATGAATAGTTCATTAGATTCTATTGACATATCGGGAGCCGATTATCCTTCCACTTTTGATGGAGGTATTGCAATCACTTCTCCTTACGGGCTTTCTATTTCTTCCCTATTTAATAATTATACCACACCAAGTTTCCTTCCAAATACAAATTGGAGTCGAATGAAATTTTCGGCGTTACCTCATCTGGGCTTTTCTTATTCTTTTGGAGGACAGGGGAGTCAATTTATTAAAGCGAGATATGAACAAGCATTCTCTGATTCAATGAACCTCAATATTACCTATCAAAAAAGGTCAGGCATTGGAAGTATAAGAAATGCAAATTTCTCTGTGGACGATTTTACGCTCCAATTTCAGCGAATTGGGACGTTTTATTCTTTAAGTTTGAAGAGTAGTTTTCACGGCTCTAAAATCAGCCACCCCGGAGGAGTTAAAACGGACACTTTGATAAACGATTTTGGTTTAGACTTCTCTCCAGTCAATAAGAGTAACGCGAATAGTCGAAACAGGACTGGGCGAGTTAAATTGAACAATTATTTTGATTTTTTAAAAGACACAGCAACATCATTGGGTTTTATTTCTAGTCACTTTTACGAGATAAAAAACAGAATATATTTAGAAGATGATTCCATTGCTGTTCTTTATGGAGTGTCTTTTATCGACAGTTTGCAAACACGAGATCAATTTAATAATGCAAGTATTGCCAATGGCGGAGGCGCATTTTTTATGTCGAAAAAATTATACATAGATGCTCTTTTGAATTACACCTATCGTGAGTATCAAAATTTAGGGCAAATAAAGTATATTTCAGAGCTGGACTTTACCTCTGTAGCTCGTTTGACAAATAAAAATAGTCGTTTTGAGAATGACTTACGTTTTAATTTGATGGGTAGATTTAATGAGTTTAAAGAATATTTAGACGCAAGTTATTCTTCTAAAAACCTGACCCTAAGCGCTAACTTTCTGTATCAACAGAAAGCTCCGACATATTTTCAAAGAATCTATTTTAGCAATACTAGCAATTATGATGTTTCAACTATTACTTTACAGAAATGGCTAAAGATACATGGGATTATAACCTATCAACATACTGAGAACATCAGTACAAGTGTTTTTGGAGGTGTTGCATCTATAAGTTCTGTTTATCAATTTAATGGCAGTGAATGGAATAACATCAATGCGAATACGACTATGAGCAGTATAGGTGTTAAATCTGCCATTAAATTAGGAGTTTTGAACATTCATCCTCGTTTCGTTTATTCTTCTGATAGCCGAAATTTTTTACCTAAGGTACAAGCAGCTGGTCGTATCTTTTTGAAAGGAAAATTGTTTAAGGATAAAAAATTAGAAGCTATAATCGGTGTTGATGCATCTTATATTTCTTCATTCGATACGAAGACTTATGTGCCCTCAATGGATACTTATGATTGGTCAGCTCAAGGAGGATATTTTACCGAGCAAGTTAATCTTCATGCTTTTGTTAGTTTAGGAATCTCAAAATTTCGTTTTTTCTTTAGGTATGAAAATATAGGCTATTTCTGGGCGGAAAAGAAAAGTGAAATAATTTCGAGTTATCCAATTGCTGTGCCGAGAATGAGAATTGGTTTAACTTGGGATTTCGTCAATTAAATTCTTCAAAATACAAAAGCAACGAAACTGGCGCTTCACTGCTTTAACCTAACCTACTTTTTACAACTAAACCTATTGTAAATATATATCATTTGGTAGGTAAACACAAAGAACGTTGAGTCAAATGAATATTCAGCTATTTCTATTTATCAATTTTTAGTTAGCGATGAGTTTATTCAATACGACTTAGTCAATTGAGGGCTTATATTTGGACAATTCCATTATCTTTGAGCAAAAATTAATAGAATGGAGTTATTAAAGGATAAAGTAGTGCTGATTACAGGAGCATCAAGAGGAATAGGGAGAGAAATTGCAAAAGAATGTGCGATACAAGGTGCAACTGTTGCTTTTACATACCTTTCTTCGGAAGAGAAAGCAAAAGCTTTAGAAACTGAACTGTCATCTGGAGGGACACAAGCGAAAGGGTTTAAATCAGACGCGTCTAAATTTGATGAAGCACAATCACTAGTAGATCAAGTTGTAGCTGAATATGGTACAATTGATATCCTAGTGAATAATGCTGGAATTACTAGAGACACTTTATTAATGAGAATGTCAGAACAACAGTGGGATGATGTTATGAATACAAATCTAAAATCAGCCTTCAATTTAACTAAGGCAGTGCAAAGACCTATGCTGAAGGCTCGTAAAGGATCTATTGTCAATATGTCTTCTGTAGTTGGGGTAAGCGGTAACGCTGGACAATCCAATTATGCTGCTTCAAAAGCTGGGTTAATTGGATTTACCAAGTCTATTGCACAAGAATTAGGGTCTAGAAGTATTCGCTGTAATGCAATAGCTCCAGGTTTTATTGAAACTGAAATGACGGATGCTTTAGATCAGAAAGTAGTTGACGAATGGAGACAATCTATTCCTTTGAAACGGGGAGGGTCAACAAAAGACGTTGCTGATTTAGTAGTATTTTTAGGATCTAACATGTCGAGTTATATCACAGGACAAACAATAAACGTTTGTGGCGGAATGCTTATGTAATTCACTTCTTTAACTTTTTCTGGAAGAATTGAATTTTGTCTATTCCTTTTTTCAAGAGGTCATAATATAGAAATAGATATCCTATCAAAATCATTCCCCAAAGAACTATTAGATTAATCGTAAACGTTTTCAATCTCTGACCAAATACGTATTTGAAAGGCGAATAAAAATGTGCCGAGAAAAAGGAATCTTTTGATGGAAGATCATAAATTGGATTATCATTTTGATAAATTTGACTATTTGAAAAGATAAACTTCTTTATTTCCATGCTGTTGGTGACAACTTTATTCAGAGCGTCGTTTTCATAGTCCGTTTTTAATTTCTTGTAATCTGAAATACCATAAGATTTAATTTTTTCTCTTATAGAATCACTGTACTTATTTATATTAAGAACATATTGAGAACGAATTGTATGAATGAAATTTTCAATTGGTTTTAGTTTTTCGCCGTGAAAGTCATTACTTTTAAGAAGTTCAATGCAACCTTTACATTCCAATCCATTCCATTTAGCATCTTCTTTGGTGATTTCATTCATAATAATTTGACGGGCATTTTCTTTCACCTCAAAATTGTCATTATCCTCTTGGAGAATGGATAATTGATTTCGAATTTCTGGAACCCAGTAATTTTTTTTCCACTCAGATTCACTTTTATTGATCCTAAAAGTCAAAAATTCTTTGGTTAGTTTATTTTGAGTAGATTGTTCTACAGCAAGAGCCTCGTAGGCCCATCTCGAAGCCATAGTGTTTCCAATCCAGGGAACTTTAGTTGCTTCTGAAAGAGAAGGGTGGAGCTTATCAAATTTTACAATGACTCCACTAAACAACAATTGTGGAATAATTAATAGAGGCACAAAAATATAAATCACTTTTGCCGAGTTAAAAGCACTGGAAATGTTTAGACCAATTAGATTGGATAGACATGAAACAGTGAATAAAACAAACCAATATTCAAAAAGCATTCCGTGAATTTCTAATATTGAATTTCCAATTATTACAAAGAGAAAAGATTGTATCGCTGAAATGATAAATAGAATAGCAATTTTGGATAGTAGGTAACTGCTTCTGGAAAGATTAATGAATTTTTCACGGACTAAGTTCTTCTTGTCTTTATGAATTTCTTCTGCAGAAACCGTCATGCCTATAAAAATAGCAACAATAACCGCTATGAATATATATTGTGGAATATTGTCATTTGAAAAATAAGTATAACTTCTATCATTACTTGACCAATCGAAAAATTTAATAAAAAAGGACAATGCAAGAGCCAAAACTGGAGAAACCAGTGCATTTATCAATAAGTACTGTTTATTTGATTTCTTAGAAAGAAAATCTCGCATTAAATAGGTCGTGAACTGAGTTTTTTTTGAAGGTAACTCTCTGCCTTTTACTTCAGAAACGTTATGGTTCTTGGAACTATGAGTAGGTTTAATTTTCTTGTATAATTTGTTCCAATCCTCTGGAATGTTCTTTCGTTCGTTTGTTTCATTACCGTATTCGTCAATTATTTTGGCATCTATTATATTGAATATTTGTTCGGGATTAACATTCCCGCATAAATCACATTCTTTTTCATGTGCGAGGCCTTGAAAAGAATATGTTTTAAAGTGAACAATTGCATCCAATGGAATTCCATCGTAAATTAAATATCCTCCTTTATCTATAATAAGAAGTCTGTCGAATAACTTAAAAATGTTAGAAGACGGTTGATGTATGACTACAAATACGAGTTTCCCGTTCAACGATAATTCCTTTAAAAGATCCATGATATTGTCAGAATCCCTACTGGAAAGTCCAGATGTAGGTTCATCAACAAATAAAATTGAAGGTTCTCTAATTAATTCTAAAGCAATATTGAGTCTTTTTCGTTGTCCTCCAGAGATTACTTTTTGGACCACAGATCCAACTTTTAAATGTCTGATTTCGTAAAGTCCTAAACTGTTCAGAAGTTTGTTGACTTTTCTAATTAGTTGATTTTTTGATATGTCTTTAATGGACAGTTTTGCACTAAAAAATAAATTCTCAAAGACGGTTAATTCATCGATAAGTAAATCGTCTTGGCTAACATTACCGATAACACCTTCTAGCAAATTTTGTTGCTCATGTACATCTAATCCGTTAATGGTGACGCTTCCATACTTGGGTTTCACTTTACCATTCATTATACTCAGTAAAGTGGTTTTCCCCGAACCCGAGCCACCCATTAAACCTATTAAGTTTCCAGAATCCGTTGTAAGACTGACTTTGTGAATGGCATTTTTTCCGCTTTCGAATGAGTGAATAACATTTTTTACATCTAACGTCAGCTTTAGGTCTTCGTTGGAGGATGTAAATCGTGTTATTATATCACTGTAATAGATTTGTTTGCTCTTTGAGGTACGAAGGGTAGATCCAATATTAAATACGTGAGCTTTAGATGTTGACACAATTCGTCCATTTGTGTATAGTTCTTCGTTGCCCAAATACCTAAAGAAAAGACTTCTTACACTTTCAATGTAAATTATTATTATCGGAGAATCCAATCCTTCAACAATAGCTGATTTAGATGAATTTTGCTTATTAACTTTCTTATTGTAAAGGTATAATGTGTTACTTCTATCATCGATTTCAGAGCCATTAAATTTGATGAAAAAACGTATTCTATCAAATTCTTCCGAATTAATATGGAAAGAATCAGCAACAGTTTCGGCAAATTTTATTTCCCTTTCTGTGATGACATCATCCAAGTCAATAAACTCCATTATTCTTACCAAGACGATTACTTTTTGTCGTTGAGTAAGTTCTTTGTTAATTTGTGAACAAATACGAAGAATTTTAACTGAATGGAGTGCTGTTCTTTTTCTGTCTTTTTGCTTAGAAATAATTCGACCCCTAGTAGAGACTAAATAATTATTGAAAACATTTAGGTATTTATCTATGTATTCCGAGCTAAGCTCAGATTTTAAAAATCCTTCAATGATTTTTCTGCCTTTGGAACTTTGAATTTCCGAGGTTTCTGAAGAACTATCTAAATCTTCATCAATCTTTGCAATTATGGCAAAGAGTTGCATCAAAGCATGAAGAATCTTTTCACTCATTCAAAACAATATGTTAGGTTAGTTTAGTTATTAAACCCGATAAGCATTACAACGCATCCAGTTACTTTCAAATCGAGATCTAACTCGGTTGTAATAATCACAGGAATTGTGTTGTCCACTTTAAAGTCCCAGTAAGGCGAGTTTCTATAATTCCTATTAGAATATAAAATATTACCTTCTTGATCTTTGATAGTAAAAATCACAAAGTTTTCTCTAGATCCAGCACTAGCCGCAAGTCGGTAGGTTGCTCCGCCATAAAAGATTGTCTTAAATTCTGCTTTTTCTCTATCCAAAAAAGCAGTATAAACCTGACCGTCAGAGATAAAGTCCTTTCCATTGTCGCTAGATTTCAATAATTCTTCGCAATCTTTTACAATTCTTTCACAATCTTGCGCTTGAGCAACACCAAAAGTAAAAAATGCAATAATTAGTAAGTATGTAATTTTCATTTGTTTATACTTTAATGATGGATGAACGAATAGTTTTAATTTTATTTTCAATTTCATTTATTACCGAATCCTCAATAATTACTTCAGATTTATGCCTCAAGTTGGTCAATTTATTTTCTTGATCCGTATCCGGCGCAACAAATTCATAAGTAATCATCACTTTGTCAAAAGATAATTTCAATTCTTCTAATTGTTTAATGATTGTGTCATTTTGATTTTCACTGTTATATTCTCTTAAGATATCAATGATAGAACCAATTGTTTGCTTTTGTTCCCCTATGCGTCGTTTAATTTTATCACTTGGATTTTTAGCATTCAATTGACAAGCAAAATTAATAGACTCAATCCATCCTCCCGTAAGAATTAAAGCTGAAGTTTGCTTTCTATTGGCATGTTTTAAGAAATTATCTGCCTGTTTAAACGCTTCTGACATAAGTTGAATCATTTCTTGCTCATTCTCAGAATTCATTTCAAAATTCTCTAAGAATTCTGAGCTAAATGCAGCGTCAAGACCCAATTGATTTGTTAGGTTCTGAACAACAGACAGGTATTGAAGTGTAATGTTTTTCTGATCATATAATGCAGAATAACCTAAATCGGCACCGTAAACTCCAAGATTAAGAGATTGTTGATACTCTGTAACGTATTCTCCTACGTTTTTGACATCGTTTCCTAAAGAAGCGTCAAAAGATAAATCAAGATTTTTGATTAAGTAAGCCGTTTGAACAGGAGATGGTATGCTGAATATTTTACCATCAAATATAGTGTTCAAAGCGCTATTAGGGTCAAAAACTTCCTTATCGATAGTATCGTCTTCAATAGGGTTCTCATCTTCACAAGAGTACAGACTCAGACAACCAATAACGGGGAGCGCGAGAAGTTGAAATTTAAATCTTTTCATATAATAGTGTGTCTTTAGTTAGGTAAATATAATTAAATATCGACATTTTAGCATTGATTTATTAAATTTGTTTAAGATTTTTCAAGTATGAGACGTAGACCAAGAAGAAATAGAAGTTCAGTAGCAATCAGATCAATGCTAGAGGAAACTCAATTGAGTTCTAAAAATTTGATATATCCTATGTTTATTGAAGATGGAAAATCTATCCAAACTGAAATTAATTCTCTGCCCAATAATTATAGATGGTCATTGGATAAGATTCTTCCAGAAATAGAAAACTGTATTCATTTAGGAATCGATAAATATGTTTTATTTCCTGCGGTCGATGAATCGTTGAAGGACACTGTCGCTTCTTATAGTTATGTTAGTGATAATTTCTATTTGGATGCCATTCGTAAAATAAAGGAAAATTTCCCGCAAATTTCTTTAATGAGTGATGTTGCTATGGATCCCTATTCTTCTGATGGTCATGATGGACTTGTGCAAAATGGAGAAATTCTTAACGATGAAACATTACCAATTCTTGCGAAAATGTCAGTCGCTCAAGCGCAAGCAGGTATTGACATTGTAGGCCCCTCGGATATGATGGATGGTAGAATTGGATATTTACGTGATGCCTTAGATAAAGCTGGTTTTAGCCATACCGCTATTATGGCTTATACAGCGAAATACGCAAGTGCATTTTATGGTCCGTTTAGAGATGCATTAGATTCTGCACCTAAAGGTGGTGACAAGAAAAGTTACCAGATGAATCCTTCAAATAAACGTGAAGCTCTCATTGAGGCTGAACTCGATTTTGGAGAAGGAGCCGACATGTTAATGGTTAAACCAGCTACGTGTTATCTTGATATAATTCATCTGCTGAAAGAAAATTTTGATATTCCAATTACAGCGTACAATGTGAGTGGTGAATGTGCCATGATTTATGCCGCTAGTGAGAAAGGATGGTTGGATTATGATTCTTCGATGTCAGAGATGCTTATGAGTATCCGCCGCGCTGGAGCTGATGGCATTCTTACTTATTTTGCTAAAGATTTTGCAAAATTAGTGAATGGCTAATTTAACTGAATTTACTTTGGTCTAATTTTGAGCTCTTTTTTATTTTTTTCACGAAATAGGACCAGAGTATGCTTCCTTTATACATTCCTGAAGAATTGAAATGGGTTCTACCCTTATTTATATCTTTTCTTTTCTTGAGTAAGATTCTTAAATTGGTATACAAGGACATGTGTGCTCTAAAAACCGCAGCAAAAGATGTCAGTTGCCCTTTTACTAGAAACATTAATGCAGCAATTCCATCAAGAAACATTCTGAAGAGTAACTTAGGAAATAATAGTCCTTCATGATTCTTAACGATCATGTATAGGTTGTTTCTGAAATTGAAATAAACTTTTTTTGGTGAAGAATAGGGGAGAGTGCCACCTCCAACATGATATACGACTGAAGTGGGCACTGCTACAAACGTGTACCCCCATTTTTTTATTCTCCAGCAGAGATCAATTTCCTCCATGTGTGTAAAAAAAAGCTCGTCAAATCCGTTTGCTTTATGATACAACTCAGTTCGAATCAATAAACATGCTCCAGACGCCCAAAATATCTCAATTTCGCTATCGTACTGTCCATTGTCTTTTTCTACAGTATCGAATAAACGTCCTCTACAAAATGGAAAATAATTTTTATCAATGAAGCCTCCTGATCCACCTGCATGTTCAAAATGGGTTTTTTTCTTCTGTGATAATATTTTCGGCTGACAACCAGCAATTTTTGGATTCTCCATTGCCTTTTTCAAAGGAGACAACCAGTTTTTGGTTACTTCTACGTCGTTATTGAGTAGTAAGTAGAATTTCGCATCTACTTTTTTTAGTGCCTCGTTATATCCTTTTGCAAAACCTCCGTTGGTTTTGTTCTGAATGATTTCTACAGATGCAAATTGTTTTTTTACGTAATCAATGGAATTATCTGAAGATGCGTTATCCGCTACAATGATTCTAGCATTTTCTGAAAAAGCAATCACTTGAGGTAAAAATTGCTCAAGAAGCAATTGACCATTCCAATTTAAGATAACAATAGCTATATCATTCATTCCAGACAAAGCTAATTTATTTTTTGAAATTACTCGTTAAACATATCTCTACTATTGCCGCCAAATTGGTCGCCACCTTGAGAAGTCCTCCTGGCAAGTGCAGTTGGCCAATTAAGATTCTTCACTTCTCCAATCATATCAGAATGAAGCAGTTCAAAATCATTATTGATTAAGTTAGGATTGTAAAAAATGAATTTTTTGTTATTGAAGGCTCCAATTCTGTTGTATTGCCATACCACATATGGATATTCTGATGTAGAATTTTCGTTCTGATTAACATTGGTTGGTGGTCCATATTTTAAGTAAACCCTTCCTCTATCTGTCTCATGACCACTTTTAAAGCCACTTTTAAAGAATTTGTCAACGGCTTGCACTTGCATTTTATAATTCATCCAGCTTTCATAAGTATTCTCAGGTGCAGTTCTCTTCCAATACAATTGGATATATTTCCGCGCGCTTTCTTCGTTTCTGGATTTCACTATTTTAAGAATGTTTTTTGTTTCGGTTGATTCTGAAATAGGGATTAAACTTTCTAAATAATAACCAATACTATCTTTAGTAATTGATTTTTGAAACTCTGGATTTAGCACTAATTCATCAGTGAAGTAGTTATAATCAATATCGTTACTTCTATCAAATTCATACGATTGTGAAGAAAGTTCAATCATATTTTTATTGATAATGGTGTAATTGAGAATGTACTTACCTGTTGTTAATTCAGTGATGTCAACGGATTTTAAGAAAGGAACAACCTCGGCTGCTGATAGTTTGATAAAGCGAGTCATTTTTTCAATTTCTTGGTTTGTCAATGCGTTTATAACGGTTTGCTTGATGGCAAAAATACTATCCTGTAACTGCAAAGAATTATAAATTTCAAAATAGACAGGTATCGTGCTTAATTCTTTCGGGTAAAATGTTGCCAAACGAGGAATTATATCATAGCCCGATTTAAAAAATGGAGAAGCGCCATCTCCTGGTGAAGCAATTTCAGCAATTTGAATATCAGATATTGAAATTGAAGAGCCTAAGTCTTCAATGAGAATATTTTGAATTGCTTTTAGCGGCTCATTCTTGCTATTTAAATCTTGAAGCTCCAAAGTGAATTGATATTCTCCCGGCTTTAAAACAAATCGTCTAATATCATAAAAATCAGAAATGATACTGTCTTTCATATAAGGCGTTGACAATCTATAAGCGTCAGAAGAAATGACCTCATCATACTTTGTAATTGTCATTTGCACAGCTAATTCACCAATAAGTCCGCCATCTTTACCTAGGTAATTAATTGAACTGCCAACAAATTGGAATTGAAATTCAATATAATTCCCTTGCCCAGGCGCAAAAAACTGTTTGCTATCGAGGTAAGCTCTTAATTCTCTATTCTGAGAAAAAGACGAGTAGTTGACAAACAATAAAAACAGTGATAAAAATGTATATTTCATTTATTCTATTGATTTTGAGCAAAGATACAAAAAGCGAACCGTTTATATTAATGATGATGTTACCATTGATTTTATCGTGGTTACTAATGCTTAATGTGTAACTAGAATGGCGTAAACGATTAAATTAAATTTTTCAATAAAAATAAGTAGAAATGTTATTGCAGTTCGATAAAGTATCAGTACTTTTGGCGCGGAGAATTGGCAGAGTGGTCGAATGCACTGGTCTTGAAAACCAGCGTACCGCAAGGTACCGGGGGTTCGAATCCCTCATTCTCCGCCAGAAAAGGTCTTGATTTTATCAAGACCTTTTTTTATGCCCTAAAGTCAACGATTTTAGGGATCAGTCCTAAAAGTTGGGGAGTAAGAAATAGTTTACTTTGTGAGAAAAACATTTTTCATGGAGATTTCAAAGGATTTATTTGAGTTATTGTCACCAAATTTTATAGTAAATAATTTCACGTTTATGAATTAATCGATAACAACAATGTAAGTACTCAGATAGTAGCCAATCTATATGGTCT
>CAXBMR010000059.1:0-11558 GCA_963976995.1 uncultured Fluviicola sp.
CTAACACATTACTAGAAGGCATGTTGGTTGTGTTGCTTGGAGTGATGTTGGCAACTGTAAAGTAATTATAGGCTAGAGAGATACCATTTTCTCCTGCGATAAATAAAGTATCTGTTTGGTTAGAGAATTTGATGTCGTTTAAGGGTCCCCATAAATACAAAGGGTCACTTGTTATGTATGAAAAATCTAAGACATTAGTGTCATAGTAATATCCAACTTGGTTAGAACTACCAACATCATGAAAATATAAAAAACTATCCTTTGCAACAACTTTAGACTGATATATGTTTGTAGTTTCTAACCCTCCATTTTCTGTGTATTTTTTCAAGCCACTAGCTACAATATATAATGTGTCCTCATTAAAAGACATATCACTATAACTAACTAACCCTGATAAAATTGGAACACTTACATAATTATCAAAAGCCCACAAGCTTTCATACCAAGAAGCATAATAGACACGATTAGGCGTGAAAGCAAACGTTAATTTAATACCTGTCATTAGGTTGCCTAACTCTCCATTGTCTTGTATCACTTTAAAGTTCCCATCTGTCTCCATGATGCTAACCCCATTGTCACTGATAAACCACAAGTTGTTGGTATAAGGATTGAACTCAAATTGATTCCAAGGTTTTTTGAATCGATAAATAGGAGTCAATGTAGTGTCAATTCTTGGCACAGATTTCCATGTTTGCGCATTGGAAGCGAAAGAGAAGAAGAGTAGTAATATGGATAGTAAATGTTTCATTCTTTAATCAGTTTAAATGAAGATTTTCTGCCATTCACAACACAAGTTAGCAAATAAAACCCATTACTCAAAGCAGAAGTGTTTAAAGTGTAGTCCTTATTTCTTGTTGTGTGTTTTTCAAGTAGTTTTCCATGAATATCAAACAACGCGATTTCTTTCTCCGAATTTCCATTTATGAACGAAACATTAATTGTTTCACTAAACGGATTCGGGTAAATATTGATCTCATCTAGGTTTATTTCCTCCACGTTAAGAAATTCATCGTACAAAAGGTTTACACTGTCACAAGGGAAATCATAGATCTCAGTTAAGGTACTGTCCTCGATGTAAATGCTGAACAGTATTCTTGCTGTATCAACGGTTGGGTTGATAGGATACCATTGGTCAGCAATAACGGATGAATCTATATTCAAGCTTAATGTAAATTTATCATCTCCATTTTCTAGGAAGTCATCAATAAACTGGCCAATGAAATGATAATAATACCCTTGCGTTCTAACCTCCATAGAAATTGTATCAAGACTAACAATACTATCATAGGGTGTCATCTGAAAATAATCCAAAGAAATGTAATTAAAAAGTAGTTGCGATATTGTTATTAATTCGGACACTGTGTCTCTCAAAAACTCAATGCTGTTAGAAACAGATGGTCTTGCCCAATAGTCTATGATATTCGTTGTTGGTAGTATATATTGTGAAATATCATACACATTTTCTACCAAAACTCTTTCTACGAGGTAGTTTTTTTCACGCGTCAAGTTCATCTGTTGAGAAAGAGGCCCCCACCCATCAGCTACAAAAGCTTTGTCGTATCTTATTTTAATGGTGTCTGTTGCTACAATAGTGGAACTGATTAAACTATCAGGGTGTATAATTTGTTTGGTAGGGTTTTCTATCATTTCTAGAGCTGCACCAGCATTCAAACGTCCCCAACCGTATAAATCTGTATAGGTTGGTGTTGTAAGCCCAACAGGGTTTGTTGCCGATTTTTCTAGTAAGTATTCTACATCTTCAATACTAAGATTTCTACGATTGTAACAACCTTTGTTGTAATGGCTTAAAATAAGGCCGATTGTACCTGCAACATAAGGAGCTGAGGCGCTAGTACCTCCAATTCTACCGTATAAACTATCTGTTCCTGTTGTATATGTGGTGTGTACATTTCCGTTAGATCCTGGCGCAATAATATCTAATGAGCCATACAAAGAATAATATCCAGAGATAATATCTTGATTTGATTGGTTTACTCCTTGTTCGATCGTATTGCCATCTGTAGCTGAAGCACCAACCATAATGTGCCACCCGTCAGGAAATATTTGAGGCACGAAACCATCAATAAAAGTAGGGTCACTTGAAGGTAAGGCAGTTCCAGAATTTCCTCGAGCAACAACATTTATAACTCCATTTTGCAAAGAAAACAAATAAGCCTCTCTACAAACGGTACAATCTGGATCAGGTATACCACTATTCCCATCACCAGGACCTTTAGGCAAAGAAGATTTAAACACATAACTATGATTTCCCACATGAACTCCAAAACCTGGAGAATTCTGAAAATAGTCTGATACGTCATTAAATTGTCCTGCATATTGATCATAAACAAAGTACGGTGTAACAGGATATTGCCAGTAAGTACCAACAGAGCGAGCTGCATCTACTATGCCTGCCATCATGTAAGAAGAGCCTGGATTGGTTGCGAAAGGATATTTTAAGTCTATTAAAGAACAACCTGTTGAATCAGAACCGTCACCTCCGGCTACACCTGCAACTCCAATGCCATTATTTCTTCGTGCTGCAATAATACCCCCTACTTGGGATCCATGTGGTTCAATTGCAGTACCCCAATCAGCTAAAACATTAGAATGTATCCAATAAGCTCCACCAAATATCACTGAGCTATCTAAATCTTCATGTAGAGTATCAATACCCGTGTCATGTACTCCGATTTTTATCCACCTTTCACCAGCTGATGGTACAATTTCCCAAGCACGCTCTATGTTTATATCTTGTATAGAATCATTCAAGCCTGTTTGCAAAGGATATCGTGGGTCATTTGGAACATTAGCCAACTCAATTTCATAATCACCATGAGCATAATCAATTAATGGGACCATTTTATTAAGTCGAGACATTAGTCTTAAATAAGACACTTCTTCAGGAACAAACATTTTAAAAGTTGCCCAAAAAGGAGGAATCGTTACTTTATAACCCGTTCTAGAAATTGACACAGTGTCATCTGTTTGTAAAAATGGAAATATTTTTAACATCGGAAAATCTCCCACTTTTGGGAAAATAGATTCTAAATCTTTTAGTTGTTCTTTTCCTTCTGCATTTAGCAAATGTTTGAATTTAATTTCCGAGATAGAAGTGTTATCAACTATATTAAAGTTCAAATAATTATAATTAACTCTAACAACAATGACATCTTCAATCATCTGAGCAGAAACAGTTGAGCTAATGAAAAGTAAAAAAAATAGAAGTAATTTTTTCATAGTTTGTTTAAGTTTTGAGTAGTAAATATAATCAAAAAGACGAATTCGTCTGTATTTTTTACAGCAAAAATGGAATTTCGTCTTATCAATGCAATTCAAAGACGACAAATTACTGCGTAACATCGCTATTAAACTCAAAGAATTGAGACGTCAACGAAATATTACACAAGAAGCTCTTTATGAAGATATCGGAATTAATATCAGCCGATTAGAATCTGGGAAATACAACCTTTCTATTTCTAATCTTAAAAAAATTTGTGATTACTTTGAAATATCACTTAGTCAATTTTTAAGTAACATAGAGGTTTCGGACAATGATCCTATCTGATTCTTTAAAGAGATGAGCGGGAATTAGCAAAGGTAGGCCTTTATATCATCCAACCTTGAATTTAACATCTCGTCAAGAACCTGAATACCATTCCCCCTCAACTCCTCACTCGTCGATTCTCCCCAAGAGATGACTTTCGCTCCTTTTGGGATTTTATTCTCCATTAAAAAACCTCTAACATTTGAAGGACTACTAAAAATATAAGTGTCGCAGTCATCTATTTTACAAGGCGTTATAATTGTCTCGTAAACCACAAGTTCCGTTTTTTGTTTTTCAGAGAATAAAGAAGAAACTGTTTTTTTTGAAATGCTAGAGATGGGGAATAACACTCTTTTTTCACCACACCAATCTTTAAATTCTTTCGCTATATCGCTAATTTTTCCAGCTTGTTTTCCATGGAAAGAGACTATAAATCCTAACGATTCAAGTAGTTCTTTGGTTTTGTTTCCTGTGCAGGCAATGAGTTTACCTTTAGGAATACCATAGCCTGATTTAAAAAAAGTCACCGAGCGAGGACTGCTAAAAAAAAGAACGTCGAATTTGCTTTTAACGGAAAATTGGACAGGTTCAAAACTCAAAAAAGAGCGAGCAACTAATTTTTGTCCATTCTCTGATAAATAACGTGCTAAACTGTCGACTTCGCTTTCATTTTTGGATATGAAAACACGCCTAACCAACTGGTTTTGTTTGGTGTAGATCTGCTATGACTTTTTCAGCCATTCCTTCAAAGTTAGGTACTTGGTAGTTTAGATAAACGCATTCGTTATCTAACCCGTCTGCAAAGGAGACAAACAATTCATTGTTCTCTGTACAGTAAACACCCAAAGGAAGTTGGCAACCCCCGTTTAGTAAATTCAACACTTTTCTCTCTAACTCAATGCGTTTTTGTACTTCAGGGAAGTTCATTTTTTGGAGAACATCAAAAAGCTCTTGGTCCTCACTTCTAATTTGCAACCCAAGAACACCTTGAGCGGGTGCTGGAACAAATTCAGTTGGTTCCAAGACTACTTCTATAAATTCTGACAAATCCAATTTTAACCTGTCAACTCCGGCTTTTGCCAAAAGAATAGCATCGTAGTTTCCCTCTCTTAATTTATTGATTCTTGTTGGCACATTTCCCCGTAAATCGTTAATCGTAACATCTAGTCTGTACTTGAGCATCTGCGACTTTCTTCTTGCTGATGAGGTTCCAACAGTAGCTCCTTGTTTTAACGACCACTTTTGATTAGAATCGATGGCGTTTTTATTGATTAGTAAAATATCCGCAGGATTAGCTCTTTCTGAAACACAAGCTATCACTAAGTTTTCTGGAGGTGTTGTTTCCAAATCTTTGTGAGAATGAACAGCTAAATCTATGGACTTGTTTAGAAGTGCGTCTTCAATTTCTTTAGTGAAAAACCCTTTCCCTTCTAGTTTGTCAAAACTTAAATGTTGAATTTTATCTCCTTGCGTTTTTATAATGTTTATTTCGACCTCGCAACCTAGTTTTTTAAGTTCAGCCTGAACAAAGTGCGCTTGCCATAATGCTAAGTCACTTCCTCTAGATCCAATTACGATCTTTTTCATTGCATTTAGTATTTATCGTTTCCTTTTAAGAGAATTTCCTTCGCCATTTTCATTGGTACACTCATGTATTTTTTCTCCATGTAACCAACAATTTTTTCAATCAATTCTCTTGATTGCTCATCCACTCCTTCAAGCTCATTTTGAAAGACTTCGTTCATTGCATTCGCCTTTATTTCTTTCACTTTCTCTGGAACTTCTCTCATAGCGATTTCAACAGAGCGATTGTGGTGAATAAGTTCAAACTCTGTAATTGCCTCATTTAGAATATGTTCCACATGAACTACTTCTTTAGCTCTCTCTTTTAAATTCTCATTCGATATTTTCTGCAGTAATTCAACGGAGATGTGTGTGATCGGATTATTTGCTTTAATTTCTGGCGAGAGATCTTGCGGGATGGCAATGTCGATTACTATTTTATTGCTTTTTTCACCTTGTAAAAGTTGTGCATAAATTTCTGGAGAAATAATATGACTTTCAGACCCTGTACATGTAATAATCACGTCAAATCCCTTGTCAAACGTTTTTAATTCTGCTAGAGAATGAGCGACACCAGAGAGGTCTGTAGCTAACTTTTCAGCCTTACTTAGAGTTCTGTTGAAAACATGAAAATTAGTAAATCCGTGTTTTTTTAAAAAACGCCCCATGTTGGTATTGGTAATACCTGCTCCAATAATTAAAACCCGTGAATCAAGAGGAACATTCATGTCCTTTAATCGATGATAAGCCAGAGAAACAACAGAAATGGGTTTTCGAGCAATGCCTGTTTCAGTATAAACTCTTTTTGCCGTTTGTATTGTGTGACGGTTCACTATGCGAATAAAATCACCAGATAAGCCCATTGCTCTTGACGCTTCATAAGCACTTCTTACTTGGGTGATGATTTCTCGTTCACCTACAATCATAGAATCGAGTGAAGAAGCAACGGATAATTGATGACTTACAGCTTCCATCCCTTGATGCAATTCGCGAATGCTAGCATACCTTGATGTTTGCTCTTCTGAAAATGTAGGGTATAATTCTTTGAAAAACTTTTTTAAGAAAACACTGTCAACTTCAAAATCTGTTGTGAATGAAAACTCAACTCGGTTACACGTTGATAAGAACATGAGCTCTTTTAAATGCAGTGCATTTTTGAGTGTATTTAGCCGAACTTCTTGATTGTCAGAATCTATGTGCAGGTATCCTATTTCGTTAACCGATAAGTTACGATGTGTAAATGCAATAATATGCAATTCGTTTATGCCCTTGTTGACTTTCACTTACTGCAAAGGTGACGAGACTTTAGGTTTTTTTTGTCACAAAAGTGTCATGTTTTGACTATTTAGAACGGGTTTAAATTGAGAAGAACGTCCTACTTCATAAATTTTATATATGAACGAATGATGAAGAATACCCAGTAACTTGCATTCGTTCATGTAATTTTCATAGAATTAAAAAAAAACTATCTTTACTCTTCATGAAGACAATAGAATTTGAATCGGCTCAAAATGTAAGAGTTGAGTATGAGTTGGCATCGGTTGGTCAAAGAACTGCAGCTGCTATGTTAGATTTTCTAATGTTCTTTATCTATTTCATCATTTTTGGGATGGTTTTTGATTTTACTAGTTGGTTTCAACAAGATGTTGGAGGCTATTTGTTTTTTCAATTGCTTTTACTCAAATTACCTTGGATTTTTTACAATCCTATTATTGAATATTTAACGCATGGCCAGAGTCTTGGCAAGTATATTTTAGGAATACGCGTTGTAACTGTTTCGGGAGAAAGACCGGGTTTACGAGAGGTTTTTACTCGTTGGATGTTTAAGGGAGATTTTATTTGGATAAGTGCAGATTTTTTGGTTCTTTTTTGGTTCGGAATTGGACTAATGGGAATTGTTTATGCAGGAACTTCTAGGCGTAATCAACGTATTGGTGACGTGATGGCAAATACCATTGTTATTAAAAATAAATCGAGTATTAATTATTCTCTCAAGGATGTACTTGCCATTAAAAATCAGGACAATTACACACCAGAATATCCTGCCGCAATTCGTTTTACCGATGAGGATATGCTACTCATCAAAAATACGATACAACGCGTGAAATCTAATCCAAATCCAGAAACAAAGAAATTTGCCATTGAATTAGCGGATAAATCAGCAGAATTAATCGGGTTATCAGATACACCAAAAAAAAGGTTGAAATTTTTGCAAACCTTATTGCAAGACTATGTAGTTTTGACACGATAAACTAAAGCTATGTCAAAACTATACATCGTACCTACGCCCATCGGGAATCTTGAAGACATTACCTTGCGCGCTATTCGCATATTGCAAGAAACAGAGATGATTTTTGCAGAAGATACTCGCGTAACAAAACGACTTTTAAGCAAGTTAGAAATTCAAAAAATAGTGGCGCCGTTTCATGCTCATAATGAACACAAAACACTCGCAAGAGCGATCGACACTATTAAATCCAATGAATCTACCGTGTTGGTTTCAGATGCTGGAACGCCAGCTATTTCTGACCCTGGCTTTTTACTGGTAAGAGAATGTATTGCTAATGACATTGAAATCGAATGTTTACCTGGTCCCGCTGCATTGATTCCTGCACTAGTTGCCAGCGGCTTTCCTTGTGATCGATTTGTCTTTGAAGGTTTTCTCCCTCACAAAAAAGGGAGGCAAACTCGATTAAAAATCATAGCGGAAGAAAAAAGAACGACTGTTCTCTATGAATCTCCTCACCGTTTGGTTAAATGTCTAGGTCAAATTGAAGAATTTATGGGGGCAGACAAAAAAGTGTGTGTTGCTAGAGAGTTAACTAAAATTTACGAAGAGTATAGAAGGGGAACAGCTTCTGAAATTAAAAAACACTATGAAGAGCATCCACCAAAAGGCGAAATTGTAATTGTAATTGAAGGAAACAATGAGTAAAACAAAAAGTAAAGCCTTTTTTCTTTGTAAAACAGGAGCTCCAGAAAAAGCATTCGAATTAAGAGATTTTGAGGTTAATTCTCCTATAAATAATCAAGTTTTAATAGAAGTCGAGGCTTTTGGATTGAATTATGCAGATGTAATGGCAAGGAGAGGACTGTATCGGGAAGCACCACCATTTCCTTGTGTGGTTGGATATGAAGTTGTTGGTAAGGTGATAGAGTGCGGACCTGATGCAAAACAAGAATTGCTTGAAAAAAGAGTGATAGCTTTTTGTCGTTTTGGAGGGTATGCCAAGCACGTAATTACAACAGACATTGCAACAGTCCAAGTAGAAGCCCAGCCTACAGAGGAACTTTTGGCTCTCACTACACAATCTGTGACGGCTTATTATATGGCAATGTATTTAGCACCAGTTCACTCCATCGACACTGTTCTTATTCATGCAGCCGCGGGAGGCGTGGGAACTATTTTAATTCAATTAGCAAAAATGCAAGGCGCACGAGTTATTGCAAAAATTGGCCGTTCAGAAAAAGCAGAACTTGTCACAAAATTAGGAGCTGATTTTGTTGTGAATTATAATGATTCAGATTACATAGATCAAATAAAAACCTTTCTGAAAGAAGATAGAATAGACATAAGTTATAACCCTGTAGCTGGTTCTACATACAAGAAGGATATGTCAATTTTAGGTTCTGGAGGAAGAATGATATTATTTGGAGGTTCAGAATTGGCAAGTGGTAAGTGGGGATTTTTGTCAAAGCTAAATTTCGTAAAAAAAATGGGTTTGGTATTACCTATTGGTTTAATGATGCGCTCCAAGAACATTTTAGGAGTAAACATGTTAAAAATAGCTGATAATAGACCTAAAATTATCGAACACTGCTTGCAAGCATCTTATCAATTATATAAAGAAGGTAAAATTGTACCACAAGTTGGAGGCTCTTTTTCTCAAGAAGAATTTAACAAGGCTCACTCTGCACTAGAAAGTGGAAAAACGACAGGAAAGCTATCTGTGAAGTGGAGTTGAATAGTGGGAGTATTTACGTAAGAAGAACTTTAATTCTAAAAGCCATCAAAATCTTGCTGCTCTGTATTTTCTCGCATTCTTCTATCTAAATTCTCTTTGGTTTCTTCATCCTCATTATGCTTAAGTAACGGAACTTTATGAAAGAGAACTTTACCGACTTTCTCTCCTTTGTATGAAATTAAAGCGACCATCATGACCATGCTCGAGATTAAAATGGGGTATAAAAGAAGTCCGGTATCAAAATTGTCGATGGTAAAGGAGTCATTTTTGATTAAAACAAAGAACAGGAGCACCGTAATCAATCCTCTCGGTGCAATAAACACCTCTGGGAATAAAAAATCTTTGGCAAAGACCCTCAATAAGATATAACGAATAATGTATAGTATGGTAACAATTACTACACTATTGATAGCGACCTCTAGGTTGTATAAAGAGGTAACGGAAATACTCAAACCAAAAATCACAAAGAAGAATGTTCGGATTAAAAATGCCGATTCGAGGGTTAACGTATGAAAATCATGCAAAATTGGCTTCACCTTTTCTGCATCAAAAATTTTAGAGAGACGCCCTTGAAAGAACACATCCGTATTGTTAAGAACCAAACCAAAAGCAAGAATAAGAAGCAATGAGGATAGGTGAAAGTACTTACCAACAGCAAAGAGTAAGAGCAAAATACCGATGATTAGAAATAATTTTACTTGCATCTGTAAATGCTGAAACAAGTAAACCATAACATAAGCCACAATGACGGATAAAATAATAGTGCCCACGATGTTTAAGAAAATCTCCCAAAATAAAGAGCCATTTCCTGCACCTCCATCAGCACCAATCATGAAATAAAAGACCATTATACCAAGAATGTCGGAGAATGTGCTTTCATAAACCATGAATTCTTTTTTCTTACCAGTTAACCTACCTACACTTGGGATGATAATTGCGCTACTCATAATACTCAATGGAATGGCATAAACGATGGCCGTGTAGAGCTCTGTGTTTGGAAAAATATACATAAAAAAACCAGCCAGCGCAAACATCGAACCAGCAATTCCTAGGTTCGCAATAATAAAAGACTTTAGAATTAATCCTGCTTTCTCTTTCTCTAATTTTAAATCCAAAGCAGCTTCTAATACAATCATTACCAAACCAACATTTCCTACAATTTCAAGAATAGAATCCAATTTCAAATCGTCATCAATGATTCCTTGTCCTTGCATCCAAGCTTTTAGACCCATGCCTAAAGCAATGAGCATCAATACAGATGGAATATTGGTTTTCTGAGAAAGAATATTGAAAAAGAAACTTAAAATAATTATGCTGGCTATGCCAATGATAAGTAAGTATGGATTCATTCGATGATTTTTGTTCAATCAAATATACACAAAGTTGATTCTCAAAAAGGATTATTTCACATTAATTCTCAAATTTTTAGATGAATTTTAAACGTAATCCATTTATTTATCGTAATATTGCGATATACGATTATTAAGATGGGCTTAACGAAAACAGAAAATTATACCAAAGAGCAAATACGATTGTCTAAAATGATGAAAGTTCTGGGTCATCCAGCAAGGATTGCCATTCTGCAATCTATCATTAAAACAGAGACTTGCGTCTGTGGAAATTTAGTAACAGAAATAGGATTGGCGCAATCCACTATTTCTCAGCACTTGAAAGAGTTAAAATCTGTAGAGTTAATTAAAGGAACCATTGAAGGAACAAGCATGTGCTATTGCATTGATCTTGAAAACTGGAACAAATTATCAGAACAAATTAATCAATTATTAAACTCAGCGAACTGCTCAAAGGACGGTTGCTGTTAAAATTAGAATTATGTCAAATTTAAAATTTCCAAGAATGCACATTTCATTTTACGTAAGTGATTTGGCGGCAACAGTAAACTTTTACAATACTTTTTTTGGTCAACCTGCTTCAAAAGTAAAATCAGGTTATGCTAAATATGAATTACAAAATCCGGGATTAATTATTTCATTTATTGAGAATCCCGATCGCGTACAATCAAACTTTGGACATGTAGGAATTCAAGTTGGTTCTAAAGAAGAAATGGAAGCAAAATTAGAGGTTGCAAGAAATCAAAATATTGTTTCTTTGGAAGAGATTGGTGTTTCCTGCTGTTACTCAGTGCAAGATAAGTTTTGGGTAGATGATCCAGATGGAATTCAATGGGAAGTCTATTATTTTCATGAGGATGTTGAGTTCAATGACCCAAAATTTGAAAGACAAGAAGCTAGTGCATGTTGTATGCCACAAGAGAAGGAAGCGGTAGTTGTTGAAAACAAGGATATCGAGACATGCGAACCCGGTTCAGGTTGCTGCTAATAAACCGATGAGCTTATTCAGTCAACTCAGTAATTATATTGACTCATTGAATACAGAATCAATTTCCGAAACATGAAAAATGTTATTTAAGTAATAGGGTTACCCATTTAGATAACATTGTATCTTATTGATTTATAGGTAAGTGG
>CAXBMR010000060.1:0-11179 GCA_963976995.1 uncultured Fluviicola sp.
CAATATGTTAGTAATATTCTTTCTTTTCAACATTGGACTTTAAACAACTTCATAATCAAAAACTAATGAAAAACAGAATGAGAACATATATTTTATTATTCATTCTATTATTAACAGTAGTGATAGCTTGTCGAAAGGACAAGCCATCGCCTGTTTCTAATAATTCAGAATGTTCAGAATTTGACAATCTACCATCATTGACTTATTTCGCAAATAGCCGTTTTCAATACCAAACACCTTATTTTAATCCAAATAATCCGAATGAATTTGTATATAATTACAAGGATTTTGATTTGGACGAATATAAGTTGATAAAATACAATGTTCAAACGAGCGTCAAAACACTGCTTGCGGAAAATGTCAAAATCATAAGCCAGCCTAAATGGAGCAGAAAAGGGTGGATTGCTTTTGACAATGTTTTTAATCAAAATTATCAAATGTGGATAATTAAAGACAATGGAGATAGTTTAAAGCAGTTGACGTCAAGTATCGCGAATTTATTTCCAGTTTGGGATGCTGTTGGGGATGATTTGTATTGGCAACATTCTCCTGTTCTAGGAGTGCCATATTATTTTTTTAAACAAGGTTTATACAATTCAATAGTTGATACAGTGTTGCGAGATGGTGATGCAAATAATGGTTATGCTGGGTATAGTGAGGTTTCCATTAACAATATATTATTAACGAATACCTTTATTAATAATCAGTCACATCTTGCTATTTCAAATTTAAGTCAGATTTCATTTACGAGTCTTTTTAATGTTAATCAAGCATTTTCGACAGATTACATAAGAGGTTTAACATGGTCAAACAACAGTCAAACCGCCTATTTTACAGTTTATAATGACGGATTATATCAATTAGATATTAACACAGGCAATTACACAAAGCTAATGGTGTTCTGTGACAGTAAACGTTATACAAAAATATCATGCTCACCTGATGGTACAAGGCTAATAGGTGAAAGAATTGATAGTTATTTAGAAAAAAATTCTAATGGAAGTCCAACAGGTAAAATTATAGAAAATTCAAATATTTACTTAATAGACTTACAAACATTAAAAGAAACTAAAATAAATTTAGAATGATAAGACACTTAATATTAATGATGGTTGTTACATTGTCTGTTAACAGTTCATTTGCTCAAAAAGGCAAATTATCTTTTGAATTTGGGGTAGGTTTAAATTCATATTCAATGAGAAATTTAAATCAGTTTTACATTGATAGTTTTGCTGAAAAATTTGAACTCTTAGATAATCCAATTAAAAAAGGGCTCAATGGTTTTACAAGTGTAAAGTTTCAGCCTACTGAACTTTTTGACATCGGTGTTTATGGGGGTTATCAATATGGTGAAACAAGAAGTAATATTGAATTTATATTCATAGATAATTTTGGTGATCAATACGAAACTCATAACGGAACTTTTTTATTAAAAACAGAAGCAATTATCATTGGACTAACAAATAGTTGGTACATCAGCCATCTATTAAAATTTCAAAATAAAGAAAGCACGTTTCTTCAAAACTTTAGATTCGCAACAGAACTAAATGCAGGAGTTGGATTTTCTAAAGTCACATCTGATGTTCAATACCCAACATTTAAACAAGCAACTTTTTATGAATTCTTTACATCAACAGACTTTCAAGGACAAGTTGCGCTAAAATTTGAGTATGACTATGTAACAAAACCAATTATTGGAACAATTGGAGTCAAAATTGGCTATCAATATTTTAAAACAAAAACAGTAAAAGATCGTTATAATGAAGAATGGATCGTGTTAGATGAATATCCTATTAACTTAGATTTTTCGGGAATTTTTGGTGCTATTTATTTAAGTTTCGGGAAATAAAAAAGAAAATCTGCCAACCCTAAAGTCATACACATTGTCAAGAAGCACAAAGCCAACGACACAAACAAAAACTTATCAAAGACTATGCCCCCACACTAAGAAAATCTGAACGTTGGGTAACAAAACCTAAAAATAACCCTTTGGGTTGCTATCGCTTTTTTTAGACCAAAGTTCTCCCTAAAAATCGCACTTATTGCTTAACCAAAACAGTCCTTGCGACCGTATCCCCATCTCTTACGATGACAATATATCTACCTGAATCTAAACTAGAGACATCAACTTCAGCAGAACTTGCCTGCAACACCATTGTTCCAGTAATAGAATAGATTTCTACAGAACTAACCGTTTCAAAGCCAGTAATAGTCACCAGATTCGTTGCAGGATTTGGATATATCTTCAACTCCGCTATCGTGTTCTCATTTAAACCAACAGGATCTTCCATAACTACGCGAATGTCATCTATGTATAACTTAAAACCATTATTGGTTCTATTTACAAAAGCAACATGTATAGTTTCATTATCAAGAAGTGAGTCACTTAAATTAATGCTTCTGCTTTGCCATGTTGATAATTCATTAATAAGGTTGAGTAGGGTATCCGTAAAACTAGACAATTGTGTATCAGTGGTTGAAACAAGAACTGAATAATCGTCTGGAAAAGAAGGGTCGTGTGAGCGTGCTTCCCAATATAGAAAGTTACCATAGGTTCCAAGAGAAATCGGAGGAGTTATTAACCATCTATCAGCCTGACCTGTTGGACTAAAAAAAGAAGTCGAACCAGCTATTGTATCAGAAGTGTTAGTTGGATCAAGTAATGCAATCCAAGCACTAGAGAATTCAGAAACAGAAGCATCTGGAGTTAATCCGTCATTGTCAACAATAGTAATCACTGCAGGAATACCTGTTTGAAAGTCTTCGTTGTAAATTTCTACTTGGGCTATAGACGCAGATGTAAACAATAGAAGTGAAAATAAATAAAGTCCTTTTATCATAGTTCAAAAATAGTTATTTCGATTTAACTAGCGAGATTGATTAGAATATCTTTGTATTCTTGATAGAATTTATCAAAACGGATTAATTTATCCTTTAAGAAGTCACTAATTTTTGGAATATCTTCTTCATTGAAATAGTTCAAGTCATTATTCTCCCATTTTATACGAGAAATTAAACGATCATTCCAAAAATGACTTTCTTCATTCCAATCAGCTTCAACGCCCATTTCAGTCGTCATTATTGATTTTAATTCTGTCATCTGTTCCCAAAGTATAGAACGAATGTCATCGCTTTTTGGTTGGACATCAAAGCACAATCTAGCACCTTTCGCATCCACTTCCATTCGGATATAAATATCCTTAACATCAGTAGGGTAATTGATCCAGTTAATTTGGCGTCCAGAAACGGATGAAGCATTATTCATCTCTTTTCTGAAGTCGTTCCAAAAAGTACTATTTTTCTCTTTTAATTCTTCTTTTGATATCATGGCAGAATAATTGCTTAAGCAATTACAAAAATACGTTTATCTATGTAACACGAGTTACAATAAGTACAGAATAATTAATTAAATTTGTATAAATTAACAAGAAATAATTATGAAAGGAATTATAGGAATAGTAGCTGGAATGCTTTTGGTTAGCTCATGCTCTGATGCACAAGTTAAAACGGACAATGTAGGAAAAAAGGAGACAGTAATTTCTGATATTTCTATAGTAAACAAAGTCGTTTCTGCAAAGGAATTTAACGAGTTACTTAAAAAGGATAACATTCAAATTATCGATGTTAGAACACCTGGAGAATATGTAGATGGTAACATCGAAAATTCTGTCAACATAGATTATTTCGGGGAAAATTTCAAAGAAGAAATTACTAAGCTAGACAAGACCAAAGCGACATTAATTTATTGTAAATCAGGTGGTAGAAGTGGTAAGACTGCTGCAATGATGAAAGACATGGGCTTTGTAGAAGTATATGATTTGAAGGGTGGTTATTCTGGCTGGCCGAATAAATAATTATTTTTGGTATAAAATTTGCTTTCATCTTGTGAATTATAACATTACTTAGATGAAAAATAATTTCCTAACCGTATTTATCCTATTAGTTAGCTTTTCTTCTTTTTCTCAAGAGAATGAATTTGTGACGGATATCGCGATTCTACCAGAAATAGTTGTTAAAAGTGATAATACTCAAACAGCCTTAGATTTATATTCTGAAAACATCATTGATTATCGCGTTTACGGTAGTAAAATTCTCGTTTTAAAGAAAAAGAAGGGAAATTTTTATTTGGGAATAGAAGAAAGGTATGCAAGCTTTGAAGATTTTCAACTTCATGTGGTAAGACCAAGATTCATAGTCATCGATTGCTTTAAGAATGTGCATGTGTTGAATGATGATTTTGCCTATCAGATATACATAACTGAGGAGATAAATATTGTTGCAAAAGTTCCGATAGAAGATTTTGAAGAAACGGTAGAGAAATGCAAAGGCGAATTTGACGAAACCATCATTTTTGATAGTCTATCTAATAATAATCAAGAGTATTCTGTATTGTTGTATGATAAATCTACTGCCAAGTCCACATTGATTTACCAAAAGATAGATGCTGTTGCATTAAAAAGTTTGGAAGTTCAACATCTTAATTCCGGTGAAGGCGAATACAATTTAAAACCAACACGTTTAAATCAAAATTATGATCACGGACAAGGACATGTCAATGAAGACGGTTTAAGCAATGCAATTCTATCGAATGAAGACATTGTACAACATTTAGATAATAATAGAAGGACGTCAACTCAAAGTCATGACAGATACATTCCCAAGTATAGTTCAGGAGGCAGTCGGAATTCACACAGTGAAAAGCGAGACTTTTTTGAGGCAATGATTGAAAAGAGGATTCATGCCAATAAGATTGAAATAGATACCTATAAGATTGGAGACACCATTATCATCATAGATCAATTAAATTCTAACGTTAGCCTATACACCAAAAACGGCGATTTAATTACTGCGAATAGTTTAGAATTCTCAGGTAAAATAGAGGAAATATTACAGGATCCTGAAACAGAAGAACTTTATTTCACATCTCGAAGTGACGATCTATATAATGTCCATCGTTTGAATGCTAATACAGGAAAAACCGCTTATGCTGGAAGATTTAAAAATATTTCGTTGACACGTACCCGGAAAATATATGATGGTTGGATTTATTATAGAGTTTTAAAAAACGGATACTACAAGTTGTTTAGGACTCGACTAAAAGGTTGGTAAAACGTCTTTTTACACAATTTATCACTAACAACTATCTTGTTTGGTACAGCTTGATTGATTTTTCCGCCTATCTTTGCATTTATGAAATTTACAGAATTAGGGCTATTGCCCGAAATATTGAGTTCGCTCAATGCATTAGGTTACACAGAGCCTACTCCCATTCAACAACAAGCAATTCCGCTCGCATTAAATGGTAAGGATGTTTTAGGCTGTGCCCAAACGGGTACTGGTAAAACGGCCGCATTTTCGATACCCTTGTTGCAACTTTTGCATCAACGCAAAGATAATTCCAATAGAAATAGACCAATAAAAGCGCTTATTTTAACTCCAACGAGAGAATTAGCGGCTCAAATTGCAGAAAGTGTAAAAGATTATGGCAAAGGATTAGGATTGAGACATGTCTTAATTTTTGGGGGTGTTGGACAAAATCCACAAGTACAGAAATTAAAAGAAGGTGTTGATATTCTTGTCGCAACTCCAGGTCGATTGCTGGACTTAATGGATCAAGGACACATTCGCTTGGATAAAGTAGAATTTTTTGTCCTTGATGAAGCAGATAGAATGTTAGACATGGGTTTTATCCATGACATCAAGAAAATTCTTCCAAAATTACCGAACAAAAAACAAACGCTATTCTTCTCCGCAACGATGCCACTTGCTATTGCGGACTTAGCAAAGAATATTTTACATCAACCGGAATACATTAAAGTTGATCCTGTTTCGTCCACTGCGGATACTATACAGCAAGTTGTTTATCATGTTCTAAAACCGGAGAAAAAGAACTTACTAAAGCATATTTTGCAGGATGACTCTATTAAAAGTATGTTGGTATTCTCTCGAACAAAGAGGGGAGCAGATCGTTTAGCAAGATTGCTTGACAAGGCAAAAATACCTTCAGCTGCAATTCATGGTGACAAAAGCCAAGGAGCAAGAGAAAGAGCTTTAAAGGAATTTAAAAATGGAAAACTAAGAGTTCTCGTTGCTACTGATATTGCTGCAAGAGGAATAGATATTGAATCTTTGCAATATGTACTCAATTATGATTTACCAAATGAACCAGAAACCTACGTTCACAGAATAGGGCGAACGGGTAGAGCAGGGGCAAGTGGGTTGTCTATTTCTATGTGTGATATAGATGAGCTTCCGTACCTAAAAGACATAGAAAAGCTGGTAAAGAAGAAAATAAAAGTGATTTCAGATCATCCTTTTCCAATCACAGATGAAGCCATATCGGACTATAAAGAACTTCAAAAAAGTTACGAGAAATCGAATCAAAATAGACGGGATTCAAATAAAAATCGCCGACAAAATGGAGGCCGAAGAAACAATAGAAGATAATTTCTGAATTTAACGACAATAAAAAAGGCGTTCAATGATTGAACGCCTTTTTTAGCTTTATTTTTTTGACTCAGACGATATCTAACTTACTCTCTGGAGATATTTCCTTGAGTTTTTCGATAAAATTATTCATTTCTGAGCCATCCATTTTGAACGCACCTTGTTGAAATGAAGTGAAATAATGTTTCGTGCCATTGTCATCAATAGAAATCCAATCCAATTTCTTTTTCTTTCCTGCATATTCAATAGTACAAATACTCAAATCAAATGTTTGTAAACCACTCTTGGATTTATAATTGAAATTATTTCCACTTAGATAACCCACTCCATTACCATCAAAAAATTTGAATCCATTTCCTGTAAAAATTTTCTCGGTAGCGTGATGAAAAAATGCAGAAAAACTTGGTGTGTCCAATGTTTCAGAATTATTGACCTCTGCTAACGCCTTTTTTTGTTTGTTTTTTTGAATCATCATTACAATAACGGCAACGATGATTCCAATAATTGCTCCTTCTAACATAGTGATTGTGTTTTTGAATTTGTTTTGGCTAAACTAATTAATTTTATAAGATAGAATTCAATAAGCGGTCTTAAGCTCTATTTTATTTTTAAAGTCGAATGAACGAGAATGATAAGTATTTTCTTTTCTTTACATGTAACTTAATTCGTTTTCACGACACTTACATAACAGAGCGCTAATTGGTGATACATGAGTATAGAAAAACAAGCCAACTTCCTGAGACTTTACGAACCAATTCATGATAGGTTTGAACGCTTCTGCAGAGCAAGAGTTTATGGAAGAATGGATTACAAAGATTTAATCAATGAAACATTGTTGATTGCTTTTCAAAAGCATGAATCTTTGCGTTCAGAGGAAGCTTTTCTTTCATTTCTTTTCACAATTAGCGTGCGAATACTTTCTAATCAACACAAAAAGAAAAAAGAAGATTCGATGATTGAATCGACAAGTTATTCATTACACGATGAGAATGCAAAAACGGAGCAATCGACGGAAGTTTACTTCTTGCACAAAGCATTAGCACAGCTTCCAGAGATACAGAAAGAAGCTATTATTCTGTTTGAAATTTCAGGGTTTTCTATTAAAGAAATTACTGGGATTCAAAATGCGTCGGAGTCCGCTGTGAAGCAACGATTAAAAAGAGGGAGAGAAAAACTTGTAGAGATTCTCAATTATGAAGCATTAACAAAAAAGGAGGCGAATAATGGTTAATAATTATGATAACAGATTGAACAACTTGTTTGATCAAGCTAAAATTGAACCGGTACACCTTTCTTTTAAGGAAACAAAGGAGCAATTTGTTCATTCTGCAAACTCAACAGGTAAATCAGAAGGGAAGGTTGCACATTCTATTAATTTAAAACTAATTGGTATGATTACGATATTAAGCGCATTGTTTGTTACAGCAGTGATTTATAACAATCCAAATCAAGAACCATCAAAGAATTCGGGTCCGACAGAAACAATGATTTCTGCTGTAAACAAGGATTCTATAGACGTAATTCATGAAGCAGAAAAAGTGATTCACGAATACTATTCTGAAATAATTAAAGAAAGTAAACTAGAAAACACAAGAGAAATTGAGTTAACGGCAATTGAAAAAGAACTCATTCAACTCCCTGAAATAGAATTCGTTGAAGAAGTGAAGAAACGAACTAAGAAGGTACGGCACTTTTTTGAACAACCTTATCGCTTTCCAAAGTTAACAGCAGATGAAATCAAGGCGAATAATAAACAAAAGGCTAAAATGATTAAGTTATTAAAAACGAGAAATAGGAAAAATAACAAAAGATACAAATACATTCCTAGTGGAACGAGTCAATTTAAGACAGGGCTTTTATCTTTTCAGGCTTTTTACATGCAGGCAACTGAAGTAACTAATTTAGAATATAGAACCTTTTTGTTTGATCTTTTAATTAAAGGAGATAAGGTAAGCTTTTTAATTGCAAAACCGGATCAACAAATGTGGAGTAAAGAATACCCCGATAGTTATGTAGAGCAAATGGAGAAGTTGTATTTTTCTCATGTTGCCTACAACGAATATCCCGTAGTTGCTATAAGTAGGGAAGGAGCATTGTTATATTGTAAATGGCTGACAGAGAGTGTAAACAATAGTAAATCAAGTAAGGATGCGTTTATGAACGATGTGAGAATTCCATCAGCATACGAGTGGATGCGAGCGGCAAAAGGGGACCAGCCTTCAAAGAAATTCCCTTGTGTTGATTCGATGAGAAATGAAAACGGCTGCTATTTAGCTAATTATTCACCAGATACGGGTATGAGTTCTGATGGGGGAATGTTCCCTGTAAAAGTTAGCTCGTATTTATCAAATGAATTTGGTTTGTTTTGTATGGCAGGTAATGTTTCAGAAATGGTGATCTATCATGATGACAATTATCGTCCAGGTACGAAAGGGGGCAATTGGAACAGTAAAATTGAGGAACTCAAAATAGAAGGTGTTGATCCCTATTTAAATAGAACAAAACCTTCTGTGAATATTGGCTTTAGAGTTGTTGTGACCTATCGAAAGTCGGAAACTTTGGAGAAATAATTCCTAAAAGTCATCTAAAATGTCGGAATCAACAATTTTTGACTTGCTTTTTTTATTCCTAGCCATTTGCACCATGTTAATAAATTGGATGACGATAAAATAAATGATAGCAATTGATCCAATATAATAGCCAATTCCTAAATCGTCGCCTTCTTGGAAGATATTAAACGTCAAAATGAATGCTAGTAGTGGAATATACAATCCTAAACCGATAGAAAGAACACTTCCGATGATTGCTGTTGCTAAATTTCGCCAAATTAATGTGACAAAGGTAATCAATAGAACACCCCCAAGAAAAAAGTAGGTTTCCGGTAATTCAATTCCAGCGATAGGGTTAATGCTCTTTATCGAAGATGAATCAAACCAATTGTCACCGCTACTATCGAAAATTTTGTGGCGTTGGTAACTCAAAAATAACGACAAAAACACAACTATATTAACAACAAGCGTATGTATTTTAAAGTTCTTCATTTAACCTATTCTTGCTGGTAAATCAGGATAGGGTATAAAGGACTCAACGACCAAAATCACTCCGTTACTTGTTATCAAAGAGAGAGTAAATATAATAGCCACAAGAACAATAGCGACACCTATGTTATTGTTTTTTAGCTCTTTTAACTCACTCAAAGAGGTCATATTACTATATACGAATAGACCTAAAAAGACAATGATTAATGCAGAAACGTACGCAATAAGAATATAAAGTCCACCATAGGCTAAGAAACTAAAAATTAACTCTGTTTTGCTAACATCGGAACTACTAATTATTCGGTATGAGTCAAGAATAGGCTGAATAACGCCACTAACAATAAAACCAACAGAAACAAGAACACCCGCAACAAGGATATTGTAGGCTAAATTATTATGGTCAATACCTAATCTTCTGTGCCCGTAAATTTTAAGAATTTTAAAGGTTAAAAATAGAATAACAATTCCGCAACTAAGGGAACTTATTATTTCTACAAATCCAAGTAATGCTATTTTTTCATTCATCATTTATCAATTTAATACAACCGTCCATTTATCAAGATCTCTAGTACCAGGAGGTAATGTCCCTGATGGCCAATTGGGAGCTGTGGTTTCCCAAAAGAAAAACTTTCGACTTCTATCGTAAATATAATCATCTCCGCCGGATGGAATATTTAAAAGTAAGATGGAGTGTGCATAAGCATCACTATTCGCAATTTTTGGTTCATAACCCAATTCTCTAAATAGTGTGTAGAGTAATACTGTTCTCGTGTCACAATCTCCATTCAGCGTATAAAGAAACTCGACAGGTGAGAGAATACCGTATTTGATATCCGTTACGCAGTTACCATAAATCTCCTCTTGGTCTTCACATCGTTCTTTGTCAAGTATATACGCATAAGGAATATCTTGCACAAAAGTCACAATGGCATTTGCGAATTCGAATTGACTTAAATTGTTCACTTCTTTAATCGTCCACAAAGAATCTAAAAGTCCTCCAATTTTCTGTTTATTTTGCTCATATAAAGATAGATAGAGCTTTCCCCAAAATTCTTCAGAAGTCTGACTGTCATAGTCACTGTATATTTCACGAGCGTCTTTTGCACCTGTATAATCGTAGTTTGAGCAAATGTAAGATGTACAATATTCTTTCAGACTATAATCTTTCCATGAACGCGCTGTTAGCTTATGAGATGTAGTTGATTCTTGAAATTCAAGACAAAGACTTGAAGTGTAATCAAAATTCTCCTCCTGCTTTTTTCTGTCCGGGTCAACAAATAGTGCAACTAAAAAACCAAAGATAAAGACGACAACGAATATGTTTCTAAATGTTTTGATGATGTGAAGATATGGAAAAGTTTAGTTTAGGCGAGAAGTAAGTGTATTAATGCGTACAACTCTATTTAACATAATATTAATTATAAGTCAATATGGGTTTCCCGAATCCTCGGGATGTTCTTGCCAACTATAATGTATATTATGTCTACGGGCTTTGCCTAAATAGCCAGTTCTTTCTTCGATACTCCAATTGCCCTATAATTAGTCGTTATTTTAAATAGCCACACGGGCTATCACAAAAAGTATTTTTTTTTACGTCGCACACAGTTTTAATCTTTCTTTGCCATCACACACAGAGATGAAGAAGTTGTTTAAAGTTGTCTAAGTAAAATGACAGAAAAAGCTAATAGGTTCAA
>CAXBMR010000061.1:0-11075 GCA_963976995.1 uncultured Fluviicola sp.
TGATGAATCAAAAACCTTATTTTAGTTGACAAAGGGAAGTATGTGGGTGATTCAATAGAAATTATTAATCATAAACATGCAGCGTGACTTAACTCAGTGTCCAGAATTATATTGTATGTTCAAGACTAAGTTCATGCTAAAAGCCAAGTCTCAACATCATTGAACATAGCGATCTTAAAATCTATTGTTTGATTCCTAATAAAAACGCTATTTTTGCACTATGAAACGAGTGGTTGTTGGTTTATCGGGTGGTGTTGACTCCAGTGTTACTGCATTATTGCTGAAACAGCAAGGTTATGAGGTTATTGGTATGTTCATGCGCAATTGGCACGACGAATCCGTCACTCTTTCTGACGATTGTCCTTGGATAGACGATTCCAATGACGCTTTACTCATTGCTCAGCAGTTGGATATTCCTTTTCAGGTGATTGACTTGAGCAAAGAATACAAAGAGCGCATCGTGGATTATATGTTCGATGAATATAAAAACGGACGTACTCCCAACCCAGATGTACTTTGCAATAGAGAGATAAAATTCGACGTGTTTCTAAAAGCAGCGCTCGAATTAAACGCTGATTTCGTAGCAACAGGTCACTATTGTAGAAAAACTCAACATGAAGATGGTTCCTTTGGATTATTAGCTGGATTAGATCAAAATAAAGACCAGTCCTACTTTTTGTGCCAATTAAATCAAGACCAATTAGCGAAAGCCTTGTTTCCCATTGGAGAATTGCAAAAAGAAGAAGTTAGAAAAATTGCCCAGAAAAATAACCTAGTTACTGCTGACAAGAAAGACTCACAAGGACTTTGCTTTGTTGGTAAAATCAGTCTCCCAACATTCTTGCAACAAAAATTATCGCCAATTAAAGGAGACATTATTGAAATACCGAATGACTTAGAATTGTTTTTCAATTATAAGTCTGTAGAGCCTAATAAGGAGAACATCAAAGCGTTAGCGGCTCCTTTCATTTATTCTCCAGAAATGGGACAAGTTGTTGCATCTCACCAAGGCGCACATTATTACACGATAGGTCAACGAAGAGGTTTACACATCGGCGGACGACCTATGCCCTCTTTTGTCATCGGTTTGGACATTGAAACAAATACGGTCTATTCTGGAATGACAGACGATCACCCTGGACTGAATAGATATGCACTTAAAATTGAGTTGGATGATGTGCATTTTGTATCTAGTCAACACTCAATTGATAACATCGACCAACTGCAAGCTAAAATAAGAATTAGGTATAGACAAGCTTATCAAGAAGGGTCATTGCATCTAAAGAGTGATGGTCTTTATGTACTTTTTAAAGAAAAACAACGAGGTATAACGCCTGGACAATTTGCTGCATTTTATGTGGATGATGAGTTGATTGCTTCTGGAGTGATTAGTTGAAAAATAAGTTTTTTTATCTTTATCAATAGAATTGTGCGAAAAACGTATCAATTAACGTAGGTGATTTACCTGCAACAACCAAACATACATGAGAAGTACTATATGACATTACTGAAAACAAAACGTTTTACAAACGTGAACGTGACGCTTTTGGCAACAGAACAGTGGAAGAATATCAGAAAGCCATACCTCTAGCTACTTTTATTTTTAAGCGACAGAAGCCATGGTTCATGTTTGCCAGAATTGCATCTATGATTATTGTACTACCAGCAATACTCTTGATTACAATTCTAACATTGCTCTAAATTCGTTTTTAGAATATAATAAGTTTAGTTTTTTTTTTGCGGTGTGGAACGAAAGCTCTATTTTTAAAGAAATAATGTAGTCAAAAAAAGAGTGCCTTAGAAAATAAGCAGTTTATTTACAAAATCCGTTGGATTAGCATTGCCATGAAGAAAACATTCACAATAATAATTTTTCTTATTAATTACATTGTTTGTGGACAAGGTTTGAATGGAGAGCTTGCATTCAATGAAGATTATTCCCAATATTCATCAGGTATTGTGGCAGTTGATGAATTCTCTTTTTTTGTAAAAAGTCAAAGCAATAATTCAAGCTTCTTTACAACTTGCTCGTTGATTAAAATCGATACTCTTGAGAATATTCTTTGGGATAGTCCGATATCACCACAAGTGGCAGAGTATATACAAGTTAATGAACTCATTCAATCTGAGAATGGTGGTGTTTATCTATTGGGGATGGGCTTAGGAACATGTGATATAGCTGGCGACTGCTTTTGGTTCATACAAAAGTACAATTCGCTAGGTACACTTATATGGAGCAAAACTTGGACTGACATCAACTGTCAAGCTAATTTGAGTGGTTTATCGCTTATTGATAGCAATGAATTATTGGTAAATTACAGCAACCTAATTGATTCAAAAATATATACACTTGGCCCCGGGGGTTCCATTACAGATAGTTTGGAAATTTATCGATTTGAACTAGAGGGCATCAATGATTTGGTTGGTTATCAAAAAACAGCGTTCAAACAAGATTCAGTTTTTGGATTTGACAGTTTTGGAACTATTGTCGCGACAATAGGATTTAGTTCAACCGTTCAAACTACGAAAGTGTTTAACGATACATTGTATGTTTTAACGCAAGATAGTCTTTATACTTTTGACTCTAGCTTCAATGAAGTCAGCAGTACCAGTGAAATAGGATATTCTGACTATTCTAATTTAAAAGTATCCAGCAACAAGATAAAATTTATGAGTCACGGTATAAGTAATCAATTTGTAATAACCTTGAATCGTCAGTTGCAACTTACTAATCTTGTAACAATTCCTATTGTTCTCGAATTAAATACGGATAAAGATTTTAATAATTCTCATTTTTCGACCAGTATCAATTTTGCGCTAACTCAATACACCTCCATTCGTCATTTAGATTTTTCACTTAGCTCTAATCAGAATAGTGCGGTTAATTCAACAGACATTGGAATCATTGACATTCTCCCTACTCAGGTTACAATTAATCCCTACCAAAATTTACAAGGTATTTATCAATATGACATTTATGCTGATGTTTTGGTTAAGAATTTTGGAAATAATACATTAACTGACTGTAGAATCAACCACGCTATTCAACAAGCAACTTGCGGAATGTATTATTACTCTGAATATTTTTCTAATTTAAACTTGGCTCCAAATGACTCTGTTTGGATAACTCTAGGACTAATGCATTCGCAAATAGGTAGTTTTCTAAGTGATACTCTCCTAGCAGGCATCTGCGTTTATACAAGTCATCCTAACTATAAGACAGATTTGAATGTAGCTAACGATCAATCTTGTACAACTGTTCTTCTTGGATATGCGAACCTTGAAGAAGCTTCATGGTCCCAACTCACAATTTATCCAAACCCTGTCAAAACATCTTTAAATATTCAATTGACTTACTCAAACAACTCGCATTTTACTATTTATAGCACACAAGGGGCGCTAATAAAAAAAGGGGAAATTGACTCAGCTAAAATTGATGTAACAGAATTATCAAAAGGGTTATACATACTGTTTATAACATCAGACAATGGAGTGGTTGAACACAAAAAGCGCTTTATTATAGAGTAAGTGTTATCTAAATTAACCGTGTAATTCTACGAAAGTTGAGTTGTCTTTTTTGTGGAGTGACACGAAATTGTTATTTTTAGATGGAAAAGTGGCTAAAAAGAGATGATTTGGAACGACTAAATCGTTTAAAGGTGTTTAGCTCTACGTTAGCGGTCAGTTAAAGCGAAACCTAAATGACAGATATTAGAAAACAATTCATACAACTAATTCAAAACAGAAGTAAAGAAAACTCAGAGTCCTTGAAAGATGACTTTGTAAAAGGACGGATTGGGAAATGTATGGAAACTCTAAGAACGGAATTAGATTCGTTTATTCGAGTTATGTATTTAGGTAGAATTTCTGACATTGACGAAAGAGAAAGACTTATACAATTGACTCTATCTGGTGAAAAATGGACTGAATTGACACGCAATAATAGGTGGAAAAAGGTGACTGATAGAGATATGGTTGATAAAGCAAGTGAACTAAAGGGATACATTCACTATGTGTATAAATTTGGTTGTGGTTTTATTCACTTATCCGATTTTCATAACTACGCAACCACAAACCCATTTCATAATCTTAACGAAACTGAAATATCAGACATAAAAGAATATTTAAACCAATATCATTCATATCCTGTAAATCAAGAATTATCAGTTGAGAATTTGAGAAGTTACATTCCAAGTGTTTTTGATAAAATATATTCAAACTTGACTTGTTATTTTGACCAAATTTTAAAAGATGAAATAATAGTAATATAAAAACCGAACCGCTAACATAGAACTGAGCTAAAAAACAACTAATTTCTTTCTTTTTTAAGCTGCGTTTCTACTTCTGTAGTTTTCATCGTAAATCAAGTCATTTTTGCAAACTCCGTAAGCTTGCTTAATCAACTTATTACATACTGCAATTAATGCTAGTTTTTTCGATTTTCCTTTTCCCTCAATTCGTTCATAAAGCGCCCTACATTGAGGATTGTTTTGACAGGCTGTAAATGAGCACATAAATAGATGATGTCTGAGCATTGGATCTCCTTTTTTACTAATATAACTTCGCCCTCGAATACTACTTCCAGATGTTCTTTCAACTGGAGCCAAACCAACATAAGATGTAACTTGTTTGGCACTCGTAAAGTCTCTGAAATTATTCGTTGTCACCATCATTAGCATTGCTGTTTTCTTTCCGATTCCAGGAATACTTCTAATGTTAGTGAGAACCTCTGGAGCATGTTCTTTGAGCAATTCTTCCAAGCTTGATTCAAGTTTTTTTAACTCAACCTTAATGCGTTTTAACTGGAGCTTTAGTGAGCTAATCATTATCCCTTGAGTCCGACCTCCACTTTGAAGATTATCTAACTTGTTCTTCAACTGTGTCTGTTGCTTAACGTACAATTGCATTAAAGTAGTCAGTAACTTTCCCTCTTCAATAAACTTTGGTTCTGGATCCCATAATTCAGGGTTTTGTTCGATACCGAACAATGCTATCATCATTGCATCTTGCTTATCTGTTTTCACCTTTTGTTGCTTCATTTGAATGAAACGTTTAACCACTAATGGGTTGACAACACTCACTTTATAATTCAAGCCAAACAGATAATTAGCTAATTGAAAATGGTAACATCCTGTTGCCTCCATTACAACCAAATCTTCTTTTTTCAATAACTTTTTAAAAGCTTTAAATCCATCTTTGTCATTACTGAATTGGGCATGTCCCAACTCCTCACTGTACACATCAAATGTTAATTTTGAAATGTCAATTCCTATTGTTTTCATATCTTTAATTTTAGGGAAGAACAATTGTACTTGATACTGCTACCTCAAAACAGGTTTGCACACCTTGAGAACTGATCGTATTCTGGTACTAAAAGAGCGGGGACCACCTATGTTGACGTGTTCAAAGACACTACGGCTAAAAAGGTCTTTATCCACTCTTTTGTTCTTCTTGTTTAACTAATAAAATTAATTGATTTCAAACTTAGGATGGCTATATTTAATACGGGTTTTGATGCTAAACCCAAAGTTTAGAACTTATAACCAAGTCCGCCAAATCTTTTTGATTTGGCTTTACAATAAAAAAGTAAAACAAAATAAAAAGTTTTGGCTAAGTGCTTAATCGAAAGTTCACTACTTTCAATCCCCGTACTAACCATAGCCGATACGTTACTACACAAAAAAAAGTCACCCGCAAGGATGACTTCAACTATTTGCACCAAAAACTATTCTCAGTTCAACGAAAATAACAATGTTCTACTATCGTTTTGAACTTGTTGGTCACCATTTTTTACCATGTCCATTAGTTTGGCCACTTGAAAAATAGAAAGGTCACTTGATGCTCCTTGTATCTTGTGCTGCGATAATTTAAATTTCGCGTTTTTTATCGTATTGTTGATCATATTGAAACTTGTTAATTGCATGTCATTTTCTTTACTACAAAAGCATTTACGGGTTGCTTTTTCAAAATGTTACAAAAACGGCGATAAAAATTATTTCGCCAACCAATTAGACCGTAAAATCTCTTCTAATACTAAGACGTAATAGACTGGTTATCATTACAATTATGCAAAACACTTATTAAAAAGGTGACGACTTCTTTTTAATCAACGGGTAGATCAAATCTTCTAAACCATTGATTTTAATTTCCAACATGAGCTCTAACTGTTTGCCATGTTTACCTGGCGGAAATCCTTTATTTTTCAGCCACAAAAGATAAGGCTCAGGAACATGCACCAAAAAACGGCCTTTGTATTTGCCATAGTACATTTTCGCATTTGCCAACTCTACCAATTCATGCTCTTTTTGCATTCCTCTTTACTATTTTGATGGAATTGCATTTAGTGTATCCAGAAAATAATCCCAATACTTCTGAACCGAAGAAATTTGACATTTCTCATCTGGAGAATGAGCTGCACGAATATTCGGTCCAAACGAAATCATATCAACACTTGGTAAATGTTTAGAAAGAATACCACACTCTAGCCCTGCGTGACACGCTTTAACTTGAGGTTCAGCATTGAAATTCTTTTTGTATAGACTCTTCATGATTTCTAAAATTGCAGAATCAGAATTTGGTTGCCATCCTGGGTATTCTCCATTTTGAACCACAGTCGCACCGATTAAATCAAAAGGACTCCGAACTGTATTCGCGACATCATCTTTTGTGGATTCAACACTTGAACGCTGTAAAGACTGTGTAATAAACTCACCGTCCTTTAGAATTATTCTTGCCAAACTAGAAGAGGACTCTACTAAACCTTCTATGTCTGGGCTCATTCTGAAAACGCCGTTATGCGTTGCATATATTGTCTGAATTATTTTGTTTCGCTCATCCGAGGTTGTCATTTTACTACCTATAGAGACTGTTTCAGAAAGAAGAAATTGACATTTTTTTTCTACCAATTCCAATTCTTTTTTCAGCATGAAAGAAGCTTCAGAAAAAACACTTTTCAGTTCATTGATAGAAGAATCTTCAACAGCAATCACAACGGTTGCTTCACGAGGTATCGCGTTTCGCAAAGAACCACCATCAAATGAAACCAATTGAAAATCAATTGACTGCATCATTAGTGAAAATAACAAACGATTAGCAAGCTTGTTAGCGTTACCTCTACCTTTGTCAATATCCATTCCAGAATGTCCGCCAGTCAAGCCTTTGACCTTTAACTCAAACAATTGATAATTCTCACCTATTTCTTCTTGCTTATAGGTATAACTCGTATTGGTGTCAATACCGCCAGCGCAACCGATAGATAATTCATCATCGTCTTCAGTATCGAGGTTTAAAAGAATTTCTCCAGAGAAGTTAGATGCGTCAAGATTAATCGCGCCTGTCATACCCGTTTCTTCATCTATCGTAAACATCGCTTCAATTGCAGGGTGAACAATAGAATCTGATGCAAGAACCGCCATGATGGTTGCGACTCCGATACCATTATCTGCGCCTAAAGTTGTACCATTTGCTCTTACCCAATCACCATCGACAATCATTTCTATTCCTTGTGTATCAAAATTAAAATCAGTGTCGTTGTTTTTCTGATGCACCATGTCAATATGCGACTGAAGAATAACTGTCTTTCTATCCTCCATTCCAACAGATGCTGGTTTTTTGATAATTACATTACCAATGGCATCATTGATTGTTTCCAAACCTAATTTCTTCCCGAAATCCATCATGAATTGAATCACTTGCTCCTCTTTTTTGGATCCTCTTGGAACCGCATTTAAATCTGCAAAATTGTTCCATAATTGATTGGGTTCTAGTTCTCTTACTTTCATGATAATATTTTAATGTCTAATGATTTAATGCCTCACTTTTCTCCTCTAAACTGTATAATTCTTTCTATGTACAATTGTTCTACTTTTGCTCTTGCCCAAGGCGTTTTTCTTAAAAATGTCAAGCTACTGTTGAGTGTAGGATTATTTTTAAAGCAATTGATATTTACCAAATACCCCATATTTTCCCAACCTAATTCAGCTTCTAATTCAGAAACAATTTGTTTAAGGTTAATTCCATGCAAAGGGTCGTTTGAAATTCCAGACATTACTTGATTAGTTTCTTGTATCTAATTCTTTTCGGGCCCTTATCACCCAAACGTTTTTTCCTGTTTTCTTCGTATTCAGAATAAGAACCTTCGAACCAATAAACTTCAGAATCTCCTTCAAAAGCAAGAATGTGCGTACAAATTCTATCTAAGAACCATCTATCGTGAGATATCACAACAGCGCAACCTGCAAAGTTTTGAATCCCTTCCTCCAATGCTCTAAGCGTGTTCACATCGATATCATTCGTTGGCTCATCGAGTAATAACACATTCGCTTCTGTTTTGAGTGTCATGGCAAGATGTAATCTGTTTCTCTCACCACCAGAAAGAATGCCCACTTTTTTGTTCTGATCGGAGCCGTTAAAATTAAACTTAGAAAGGTATGCTCTGGCATTGATTTTTTGGCTACCTACTTCAACGTATTCCAAGCCATTAGAAACAACATCAAAAACCGTTTTATCATCACTAATTTCAGCATGGGTTTGATCAACATATCCAATCTTTACTGTTTCTCCGACTTTAAATTCTCCTGCATCTGGCTGTAATTCACCCATAATCATTTTGAAAATGGTTGTTTTTCCGGCTCCATTAGGCCCCACAATACCAACAATTCCAGCTGGTGGGAGTTTAAAGTTTAAATCACCATAAAGCAACTTATCGCCAAAACCTTTCACAACATGTTCGGCATCAATCACATTTGTTCCTAAACGTGGACCATTTGGAATTGGCATTTCAAGTATTTCGTCCTTTGTGCTAATGTCTTGAGCAAGCATTTTATCATAATTGGCAATACGTGCTTTATTCTTAGCATGTCTTCCTTTCGGATTCATTCTTACCCATTCCAGCTCTCTTGCTAGCATTTTTTGCCGTTTAGACTCCGATTTCTCCTCTTCTTTCAGCTTTTTTCCTTTCTGTTCTAACCAAGAAGAATAATTTCCTTTCCAAGGTATTCCTTCTCCTCTATCCAGTTCAAGAATCCAACCCGCGACGTTGTCTAAGAAATATCTATCATGCGTAACAGCGATAACCGTTCCTTTGTATTGTTGTAAATGTTGTTCTAACCATTCAATCGATTCAGCATCCAAGTGATTGGTAGGCTCATCAAGCAATAGGATATCTGGGTTTTTTAATAATAGTCTGCATAAGGCAACTCTTCTTCGTTCCCCACCAGAAAGTGTTCCAATAAGTTGATCTTCTGGAGCACAACGCAAAGCATCCATTGCTCTCTCTAACTTTGTATCCAATTCCCAAGCATCTTGAGAATCAATTAAATCTTGAACCTCTCCCTGTCGCTTTATCAACTTATCCATTGCATCTGCATCATTGAGAATAGCTTCATCCATGAAAGAATTATTGATTTGCTCAAATTCGGCTAGAATATCTACCGTTTCTTGAACACCTTCCATAACAATCTCTTTTACCGTTTTGGATTCATCCAATTCAGGCTCCTGCGAAAGATAACCAACAGAATAACCTTCTGAGAAAACAACCTCCCCTCGATAGGTTTTATCTAAACCAGCAATAATTTTCATTACCGTTGACTTACCGGACCCATTTAGACCTATGATTCCTATTTTCGCCCCATAAAAGAAGGACAAATAGATATTTTTAATGATTTGCTTACCTGCAGGAGTATCTTTAGAGACACCAACCATGGAGAATATTATTTTTTTATCGTCTGACATTTTGTTGTTTTATTTCTGAAATGTAATATTAAACAAAAACGCTCTATTTTAATCAAAAAATAGAGCGTTAATTTTGTTGAAATCGCGTTTAGTTGTCTAACAAATCAGATGTATTATTGGATACTCCATCAAAATCAGTTTTTGGTGAAGTCCTCAAAGTTGTTTTATATTTAGCTACTTTGACCCATAAGACGATAAGTAATATTAGTCCAGCCAAACTTAACAAACCCTCGATTACAGCAATAGGAAGTATTCTAACCGCAGTAACTATAGCCATACTAACACCTAAGGTTTTTCCAAAGTCACCATCTTTCGGTAAACCTCTAGACTCAAATTCTCGTTTAAATGACTCTGCCATTTTTGGATAAAAAATAAAAGCATAAACAATATTAAACAGTGGAATTAATAAAAGCCAAGTGTTTACTGGTGGAACTTGAATGTTTTCTTGCGCTACCTCTTTTAATGCATCTTGTATATTTAATAGATAGAGAATTGCTATTGTTAATCCAATTGCTAACCCTATAACTATTGCTAAAATAAAAGCTCCTCCCATAATTTCTTTTCGTCAAATATAGCAAAATAACTAAATCAAATTACTGTGATATTTTAAAACCAAAATTGACCATTATTAAAATCACCGTAATTGAAAAAAGACCTATAATTATTCTACTACCAGATTTAAAATTAAATACAATATGAAGAACCAAGAAAATAACTAGCACAAAAAAAGGAATGGTTGCTGGAAACATATCAAAACTTGCTGATATTTCTCCATGAACCAATAAATCTGCCGATCTTTGAAAACCACATGTTGGGCATTCTACATTAAAATTTTCTTTCCAACTACATTGATACATCTTCTATCTAATGAACACACTAGAGAAAATTAAAATAATTATCACGAAGTAAAGGAACATCAATCCAGAAAGTATTGTCCCTATTATTCCACAAATAAAACCAGCTTGAGAATTTTTAAACGAAGCAGCATAGTGATTCACATCCGTTTTATAAATTTTCTTATCCTTTGAATGTAAGGCAATAGCAATAATACCACATATAAGACCAGGAATCCCATAAAAAATACATCCAACAATAGAGATAATACCTAGTACTAATGTTGCTGTAGCATTGGGAAGTTTCCCATCTCCTGAACCTGAATAACCGGATTGGTTGTCTTTTACACCAGGATCTAATAAATCATCTAATTCACTCATTCATTTTTAATTTTATTTACTTGTCAAGATACAAATAAAAAAAAATGCCACAATTATTTTGTGGCATTTTTCTCATTGAAGTTGTTTAAAGTCCAATGTTGAAAAGAAAGAATATTACTAACATATTGA
>CAXBMR010000062.1:0-10744 GCA_963976995.1 uncultured Fluviicola sp.
CAGCTGTTGAACGTAAACTATTTACGTTGTGAGATTTAAATGGGTAACCCTATATTTTAATTCATATCGTTGAAGAAATACTTTTACAAAAAGAAAGAAATTAATCAAGTAAATTTCGTTCGTCAAAAAGGATTTCTAACTTTAACCGTCTTATAATTGAATCAAAAATAAAATTATGTCAATAAACACCTCATTACTTAATAAAATATGCACAACTCCGGGGGCACCAGGGTTTGAAAAGCAGATAAGAGAACTCATTTTAGCAGAAATTAAAGATCTTGCCGATGAGGTCGAAATCGATAACATGGGGAATGTTTATGCGATAAAAAGAGGAATCGGTGATAAGAGAATAATGGTTGGAGCACACATGGATGAAATTGGATTCATTGTTACTCACATTGATGATAACGGATTTATTCGTTTTCATACTCTAGGTGGGTTTGATCCTAAAACACTCACTGCCCAACGAGTTATTATACATGGGAAAGAAGATGTTATAGGCGTCATGGCTTCTAAACCTATTCATGTTATGACCACTGAAGAAAGAAATAAAGTAGCCAAATTGAAAGACTATTTTATTGATACTGGACTGACCGCAGAAGAAGTTAAAAAACTTGTTTCCGTTGGCGATTCTATTACGAGAGAACGTGAGTTTATAGAAATGGGAAATTGTGTAAATGGCAAATCTTTGGACAATAGACTTGCCGTATTCATTCTTATTGAAACATTAAAAAACTTGAAAGGAAAAAGCATTCCTTATGATTTATATGGTGTCTTCACCGTTCAAGAAGAAGTTGGTATTAGAGGGGCAAACGTGTCTTCTTTAAGAATTAATCCTGATTTTGGATTCGGGCTCGATACGACCATCGCTTTTGATTTGCCAGGAGCTGCCGCTCACGAGACGATTACCAAACTTGGTGAAGGAACCGCAATTAAACTCATGGATGCTTCCACAATTTGCGACTATAGGATGGTGAAATACATGAAGCAGACTGCTGATAAACATAAAATTAAATGGCAACCAGAAATTCTAACGGCAGGAGGAACAGATACAGCTGGTATTCAGAGAATGACTGAAGGGGGCTCTATTGCTGGGGCTGTCTCAATACCAACACGACATTTGCATCAAGTAATAGAAATGGCAAATAAGGATGACATAAAAGGAAGCATTGATTTGCTGACTGCTTGCATTACAGAGATTGATAGTTTTGATTGGAGTTTTTAAAATTTAAAACCGGAAAAAAATGAAAGCAACAGGAAAGTGTTGCAAATGCAAAGGAGACGAAATTTACTCAAATCTTGACCTTCCTCAACGAGGTGAGAGGTCTTCAATCGCCGGCGCAAATGGGAGAGTAAGCTCTAATTTATGGCTTCATGTATATGTGTGCTTAAGTTGCGGTTTTGTTGAAGAATACATTACACCAAATGTTCTTAATAACGAGAAAAAAATTGACGCTATTAAGTCAACATGGGAACGTGTAAACTAGTTTTAAGGGGAAAGACTATTGTTTTTTTGATATAAAGAGTTGGTCATGTTGAAATTTAATCGAATCTATTTGCTCAATACTTTCGGAATTCTAAAATAGTCTGAATCCTTTTTTGGTGCATTTTTCAACGCTTGTTCTTGAGTAACAGTAACTTTAGCTACGTCTTTTCTCAAATGATTAATTTCATTGGTCATAAAAATAAGTGGTTCTACATTGGTTGTGTCCACCTCTTGAAGCTTGTCCATAAAAGAAATAATACGATCAAGATCTTGTTTGATTGCCTCTTTTTTTTCTCCCTCAAACTCTAAACGGGCAAGGTGAGCGATGTGATCGATTATGCTTTCTTCAATTTTCATTAGTACAAAGATAGTAACAATGTTTTTACCTATACAACAACGCAATATTTAATCTAATTAATATTCGTTGCCGTTATATTGGTCAGCAACTATATTTTGGGCAGAACTCAGAAAGAGAATGAAAAAAAACAACATGTTAAGAGCATGCTTCATAACTGAAAAGAAGAGATCCATAGTATTGTTACTCCAAATTTAACAATTTCACAGAATCCTTCTCTACATTTATGGAATAATGCCAACACTACCCCAATTAAACATAAAAACTGTAATTTCACAGTACAAGTTTTATCAGTAACCTATATAGCATCGAGAAGTTAAAAAACATATTATACACCAACTTTGTTGTTGCTTTCTCTGCAGGGTTTCTTTCTGCAGGATTTTCCTTCGCAATGAAAATAGAAAGCTGGATCTATTATGGCGTATTTGCTTTTTCTTCCACACTTGCTGTGTATAATGGACAGCGTTTGTTTAAATCTGCTGATGTGCACAAAAGTCCTTGGTTGGGATGGGTAAGAAAGCACCAAAAAATGATTTTCTTACTCGTTTTTTTCTCTATTGTTTTAGCGGGTCTAACTTTTCTGAGAATTCAAAAAATGGACTTGACAGCGCTTGCACTTCTTCTAATTTCAGGACTTGTTTCAGTGTTTTATGTCTTCAGAATTAAAGGGAAAAATATGCGAGAACTCCCTTTTATTAAAATACATTTAATTGCCTTTACATGGGTAGTCGTGCTTATTGTTTTTCCTTTGATAAATGAAAACTCAAGCGTTCAAATCCTCCCAATGGCTTTTTCACATTATCTTTATGTAATCGCTGTTACTATTCCTTTTGACATCCGTGATTTAAAATATGATGCACCCAATCAGAAAACAATTCCTCAAGTGATAGGGGTTAAAGCGTCAAAAATTTTAGCAATTAGCTTGTTAGTTAGCTTCTTCTGCTGTATGATTCTTCAACAAGAAAACTTAGCCTTCAACGCAGTGTTTTATTGTGCAGTTCTTTTGCAAATGATTCTATTAGCATTCATGAATGAAAAAAGGTCAGACTTTTATTGTGCAGGTCTGATTGACGGTACGATAGCTTTGTTAGGTTTGAGTTATTTTTTATAGGACTTTTTCTTGTGACCTTTTTCCAGTTTCGGCATAGAAAGGGGCACCAATTTAAGCAAACAATGCCTTTACAACTTCGGTTATCTTCCCACAAAGAATCAATTCTATCTTAAAACTTTTCTGTTCAATCCCCTTATTGTATTTAGAAACAATAATTTTATCGAAGCCCAATTTTTCTGCTTCATAAATACGTTGCTCAACCCGATTAACGGGTCTAACTTCTCCAGAAAGACCGACTTCTGCGGAAAGAGCCACGTTATTGGGTATTGACATGTCTGCATTGGAAGAAAGCACGGCGGCAACAACTGCTAAATCTATAGCCGGATCATCCACTTTTATTCCTCCAGCTATGTTTAAGAAAACGTCTTTAGCGCCTAGTTTAAATCCACATCGTTTTTCCATCACCGCAAGCAACATATTTAGACGCTTACTATCAAACCCGGTCGAAGACCGTTGAGGAGTGCCATACGCGGCTGTGCTGACCAATGATTGAACCTCAATAAGCATTGGACGCATGCCCTCCATAGTTGCGGCAATGGAAATTCCGCTCAATGTTGAATCAGTGTTGGTTATGAGAATTTCGGAAGGGTTTTCTACTTGTCGCAATCCAGAACCTAACATTTCATAAATTCCTAATTCGTTCGTGCTTCCAAATCTATTTTTGATTGATCGTAATAGGCGATACACGTGATTTCTATCTCCTTCAAATTGCAAAACAGCATCCACCATGTGTTCCAAAACTTTTGGCCCAGCAAGAGCTCCTTCTTTTGTGATATGCCCAATAAGAAATACAGGAATATTGGTTTGCTTTGCGTACCGAAGCAATTGAGAAGTAGTCTCTCTTACTTGTGAAATACTCCCAGGAGAACTTTCAATATCAGAAGAATAGAGCGTTTGAATAGAATCAATGACAATTAACTCAGGTTGAATGTTCTCTGCTTGTTTAAAAATATTTTGCAAGTTGGTTTCCGTGAGGATATAACACTCCTTGTTCGTAGAGCCAATTCTTTCAGAGCGCATTTTTATTTGTTGATCACTCTCTTCGCCAGAAACATAAAGTACTTTAAGATTGGGTGTTGTCACGGCTAATTGCAAAAGCAAAGTAGATTTTCCTATGCCAGGTTCTCCCCCAAAAAGAATCAATGAACCAAGAACCAATCCTCCACCAAGAACACGATTTAATTCGTCATCAGCAAGAATTATCCGTCGATGCATTTTTTTTTCGATTTCTTGCAATGCTTGAGGCTTTGCTGTTTCTTTCGATTTTGAAAAAGCAACTACTTGAGGAACTTGTTTGCTGATGATTTCTTCCACAAAAGTATTCCATTCACTGCAGGAAGGACATTTACCTAACCACTTTGGTGTTTCGTGACCACAATTTTGACAGAAAAAAGCAGATTTAATCTTCGCCATACATTTTTTTAATGATGACTAAGATAATTGAATCTTGAGAATATAAATAGATAAAAAAAGAAACTTTAGAGATTTACAAATGAAAAGTATAGATTTAACTAATCCGAATCGCTTTTAACAATGGTTAATCAGCTAAATCTATATTTTCCTGTAGTAAATAGGTAATAAATTACCCAGCGTACACTCTTCTTCCGAATTGTGAACATTTTTTCTTTCTCTTTTTATTTCTTCTCTTTGCTTTGCGTGCTTTTTTACCGCGATCAGCACTAATAAATAACTCTGTTGAGTCACCTTGAGTTGACACTTCAAATTCGGAATTTGCAGATGCAAAAAAGGAAAAAGAAATAAGTGATAAAGTGATAAAAAGTTTCATAACATTCTGATTTTGTACTTTATATGAACGTAAAGATAGTTTAAATATTTTAGCTAATAAAATTTATTATTGAAAACGAAAAATATAAACTGGCATTTCCATGAATGTCATTTCACTTGAGATTTTCATTTCGTTCTTTTTTGCGACCTTAATCGAGGCATCATTTTCTTTATGGATAATTGAGATGAGAGAAGCAACGGCAGTGTTTTCAAGCATGTATTCTTTAAATTTAACCGCGGCTTCTGTGGCATACCCTTTTCCCCAAGATGAAAATAAAAGGGAATAAGTCACCTCATATTCTTCCTTACCATCTATGTCTCTAGGAATAATTCCTGCAAGTCCAATAAATTCACCACTTATTTTTTCTATGATTGCTAGTTGACCAAATTCTTTTTTGTTTTTTCGGTCAATTTGTTTTTGAATCCAAAATTCCGCTTTTTCTTCAGAAGATTTATCTGATCCTTCAAACCCGAGAAAGCGTTCTGTAGAATTATCTACAAAAAAGGCTGTCCATTGTTTTATATGCGCTTTGGTTAAAGGAATAAAAGCTAATCTTTCTGTTTCAACTTGATAGTATGAGTCTTCGGGTCTAAAAGTGCACATCCCATCGAGTTTTTTGCCCGGCGTAAAAGTTACGTTGACTTCTTGCATGGTTTTTTGCTTTTAGAACACTAGAGTTTTCCGCTAAATTAAGCATGCTTTGATTTTTATCAAATTGATTTAACCAAAACAAAATTTCAGCAACATTGCATTGAATTACAGCGGTGATTTTGTCGTTTATTCTTGCTTTTTTATCGTAATCATTGCTTTCAAGAAAAATTTCATTCCATTGAGCTAAAGCAGTCTCCAATTTTTTCTTGGCCAAAGAGTGGTCTAGATCTTTGCCTACAATTTGCAACGCAGAAACTGTTGTCGAATAGGCATTTGTAACATCGGAATAGTCGAAGTTTTTGAATTTCTTTACACTATAAACTTCTGTTTTTCGTGTTTTTTTAATGTAGCCAAGTTGATTGTTAATATAACTGTTCGCTGCTTTTAAGGCTTTATTTCTTGCGGTAATCTCCAAATTCGTATAAAATTGGTTTTCATTTTGAAGGATGTATGCCATGTGTGCGTAACGACTTTTCTGTTCCTTCATGTTATAGATTTGTTTGTTTTGAAGAATGACTTCTTGCAACAATATTCCATCCGTTGGTGTTTCAAATTTGATAAGAATTGGCAACACATATTCACAGTGATATTTGTAACGAGTACTTGCTCCACTACCGTTTTTTTTCTCAACAATTCTAATGTTTCTGATGGCCTGAATATCAACAGTTAAAATGGAACCCCCTAATCCCTCTGTAAATCCTTCAATCGACAGACCTTTTTTAATCGTTGCATCATCAATAACAGAATTTAGTCTAAGTGCTTTTAAATCATCATATATGGGGGGAGAAGGTAATGTAGGGTAGAGAGGTTTTGGATATGCATTGCCTTGTGCATCCACTTTTCCCGCGTTATTATTTTGTTCCCATGTTGCCATTTGTTGATAATAACTGACAAGTAACGTGTTTTTTTTCTGTACATACTGAGCGTATTTAGCTTCGTATTGTTGTGCGGCAACTTGTTTTCTAGTGTTGAATAAGGTAACGCTATCCTCATTCGATGCTAGGTAGGCATGGTTTACTCTCGTTTCATAGGTCATGAATGCATCTTGAATTTTGAGAAGTGGAAGTTGTGTATACTGAAAAGAAACACTATTGTCCTTCACATTCTGACTTTTGGCAATTATGGTTAATAACAAAAGGGTGGTTAGTAATATTGTTCTCATAGCTTATATTTTAGGTAAATTGTTTTTATAACAAGATAATAACAAAAACGAGACCATAAATAAAAAGGTTAAAAAAGAAACCCAGAAAAAGGCAGTTACGGTTGAGTTTTTATAGGTAAAAAGAATAGTGTTTTTGCCTTTTGGGAGAATAATAGACATGAAGTTGAAATGACAATTTCGGATGTCAATCTCTTTTTCATTAACATAGGCTTTCCAGCCCGGATAGTTTTTTTGCAGCAGAGTAAGTAATTGTGGGTGCTCAGTTTCCGTTTTTACCGTAAAGAAAAAGGAACCAAACTCTTCTAGAGATAATTGATCTTCACGAGCCGTTTTCAAGGAGGTAAAGCCTCATTGATGATTCTTCTGAAAAAATTATTGATATAGGTTGTGGTAACGGTTATGTTTTGAACGAGATTGCAAAACGCAAAAAAAACAAAGAATTGCACGGTTACGATTTAAAACAACCTGAAGGAGAATTAAAATTTGAATTTACAACTGGAAACATTGAAAAATTGCCGTTTGAGGATAATTCTTTTGATGTTGTTTTGTGCAATCACACTATAGAGCATCTTTTGAATGTTGATGTTTGCGTGCAAGAATTAATCAGGATTACAAAGAAAAAACTAGTAGTTGTGACCCCTTGCCAACGCTATTTTTATTATACACTTGATGAGCACGTTAACTTCTATCCTTACCAAGAGAAATTAAGTTCAGTTATTCCATTAACCAATTTTGAATGCAAGAAAATTCAAGGTGATTGGATGTACGTGGGAAAGAAAGGAACTAATTAGTCTTCTTTTTCTCGTCGAGAAATCTTTTTTTCTGCGGGGGTCGGCTCTCTTACCCAAGAGTTATCGTAATCCACCAAAACAGTTGATTCGCTTAGTGATTTTGCCGTAATTTTACCGTCCATGTACTTTGAAAATAAACGGAAAGCAGGTTTGTTTTCTTTTTGGAGAATCATTAAAGTAGTATTGATCGATGATTTCACGGCAATCGGAATACCTCCTCCCAAATCCGCCCAGTGACCACTTAGAAGTAAATTTTTAACAGGAGTTTTATAGCTGGCTACTTTGGCTTTGTAATTTTCTTTTCCCGGTTTTTGGGCCATCATCGTTCCATTCTTATTTCCGGTATATCGTAGGTGAGTTATCGGCGTTGCAACATCACAATAGAGAATGTGTTTTTTTAAATTTGGAATCAATTTTTCTTGCACTCTATCAATAAGAATGTCGGCGTATTCTTTTTTTATGGCGTTGTACTTTTCTCCTCTAATGAAGTTGCCTTCTTCATCTATTTCACAACCCCATGTATTGTTTTCGTCCATCCAAGCAGGAATAAACAAGGTCAAAGTTCCATGTTCAGTAAGCGCCAGTGTTTTATCCCTTACCGAGGAAGCAAGAATGTGAATACCGCTTTTATGAGGGTCACCTTTACCTAATTCTTGCCGACCAACCGCTGGATCTGCGAGAAAAATAATTTCTTCGTCAAGCCCTAACTCTTCGGCTGGACAATCCAGCCCTAATGCGACAGTAATTGCGGAGGCATAGATAGGGGCTTTCTTTAGTTTGGTTTTTAATTTTATGGGAACAGCATTCTCAGGAAGTAATTTTTCAAATAACGTTTCGGCATCGGACGCGGCAACAACGTACTTACTTTTTACTTCGTGAATAGCTCCTCGATGGTCAAATTTAACTCCTTTTGAGGTTCCATTTTTAACCAATACTTCTGTTACTTTGGACTTAAAAAAGACATCTCCATTCATTTTTTCAGTTGCATAGAGTAACCATTCAGGAAAACTCTGACTACCCCCTGTTGGAGGGAGCTGAAAATTCTTAGAATAGGCCCAAGAAATTGGAATTAAACAAGAAAGCACATCAGGTTCTGAGCAAAAAATTCGATGAAGTTTTTCATCCTTAAAGTAACGATTTAGGCCTTTCTTTATTCCTTCATTCCCCGTATATTTAACATGTGGGATAAAAGGAACAGCAAATTTGAGCATTTTTAATCCATGAGCAGCGGACTCTAACCAATTCATGGTAAGCATAGTCCTGCTGAGGTTGGAATAATTTTCAAATGACTTTGCAATTTTTTTTGCGTCTTTAAAAAATCGAATTATTCCTTTTTTCTCATGTGGAAATTCCTTTATCCATTGTTGCTTTAGTTCATCCGGATTATCTGATACTAGGTAGTCAAAATCATCACTTACAAATCGTCTAATTCTATGTTGCTGTTCACATTTGGGATAATCGTCACCAATTAATTGAAAAATTTTGGATACAAGTCCCTCTTCTCCACAATAGTTTAGCCAGTGTATGGCGGAATCAAATCGAAAATCATGTCTTCTAAAACCAGCCAGATAGCCTCCAGGTCTGTTGTCCATTTCTAATAGACAACAAGAAAGTCCTGCCTTGCTAAATAACGCCGCCGAAGTTAAGCCAGAGATTCCTCCCCCAATGATGACAACATCATACTCTCGTTTTGGTTCAACTTTTTTCATGTCCTTATCAACGTTTTGCAAGGTAGAAAGTTTAATTGAAATAGATTTGATTACTAAAATGTTTATTGATGAAATAGCAGCAATTGATAGATAGGAAATTGAGAATAATAAGCGAGTGTATTTTGGTATATACAACAAGCTACCGTACACGAAAGTCTAGTGCTTTGAATTTAAAATATTCACTCTGCCGTTTTTACAGCACTTGGTCTGGTCTTCTTTTCCCCATAGAACTTATCAAAAATTAAGCAAGCGGTTAAATCTCCAGTAACATTTACAGCAGTCCTAAACATTCCCAAAATTCTGTCAATTCCAATAATAACAATCAGTCCATCTATTGGAATTCCAACACTTTGTAATACTGATGCAAGTATAATAACTCCCCCTCCAGGAATAGCAGGTGTACCAATAGAAGCAGCAACAACTGTAAAAGTTATTAATAAGAGGTTAATTATGGTCAACTCAATGCCATATGCCTGCGCCATAAACAGGGTTGTTACACACTGAAACAATGCAGTTCCGTCCATGTTAATTGTTGCCCCAATAGGAATAACAAAATCACTAATATTAGAGGAGACTCCAAGGTTTTCATCTGCTGTTTTCATGGAAACAGGCATAACAGCAGCAGAACTGGCAGTAGAAAAAGCCAATAATTGTGGTTCTCTTATTTCTCTTAAAAACTTGAACGGACTTTTCTTGGTGACCAAAAAGACAATCAATAAATAGAATGTCATGAGTATCAGCAATCCTATAATTACAACAATTATGTAGTAGCCTAAACCAAGAAATATTTCAATACTTGTTCTAGACAATAAAGCCGCAATTAGTCCGAAAACGGCATAGGGCACAAGAATCATCGCCCAAGACACGATAATCATACATGTTTTTTGTATCGCTTCTGAAAAACGAACAATAGGTCTTGCCGTTTCTTGACGAAGCTGGGTAATTGCGACACCAATTATGATGGTAAAAATTACAACCCCTAGCATTTCTCCAGTTAATATTGACTCCATAGGGTTGCTGGGGATCAAATTTGAAATAGCCGTTGGAATATTATCTGTAAGATCAGTTTGTTCAGTTGGCACCAGTTGATTTTCACTGCTGTTCGGAAATCCACCGAGTGAATATATATATTGTCCAGGCTTGAAGAGAAGAGTTACCACCACACCTATAACAATAGCGACAGTTGTAGTGAAAATAAAATAAATCAAGAGCCTAAGCCCAAACGTTTTGAGGTTGCCGGATGTATTGCTAACAATTCCTGTTATGATAGATGTAAATATCAACGGAATCATAATCATTTGAACGAGACGCATAAAAACTTGACCAGGAAGATCAAGCCAATCCGCAATGCGTAAACTCACATTTTCTGAAATAATTCCGGCAGAAGGATTGAGAAAAACGCCTAACCCTGCACCTAAAAATAGACCAACAATGACTTTAAGCCATAAGCGTCCTTTTATAAGGCGTTCTAAATGAACGGATAGCTTATTAAGAGGTCTGAATTCTATCATAACAATCTTAATTGTTTATGATGCAAAAATACGTAAAAAGCCCGTATAACAACGAATAATCTACTCAACTAGTGCATGCAACCGATATAGACCTCCGCATTTTTTATATAGGCGTCAGCGTATTCTTTTTTTTGAATCACCCACATACTTCCCTAGACCGTAAATAGTTTACGTTGTCGAGC
>CAXBMR010000063.1:0-10521 GCA_963976995.1 uncultured Fluviicola sp.
AGCTCTCGGTAAAAGGTGCTTTCGGGTATCTTTAAGGTTTGATAAATAATCTTTTAGGGTTACCCATTTAAATCTCACAACGTAAATAGTTTACGTTGTGAGATTTAAATGGGTAACCCTAAAAAAAAAATGCTTTTCATTATTTTCCGGTTTTTCTATAGGTTACACCAACCAATTTCTCTGCCAATTTATTTTGCACAGTGTATTTTATATCATTCTTCCCTCCGGAATTCGGATGATAAGGGTACCATCTCCACAAAAATCCGCCCACAACAAATTTCCTGTTCCAAATAGTGTTGTATAGAGCAGACAAGGAATTAAATTGAGACTCTTCATCAAAAACAGCGTTTGAGGTGTGCAACCATGGTTTTGCCGCTGATTTTTCTATACTTCTATAACCATATTCTGTTAGAAGAATTCTTTTGCCATTTTCATCACTGATTTTTTCCATTTTTTTTAGAATTGGTTGCCAACCTTCTTCTAAATCTTTAATTGTTGGTGTTTCCTTCTTTGAAATGGGAAAGTATGCATCTACTCCTATAAAATCTAATTGCTCCCAAAAAGGAAATTCGTCATAATCGTCCCAATTTGCTGCATAGGTAATTTTTCCGGAATAAATTTCACGTATTTCTTTGATCAATCTTCTCCAAAATTTTGGTCGTGACTTAACGAACTTTCTCAGTTCTGTACCTATGCAAAAAAGCTCAACATGCTCTTCTTCCGCAAGTAACACAAAGTCAAGAATGTACTCTTTATATGATTGCTCAAAGGTTCTCCATTCTCTTTTCTTTGAAAAATTGATATGTCCAACATAGAGCCCATCTTCCTCTCGAATTTGTGGTTTCATCATGATCGAAATACCATGATTTTTCAGCTGCTTAACAATTTGACGAGCTCCATTTAATCGTTCTCCATAAAATTCCCATTCTTGGTTATACGCTAGTTTTCCCTCACAAATGGAATCAAAATCACAGAATGGGACTACAGCAACCCAATTGGCACCGATATTTTGAATAGGTAGAACATGAGTTGAATCAAGAGGCTCTTTTACGGAGACTAAACTCACTCCATTTATTCTTTCAAATTGCGAAAAAACAAATGTTGATGAGATAAAAATAATAAAATATACGACTAGTGATTTTTTCATTTTCGGTTTAAATATAGTGATTTATCATTTAGAAATGAATCAATAACTAGCCGTTGCAAATTCTAAGGTCTTTTTAGTATATTTACTCTTCTCAAAAAGAATCTAAGGCTTGAAAGAAACTAAATTTATAGAGCAAAATAAAAAAAAGTGGAATCGCTTTGAACAGCTCTATGAATCTAAATCTAATGACCCTGATGAATTGAGTGACCTGTACATGGACATCACTGATGACTTGAGCTACTCTCAAACTTTTTATCGAAGAAGAACGGTTCGTGTGTACTTAAATAAATTGGCCCAGACTGTTTATACAGGAGTTCACAAACAGAAAGGAGAATCTATAAGACGTTTTATTGATGTTTGGAGAGTCTCTTTGCCTTTGGAGATATACCGTTCTCGTAAAAGTTTATTATTTGCACTTATTGCATTCGTGGTATATGCACTTATTGGAGTAGTAACAACGATGATTGATCCTGAGTTCCCAAGAGTAGTAATGGGTGATTATTACGTAAACATGACTCTTGAGAATATTCAAAATGGCAATCCGCTGCAAGTCTATGAAACCACAGATCAGATGGCTATGTTTGTGAATATCACTACCAACAACATGAAGGTTGCATTTCTGACCTTCTTCCTAGGATTCTTTTTTACGATAGGAACTCATATTCTCCTGTTTTCCAATGGTGTAATGCTCGGCTCGTTTCAATATTTTTTTCACGCAAAAGGATTGCTAATAACTAGTTTTTTGGGCATTTGGATTCACGGAGCTTTTGAAATATCTGCCATTGTTTTAGCAGGGGGGGCTGGAATAACTGCTGGAAATGGCTTGCTTTTTCCAGGTAGTTACACTCGCCTGCAATCACTGCAGCTTTCTACCAAAAGAGGCTTAAAAATCATGATGAGTTTAGTTCCTTTTATCGTTGCAGCTGGTTTTTTAGAAAGTTATGTTACCCACAACTATCAAAATCTTCCCGAATGGTCAAAATGGGTATTAATTCTTTTTTCATTTGCAATGATTCTATTTTTCTATGTCTTTTACCCCATGTATGTTGCCAGAAAATACCCGGACTTAATAAACAAAGAAGAAGTCGGCCATTTTGAGGACAGAAAATCGTTTGATCTGCACAAAGTAAGAGGTGCGGGTGAAGTATTAGCAGATTCTTTCAGAATGTACAGGGTTGTTTTTAACAAGTTAGCCCGAATCTTTTTTCTGGTTGTTATACCAATTATAGCAGTGCTTCTTATTTTCCAAGACACGAGTCACTATGAGTTACAAAAAACGCAGTATTGGTACGATTGGTCAGCACAATTAGAATTTATTATTGGTTACGGATTCAGAAACACCCAAGATTATATTGTCTTTGCTATATGGACGGTTGTCTTTTCCCTCGTTTTTGCAGCTGTATTTTGGGTCGTTCAGACTATTGAAAATGACTTTTCATGGAAAGATTTCTTTCTCTATATCAAGAAACGGCTGTTCGGGATTTGGGTAGGTAACTTGTTCTTTGCACTAATTTGTCTTTTGCTGCCCTGGTATTTTCTTTTGTTTGCCATCTTTTTACTACCCTTCTTCTATTTAAACGCAGCTGCCATGGGAATCAGTAAAGGGAAGTTCAAAGAGCGTTTTAGAAAAGGGTTTAAGTATAGTAAACAACATTACGGGAAATCACTGTTGCTTCTACTTGTATTGGTATCTCTAGCTTCTATCATTGTCCAACCGATAGCATTTGTGTTTAGTATTCACAATACTTGGACTGACGAACCGGAAATGAGAGACCTCCTAGATATGACTGCAGATTTTGTGAAAAGAATAGGGCAAATTTATTCAGCAGACTATATGGTTTGGGCAAATATTCTTCGCCAAATAGTCTATATTATTTTTATGCTCGGGTTATTGCCATTGCTTGTAATCACTATGACGTTTGGCTATTTTTCAGAAAGGGAAGAGACAGAAGCATTTGGTTTGAGAAAACAATTTGAAAAATTCGGAAAGAGAAGTAACGTAAAAGAAACACCTGTCGATTTTGATTAAATTCTGGTTATATATAGCCCTTTTGTTCTTCTCATTCAGTCTAGTTGGACAAGAAGAAAATAAAAAGAATAAGGTCTGGAAATCTGAGAAAGAATTTCTCCAATACAAAAAGAAAGACAAATACAATGGGCCAATTGATTGGGGTGGATCGTACCCTTCTGAATTAGAGAAAGATGAATACGATTATAGCGATTATGTCACAACGAGTTCTAGTGGAAGTCGTAGATTAAATTACAACCCTCAACAGATTAAAAAAGATCGTCAAAAACGAGGATTTGATCGAGGAGGAGGTGGTGGGGGGCTTCAATTTGACCCTACCGTTGAACGACCTGATCCTATCGAAGTTCCAGACATTGATCCCATAGATATTGACACTCCTGACATCGATTTACCCGATGTTGACTTATCATTCTCTCAAAGTCTATGGAGAGTGTTACTCTTCATCTTGTTATTTGCTGTATTATTTATATTGGCCTACTTAATTATTAAAAACCTCAAACCTGCTGACAAAAAAATAGTCGTCGTAGTAGAAGACGACTGGAATCCTGAAGTTATCACTAAGTCAGAGTTGGAATTACGTTTGGATGAAGCAATAGAGCAAGAGAATTATAGAGAATGTATCCGTATCTATTACACGTTTATTCTGAAAGAGCTAATCCGTAAATCCTGGATAAAATGGAAGAAAGAAAAAACTAATCATCATTACGTTATTGAAATGAGCAAACAAAATAGCGCTCTTTCTTTCAATGAATGCGTGCGCATATATGACCTTGTTTGGTATGGAGAGTATTACATTGATAATGACATTTACGGACTTCTTAAGCCTAGTTTAAACGACTATTACCAATCACTAAATCCACCTAGTGAATAGCAAAACAAAAATAGGACTTGTTGGTGGCGTCATTGTTTTGATGATGCTCATGGTTTGGCTGTTTTCAGACAACGATGTTACTGGGAAAAATAAGAGTGGACGTCAACCTTTCGTATCCTCAAATTGGTCTAAAAAGTTTCAGATTTATGATAAAAACCCCATGGGGCTTTATCTTTTTACCTCTCTTGCAAGGGCGCATATTGATAGTTCTCATCAGGTAATGATTGCATCAGACTCAACTACCTTAGATTCTCTCACTTATAGAAACACAGATCCTAAAACTTTTTTGTTCGTAGGGAATAACTTTGGTTTGTACACTGAAGAATTTTTAGGGCTATTAAGTGAAGTAGAAGAAGGGTCTGACTTATTCTTAGCATATAATGTGATTACTGACAACCTCGAGGATGAACTCTTTACTAAAGCTGATCCTCTTTTCGATTATGCCGAAGAAATTAATGTTTTCACAAACAATAAGAAGTACAAAATGATTAACCTCTTCCAAAATGATACTATTTCTCGTGATTGGTATGCGTTTGGTGAAATTGAAACTATCGGTCCATATAAAACGCTTTCCTCATTTATGGAGATGAGTAATTTCATTCGTATAAAACACGGTAAAGGTAAAATTCACCTTCATTCTACACCTACTGCGTTTTATAACTATCAGATAAAAAGAAATCCTGGCTATAAGTATGTCGAATTTGTAATCAACCAATTGCCAAAAGATCAAGATATCATTCTTTTAGAATTAGGTCGGTTAACGGACAACTATGGCAATGAAGACGTTGAAGATCAAGAGGGCGAAAACGGTAAACGAGACGATAGTTATTTAACCTTAATTTTTCAAAATCCAACTTTGTTGAAAGCAATGTTGTTGTCAATTCTGGGAATAATTCTATTTGTAATTTTCAGATCCAAAAGAACGCGCCCTGTGGTTGCATATATTGATAAGAAAAAAGACATGACGTTGGCTTTTGCTGAAACGATAACTTCTATTTATTATGCAAAAAGAAATCCTTATGGATTGTTACAAGTCCAGAAGAAGAACTTCTACACGATGATTCAAAAACACTTTTTTATAGACCTTACAAGGAAAGACAGAGACAATGCATTGAATTCACTTGCGGAAAAAAGTAATAGAGACCGCAAGGAAATAGATGAATTAATGGATAGTTATGAAACGAAAGAAGCTTTTTCCGTTTCAGACCAGTATGTAGCAAAAGTTTTAGCACGACAGCAGGCGTTCTATAAATCAGTAGGCATTATTTCTGACAAAACCATCGAGAGAATTAAAGGAAGGGAGTTAATTTTTCGACGTTCACTTTTACTCGCCTCTTTATTTATACTAAGTGGATTGTTTTTATTCTTCTTGGGATTGTACTATCTTGTTAGCGCGATAGGAATTGGCATTGTTTTCTGGCCAATTGGTATCCTCCTTGTTGTTTTAGGTATAATTCGCTTATCCAAGCCGTATCTAAAAATAAGAGACAAGGAATGGGTTCATTATTCCGCTTTTGGAAGAAAAAAATTATTCATGGAAGACGACATCACCAATATAGAAATACTAAAATCTGGAACGGTTATTCATTTCGGAGAAAATGATAAATTTATTATTAATTACTGGGATTTAAGCCGCTTTGATCAAAAGCAATTTAAGCGACATATCTCTAAACTTCATACACTATAATTATGAGCACAACAAATGAAGACTACAAGCCAAAAGAAGTCAGTGAAGATGTAAATTCTACTGACAATGTGAAAGCAGAAGAAGGCACACCAATTGAAACGAAAGATGAAATTCAATCTGATAAAGATATTGATAGCATTGAAAAAATTGAAGCAAACGCTCCGCCTGCAACTCCTGGTTTTAATTTTGAAAGAAAAAACGATGAATTAATATGGATCTCCCAAAAGGTCAGTGAAGTAAGAACTGAGTTGAGTAAGTATGTCATTGGTCAATCACAGATGGTAGATTTGCTCATGACGGGTATTTTCTCAAACGGACATATTCTGCTAGAAGGAGTTCCTGGTGTAGCAAAAACACTTTCAGCTAAAGTTTTATCAAAGTCATTGAATGTTGATTTTTCAAGGATACAATTTACACCTGATATGATGCCTTCGGATGTTATTGGGACTTCCGTTTTTAATTCTAAAGATGCTTCCTTTACATTTAGAAAAGGACCTATTTTTTCCAATATTGTACTCATTGACGAAATCAATCGTGCACCAGCCAAAACACAAGCAGCATTGTTTGAGGTAATGGAAGAACGACAGATTACGTATGACGGGACTCGATATCAAATGACGTTCCCTTTTATTGTAATTGCGACACAAAATCCGATAGACCAAGAAGGAACCTACAACCTTCCAGAAGCTCAATTGGATCGTTTCTTGTTTAAAATCAAACTGGATTATCCTGAATTGCAGGAAGAAGAAGAAATTTTGCATCGCTATAAGAATGAGATTAAAACACCAAGTCTCGATGATATTATTGCTGTTTTTAATTCTAAAGAAATAGCTAAAATTCAAGATGCCGTCGGGAAAGTTATTGTCGAAGATAATTTGGTAAAGTATATAGCGGCAATTACTCATAAGACAAGAAATCACGGCAAAATCTACTTAGGTGGATCTCCAAGAGCGTCTTTGTCAATTATCAAATCGGCAAAATCAATGGCAGCGATTAGAGGACGTGATTTTGTAACACCAGAAGATATACAATTCGTTGCGCCACATGTTCTAAATCACCGATTAATTATGACCCCCGAGGCAGAGATGGAAGGTGTGCGTGTAGAAGATGTTATTGAAGAGATTGTAAAGACTTTAGAAGTTCCTAGATAGATTGAAAGTTCTTAAAAATATCTACTTAACCAAATGGTTTTTTGCACTCTTTGTCGGTGTTATTCTACTCTATGTGCTTGCATTCTCGATACCTGCTTTTGAGTTTGTTGCAAATATTGTTTTAGCGTCTTTATTTGCTGTAACTGTGTTGGATATTCTTTTCGTTTTTAGTAGTAAAGAACCAATAAAAATAAGACGAGAAGTTAACACAAGACTTAACTTGGGAGATGAAAACAATATTGTTCTGTTCGTAGAAAACAAAACCGGCACGATGATTAATTTCTCTCTGATAGAAGGTTACCCTGTCGAAATGCAAGATCGTTCAACTGTTTTGACAGGGATTTTATCTAGTCATTCTAGCAAAGAGTTCAACTATGTATTTACACCTAAAAAACGGGGCGAGTACAAATTTGGTAATATCTTTGTTGTCATTCGATCCATGTTTTATTTAGCCTCTCGTAGAATAGATGTTCGGCTGGAAGAAACCATTCATGTTTATCCATCTGTATTGCAGATGAGAAAATACGAATTACTCGTATTTCAACAACAAAAAACAAGTGCTGGCATTAAAAAAATACGCCGTTTGGGTAACAACAGTGAGTTTGAACAAATAAAAAACTATGTTCAAGGAGATGAAATAAAATCAATCAATTGGAAAGCAACAAGTCGTCGGAATGAATTAATGATTAATCAATATCAAGAAGAGAAATCACAAAGCATCTTCTGCATTATTGATAAAAGTCGCAGTATGCAAATGGAATTCGATGATCTTTCTATGTTGGACTATTCGATAAATTCTTCTTTAGTTTTTACCAATATTGCCTTAAAAAAAGGAGACAAAGCTGGCTTAATAACATTCTCTGATAAAATAGGAACGGTTCTGCCAGCAGATAAATCTAGTGGTCAAATGCGAAGAATTCAAAATGTTCTATATAATCAACAGTCGTTGTTTAGAGAAGCAAACTACGAGTTACTTTACCAAACGATACGAAAAACTGTAAAACAAAGATCGTTACTCGTTTTGTTTACTAATTTTGAAACAGAATTTGCCATGAGAAGAGCAATGCCGATGCTAAGAAGATTGAACCAAAAACACATATTGGTCGTGGTGTTTTTTCAAAATAGCGAGCTACAAGAACTAGCGTTTCAACCGTCCAAGACAGTACAAGAAGTTTACCAAGCGACTGTAGCAGAAAAACTGATTTCGATGAAGTCAAAAATTGCTAGGGAGTTAAAGCAGAACGGAATTCAGACTGTTTTAACACTTCCAGAAGAGCTTTCGATTAATACGATTAATAAATACTTGGAATTGAAAGCAAAGGGTGCTGTTTAGAGGACTTTATCTCTTTCGATAAACCGTTAAGGACCGTGAGGTTTTATTTCCAAACTCATCTTTCACAAGAACGAGGTACTGACCTTGAGCAAAATTTCTAATATTCAACTCAAGACGATTATATCCTTCTGATAAGTAAACTATCTTTTCTAAGACAGTCTCACCCTCTTTATTCTTTACAACAATTTTTCCTTGAGAGCAAATCAATGAATCATAAGATAAGTTCATTAACTTATTCGCTTTCCCTTTTACTGGTAATAGAAGCATGTTCGTCAAAATGGGTTGATTGATTTCTACCCTATCTAACTCCTCTTGCTTGTTATATTTGTCAACACGAATAATTCTGAAAAATTCCTCGGCACCTTCTGCAAAATTAATTTCGGAAATAGCATAAGTGTGTCTTTCTTTATGGTCTTCTAATGATTTTACTCGTGTTACTTTTTTCCAAATTACACCATCGAGTGATTTTTCAATTAAAAAATAGTCTCCTTTATTCTCTTTCTCTACTTCCCACTTAAAATGAATGATTTTTTTGGCTAAAGTAGCTTCCAAATGGTCAAAAGTAATGGAAGAAGATTGTGAACTATCACCATCCTCTCCAATAGCAAAAGACACACTAGATGATGCTATGACTAAAAGCAATATGTATAAATTACGAATCAAAAATAGTTTGTTAATTGCAGAAATTTAACTTCTGTACCATTAAGATACACAATTTTACTATGCAAACATAACAAATCGCATCTAAGTTATTAACAATTAGTTTTTCATTCTTTCAAAATTGACTTCTTTAAAATGAAAATGGTGTCTGTCCTATAAGGCAAAATTTGTTGATAATTAAAACTTTTCAGCTTCTTATATTTTGGGAATGGCCCTGTAGAAATAAGGTATTCATCATCCGTTACAAACCACCAACTTTTTTCGTCTGGTTCCTTTGGAACGTCCCTCCAAGGTCCGGACTTGTGCCATCCATTGAATTCAACGCCTCCATCAATTGAGGATGGTGAAACACCCATTTCTTGAGTTAGGTAGTTCAGGGCTTCTGCTCTGGTCCTACTCCATGAAAAATAGTCCCTGCTCAAGACAATACTGATAAGTCCAATGCCAATTGTTAAAGCATAAGGAAGAGTTAATTTTCCAGTAAAACTAGAGTTCAACGCTATGAAAAGGGTTAGTAGCATCGTAATAGGAAGTAGATATCGATCAAAAAAAGTTGGATTCAGCACTAAAAAGATGAATAATCCACTTCCCAATGTAATTAGAAAAAAGTTGGGCTTTATACTTGGAGAACTCAAATCTGGGACAATTTTCTTGAAGTTTGACCATTTATTGATTGCCTTCATACCAAGTATGAAAATTGAAATTGTCGCAAGAATTCTAAGTCCATTCCAAATAAATTCTGGTGCCGAATATGGTCTATTTAAATAAAACATGACTTCTTTGAGCACTTTTGGACCTAAACCAAGGTTGTACATGACGTTTCCAATAGGAAAAGAATTCCAACTGCTGTAAATAAACGGGATAAGTACTACTGTTAAGATGAAGTACTTCCATTTATTCGTTTTCTTTAATAGTTGTTTTGAATTCACCAGAAAGAAAATCGAAATAGGAGAAAGAAAAAAGCCAACGTGTAGAATTATGACTCCTATCCTTTGTGTTAAGTAGTCAACATCGAAAGACAATAAGGTGTCTAACATGACGCCAACATTACTGTAACTTCCTTCAATATTATTCGTGTATATTCTCCAGTTTTTATATCCAATTAGAACAATAATGGCAATAACAGTTGGTAAAGCTGCTTGTATGATATTCTTCCATTTTTTACTCGTTAGAAGAAAATGAGTGACTCCAAAACCCAAAGGTAAAATAAGAGCCGTTTGCCTAATCATCAAAGCAATAACACTAAACAAAATGCCATAAACAAGGTACTTCCCCTTTTGAGTGTCAAAAAACTTATAATAATGAACAATTGCTAGAAAGAAAGTTATTAAATAAGGGATTTCAGTCATAAACGTGACTGACTGTGCTATAAAAATGGGACCTAGGATAAGCGACAAAGTAGCAAATAAAGCAACTCGAGGATTTCTTCTATTGGTAATAAATCCATTAAAAAAATAGGTGAAAAGCACGGCTAAAACAATCGTTGAAAACCTTAATACAAGGAAAGAAAATCCTCCAATTTTTGTAAAAATAGCACCCCAAATGGTTTGAGCGACAAGTGTCATGGCAGGAAAAGGAGAGAATTTAAACGGATCAGTCCTAAAAGTTGGGGAGTAAAAAATAGTTTACTTTGTGAGAAAAAC
>CAXBMR010000064.1:0-10194 GCA_963976995.1 uncultured Fluviicola sp.
GTCCCTGAAACTGTGGCATACACAGGGCAATTCTCTTTTACTTTTCCTGTTTTTTCAATTTGATTGATTTGACTTTCAGAAAGCTTCCATAACTTCAATTTATTACGAACTGCTTGGTACAATTTAGCTTGTGATTCTTTTAATGAAGCAGCCGTAATTAATTCTTGCTGTGCTGCATACAATTCTGGTGAGTAGATCGTTGCTAACAATTGTCCTTTTTGGATTTTTTCACCTGTAGAGCTTATATTCAACTGTTCTATTCTTCCTGAAAAATAACTTACCTGAACAACATTCGCTTCTTCATTTTCTACAATTTTACCCGATAACTTAACTGTATTATTGGTTGATGCTCCATTCCCAACAATATAGGTTTGAATGTCTGCCAGCGCCATTGCATTTTTTGTCAACTTAAATTGATCTGCAGCTAATCCTTCCGCTGCAACTTCGGCAGGAATTAAATCCATTCCACAAATAGGACAATCTCCTGCTTCTGGTTGTACAATCTGTGGATGCATAGAACACGTCCATTTTTGATTCCTAGCTTCTTGCTCTGTATGGTCGTGCTCTTTCTCTTCAGACTTTGTTCCACCAAACAGCATCCATCCTACTAATAATCCTACAGCTAAGAGAGCTGCATAAATACTATATTTTTTCATCGTTTTAGTTTTATAAAATATTAGTTAGCATAAGAATTGCCATGACAATCATAATGGCATTCTCTATAAAGGTGGCTTCGGTCATAGGCAGTTTTAAAGCCGTTCCTAAACAAGCACATCGAATTGATTTTTTATCTAACAATGTTTTGGTCACACCAATAGTCGTAATTCCTAAAACTATGAGTGTAATCCATAAAGCGATATTGAGTTCAAATCGCAGTAAGAACATTAATCCCAATGCAGTTTCTATAAAGGGATATATCCATCCGTAAAACGGAACTCTTTTTGCCAAAGGGTCGTACATTTTAAAAGATTCTGGAAATCCTTTTAAATCTAGCATTTTAAAAAAGCTAAATACAATATAGAACAGTCCCATAAAATCAAACATAAAACTTTCCCAACTCCAATTTTTATAGTTTAATAACACGCCTGCTGTAGTGATATAAAAAAGAATCAGAAACAAAGGTTTGAGCTGTTGAAACTTTGTTTTCTCTTCTTCCAAAGAAAAACCTGTAACTACAGATGCAATTGCTGTTTTCTCTACAACTTTTTCAGTAATTGTATATTTCTCAGGAAGTGCTTTTTGTAATATTTCTGTTGTAACATGGGAAGTCATCGTAATTTCAGCCTCACCTTTTTCAAGATCAATTGCTACATGAGTTATCTGTTTGATTTCAGACAAATATTTCTCTACAGACGCTACGCATCCGCCACAAGTCATTCCAGTAAGGATATATGTATGTTTCATAATTTCGGTAATTTTAAGGTTATTGAATCATTTATTTTCAAAGCATCTACATGTCCCGCTAGACTTTGATCTTTTGTTCTAAAGTGCATGTGAGTGTTTGAACTATGATGCGTAAAGATGGCTTTATGCTGAGTAGAATAGAATCCTAAAATGACTACTTCTTCATTCCGTAATGTTTCATTTATTCCAGAGTTCTGATGCTTTTGATGTGTATGAATTGTATCATTAGCATCCCAATTGATTACATGCCATTGCAATTCAGAAATGGTGCCTTCAAGGATAAAAGGAAAAGGGTTACTCACATCAATCCCCAATCTTTTTGCTTCATCTATCAGTAGACGCTCTAGGTCGGTTTTAGATGCAAAGAAAAAGGAGTAATTTTCTACCCATTCTTCTACTTGAGTATATACTAGTAATGATGCTGAGCCTGTAAAATTATTTTCAATCGCTATTAAGCTATCTTTTACCCTGCTATTAAATGCAGCTCCATTAAAAATTTGTATTTCTCCTTTTAAATTTTCATAGGCTCCTAAGGCATACAAATGTTCTTTTTTAGACAAGGTGTCTAAATCAATTGTCTTAGAAATATCTCCAGACATCATATCTTTTAAAGCTCCTGTATACTTTACTTTAAATACTTGTTTTGTTTCTTGTTTGCATGAAACAAAAAGGAGTAGTGCGAAAAAAACAACTGTTGCTCTCATATTAATTGCTTAAATAATTAATTATAGTACTTTGTTCATAAAAACTCTTTATTGCTTTAATTTGGTTCATTTCAAACTTTAATTGAAGCTCTTGTATATCTAATACATCATTAAAATTAATCGTTCCTGCCTCATAGTTTTTAATGAGTATTTCTTCAGCATTTTTTGCTTTTCCTAGGTTCTTTGCGTTGGTATCAAAACTAATTTTAGCAGAAACTCTTTGATTGATTGCTTTATCTAACAAGGTTTCTAATCGGTTTTTTCGAGCTTGTTTGTCAAACAGTAATTCTTCTTGTTTTAACTCATGTTGCTTTGTCTTTGAAGCATATTTCTTATTGAATATGGGAATGGAGAGTGAAACCATAGGCATTACAATATCTTTACCATTGTCAGAAAAACTCATATTCGGTCGTTCTGAAACAGCCACATAATCCAATCCAAAACCAATCATAGGTTTTTGTTCTTTTTGATTTAACAACTCTGATTGTTCTATCGACTTATACAACTTATCATACTTGATTAATTCTGGATGTAACGACAATTGATCTGAAGAAATGTCTTCTAAAAATTTTGGCAGTGATAAAGAATCAGCAGCTTCAATAGGGATTCCTTTATGTCTATTGAGAAGTTTATTGATACTCGTTTGCTCAGAGATAAATTGTCTTTCCAAAATTTGCATTAATTGTTCTAAATCGTGTTGTCTCATTTGTAACTTCAAAACATCTACAGCCGAAGCTTTTCCTGTTTCAACAAACGTTAAAGCCATCGTTTCATAGGTTTTAAGTATATCTATATTTCTTTGTAGCACTTTTTGTTTGCTACGAATTGCATAGATACTATAGTATCCTTGAGATACTGAAACAATTAGTTTTCTTTTTGCTATTGCAATATCTTCATACTTTGCATCTGCCATAGAACTCACATAATTTTCTCTAGCAGTGATGGAACCAAACCAAGGAATCATTTGTTTTACAGATACTCTAAATCGTTGCGCTCCTGTTCTTGTTTCTGGTTCACTAGCAAAATAACCTAGTCCGAATTCTGTATTCGCTAGAGAATTGACTTCATTTTTTTTCTCTAAAGCACTTTTGTAAACAGTCTCTGCTTTTTGAATTTCAGGATTGTTCTTGAATGCTTCTTGAATCAATATCTCTAAATTTTGTCCATGAACAAAAAGGCTCAAGAAACAAGAGGTAAGAACCAAGACACGTTTTATAGGGTGTTTTTTATCTTTCATTTTGTGATTCTTTTAAGTTGAAATTCCTTTTTCCAGCTGAATAATACTGGAACAACAAATAAGGTGATTAAGGCGATTAACATTCCTCCAAAACTTGGTATCGCCATGGGAATCATAATATCACTTCCTCTTCCTGTTGAGGTTAACACAGGCAATAATGCTAGTATGGTCGTAGCTGTTGTCATCAAGCAAGGTCTAATTCGTTTCTCTCCAGCTTCAACAACCGATGTTCTAATGTCTTTTTTTGTTCTAGGTGTATTTCTGGCAAATGTTTGTGTTAAATAGGTAGCCATGACAACTCCGTCATCAGTCGCAATTCCAAATAGTGCGATAAACCCAACCCAAACAGCAACACTTAAATTAATGGGATGCATTTGGAATAAATCTCGAAGGTTTTCTCCAAAGAAATTGACGTTTAAAAACCAATCTTGACCATAGAGCCAAATCATAATAAATCCTCCTGCAAAAGCTACCGCTATGCCTGTGAAGACCATTAAAGATGTTGCTACAGAACGAAATTGAAAATATAGGATTAAGAAAATAATAAGCAATGCTAAAGGCACTACTACAGACAAGGTTTTTTCTGCACGCAACTGATTTTCGTAGGTTCCTGTAAATGCATAGTTAATTCCTTTGGGTACTACCAACTCTCCTGACGTTATTTTTTGCTGTATCAGCGCTTGTGCGTTTTCAACGACACTTACTTCTGCAAAACCATCAAGCTTATCAAATAATACATAGCCTACCAAAAAAGTATCTTCACTTTTTATCACTTGCGGCCCTTGTTCATATCGAATTGTTGCCAATTCACTTAATGGCACTGGATTCCCTTTAGAAACAGGAACATAGATTTTTCCTAAATCAGAAGGGTTTGCTCTTAATTCTCTTGGATAGCGAACTCTAATTCCATAACGCTCTCTCCCTTCAACCGTTTGTGTTAAGACCATACCGCCAACAGCAATTTTTAGTACATTTTGAACATCATCTATTGAAATGCCGTAGCGTGCTATTTTCTCTCTATCAATATCAATAAGTAGATACGGTTTCCCTACAATTCTATCTGCAAAAACAGCTTCTTGCTTAACACCTTCTGCTTGTTTTAAAATGGTTTCTAATTGAATACCAAAAGCCTCGATTTGTTTTAAATCTTGTCCTTTTACTTTGATTCCCATAGGCGCACGCATTCCAGTTTGCAGCATAACCAATCGGGTTTCGATAGGTTGCAATTTAGGGGCCGAGGTTACTCCCGGTAATTTGGTGACTCTTACAATCTCATTCCAAATATCATCAGGCGATTTAATTTCTGGTCGCCAATTACGATAGAATTCGCCATCGTTATCCTTTATTAACTGATAATGTGTCACATCGAGCGCAGTCGAGATGATTCCCCCTTTGTTCTCGACTGCGCTCGAACTGACAGAGGAATTCGGATTTGCTATAAACCTTCCATCTTTCAACTCAAATAGCCCTTTCTCATTAACTTTATAACGCTGTCGTTCCCCATTAGCATTCAACATATATTCAGGTTTATACTGAATCATATTCTCATACATTGATAAAGGTGCAGGGTCTAAAGCCGATTCTGTTCGTCCTGCTTTACCAACAACTGTTTTAATTTCAGGAATACTGGCAACAGCCATATCGAGTTGTTGCAGTACTCGTTTATTTTCTTCTACTCCTGAATGTGGCATTGAAGTAGGCATCAATAAGAAAGAACCTTCATTTAATGAGGGCATAAATTCTTTGCCTGTGTTTTTCATAATGAAAAACCCTGCAATGACAATTCCTGTAGGAATGGATAAAAACAATACTTTATTGGCCAATGCCCATAGTAGAATTCGCGTGTAATACTTTCTAAACAGCGAGAAAACTCCTAATAACCCAAAACAAATAATACTTACAAAAATGAGATTCCAAAAAATGCTATTATCGACACCTAATGGTCTCCAATATTCAGCCAAAAGAAATATAATTGCTAAAACTGATACGATGATGTTAATTAAACTCCCTTGCTTCTCAGTTACTTTTTCTTGAAATTTTAATAAAGCTACAATTCCGAATACCATAAGAATCAACCCCAACCAATAGCCATAAATAAGAGCGGTTAAGCCTAATAAAATCAAAAGCCCATTTAAAACATACTGAAAGCTATTTCTAATCTTCTTTTTCTTTCGGAATAAAAATGCTGCGAAAGGAGGAATTAAGAATAATGCTACAATGATTGAAGCTGTTAAGGCAAACGTTTTTGTAAAAGCTAGTGGTCTAAAGAGTTTTCCTTCTGCACCTATCATAGTAAAGACAGGAATGAAGCTAATAATGGTGGTCATTACAGCAGTTACGATGGCTCCAGAAACTTCGGTTGTTGCATTGTAAACCACCGTATTAATTGATAGCGTTCCATCATCTTCATCTAAGTGTCTAATAATATTCTCAGAAAGAATCACACCGACATCGACCATGGTACCTATTGCAATAGCAATCCCTGATAATGCCACAATATTTGCGTCAACTCCAAAGGCTTTCATTGCAATGAAAACCATTAAAACAGCTACTGGTAATAATCCTGATATAAGAACAGAAACACGGAGATTAAACACCATAACAATAATGACTAAAATGGTAATTAATATCTCTAAAGTTAAAGCTTCATTGAGTGTACCTAATGTTTCTTGAATCAATTCTGTTCTATCATAAAAAGGAACGATTGTTACTTGTGAAGTTCTTCCGTCTGCTAAAACTTTTGTAGGCAATCCTGCACTTAATTCGTTGATCTTTTCCTTTACATTATTGATCACTTCTAATGGATTGGCTCCATAGCGAGCAACCACAACTGCACCTACCACTTCGGCTCCTTCCTTATCTAAAATCCCCCTTCGTGCTGCGGGACCTAAGGATACTTTCCCAATATCTTTAATTTTTATTGACGTATAGTCTTTAGAAACTACGACAGCATTTTCAATATCTTCAATAGATTTTACATAGCCTAAGCCACGCACTAAATATTCTGCTTGATTGATCTCTAATGTTTGAGCTCCAATGTCTTTATTACTTTCTTTTACTGCTTTTACAATGTGATGCAATTCAATATTATACTGGCGCATCAATTCTGGATTGACATCTACTTGATACTCCTGAACATAACCCCCAATAGAAGCCACTTCAGAAACTCCACTAGCAGAAGACAAAGCGTACTTTACATAATAATCTTGAATACTTCGCAGTTCTTGTAAATCCCATCCGCCTGTGACATTTCCTTTTTCATCTCGTCCTTCTAATGTATACCAGAAGATTTGTCCTAATCCTGTAGCGTCTGGTCCTAAAGCGGGATTTACTCCATCTGGTAATAAATTACTTGGTAGTGAATTGAGTTTTTCGAGAATACGACTACGACTCCAATAAAACTCTATGTCTTCTTCAAAAATGATATAGATGCTAGAAAAGCCAAACATAGAAGAACTACGAATGGTTTTAACGCCAGGAATCCCCAACAAAGATGTGGTTAATGGATAAGTAATTTGGTCTTCAATATCTTGTGGTGATCGACCCTCCCATTTGGTAAATACAATTTGTTGATTTTCGCCAATATCAGGAATCGCATCAACTGCAACTGGATTGCTTGGTAAAAAACCTGTATCCCAATTAAAAGGCGCATTGACAGTTCCCCAGCCTATAAAAAAGACAAGCATTAATACTGCTACAAGTTTGTTCTCTATTAAAAATTTGATGCTTTTATTTAGCATTGGTTTTGGTAATTAAACAGTTAGACATTGATGTTCATAAAACACCGAATACAGGAAATTATCCTAACAACGTGGAGTTATCGGATAAAAGGGTCTAAAGTTTAAAAATTAAATTAAATAGGTCTCGTCTAGCTTGAAGATTTGCCTGACTATAAATGGTGGTGGGTAATCAAAAAATGTACTCTTTCTCTCTTCTGTAGCTTGAAACAAATCAATATGAGAGTGAAGAAAAGAGACAATAAATACTTGTTGATCAAAATTGATATCAAAAACAGGAAGTTTTAAATCATCTTGTCCTTGCATTTTTATTTCTTCATCACTGCAACAACCTTTCATTGTATTGCTGTTTTCAGAAGAACTATCTTTCATTCCTTGTTCCATACCACAGGTATGTGCTTTTTGAAAAACAGCCGTATCTACCAAATCTCCCATGCAATAGTGCATGCTAACCGTAAATGACATCGTTGAAACTAGTACAACAAATGCCATGAGAATTGCAGATATTTTATAAATCGCTTTTTTCATTAGTCCTGCAAAGTTAGTAAATATTAATTTATAGCTGTTTAGTGGTTAAAAAATATAGCGTTAATAGATACTTCAAACTTTAAATGAATTCCTAATTTATTTAATTAATTAATATGTGTCTAACTTAATCTACTTTAATACTCGAAAATATACAAACCTTTAAATATTGAGAAACTGATTTAACCCGATTGAATATGGGTTTACTTACCTCTAGATTATAAAAAAACCTCAGAATTATCTGAGGTTTTTATTTTTTAAAAAATTTTGACTTTAAAATATTAGTGATCTCCTTTATCAGTATCATCATTTAATTCTCCCGTTAAACTCATCTCCATACTATGGTCGTACTGACAACATCCTGGTAAATCTTTATAAGCTTCTTCGTTTCCTGCAACTTTATCTGTATCATAACCAGAATTTGCAATCGCTTTATGTATCGCATCAAGATTTGTTTTTGAGTCATCAAAAGAGACATCAATCTTCTTTCTCGCTTTATCCCAATTTGCAGAAGTAACTCCATCTAAACTTGTTACTGCTCCCTCAATGGTAGTTTTACACATCCCACAATTTCCTCTTACTCCAAAACTTTCATTTGTCTGTGCTACTTCATTTTTTACTTCTAACTTTTCAGGATTTTTATCATCCTTCTTTGCATCACTTTTACAGCTTGTAAAACTTATAGCGCAAATTGTGAGTATACTTAAAATTAATTTTTTCATTTTTCTTTAGATTAAATCATTATTACCCTGTAAAGTTACTACAAAAACAATAAGAGTTGCATAGGGTTTATAAAAAACCCATTTTGTTTAAAAAATAGTAATTTTGCTTGTCTTAATTTACTCAATAACATGTCTAAAAATAACGTAAATATTCATATCGTCGGTGCTGGTATCAGTGGATTAATTGCTGCAAAAGTATTAGAAGAAAATGGTTTTAGTCCTGTAATTATCGAATCCTCAGATCGTGCTGGAGGAAGAGTGAAAACAGACATCATTGATGGATATCAATTGGATAGAGGTTTTCAAGTTTTGTTAACGGATTATCCAGCAGCAAAAAAATTCTTAGACTTTGATGCTTTAGCATTACAAAAATTTGTTCCTGGAGCTGCTATTTTTTACAATGGTAAAAAATCGATTATGGGTGATGCTTTTAGAGATTCTTCTCTATTGTTTTCTACGATATTTTCTAATGCAGGGTCTATCGTTGATAAATTGAAAGTTTTAAAACTAAACAACCAGCTTAAAAAGAAAAAATTGCATACTATTTTTCTTGATGAGGAAAAAACTACCTATCAATATTTAATTGATTTTGGATTCTCAGATAAAATTATAAGTCGTTTTTTTAAACCTTTTTTTGGAGGAATTTTTTTAGAATCAGAATTGACAACTTCTAGCAGAATGTTTGAATTTGTCTATAAAATGTTTGGTGAAGGTTTAGCCGTCTTACCAAAAGGGGGAATTGAAGAAATCCCAAAACAGTTACTAAATTCTTTGACCAAAACTAAATTTCTTTTTAACAGAAAAGTCTCATCTGTAAAAGATGATGAAATCCTATTGAGTAATGGAGATAAAATCTTGTCAGATTATACAATTATTGCAACAGATCCTTCGCCAATGATTGATAATTTAAAAGTTAATTGGAAATCTTGTCAAACACTTTATTTTACTTGTGCTAAAAAATCGATATCAAAACCAATTATTGGTCTTGTTGCCGACAAAGAAAGTCTTGTAAATAATATTTTTTATCATACAAGTATTAGTATGGAAAATCGAAATGAGCAAGAATTATTATCTGTTACAGTTATAAAAGAACATCAACTTTCTGAAGAAAGTTTAGTAAAGAAAATTCAAGATGATTTAGATACTTTTTGTGGAATTACTGAGGCAAAATTTCTTCATTCATATCATATCCCAATGGCTTTACCAAATCTTCAGAATATTCAATATGATCTTAATCCATCAGAAACTCAGTTGACTGACACGTTATTTATAGCCGGAGACACACTACTAAATGGATCTTTAAATGCAGCAATGATCTCTGGGGAAAAAGCTGCTTTAGGTCTTTTAGAAAAACTTAGTTAATTTCTTTGTAAGCGTATTTTTGGAGAATTTCGATTGTTGTGTAATTCAGAGCCTTTTGATGAGTCGCTTTTAAAATAATAGGAGGTGCTTTTCCTTCCTTCTCTGCTTCTAACCACCTAGAAATACACAAACACCATTTAGACCCCGGTTGCAAACCTGGAAAATTCCAATAAGGTATAGGAGTAGTTAAATCATTTCCTTTTAATCTAGAGAACTCTAAAAATTCTTCGGTTACAACGGCACAAACTACATGGGTTCCTGAATCTTGATGATCCGTTCTACACAATCCATCCCTAAAATAACCAGTTGCTGGACTCGCGCAACAAGGAATTAAAACCTCTCCAAACACATTGTACTCCATTTGTAAATTATATTGAATCCTTCAAATTTACAATAAAAAAAACCACTCAAAATGAGTGGCCTTTTTTGTTTTTATAATCTTTTTTCCTTTAAAACTGATACTTCAGTATAAATTCTAAAGAACCATTATCGTTGATGATGGT
>CAXBMR010000065.1:0-10183 GCA_963976995.1 uncultured Fluviicola sp.
TTTCAATATGTTAGTAATATTCTTTCTTTTCAACATTGGACTTTAAACAACTTCTCAGTATTATTAACATATAAAATGTATTAGCTTCAGATTTTTTCTGGCTAGTACATTTTTTAATTACTTTACATGTATAAATATTTTATTATTGTCGGTTTTCTTTTTCTTAGAACAAGTTCGTTTTGTCAAGATTATATTTCTTTTAGAAACACTTTAAATGAAGGGAATTATTGGTTTTACGAAAGTGAGTTTGACTCTGCGTTAGTATATTACAATAAGGCAGAGAAATTTAAACTTCCTTTTTACCCTGAAGAAGTTCATTTGTTTAGTCGTACGCTTTGGGAATTGGGTGATAAAAAGAAATCGATTAAAGTTTTGAAATCGGGTGGTTTAAAGGACTTTTTTCTTCGCGATACAACATTTTATCAGGGCATGAGTCGTGGTAAAAGAATGAAGTTTGCTTCAAAATTAAAGTTGTCAGAAATAGACTTACTTTGTGATGACATAGATTTTTACGACGACATAGAACAAAAGGATCAGATGTATCGAATAATTATGCGTAAATTGCCTAGTGATTCCGAACAATTCGACTTATTAGAAACTAAGATGGTTTTTCAGGATAGTCTAAATTTCATTGCTCTAATCAAGCAAATAAAAAAGAATGGTTATCCTGGCGGCTACAGAATGGCACCTATTGGTCCTGGTGTTGTTATGCTTCACGCAAAAAAACAATGGTTTCTAGATTATTACTATGTTTTTATGAGAGAAATTGAGGCAGGTCGAATGAGCTACTATGATTTTTCAAAAGCACTAGATCGAAAACTAGAAAAAAAAGATAGACAAAAGCCATACAATTCTTATCTTCCTTTGGAAGAAGCTGAGGTTAAATCACCAGCCTTAGTTTTTATTAATAGATGTTCAATTGGTATGTCTCCGTATTATGATGTTTATATCCCACGACTTTATCCTAGAGGTAGGACTCCTCTAAAATCTAAATTGTATGAGTACTATAAAAGAGAAAAGAAAAATTTTAATAGTTGCAGAATCAAATAATATTGTAGTAAAATCTTTAAGTCATTGGTTGGTAGAGAAGCATTTCGAAATCGTGAGATTAAATTCTGAAATTGAGGACTTTAAACAACTTCATTAATAGGGTAATTTGCAAAAAAAAAGTTCAAATTAATTTTGTGATCTACCTTATCTTAAATTGAAAAGGTAAAGTCATGTAAACCGGTACTTTTTCACTTTTACTTTCTCCCGGCAACCATTTTGGCATTAAATGGAGAATACGTAGAACTTCTTTGTCAAAATTAACGGATTTGTCAACGGTTCTTAAAATTTCAAAATGAGATAGTGATCCATCTTTTTCTACAACAAAACGCACGTAAACGTTTCCTTGAATATTGTTTTTCAATTCAAATTTAGGGTAGGTTAAATTCGATTTAATAAATTGCTGCATAACATCAATACCTCCAGGGTATTCTGGCATTTTTTCGGCAAATTGCCTTACCTTATTTTCTGGTTGAGGAATATCATTGACTATACCTATTCCACCAGCAACAATCTCTTCCACAGAAATATCACCTAACAATTCGATTTCTCCTTGATCCACAGAGCAATCAATAGTATCCGATTTAGGAACTTGACCAGTGGTTGTACGTAATGTGTCTTTAAGAACTGGTGCAACTTTTCCTACCTTGATATCATGATGTTCTATTGGAGGAGGAGTTTTGATTTTCGTGTCCTCTTGAGCACATGCAGATAAACTCAGACTAACCAATGCTAGAATCAAAAATGGATTACTTGGACGTTGCACCCTTAATGTTTCAATAAGAATTGGAATGTCGTCATGACGAAAATCAAACTGATCTTTCGTCATTCTTCCACAAGTTGAGTCATTCGGATTATCCAATAAATAAGTGATAATTTCTGCTCGATTTTTTTGAGTAAAATCCATCACACTTTTCTCGCAAACATCGCAATGGCGAGAATGCATGCTAATTTTCATTTTACTCCAATCTTCGTTACAAGGCTCGTTTATTTCAAGTTTCATCGTTGTTGTTTAGTAAGCTGTACAAATAAAGAAATGAAAAGTTCAATAAAGAAGTGAAGGAGTTAGAAAAAAGCCCTCACTTCCATTCCTCCAGCGTGAATTGTTTTGTTGCCTTCTGATTTACGCCCATTGTATTGAAACGATAGTTGTAAACTTTTCGAAATTGAACGCTGATACCCCACATTCCAGGTATAGTTAATGCCGGGTTTTAAACCTTCCAGCATTTCAAAACCAAGTGCAGAATTTTGAACCCCCAAATAGTCTATTTTAAGAACATTAAAGCCACCTTGCAAACTGCCTTTTTCCAGCTGATTGTATTTAAACGTTGTTCCAATTTCTAAGACGGAAGCTTTATCGCCACCCAATAAGTCACTGTTGCGCTTTTCTGAAAGACGACCGTCTAAGGTGACTCTAAAAATAGTATTTGGCTGGTAGATAAGACTCGGTTCAACAAAATAGTACTTCAATTCATAGTCTCTTCCAGAAACATAATCTGCCCGTGCCGACTTATTTCCAAATTTAGAAGATGCTTTTATTGAGTACTTTTTACGAATGTTCCAACGGAAAGAAAATTCATTGTAATTATCAGAACGTGAATCAAAACCGGATGCTAGCAGCGTCTTGCTCGACACATCATTGAACGTGTATTCTGCACTAAAAATACTGGATGTTCTGTTAAAAAATAGCGTATTTCTTAGATTAGAATTCGTTGAAAGTAAATTGGTGTCATTAATACTTGACACAAAAGGATTAATCGCTTCGTTGCCATCAAAAAAGCTCGTTTTATGTTTTATTCTAGCTCTCGCCTGATCCGAAAATCGAGATAACAGTTTCAAAATACCTTTCTTTGAAGACCATATTCGTTCTGGTCTCCAGTAAATTGATTGATTGTACTCGTTCGAGAACGTTTTTACATATTGATTACTCGGCGTAAACACGCGAATGTAACTTGCTTGATCAGCAAATTGAGCAATTTCAAATTCATTCAAGTCCTTAACTCCATCTCCATTGTAATCAATCCAAGAATAAATACCTTGCCCAGCATTGACTTGAATATACAGAAACTCCTTTCTCAATTCTAAACCTGAACCCACCTCGTAAAAAGTACTTAGAGACAATGCATTTCTAAACAAACGAATATTGTGTTCTATTCTTCCAAGAAGCGTGTTTTCGGGAGCTTGATTGGTTAAAACACTGTCAATTATGGCTAACTCTCGGTAACTTCCAATCAAATTTAATTTTTGGTTTTTCCAGTTCTTGAATCCAACTTCTCCACCGATTGACCTGGCTTTCGCGATTGGAATAAGTCGAGTACTATCCGAACGCTTGTCGTATCTTTCTCGATAGAATACTCGATATTGATTTTTCGCAGAGTCACTGTTTGCTATATAAAATTGATAATCGTAAAATTGATAACTATTCGTTTGTAAAAAATCTTTTTTAAATCTATTTACCTCCAAATCATCCTTGTAACCAAATTTAAACCATTTTATGCGTTGTGAAAAATCGGAGCGAGACCGAATAAATTCATTCTGTTCCGTGGTCTTGCTCGACAAATAACTTACATTCCAGAGACCGTTAAATCCTTTTTGATTCCATTTGCCATTCAATCCACCCCTCAAGCCTTCATAATCACCACCAATAACAAATGACTTTCCTTCAATGTTCAGATTACCGTATTTTCTATTGATAAAATTTGCCCCTAAGCTTGATTCAACTTGGTTGCCCTGATAACCTCTATTTCGGGTGTTCCAATCCCTATCGAATTCAACCGCTCTGTAATTCTCAATAGGACTAAAATACTGATCTCTCGCTTCCATTGTAAGTTTTGTACGAAGAATCCAAGAAGGAATAGAATCTTTACTTAGGTTTACATCTCCCGTCAGTCCAACTTTTCCTGCAAAGCTGTTGTTATCTTTTGCATCAAATCGAGAGAATGTATTGATGTCATTCTTAGAATAGGCCAGCTCCGTAAATAATTTTAATTTCTTGTTTAAATTCAGGTCAACACCTGCTGTTACCATTTGTCTTTGTTTTGGAGTGATTATTAATCGTGACGGTGCATAATCTCCCTGAGACACTCCAGCAATTGGTTGTACCCATTTAAAAACCTTCCCCAGCGCATTGAAATGACTAAAGACATAGTCACCATTTCCTATGCCAACAAATTCAAACGTTGCTCTAAAGAAACCTGAATCAACTGCTGCTGTGAATAGCAATACAGAGTCAATACCTAAAGAATCAATCATTGCATATAAATTCTGATTCTCAAAATAACCGATCGAATCAATACTCGAAACTCTTGCTAAACTTAATGTATCGCCAATACTCGCCAATTGTTTTTTCTGACTAATAGACAGTTCTTGCTGCAAAGGCTGGTTTTTTGCATCCTGTTCAGAATAGGCATTGAACCAAAATTTCATTTTTTTTGAAGAATAGGTTGTTGATGTTTGAAACAATGACCTTGTATAATTCTGATCTGAGTATTGAAATTCAACTACCAATCTTCTATCCTTAGTAATTAGATTTCGTGATGTAAAAGTGACTTCTGCTGTGTTATAATTAATCGTGTAATCATAAGCCTGACCTCTTTCCAAGAGCTTACCATCAATATAAACTTTTTCTGTTCCTGCTAGGACAATAATAAAAGGCTCGTTCTCTTTCCCTAACAAACGATAGGGTCCTTGATTACCTTCTGTTCCTTGAATAATTTGACGTTGAAATTTTCCTTTAGAAAGCGCTCCACTAACTTGAGTATTCCAGACTTTTGAAGTATCCGCTGTCCATTGATAGTTAACAGTTAGACCTTGTGCTCTCTTGTTATATTTTAGAAAATGTCCTGTTGGTTTTTTGAGCCAAAAATTACCTGCAATCATCTTAAATCGATCATTATACACCTGAATAAAAACTTGATCGAACTCTTGCAATTTATTCGTATTTCCATCCGCTTGAATAGGTAGATTATCATCGGTAACTGAGGCTAATAACTTCAAATTTGGAGCAATGTTTCCAGACAATTCGAGGTTTAGTGAAGAATTAACTCCCAAATCTTGATTATTCCCAAAAGAAATTCCACGTGAAATACTTCCTGATTTTCTCAATGATGAACCTCCAAAAACATCGGTTGTTTGACCCACTGCAGCAATCATGAAACGATCTTGAAAGCCTTTTTCTTTTGAGAACATTACTGAAGTATCTCTTTTTTGATAAATCTGAGCAAGATTCATTGGGAGAACACGGTATTTAGTGGTCAGTTCCCCCCCACAATCCTTTTTCAAGATTAATTTTGAGGATGCATAGTCTAACTTATATTCATCTCTTGCTATCAATTTTCCATCACAGCGTAGTTCAAAAGAATTAGGATAAATGCTTAAAGAGTCTAATTGGATCGTATCTGAAGCGACAATTACCTTCTCTCTGAGGCTAGAGTTCTGTGCATGCGAAATACTTACACCAAAAAGCAGTAGAAGAATTAATATATGCTGTTTCAAATACATTCGTACGAATGTACAACGCAGAAAAGAGAATTTTCTTGTTTTGAAGTAAAAATTGCCAAGAAATATAATGGAATCAATATCTTCGTACTATGAAAACTGTCAACAAAAAAGGATATTGCGCAATTGGCGTCTTCAGAGGTAAAACCTCTCACAACATTGGGACACTTTGGAGATCTGCCTATATTCTAGGAGCAGCATATATTTTCACTGTTGAAGGACGCTATAAAAAACAATCTTCGGATGTTTTAAGAACATGGTCTAGAATACCTTTGTTTAATTACAAATCATTTGACGATCTTTTAGCAAATATTCCCTATGATTGCCGACTTATTGGAATTGAGATGGATGACAGAGCCGAAATGGTACATGAATTCGAGCATCCAAAAAGGGCCATCTACTTATTAGGGGCAGAAGACACTGGTTTACCAGAATACGTGAAAGAAAAGTGTCATCTTTTAATTAAATTACCTGGTAATACTTCACTCAATGTAGGTGTTACAGGGAGTATTGTTTTGCATGATAGAGCGAGCAAAGTACCAACTGATTTCCCTAAGTATCATAAGGAGTAATATCTAATTTGATTTGCATATTACAATCCGAATAATATTGTAATTTCGCGCCTTATGAAAAAAATATTCAATCTTTTCGACTTAACACAGAAAGTCAATTATAAAAACGAAGTTCTTTCAGGTATTACAGTAGCCTTAGCTCTAGTTCCAGAAGCAATTGCCTTTGCAATTATTGCAGGCCTTTCTCCCTTAACTGGGTTATATGCTGCATTTTCTATCGGATTGATTACATCAATTCTTGGAGGACGACCAGGAATGATTTCTGGTGCGACTGGTGCTATTGCTGTAATTTATGTCGGAATGATCGCTGTTTTAAGAGAAACCATACCTGGAATATCGATTGAACAAATCACAGAATACGTTTTTGCAACAGTCATTTTAGCAGGAATGATTCAAATTATCATCGGCTTATTGAGATTGGGGAAATTCATTCGATTAGTCCCTCACCCTGTTATGTTTGGTTTCGTTAATGGATTGGCAATTGTTATATTTATGGCGCAATTTGATTCTTTTAAAATAGATGGAGAATGGATATCTGGAAGTTCAATGCTATTAATGCTTGGACTTGTTGCACTCACCATGCTTATTATTTGGGGTTTGCCAAAATTAACAAAGGCCGTACCTTCTTCTTTAGTCGCTATTATAGTTGTTTCAGCGATTACCATTTTTGGAGGTATCGAAACAAAAACTGTGGTTGATACATTGGTAGGTGAGGTAAAAACTCTTTCTGGTGGCTTCCCTCCTTTTCATCCACCGTCAATTTCATTGACTTGGGCAAATTTCATTCTTATTTTTCCTTATGCATTGATCGTTGCCGGAGTTGGACTTATAGAATCCTTGCTTACGCTAAATTTAATTGATGAAATTACGCAAACTAGAGGAAGAAGTAACAAAGAATGTGTTGCACAAGGAACTGCGAATATCGTTACTGGTTTTTTCTCTGGAATGGGTGGTTGTGCAATGATTGGACAAAGTTTGATCAATATTTCGTCTGGCGCAAGAGCAAGATTATCAGGAATTGTTGCTTCTGTTGGATTACTTTCTTTCATCATGTGGGGAGCACCGGTAATTGAACAATTACCAATGGCAGCATTAGTTGGGGTTATGTTTATGGTGGCAATTGGAACCTTTGAATGGGCAAGTTTGAAGGTTTTTGGGAAAATGCCGATGACTGACGTTCTTGTAATGGTTGTTGTTACACTAATCACCGTGTTTTTACATAATTTAGCACTCGCAGTTCTTATTGGTGTTATCATTTCAGCGTTAGCTTATGCTTGGGAGAATGCGAAACGAATTCGCGCACGAAAATTTATCGATGAAAATGGATCAAAACATTACGAAATATATGGACCTCTATTTTTTGGTTCAATTGCTGTTTTTAATGAAAAATTTGACATTCAAAATGATCCTGACGATGTAATTATCGACTTTTCTGAAAGCAAAGTTGTTGACATGTCAGCCATTGAAGCATTAAACAGTTTAACAGAACGCTATCTTAAAGCTGGTAAAAAAATACACTTGAGACATTTAAGTTCAGATTGTCAAACTTTATTAAAAAATGCGAATAAAATTATTGAAGTAAACGTATTTGAAGACCCTACTTACCATATTGTTGCTGATAAAGTGTAGACCTTTTATTCTTCAAACAATTGGTATAGGTTAATTTTGAACTATATTTGATTCGATGAAGAAAAAATTAACCTGATGTACATTACTGATTTAAAAGCCATTTCACCACAAAAAAGTTATTCAAATGAGTTGCTTAATGGAGACATTGAAGTAATCACAAACATTTTCTACTTAGCTTTAGAGCCTAATTATTTAGAATTTATCCCTAAAGGTCTTTTGCGGAGAATGGGAAAGGCAGTTAGAATGGGTATTGGCGTTGGAAAGCCTCTTATCGATTCTCATAATGATATCGATGGAATACTGATAGGGACCGCGAACGGAGGAATTGATGATTGCTTCAAATTTTTACAACAGATTATTGAATTCAACGAAGGAAGATTAACTCCTACGAATTTTGTACAAAGTACTCCGAATGCAATTGCAGGTCAACTTGCGCTTATGAATTCTAATCACGGATATAATTCTACCTATACAAATAGTGGCCATTCTTTTGAAAATGCTTTAGTTGATGCGATTTTACTTTTTGAAGAAGGTAACAGTAGCAAATTACTGGTAGGAGCTCTAGATGAGTGCTCTGAAGATAATTATGCAATTGATAAATTAACGGGAAAATACAAAATAGAAGAAATTACAAACAATGAACTCATTTCGTCGAAGACTACCGGAACTATTTGCGGTGAAGGAGCAGCATTATTTGTATTGGAAAAAAATTCCAAAGATTATTTGGCAAGAATAATTGATGTGGGTCAAATTACCTGCCCCTCAGAAGAAAATCTATTGGACTTACTTTACAATTTTCTTAAAAAGAATAGAATTGAAGCATCTAACATCGACTCATTGATGCTTGGCTACGATGGAGATACGCGACATAATAAATGGTATGAATTGGTCGATAGTTATTTTCAAAAAAAATGCACCATTTTCTCATTCAAAAACTTGTGTGGAGAGTATAGAACTTGTTCATCCTTTGCGTTGTGGCTTTCCGCTCACATTTTAAAAGGAAACACTACTGACTTATCAGAAATTGAAATACGGAAGACAACGAATTCGACGAACAGGTTTATTTTAATTTATAATCATTTTGATGAGGTTAACCATAACTTCATATTAGTTTCTAAATAAACAGACGATGGCACAAATTAGCAAAGAAAATTTAGCTTTTCTTAAAAAAATTAAAGCAAACAATAATCGCGAATGGTTTGCAGAGAATAAGCAATTATATACAGCACAACATGAAAACATTATATCATTTGCCGATGAGTTACTGGTCAACATTAATAAACACGACAATATCGAAACGCTTAATGGAAAAAAAAGTTTATACAGAATATACCGTGATGTTCGATTTTCTAAAGATAAATCTCCATACAAAAAACACTGGTCAGGTGGATTTAAACGAGCAACTAATTTATTGAGAGGCGGTTATTATTTCCATATAGAACCAGACAATAAATCAATGATTGCTGGTGGTTTCTGGAGCCCAAATAAAGAAGATTTATTGAGAATAAGAGAAGAAATAAACATGGATGCATCGGAATTAAAATCCATCATCTCAGAGAACAAATTTGTTGCTGAGTTCGGAGGTTTGAAAGGAGATCAGCTGAAAACAGTTCCCAAAGGATTTCCTAAAGATCATGAAGCGATAGAATTATTGAGATATAAGCAATACATCGTTTGGAAAAATTATACTGATGATGAAGTACTTAGCAAAGGTTTCTCGGTAAACGTAGATAAAACCTTTAAAGCAATGAGACCATTTTTCGATTACATGAGTGATATTTTAACAACCGACTCAAATGGAACTCCTCTGTTTTAAGTCCATATCTTCTATCAATTATTTATAAATTTGCAAAAAAAAACTAATAAATGAGTTTTTTTAAACCCAACGTTTCAGGCATTAACGATTTTTATAAACGAGGTCAATACTTGCTTGCTTGGCGAATATGTCTAGCATTTACATTCATTTTTATAGTCCTTGGTATTATATATGGAATTGCTAACCCTATTGGATTGATCCCAGTAATTGCTGTTCTTTCAGTCACTCTTTTCGGGTTTTACTTTCTTAACAAAACCAAAAAAGTTCGTTTTGTTTTTTGGATTTTCGCAATAGGCGGTACCATTATCTCCAATGGGGCTATGAACACATTATTCGAATACACACATTATGTTGACTTTTTGTGGTTAACTTCGTGTATTTTAGTCGCATTTATAGGCCTTGGAAGAAAAGAAGGTTTGTTTTTTATTATCATTAACTCTGTCGGAATAGGATATTTCTTTTTCTTTTCACTGAATAAGCATATTCAGGAATTGCCCGAAAAAAACATTTTGGAAATTACAGGAGATTTTATAGAGGTTCTTTTTGCATTCTCTGTTATATCTTATCTTCTGAAACAATTTATTTCTTTGCAGAAACATTCAGAGACTGAGTTAATGAGTGC
>CAXBMR010000066.1:0-9539 GCA_963976995.1 uncultured Fluviicola sp.
AAAATCAAGGGAATATTTTTTAAACTAAAACTTGCATTAGCATTTTAATCTAAGTGAAATTGTTTGAAATAATTTTGGAAAAGAGGTCGATTTAGCCGTATCTTTGCATCCGCTCAGATGGGCAAAACTAAAAAAGCGAGGGAAAGAAGAGTATGAGACAACTAAAAATCACCAAATCAATCACCAATCGTGAGAGTCAATCACTTGACAAATACTTACAAGACATTGGTAAAGAGGATTTAATTACAGCTGAAGAGGAAGTAGAGTTAGCCCAGAAAATTAAGGCAGGAGATCAAAGAGCTCTTGAAAAATTGACTAGAGCTAATTTACGTTTCGTTGTATCTGTTGCTAAGCAATACCAAAATCAAGGATTAACATTGCCTGATTTAATTAACGAAGGCAACCTTGGACTTATAAAAGCAGCTCAGAAATTTGATGAGACTCGTGGATTTAAGTTTATTTCGTATGCCGTATGGTGGATTCGTCAATCAATTTTACAGGCATTGGCTGAACAAGCTAGAATCGTTCGTCTTCCTTTAAATCAAGTCGGTTCTTTAAATAAAATTAACAAGGCATTCTCACGGTTAGAACAAGAATTTGAACGACCACCTTCTGCTGAGGAATTGGCTGAAGCATTGGAAGTACCAGAAGATAAAATTAAAGAAAGTTTAAATGTGTCAGGTCGTCATGTATCTATGGACGCTCCCCTATCTTCTGCTGAAGATGGCGGAACATTGATGGATGTTATGGCGAATAGCGATTCTCCAAAAGCAGATCATACACTAATGGCAGAGTCATTACAAAGAGAAATAGAGCGTTCTTTAAGTACGTTAACTGATAAAGAACGTGAAATTATACGCTTATTCTTTGGGATAGGAATGAATCATGGGCTTACACTAGAAGAAATTGGTGCAAAATTTAATTTAACGAGAGAAAGAGTTCGACAAATTAAAGAGAAAGCAATTAGACGATTGAGACACACCTCGAGAAACAAACTGCTGAAAGCATATCTAGGATAATATCTTAAGCTGCCCATAATTTTTGGGTAGCTTTTTTTTTACAATTACTATAAAACGACATCTTAAACACACATGGAAACTGCATTGGATTACGAAAGAGAATTAAAATCTCACATTGAACAAGAAAGAGCTGCTGTTACTTTATCAAGTAAGGTTGGTGAATTATTATATGATAAGGGGATAGAATTAGTTCTGTTTAGAAATCAATTGGTGGACATTACTATTTCGGAAATTCTTCACTTACACGAATATTCTAAGGATGTTGTTAACAAACCTATTGATATTATTACCTCTTCAACTTTAGCAGAAGAATTACATCGAATGGATTTAGCTCCAGCAAAAATTGATCTTGGAAAGCTTTCTTATGAATGGCTTTATGAAATGCATGGATTTGAAGTGAAAAGTGATTTTCTCAACAATAAGTTAGCCAATTTTAAATCTGGAAACAATAGCTCCTTTGAACCAAGAGATGTTGTATTATATGGCTTCGGTAGAATTGGCCGTTTAGCCGCTAGAGAATTAATAAAACAAGCAGGCCGTGGGCAGCAACTTAGACTTAGAGCAATTGTTACAAGAAGTAGTTCTGAAGCTGATTTGATTAAAAGGGCAGCATTACTGAAGAATGATTCTGTTCATGGTGCATTCAAAGGAACCGTTCAAGTTGATGCTCAAAATGATGCCATAATTATTAACGGACAGGTAGTGAAAATGATTTGTGCAAAAAATCCAGAAGATATTGACTATACTGAATATGATATTAACAATGCTTTGGTGATTGACAACACTGGTGCATTCACGACTAAAGAAGCCTTATCAAGACATTTGCAAGCAAAAGGAACGTCGAGAGTTCTTCTAACCGCGCCCGGAAAAGAAATTCCGAACATTGTTTACGGAATTAATCAAGAAGGGCTCAACTTAACTAATCAGAAGATTTTTTCTGCAGCATCTTGCACAACCAATGCTATATCGCCTGTTTTAAAGGTTATTGAAGACAATTATGGAGTTGTTAAAGGTCATATAGAAACAGTCCATGCGTACACCAATGATCAAAATCTGTTGGATAATATGCATAAGAAACCTCGAAGAGGACGTTCTGCAGCAATTAACATGGTCATTACTTCTACTGGAGCAGGAAATGCAGTAACAAAAGTAATTCCTTCGTTAAAAGACAAATTAACAGCTAATGCCGTCCGAGTACCTACTCCAAATGGATCTTTAGCTATTCTGAATCTTGAATTAGGAAAATCAACAACGGTTGAGGATTTGAATGAGACCATGAAAAAAGCAGCACTGGATGGGCCTCTGGTTAATCAAATATATTATGCGCTAGATCCTGAAATGGTTTCAAATGATATTATAGGTAACGTATGCTGTTCTGTTTTTGATTCAAACGCAACGATTGTATCGAAAGATGGAAAGAGTGCTGTGATATATGCTTGGTACGACAATGAGTACGGATATACTAAACAGGTTATTCGATTGGCGAAGTATATAACAAAAGTTAGAAGAGCAATTTACTATTAGTAATTGGTGTAGTTAGCCAATAATACTTCGTTGTTGGCTAATTTTATTCAACACTTCAACGTTTTCTTTTTCTTGCCAACATTTCCGCGAGCTTCTATTTTCTCAATATATGGTTTAATCAATGGGACTTTACAAGCAGTGTCACCAACGTTTACATCAACTTTACCTATCCTCTCTCCTACTTGCTTACACAATTCAGTTAACTCAGGGACAGCCGCTCCCAAAGCAATAACATAATTATTCATTGTGTATTTAGTTCGATTAAATGAAGAATGAATTTCCTTCTCAACTCTAGCGAGTAATTTCTTATGAACATTAACATCAATTTCATCACTTAATACATATCCTAAACCACAACCGAGGGCTGCCCATGCAACTTCCTCCAATTTCTCGTCTTCGCTGTTTATCCATTTTAGACAGAGGTTCATCCATAAATCGGATTCACCCAAATTCCATGCTACAGCATATTCTGCAATCATATACCAAAGAGAATTTTTCGCCCATTTCTCAAAATCTTTTTCGGAAAATTGTTTAGGATCGGCTATTAAACCGGCAAAATACATCGCGTCGGAATTACCCGTATCAAACAATTCCATGGCCAGATCGTGGTCAATTTTAATCTTCTTTTGAATTATTTTTAAGTCCGAAACTTTGACACCAAACATATTCTCTGGAGCCCCGTGCTTCTTATAAATTTTGCATGTTGATTCATTCCCCTTGCTTTCAAGGAAATCCATTACTTCTTGAAATTCCATCTTATACTATTTTAGTCCAGCCTCTTTTAGACATTTCTTCACTTTTTTCTCATGAGCCGCCCTTTCTGTAGGCGTAATGTTAGGATTCTGAACTCTAAACGCCTTGCACTTTTCATCTATTACATCGAAACGCTCTGATAATCGATTAAATTCTGAATCCGAAATCCCAGGATCCATAAATGCCTTATTAATAGAATCACCCTTCACTATACAAGTACAGAAATCCCATTGTTCACCAAATTCCTCTTCAATCTTAACCAAATTCTCCTTAAATTCCTTTACATCTTTTGTGTCGATATCAGTCATGTCATAGTCGGAGACAATAATTGAATCCAACTCTTGAGTATCCACCAATTCTGGAATAGAATCACTAACTATCTCAGGGTCAATAGAATTTTCAGTTTCAGTTTTGCAACTAAAGATAGAAATTAACGTTATTATAAGTAAGAATTGCTTCATTTATTGTTATTTGGCAACATATTTGATTCAATAATACAAACTTCTATCTGATAATCGATAGAAAAAACAGAAATCTATGGTAAAAATTATCATTTCGGTATTCATAGTGAGTTTTTCTATGGTTTCATTGAGCCAGGATAATTTGATGGCTACAAAAGACCAAGAAATTCCAGAAATGCGTGTTGATCGCAACTATAAACAAAAATACAGAAGACAACTTCATTTATTAAGGAGAACCTACCCTATGGCCTTGAAAGCAAAAGAACTGATCGACCAATATGAAGCTGATCTTGTGGACATACAAAAGAAACGAAAAAAGAAAAAATACAGCAAAAAGGCGCATCAAAAATTAAAGGATCAATTTACTTTCAATATAAAGGACCTCTATCAGAGTGAGGGAAATTTATTGATGAAGTTGATACATCGTGAAACGGGAATGACCGTTAACAATGTGGTAAAAAACTACAGAGGCGCTTTTCAGACGGCAATGTACACAGGAATGGCTAAAGTATTCGGTCAGAATCTAAACGCTACCTATGATGCAACAGGCGATGATTGGATAACAGAAGCCGTGATCAATGATATAGAGACTGGCAAAATTAAATTCGACAAATCTATGCGTCTAATGAAAAAAGCTGATTTTAAAGCAAGAAAAAAAGATTATAATAAAGCGAAAAAGGCATCACGCAAAAAGTACAAAAAGAAAAAAAAGGTAAAGTAAACTTCAACCTTCCTTTTCTAAATCATTTTATTTCGCAGGCTGAACCAATTTAGTGTCGGCACCATTAGAAACGGCGGACTTATCTAAACGTAATTTTCCGCTTTCACAAGAAATTAAGATTGTTGACTCTGCCACTTCTAAAATTTTGCCATGAATACCTCCAATGGTGACAACTTTATCACCAACACCTAAATTTGCTCTAAATGACTTTAATTCTTTTTGCTTTTTCATTTGTGGTCTGATCATAAAAAAGTAGAACACTACTAAAATCAACAACAACATTACTATTTGATCCATAATTTATCTTTTAACTATTACTATTCTTATTTACTTTCTCATTACGTTTGCCTTGATAATTACCTCATTTATTGAAGGGTCTGTGTTAGAGATAATTCTCACAGATTTAAGTATCGGTCCAGCTTGTAATTTATCAGTGTTTACATAAGCTACAACCTCACTTTCTCCTCCAGGTAGAATTGGCTCCTCTGGTTTTTCAGCCACTGTGCAAGAACAAGAACCTTTCACTTCACCTATAACTAATGGGTAATCACCTGTGTTTTTAATGGTAAACTTTGCAGTTATCACTTCTCCCTTATACACATCTCCAGCATCAAAAACTGAAATGATTTCCATCGTTGTTTTATTTCCTACAACAACATCTGCATTCTCACCGCACGATGCAAATAAAAACGCTACCGATACTACTAATAAAAATTTCATATTTTTTCTATTCTAATTAACTAAACCTCTTCCTACTTTATTTATTTTTCCATCCTTTTCTAGACGATGAATTGCCTTATCTAACACTCCATTAATAAAACCATTACTCTTTGGTGTACTGTAATATTTTGAAATCTCAATGTACTCGTTCAATGTAACTTTTGTGGGAATACTATTGAATGTTTGCAATTCTGCTATGGCCATTTTCATAAGTATAACATCCATTTTCGCAATTCTATCCAATTCCCAATTACTGGTTAATTCATCTATCAATTTCTCTGTCTCTATGTCAAGAACAATCGTCTTACGCAATAATTGACGAACAAAATCCAGTTCATCTTCTTTATCTTTATAGAGACTAAGAATTTCACAGTCTCCATTTTCTTCAAAGGTTTTTAATGTCTTAACAACCATTGTGCATGCCAAATCAATATCATCTATCCAATAAATGCTTTTCTCTTCAAAAAAGTCATACAAAAGCGGAAAGTTTGCTATTTCCGTTTTGAACAAGGCAATCGCAAATGCTTTATCTTCTTCAAAACCAACAATTTCATTATTCATGAATTGATCAAAAATTTCTGATTCACGAATATGCAAGAACATCTTTCTAAACATCTCTTGATTAACATCCCCAATCCAGTTTACCTTTCTACTCTCAGATTCAGCCCTTAAATTGACCTGTTTTTCAAGACATTCAATTACTCTGTTGTTAACCAACTTTAAATTTGGGTTCAAATCCTCCTCAGTAGGTCTAATCTTCCTTTTACTTTCTGCCATTCTATTTTCAGAAATGCTTTTTAATTCAGAAAAAGTAAGCATCAAGTATAAATAAAGATCATAGATTCTTTCCAAACCGGTCAATACTTCTTTCTCAGCATTTGAATAGTTATCATCTTTCGATTGATAAAAAGAATAAAGAGATTGCAATACTTTTATTCTTAAATGTCTTCTGTTTAGCATAAGGCTTAAAGGGGAAGTTTAACTTTACTGATCGACTCAATTCTTTCTTCAGCCATTTTATTTGCTATTTGATAGGTTGGCACGTTTTCATTTTGAGAACGTTTTATAATGTTTTCGATCGTGTCATAAATTTGGTCTGCTTTACTCATTGCCCATTCAGGAGACAGTCCTTTCACTTCAGAATAGCAATTGATAACTCCACCAGCATTTAAGGCGAAATCGGGAGCATAAATCATTCCTTTTTCCATCACTGCACGTCCATGAATATCTTCTAGCTTTAATTGATTGTTAGCCGCACCAGCTATGATAGAACAATTTAATCGTGACAATGTATCGTCGTTAATAGTTGCTCCTAAAGCACATGGTGCGTAGATGTCCATATCAATGTCGTAGATTTCTTCTAAGCCAACTACCTTTGCTCCATATTCTTTAGATACTCTTTTTAAAGTCGGCTCGTAAATATCTGCGATATATACTTGAGCTCCCTCTTTGGCTAAAGATTTTACCAAATATTCTCCAACGTGTCCAACACCTTGTACGGCAACTTTTTTACCTGCCAAAGAATCTGAACCAAATTGCACTTTCGCGCAGGCTTTCATCCCAACATATACACCATGAGCAGTTACTGGAGAAGGATCTCCACTTTTCCCTGGTAATCCAACCACATGATCAGTTTCCATGCTGACATAAGTCATATCTATTGGAGAAATACCAACATCTTCTGCTGTAATGTATTTACCAGCAAGACTGTTTACAAATTTTCCGAATCTTCTCATCAAAGCTTCTGATTTTTGCTTTCTTGCGTCACCAATTATTACCGCTTTACCTCCACCTAAATTCAATCCTGAAATAGAATTTTTATAGGTCATTCCTCTAGATAAACGAAGAACATCGTTTAGAGCATCCATTTCAGTTTTGTAATTCCACATTCTTGTTCCGCCAAGAGACGGTCCTAAAATAGTGTTATGAACAGCAATAATTGCTTTCAAACCGGTAGCGTTATCATTGCAGAACAATAATTGTTCATGATTGTATTTGCTCATTTGAGCAATTACTGGATTCTCTGCGAGGTTTGTGTCCTCAATTTTTTTTACTTCAAACATACTAGATAGTAAATCTTGTGTACAAATTTATTTACTTTTACAACGTCATGTAAAATAGCATGGCAAAAATAGGAATTTTCGGATGAAGTCGCTGAGCTATCTCAACAAATATTTAATAAAGTACAAATGGCATTTACTACTGGGTGCTATTTTCATCATTGGATCGAATTGGTTTCGGGTTGAGATGCCCAATTACTTTGGGAAAATTGTTGATGAGCTTAAATCATGGAATAGTGTTGATTCTGGAGAAAGTTTATTGATTTATGCATTAAGAGCAGGCGGATATTTCATGCTTCTATCACTTTTGTCGGCTGTTTTTCTATTTATGACTCGACAAACAATCATTATCATGTCCAGGTTGATTGAATATGATTTAAAAAATGAAATTTATCAGCAGTACCAAAAAATGAGTTTTTCTTTTTACAAAAGAAATAACACTGGTGATTTAATGAACCGAATCTCAGAAGACGTCAATAAGACTAGAATGTATCTAGGACCTGGAATTATGTATTCAATCAATCTTGTCATTCTATCAGTGCTAGTTATAAAAAACATGGTTGCCATAAGTCCATATTTGACAATGTTTGTATTGATTCCTTTGCCGATTATGTCATTAATTATATACAGAGTGTCTTCCAAAATAAATTCTATTAGTACTTCGGTGCAAGAAGAACAGTCACACATGTCCAATATCGTGCAAGAAACTTTTACGGGAATAAGGGTAATCAAGGCTTATGGACGAACTGGAGAACGGCAATCGAAATTCAATGAATCTGCAGAGAATTACAAAAAGGAGAACATGAAATTGGTCTTGGTTAATTCTTTATTTATGCCAACAATATTTGTGTTAATTGGCATCAGTACGATTTTGAGTATTTACATTGGAGGTCTTCTTCATTATGACGAACAAATTTCTTTGGGAAATATTTTGACATTTATTTTCTTTGTAAATATGTTAACTTGGCCATTTGCAACAATTGGTTTTGTAACCGCCATGGTACAGCGTGCGGCGGCTAGTCAAACCAGAATTAATGAGTTTATGGAAGAAGAAGTAGAGATTTATAACACTGTGCATACACCTTTCTCCTTTTCTGGTAGAATTGAATTCAGAAATGTCTCTTATACCTATCCTAATTCTGGTCATACTGCTATAAAGAACCTTAGCTTTATCATTGAACCTGGCAAGTCTCTAGGCATTGTTGGAAGAACAGGTAGCGGTAAATCAACTATCCTTAACCTTCTTATGCGTCATATCGAAGCGGATTCTGGAGAAATTCTCATTGATGATCTTCCTTTGAGTTCCATCAATTTAGACGAATTTAGAAATCAAACAGGAGTTGTTCCTCAAGATGTATTCCTGTTCTCTGACACGATTAAAAACAATATTCTTTTTGGTTGTTTAGATGATGATGTAGCAGAAGAACGATTAGTAGAAGCTACAAAAGAAGCTCACGTGCACCACAACATCATAGATTTCAAAGAGGGATTTGATACACTTCTCGGAGAGCGTGGTGTGAACCTCTCTGGAGGACAAAAACAACGAGTAAGCATTGCTCGATCGCTGATTAGACAACCAAAACTACTACTACTCGACGACTGTCTATCTGCTGTTGATACAGAAACAGAAGAAATTATTCTTGCCAACTTAGCCAAAAGGAAGATGACCTCTTTGGTAGTTAGTCATCGAATTTCATCCATTAGAAATGCCAACTTAGTGCTCAATATAGAAAATGGAGAGGTGATTGAGAAGGGAACACACAAAGAATTAATGGCATTGAATGGTGGGTACGCTAAGTTATACAAAAAACAGTTGATGGAAAAGGAGGATTGATTTTATTTTTTTCAAAATCTAATAAATATTTCATTTCAACTTCGCATTTGCATCAAAATTCAGGCAACACGAATATTCGCTTTACCAATAACACTATTGGTAGTTTAGGCACTGATGGCTTTCAAGTGGGAATTACAAAATCTGGAATGGCTCAAGTAAGACAAAGAGAAAGAGAAGACAGTTTACTCAAAATATAATAGCCTTTTTATGCCTACTTCTAAACTTTTAAACAAAAAACGTTCACTCCCAACCCTATTTTGGTAATTCGTTCTACAAATAATAGCTTTTTTCTGTAAAATAAACTAAATTAAAGCTCTAAAACGCTGTTTATGAACTACATTAAAGGCTACAAGGCTACAAGGCTACAAGGCTACAATTTATAAAATTTTTGCACACACTTAACCCCCTTGGGGTATTTTTCTAACTTTTCTTTGTTTATTTTCGTCT
>CAXBMR010000067.1:0-9198 GCA_963976995.1 uncultured Fluviicola sp.
CAATTACAGAAGACGGTAGTAGTGTCGTTGTAACAAATAATGGTTATTTTGTGTTATTTCCCAACCCAAGTAGTGCAGGAGGAGAATTGTCTATTTACCTTAATGCATTAGACCCAAATAACGGAGAGGTTTCTTTAATCTTTTACAGCATGGATGGAAAATTGGTTAAAAAATCTCTTCTTTCAACTGACAAAGGAACTTATATGCTAGATAATAATTTGGCAAGAGGGATGTATGAAGTTGCACTGGTGCAAGGTGGAAAGTTTTTGCAGAGTGAGAAGTTAATAATACAGTAATAAATACAACCAAATAGTAAAATCTCTCGTTATATTAGCGAGAGATTTTCTTTTTTATGAGAACCATTGTGTCCATATTCGCTTTTATTTGTTGTTTTGCTACGAGTAGTAATGCACAAGTGTATTTAAATGATACTTCTTTGTACAATAGTTTGTGGTGCAGTTACAAGAGTGTTTACGAAGTAGATACGGGCTATTTTGTAATGGGTAATATTGTTAGAGCAGGGAATGGGAATACTACCTCTTTAATACTAGGTTTCCATAACAACAATGGCTCTAAAGAATTAATTTTAGATAATTATCAACCACTGCACGACCAACGTGTTTTCGGAAGCATTCACAAACTCTTTAGGAATAATAGAGGTAATTTCGTCTATCTTTATGCTAATTGTGAGACTAGTGTAGGGTGCTATCCAAGATTAAAAGAAATTTCAACAGACGGAGTAATAATTAGAGACCGTACTTTACAACCGCTTTTGGATTCTGCTAATTTATCTATTTTGGATTTTAATAATATAATTCAAAAAAAAGACAGTAATTATTTTTTAGTTATTAATGTTGTCGATACAGCAAGGCTAAATGCTCCAGTTGCAGATGGTAATGGCCTATTTTTCATTCAATTGGATTCGAGTTTCAATTTATTGGATTCTGCACGGTTTTTTTCTACGGGGAGTTTTATAAATAGAGGATATGGAGGGGCTCATATAATTGAAAGCGATAAGACAATTTTAATGATACCCGAAGTATTACAATCAGCTACAGATTCTTTAGAAGAGGGAAAAGTACTTTTTATGAAACTAGACTCGCAAGGCAGTATTTTGGATACTATTTATTACACAGATGGTCAAAAAATAGGTGCTTATGGGCTTACCAAAACAGCAGATAGTGGTTATTTGTTTACCTATCTAAAAGGTGAATTTAGCACAACAATAAATGGTTGGGAGTATTATCGGTATTTGTGCAAGGTAGATAGTAACTTCTCGTTGGTTTGGAAAAAACTCACGGATGAGAATGTTGGTTATGGGTCTTTTTTTTTAGATAAAGAAATAAAACCAACTCTAGATGGTAATTATGTAACAGCTGGAGGTACTTATGAAGATACCTCTATTTATAATCAACGTTTCGCACGTATATTAAAGTTCAACGAGAATGGTGACTTTTTATGGAAGAGAAGACATTTTAAAGTTGCAGATAGTTCAGTACTATTTCCGATAGAAATAGAAATAAATGACATCATTACCACCCAAGATAGTGGTTATTGCATGGTGGGGCGAGTAAATGACATTGTTGCGGCTTCAGTAGGCAACATCCGTTATTATGCCTACATCGTAAAAACTAACTGTCTCGGTTTTTTGGGTAACGCTGTTGCTTCTGCTAGTTATAGTTCAGAGAATTTAGATGCCACTTTTTTCAACACCAGTATGCAAGCAGGGAGTTATTATTGGGATTTTGGAGACGGTACAAGTTTAACAACAGATGAGTATGCAGATACTGTTTTACACACATTTCCTTCCCCTTCCCCTTCCCCTTCGAGTGCCTCAGGGGGCGGAGCAGAAGATTATGATGTGATGCTTATTGCTTACGGTTGTTATGATAGTTTAGGTGTAAGAGATGCAGATACTTTGCTGTTTACAGTTACAATTACAGAAGACGGTAGTAGTGTCGTTGTAACAAATAATGGTTATTTTGTGTTGTTTCCAAACCCAAGTAGTTCGGGAGGAGAATTGTCTATTTACCTCAATGCATTAGACCCAAACAACGGAGAGGTTTCTTTAAGCTTTTACAGCATGGATGGGAAATTGGTTAAAAAAGCTCTTCTTTCTACAGATGAGGGAACTTATGTGCTAGATAATAATTTAGCAAGAGGGATGTATGAAGTTGCACTGGTGCAAGGTGGAAAGGTTTTGCAGAGTGAGAAGTTAATAATACAGTAAATGTTCTTTTAAATTAAGGAGTGAGTACCCTACTAACATTACCTGTCACAGTCACAACAAATTCCCTATCTTTGCACGAAATGAGCACAAAAATTAACATCCGTAATCTTTCTGTCGAGGAGCTAAAAACGTCCCTTCAACAAATAGGCGAGAAACCTTTTCGTGGTAAGCAAATCTACGAATGGTTATGGCAGAAAAATGCGTCTTCTTTTGAAGACATGTCTAACCTGTCAAAGGCGTTGCGTGAAAAATTAGAACTGGCTTATTATATCGACCATATCGCTCTAAAGGATAAACAAATAAGCGCTGACAAAACCATTAAGTGCGCATTTAGCGTAGACAATAAACAAGTAATTGAAGGAGTCCTAATTCCAACACCAAAAAGAACAACTGCTTGTATTTCATCTCAAATTGGTTGTAGTTTAGCTTGTGAATTTTGCGCAACAGGGAAATTAAAATTGATGCGCAATCTTTCTGCTGGAGAAATTGTTGACCAAGTGGTCTATTTACGTGACGAAGCTAAATCAAGATACGACAAGAGCTTGTCCAATATTGTCTATATGGGAATGGGAGAACCGTTGCTCAACTACAAAAATATGTTGCGATCCATTGAACTCATTACTTCTGAGGAAGGTTTGGGTATGTCGCCCAAAAGAATTACTGTTTCGACAGCGGGCATTGCTAAAATGATTAAAAAATTGGGTGATGATGAAGTGAAATTTAATCTTGCCTTGTCTCTTCACGCAGCGAATGATAAAAAGCGAAGTAAAATAATGGAAATCAATGACACCAATAATTTGGAAGAATTGAAAGAAGCATTGATTTATTTCCATAAGAAAACAGGTACAAGAATCACTTTTGAATACATTATTTTTAAAGATTTTAACGACTCAATAGAGGACGCTCAAGAACTAGCTAAGTTTGCGAAATGTGTTCCATGTAAAATCAATATCATAGAGTATAATCCAATAGACGATGCTACATTTCAAAAAACGAGCAAAGAAAAAACGGATGCCTTTGCCAACTATTTGGAAGATCGAAATATGATTGTCCACGTTCGAAGAAGTAGAGGAAAAGACATTGATGCAGCTTGTGGCCAATTAGTGAATAAGAACGGAGCTATTCTCAAAGAAGAGAGGAGCATGAAGAAATGAATAAACCAATCTTTCATTGCCCTCTATTCAATAGTTAATCCTAACTTTGACCATCTCTAGTTAATTCTAACAATTTCTACTCTCTAAAGTCAAAAATAATTTTGGCTTAAATACAAAAAAATGGAATTAACGAAATTATCCAATATACGATTAGAAGTTATGCAATTCATTGAACAGTCAATGGACGGTTTCATCTCAAAATACCTTAAGCCGGTTGAAGAAATGTGGCAACCAGCAGAGTTGCTTCCTGACCCAAGAGATCCTTCATTTCTATATGAAATTGAAGAATTGCAAGAGCTTGCAAAAGAAATGAGTTATGACTTATTTGCCGTGCTCATTGGTGATACAATTACGGAAGAAGCGCTTCCAACATACGAAGCATGGTTAATGGATATCGAAGGTGTTAATTCAACGAGTGATATCGGTTGGGCAAAATGGATTCGTTCATGGACCGCAGAAGAGAACAGACATGGCGATTTATTGAACCGTTATCTCTACCTCTCTGGACGAGTTAATATGCGTGAATTGGAAGTTTCTACTCACCATTTAATTAGTGATGGGTTTGACTTGCAAACATCAAGAGACCCCTACAAAAGCTTTATTTACACTAGTTTTCAAGAAACAGCAACAAATATTTCTCACAGAAGAGTTGCGGGGCTTGCCAAGAAGGCAAACAACTCTCGTTTGTCTAAAATTTGCGGTGTTATTGCTGCAGACGAGGCGAGGCATGCCAACGCTTACCAACACTTTGTTCAAAAAATATTTGACGTAGATCCTAGTGAAATGATGTTGGCTTTTGAAGATATGATGAAAAAGAAAATCGTAATGCCTGCACATTTTTTAAGAGAATCTGGAGGTGCCATTGGTGATTTATTTACTCATTTTTCTGATGCCGCTCAAAGAAGTATGGTCTATACAACTCAAGATTACATCAGTATTTTAAAAAAACTTACCCTCAAATGGGATATTGAACACATGACAGATCTTAATAGTTCTGCTGAGAAAGCGAGAGATTATTTAATGAATTTACCAAATCGACTGCAACGTATTTCTGACAGGATAAAAATTCCAGAAAAACAATACGAGTTCAAATGGTTCGCCCAATAGACTATCTTCAAGATTAGATAGCTGTTCGCTCATTTTACATCTTTTAACACCTAACAACAAAATCTTAACCTTATATTTGTCATGTGATGACTGTACAAGATATAATGGCACCTATTTCTACTGAAATGTCTGAATTTGAAGGACGTTTTCGCGAAAGCATGCGGTCTAAAGTGCCAATGCTGAATAAAGTCACTCACTACATCATTAAGCGAAAAGGGAAGCAAATGCGACCTATGTTCATCTTTCTTACAGCCAAAATGCTCGGAGAAGTGAATGACAAATCGTACGACGCAGCGACCCTTGTTGAATTACTCCATACGGCAACACTTGTTCATGACGATGTCGTTGATGATGCCAATGAGAGGCGTGGTTTCTTCTCTATCAACGCACTCTGGAAGAATAAAATTGCTGTTTTAGTAGGGGACTATATGTTGTCCAAGGTATTGCTTCTTTCCATTGAGAATAAGAATACAAAAATGTTGGAAGTAGTTGCCCGTGCTGTACGTGAAATGTCGGAAGGAGAATTGCTTCAAATTGAGAAAGCTAGAAAGCTAGATATTACAGAAGAAGTTTACTTTGAAGTAATTCAAAAAAAAACAGCTTCTCTTATCGCAACTTGTTGTGAGGTAGGTGCTATAAGTGTAAATAGACTTGATGTATCAGAAAAAATGAGAGATTTTGGTGTGGCAATAGGTATTGCTTTCCAAATCAAAGATGATATTTTTGACTATGGTGAACCTGGTAATATTGGAAAACCTACAGGTCTTGATATTAGAGAGCGAAAAATGACTTTGCCGTTGATTTATGTGCTCAACAATTCTTCAAGAAAGATTAAAAAAGAGCTCATTAATATTGTTAAAAATCACAATGAGGATCCCAAGAAGGTGAAGCAAGCTGTGCAACTTGTTATTGCCAATGGAGGGATAGAATATGCACACAAAATAATGCTTGAATATAAAGAAAAAGCATTATCTTTAATCAGTGAAATTCCTGATTCAGCTTCTAAAAAATCACTTTTAGGGCTAATTGAATACACAACAAATAGAACAAAATAAACTGAATAAACACCATGAAATTAATCCTTTCTTTAATTATGATATCTCTATTCCTTTTCTCTTGCAAGGAAAATACAACAGCAGAAAAGAAGGCTGAAAAAGATTTAACAGATTTGGTAGAACAAAATATAGATAGTACTTCTGCAGTTATAGAAAAGACAATTATTCCTGCTAATCAAGAAGGAGAAATTGTCATAGATGGCTCAACTTATATAGAATATTACCCTGGAGGCAGAAAAAAAATCAAGTTTCAAGGTGAGCAAGATGAAAACGGCGAAAGAAATGGGAAATGGTTATATTTTTCAGAAGAGGGTTTAGAACTATCCATAACCAATTATTCGCATGGTAAAAAACATGGGTTTACGTTGGTAAAATACCCCAATGGAAACATCCACTATACAGGAGAGTACAACAATGATGAAATGGTAGACCTTTGGAAAACTTATTCTGAACAAGGATTAAAAATAAACGAAAAAGATTATGGCTCTCCGAAATAATGGCAATGATTCCTCCACATATCGTTGATGATATCATGCAGACTTCTCGTATTGAAGAAGTCATTGGAGAATTTGTACAACTGAAACGGGCTGGATCTAATTTAAAGGGATTGAGTCCATTTACGGATGAAAAAACACCTTCGTTTGTTGTTTCACCTGCCAAACAGATTTTTAAATGCTTTTCTACAGGTAAAGGAGGGACTGTTGTCTCTTTCTTAATGGAAAAGGAGCACTATTCATATCCTGAAGCATTGAGGTGGTTGGCCGACAAATACGGTGTACAACTTCCCGAAGAACGACCAGCAACGGCAGAAGAACTAGTCGCTATTTCGGAAAGAGAAAGTCTGCACATTATCAATGAGTTCGCACAGGAGCATTTCAAAAACAACTTGCACAATACGGATGAAGGGAAGAAAATTGGTCTTTCTTATTTCGTAGAACGAGGATATAGACCTGATATTATAGAAAAATTCCAACTAGGCTACTCCATTAATAAATCAGATGATTTTACAGCTGCCGGACTGGCAAAAGGCTATAAAATGGACTACATGGAGAAAGTTGGGCTTTCTAAAAGGAAAGACAACAGCAGTTTTGACTTTTTCAGAGGACGGGTGATGTTTCCTATTCACAGTGTTTCTGGAAGAGTTTTGGGTTTTGGTGGTCGAACATTATTCACGGAAAAAAAAATTGCCAAGTACTTCAATTCTCCTGAAAGTATCATCTATAACAAGAGTGAAATTCTTTATGGATTACACTTTTCTAAAGGGGATATTATTAAATACGACAACTGCCTTTTGTGTGAAGGTTATACAGATGTCATTAGCATGTTCCAAGCAGGAATCCAAAATGTTGTTTCCTCTTCGGGTACGTCTTTGACCAAAGAACAAATACGACTGGTTAAGAGATACACCAAAAATATTACTATTCTCTATGATGGTGACAATGCCGGAATCAAAGCCTCGTTTCGTGGGATTGATTTAATTCTCCAAGAAGGAATGAACGTAAAAGTTGTTCTTTTCCCCGAAGGTGAAGATCCAGATTCCTATGCAAAAGCTGTGAGCACTACAGAATTGGAAGAATACATCAAAGAGAGTACACAGGATTTCATTTCTTTTAAGGCAGGAGTGCTAATGGAAGAAGGTGAAAACGATCCTATAAAACGAGCAGATTTAATCAAAGAAATTGTCCATTCCGTTTCACTTATTCCCGATCAAATTACACGAAATGTGTATATGAAGTCTATTTCTGACCGTTTTGATATCAGCGAGCAGATTCTCTCAAATGAGTTGATAAAATTAAGGAATGACGCTGTTAAACCGAAACGTTTTTCGCAACCGGAAATTCAATCGAGTACTCAAGAATTTCCTTCTGAGCAAGATTTAATTCCAAAAGAATACCAGACGAATGCACCGATAATTGACAACCTCGATGAGCACACAGAATACGATTTGATGCGAATATTAGTTATGTATGGACCCAACGCCATTGTTCTGGACGAAATTGATGAGAAAGGAGAAAATAAAAAGATCGAAACAAGTGTTGCCGAACTGATTTGCCATGAATTGGCAGTTGATGAAATGGTTTTTACGAATTCTGTGTACAATAAACTGCATCAACTAATAAGTGATTCTCTCACAGAGAATGTTTTCATCGAAACCAGTCATTTTAAACGACTAGAAGATCAAGAAATTGTACAATTTGTCTCCGAAATCGAAATGAATCAATATGAAATAAGCCACAACTGGATTACGAAGCATAACATTTTCACCAATACAGAAAAGGACAAGATTAAACAAGCCACAATAGGTTCAGTATATGCTTTTAAATCGGCAAAAGTGGAAAAACGTATTCGTGAAATTCAACAAGACATTGCGAAAAAAGAAGAAGAACTAAGCCACGAAGAATTGATGGATTTACTAGCAGAACAAGTTACTTTAGAGCAAGTAAAAGTGTTGATCTCAGAAAAACTAGGGAGAATAATAATAAGGTAAGCATGCGTTTATTTGCTTACTTACTGCTTATTCCTTTTTTCTCTAGCGAAATCAATCTATAACACAATAGTATCTCGTAATCATTATAGAGTTCATGAAAATCACATAATCACTAGTGAATACATAATTTTCGAGGACAAAAAATGGCTATATGATGTACTAGTCTGAGCTAGAAGTCGCATATAAGTCATGGAAATAATTTAACGGTTTGAGCCTCTGAAAAAATGGAACTCAGTTAAGAAAACAAAGGACATAACCTTGATACCAAATGTAAGTGAAGATGGAGTTGGAATTTACCACAGTTCATTGTTGTGCTTTCGTTATTTTTTACTGCTAACACTTTCTATGAGACTTCGCATTGTTACTTGCATTTTTGTAAGTTCTTCCAATGTTGCTTCTCTATTGTCAATATTTATTTTTAACATAACCAAAAATTCACTATCGGAAGAAAGTTTCTCATAACTTTTTGGAACTGCATATTTTCGGTAATCAAAGTCCTTGAAATTTTTTCGTACGTAAGGCAACCACACATTTAATAAATCAACATTATCATCACTTACTTCTCTTATCATATCTTTATTTAAAATGTCGTAATATTTTATTAGAAGATTTTCCAAATTCTTATTTTTAATATTTTCCAATCCTAAAGCTTGCAAATTCTTATAACCATTATCTGTAACTTGAATTAAATTCATAGTCATACATTTACTTAAACTTTGGTTATAGGAACTATCTAATATTTGTCCATTTTCTATGGCATTAATTATTTCCTGCTGAATTTTTAATTCGCTATTGAGTCTCGCCATAACTCTGGTCATTTGTAAACTATCATTCACTAAATTATTTTGCACTTCCAAAAAGGCTTGTTGAATAAATGAATTCTGCTTATTCTTTTCATTCCAATTATTAATTTGTAACGCAATCAAAATTCCAATAACAACAAGAATTATTTCTCCAATGGCATACTTCATATATTTTCCTGTTTTACCTTTTGAAAGTAAATCTTGTCTAATTTTTCTAAAGAATTTTATCATTGGTTAGCGGCTGGTTATAATGAAGCACAACGGTCTGTGTATGGTGCGTATCCCGAAGGGTATGCACTATACACCTCCTAAGTTTACAATTCATTAATTTTATAATTATTAATAAAAGAACGAAAGAGAG
>CAXBMR010000068.1:0-9113 GCA_963976995.1 uncultured Fluviicola sp.
CAGGCAACTATGTTGTATCACAAACAATTGTTTACACTGATGAATTTGGGAATGAATATGAGTGCCAGAAACAAGTTGGCTTAAAGGCTAAAGAATATTGCTGTGTAAATTTTGCTCCAGAGGAGAGTCAACGTTATTGGATTAGTGGCTGGGTCAAAGAAGAGCATCTTAATCAAGTCCGAAAATATAATAGAACATATATTGAGTTTGAATTCAACAACTCTGGCTCAACAACATTTCAGTTCAGTGCATCGGGAGATATTATTGACGGATGGCAAAGAATCATCGGTGATTTTATTGTTCCTTATGGAGCAACAGAGATGAATATACATTTAGTTAACACTCATCCAAGTGTTGCTGCCTTTTTTGATGATATTCGCGTTCACCCGTTTAACGCAAGCATGAAGTCCTATGTATATGACCCAGAAACTTTGTGGCTTACAGCAGAACTAGACGATAATAACTATGCTACGTTTTATGAGTATGACAATGAAGGACAACTAATTAGAATAAAAAAAGAAACAGCTCGAGGAATAATGACAATTCAAGAGTCTAGGTCTAGTAACCCCAAAAAGAACTAAAATGAGATTCTTGTGTCTGCTTTCAATTTTGTTTTTATCCTCTATGGCTACTGCTATAGATGTTAATGATATTCTTCAAAAAGTGAGAGCGAACTATTCTGATTCTAAAAGCATCGAATATTACACCTCATACGCTTTATTTAAGGGACACTATTCAAAAACAATTCATTCAGAATACAACGGTTATGTCTATAAATATAAAAATGAGACCTATCAAAAAATAAACAAAACAGAATTCATTTATGGGAAAGATTTTTTTCTTCAAATTAGCCACTCTGAAAAAGCAGTTTTATTGGATGGGTTACAGAAAAACATTAATACAGCTGTAGATCTTGATCAAGTTTTAAAGAAATGTAAATCAAAGAAAGTTATCGAAAAGGAAGGCTATTATGAAGTGACATTAACCTATCCCGATGGCTCATCGTCTCCGTTTTCTCATGTAAGAATGAGAATAAGTAAAAAGAAATATTATTTAACTCAGTTGGATTTGTTCTATATAAGAATGCAAAACTTTTCTACTTCATATAGAAAAAAAGATTTGGCGCAGTCACATTTACGCATCACATTTACAAAGACGAAAATCAATCTAAAAGGTAGAAAAAAGATTGTTGATTTTGAGAACTATATTACCATTTTAAATAAGTTTTTAACCCCTAAGGGAGTTTGTTTGGGGTATGAATTAATAGACAATCGTTTGAAATAATTAAGTTATGATGAAATTATTAACTTCAATTGTATTAATACTACTTACAACAGTGACATTCGGCGCGGATGTTCATTGGACTTCTAGGGTTGAGGGATCATCCATATCTTCAGCCGTATTGAGTATGGAAGATGATGAATACACGAATCTTTCTTCCAGTAATTTTGTTGATGTACGAGCATTTAGCTACCTCCGTTTGGGTTTAAACAATAGGTTAGCAATGGATTATGAAAACATTCAAAACAGTCAAATTATTTCTGTGATGTTGGATGTGTTATCTTATGATAATCTAGGGAATCAATTACCAATGATTTCCATTACATTGAATATTGATTTGCGTATTAGTGGTGATGGAATAATTAACACCCCTGTATTGAACCTTTCAGATTACAGAATGGATGATATTCATAAGTTTGAAGCCTCTGTTACTGGAATTCTAATTGATGGTGTCCCTGTAACACTTGCCCTTAAAAATTATGTTTATTTAGAGGCAGGATTTTTCGCTGAAAGATATTATCAAATGGATGAGATAACTCCTCCTAGCCTAACTGCTACTATGATTTGGTATGATGTTAATGGAGATATTCAGAGCAATTGTACACAAAATACACTTGTAAATGTTTTTACCTGTCCAGAAACAGAAGAGTTTTTAATTAATTGGAGTTATGTCTCTGGAGCGGAATACTATGATTTAGAATGGACTTGGATAGATAATTATTCTGACTTGAATGTTAACACCTCGTTGTCAGCTAGTTCTATTGATTTTAGCACCTTTGATTTTGAAAGAAACAGCACAAGAATTCGTACCAGTGATCAATTTTTTAGAATTCCTCATGTATTCTCAAAAGGATTTTTAATTTTCAGAGTTCGTGGTGTTGGCAGGTGGTTAACGGATACCGAAAAGGATTTGTATGGTAGGTGGAGCAGTGGGAACTCTAGTGAGGTGACAATCAATGATTGGTTACATAAAATAACAGTTGACCATCCTCATGAGGGTCAGAAAAATTGGCAGTACCAAGCAACCTATGCTGAAGAAGGGAAAAAGAAAGAGGTGAATCAATATTTTGATGGAAGCCTGCGAGGAAGACAAACTGTAACTAGGATTAACAGTGATGATAATTCAATTGTCGGGGAAACGATTTATGACACTCAAGGTCGAGGAGTTGTCCAAATTTTACCTGTTCCTCAAGATAATCCTGCATTAAAATTTTACCCTCTCGTAAATTTAGACGGGTCTAGTTCTCCTTATAGTCACTTAGGATTTGATTGGGAGACATCGAATGCAAGCTGTGATCCATCTTTGGCATTGCCTCTAAATAATACTTCAGGTGCTGCTCAGTATTATTCAACTAATGGGCACTTAAATGATGAAAATTGGCAAAAAAACGTACCTGAATCGAATGGTTACCCTTTTACTCAAATTGAATATGCTCCTGACAATACAGGAAGAATTCGAAATCAGAGTGGAGTAGGAATAGACCATCAAATTGGTTCAGGGCATGAAACTAAATATTACTACTTACAGCCTTCACAAGAAGAATTGAACAGGCTTTTTGGTTACAAAGTTGGTTACATGAGTCGTTATAAGAAGAATTTAGTAGTTGACGCAAACGGACAGGTAAGTATTTCGTATTTAGATGCACAAGGAAGAGTTATTGCGACTTCTTTAGCAGGAAGCAACAATACAGATTTTGAATCTCTTAATTCTGAATCAGACAATACTTATCATAATTTAATTTCGACTGATTTATTGAATAAAGCATTGCCAAGCTCCGAAGATACTCCGCTGGATAATAATGAGTTATATAGCACTGGGACTTTCGGATCTTTAGAAGATGGGTTAAGGTTTGATACTCAATTAGGAGTTATAGATGATGCAAGCCTTTATAACTTTTACTATGAAATTTCTACAGATATTTATCAAGAGTCATGTAGTAGCCCGATCAATTACCCTTATGTGTATGATTTGAGATTAAGCCTAAAGGATGATTGTGGAAATGAGATCTTTATTCAGAATTATAATTCAATTGTTGGGATAGAGCAAATAGGATCTACAGTGACGGATTATTTGGAAAGCTCTCAATCTACGGTTTTAGACCAAGGATCATATACATTAAGCAAAGAGTTAACGGTTAATGAGGTGGCCTTAGCGAACTATATGGAGCATTATGTAAGTGATTTAAATGAATGTATTTTAGATTCTGCCTACTTTGTTGATGATAGTGTTTTGTTGTGCAAAAACTCATGTGATGATTGTGTAGCTGATTTGGGAACATTGTGTGACTTTTTAAATCAGGCGGCTTATGATTTGAATTATATTTCTGTAAAAAACACATTATTATGCCCTCCTTATTCTAATGGATACCTTCCTTTTCCTGAGTTTAATGATTTTTTAATAGAGCACACTAGTCTTTATAATCAATTAAAAGACGATTGTCTAGAGCCCTGCCGACCGACTTTGTCATGTGATTCTTACAAGGCAATGATGATGGCTGATTTAATGCCAAATGGTCAATACGGTATTACTACGACAGATGGAACGGGACCATTGAGTGTCTTTACATCAACAACACCTGAACTTAGTGGTAATTGGAAAAGCGCCAGTGTTCAGTATTACGACAACAATGGTGCTCCAGCGTTAATAGAGGCTTTTGCTCCGTTGAGCGGGACAAATATTGATTATACGTTATCAGATCCTGACCCTAACGACCAGGTTGGTCCCGTATTGATTTCTCCAAAATTACTTCTAAGGGCTGATTTCATTTCCATTTTCCAATATTCATGGGCAGAATCATTGTTACCATTTCATCCAGAGTTTCTTTTCTATCAATATTCTGAAGACTTATGTACACAACAAGCAATGGGACTCAGTTGGGGAAGCAGTATTCCAAGGTCTAGTGCTTATTTTGATGCCGTTTTGCGAGACCAAATAAACAGTGTTGCTCAAGCTCAATCAAATGTTTATGGAATCGATTTTAGCACAACAACACCCATATATAGTCAAGACCCATATTTTAAAATTCCCTATTCTGCCCACTTTATCGATGGCATGGATAGGACTCAATTAAAAAAAGACATCATGGAAGCTGCACTTTTAAACTATAAAGCTTCTGGTTTGTCTATGCTTCAGTACGCTATAAAAACGGCTGTTTTTGGCAATAATTATAATTCTAATGTAAACACAACAATATCTACAACTATTACCCTTGCTGATGTTGCTGCTGATTACCCTTTAGATAAAGATCAAATCTGGCAAGTTTATAAATCTTACTACCTCTCATACAAGGAACAAGTTAACCAATACTTCATGGATTTGGTTGGGTTTGAGGCTGGGCTTATTTTTAACGGGTGTATTGGAAGTGGTGGATTAAATTTTGGTATTGCACCAGCATTTAATTCAAACTCTGAATTTGGTGCTATGATTTCATTATCTTGGAGTGTTATTAGTGCTAACTTTAGCTTACAAAATTTAGTTGATGGTTTATGCACAACTCAATTCAATGATAAAGAGATAAGAATAGTTAGAATTGATAACCTTTACAACTCTTCAAGTCCTGAAAGTGCAACTATTGCGGAGGCAACTATTCATACTGATTTTATTCAATGGCAACAAACAGGATTGTGTCCAATAACTGTTGATATGGAAAGGCTCTTGAATAAGTTGGGTGTTGACGGTTTGCTAGCTAATCAACCAACAACAATGGCAGATGTAAATGAACTTGTCCCTGATTTGTATGAAGCAATAACTGGAACTCCACCTCAAGTAAATTCATTTTTAAACATTAATGGCATACCTAATGGAGCGGATTTAGATCTTTCATTCTCTAATAACACAACAAATTGTAAAATAACAATACCTCAATTATCACCATCACTTCCTTGGAGTTCCTACGGAGGGACATGGAGTATTTTCAGTGTTTCTAGCAGCTATGTTGATATTAATTTTCCGAATAAAGTTACAGTAATCATTAGAGCAGGAGATAATTATGCGACTAGTCAAGAATATGTTGTAACATATACTTCAGAATGTGTAAATATTGACTTCTCTAGTTGCTTACAAGTGTATGCATCAGGGAGCAATGAAGATGACCCTGATTGTGAAAAAGAAGAAGAGTTTGAGGAAGCAATGCTAGAGCTTCTACAATACTTGGCTTTGAACAATGAAATAGGAAATTCGGTTGTGTTGGATAACCATCCACAATATGTTAATACGGTTCTAGTCGATTATTTTGGCAACAACGCCTCTTGGACAGGGAGTCTTGGGAGAATTCAAAGTACCTCTGGAAATGTCGTGATTTTTAATGTAGGGAGTCCATTCAGTAACAATAATAACTTTGTTAACTCTTTTGATATTGTAGGTGATAAAGTGTATATCAGCTGGATAGATGTCACACTGAATTTTGGAGACTATGTTTTTTCTTACCTTGTAAACGGTGTTGCTCAAGATATCGACTTTACCTGCCCATGTGGGCCAGGATTATTGCCGCAGCTTTCCAATTTAGTAGAAAATTTAGTGACTGATTTACTCAACTACACCGGAGAATATGAAGGGTTACAACTCCAGTCACTAGATGATATGAGTGATTATATTGGAGGCCTGCATCAGATTGACTATGTAAATCAACAAGCAGACGCTAGTTGCGTACTTTTAGAAATAAACTGGAAGCCAGTAACTGTTCTACCAATTAATGAAGAATTGGGAAGAGTTAGAAGACCCGTGCCCAATGAAAGTGCATGCTTAACGATACGAGTTTGTAACGATAGGGGTCTTTGTGAAGAGAAAGACATGACAGGTTTAACCATTGTGGGAGTTTCTGATATTATAATTTTTGCCAATGACCAAAATCGTTTTTCTTGTACTGTTTTGCTAAGTGATGGTACAAGTTGTAATGGGGTTGGAACATTTAATTGTTATGAACTTCCTTGTGAGCAATGTTTACCATATACAGAAGTCCCTGTTAGTTGTACGAATGCTTATGCGGCATACAAAATAAACATGCTCGCAAGGTTTGATCAGAGCTACCCTGTCATAGAGTTTAATAATTTTTTCCCAGGAGAATATATTGGTACAGAAGAAAAATTCTGCAATTATTCACACGCATATATTTATACTGCCTATGAGTACTATTTGAGCTCATTGGCAATCTCCACAATAGAAAATGTGCAATTTTTAACGATTAGTGAGTTTGTTGCCACAGGTATAGGACTCTCCAATTCTGAATTGATGTTGGCTGTTGATGCTTATAACTCATCCGTTTATAGCAATACTTCCTCAATAGACTACCTTACTTGGAATGAGTATGTTGGTGAGGTCTATCTACTGAATTATGAGTTTTGCCCCCCAATAGTCCCTGTTTATTTTCCTAATATCAGTGTTTATTTTCCATGCAACCAATGGGAGAACACGGTGAACAATGTAAACGGACAAAATCAATATGGTATTTATAAAGAGCAAATGTTGGAAGCATTTAAACAAGCCTACATAGAGGGGGCAATCTCATCTGTGGTGGAAAAATTCTATGAAAGTCATGTTTCCAAAGAATATCACTATACACTTTACTATTACGACAGAGCTGGAAACTTAGTGCAAACAGTACCGCCAAAAGGAGTCAATAGGTTAGAGTATTTGTATAATGTTTCTTCTCAACCAAGCATTGAAACCCCTATTGCCAACGCTAATGGTAATTTAGGGGCTAATAATACGCAAATTAACAGCTACCGCTTATCCAATCCAACGAGTACTGATTTAATTGACATCAGTGTATCAAGTGACTACCTTGCTCCAGAGCACACCTATGAAACAAAGTACAATTACAACTCGCTCAATCAACTGGTTTCTCAAGAAACCCCTGATGGCGGAATAAGTAAGTTTGCCTACGATGCACTAGGCAGGTTAATAATGAGTCAAAATGCAAAACAACTGGCTGAAAATCAATATAGTTATACCAAATATGATTTTTTAGGAAGAGTTGTTGAAGTTGGAGAGTTAACCTTGGTGGGTTATACAATTAGTGAATTAGGTAGGTTGGAATTAAACGGCACAGAAAGTGTGGAAGTTAACCAACCCAGCTTTCCCGATAACCTATCAACAACAAGGGAGGAGATAACACGTTCTATTTATGATGAATTAGTAGGAGTTACAGTAGCTGTCAATAGTACATCGGCAACAAACCCTATTTTTGTAGATGCTTCGGTAGCTTATTTATTTGGGTCTAATTACTCATTCTCCAATACTAGAAATAGAATTGTCGGTGTTACTTATCAAGAAAATTACGATGCAAGTATTAATGTTTATGACAATGCTACGTTCTATGATTATGATGTGCATGGGAATGTTTCGCATTTGATTCAGGTGAATAATCATTTTGCATTAAAGGAGCTGAATCAACATATCAAACACTTTAATTATGAATATGATTTAGTAAGTGGAAATGTCAATAAAGTGATTTTTCAAAAAGGAGAAGCTGATCAGTACATTCACCGATATTGCTATGATGCAGACAATAGAATTATTATTGCCGAGACTTCTAAAGATGATTTTATTTATGAAAAAGATGCGAAGTATTTTTACTATGACCACGGACCACTGGCAAGATCAGAAATAGGAGAAGACAAGGTGCAAGCTTCTGATTATGCCTATACAATACAAGGATGGCTAAAAACCGTTAATGGAGAGCAAATTAGTGAGAATACAATGCTGGGCCAAGACGGCTTGGCCTCAACCATAAATTCTCAAGGAGCAAGAGATGTCAATGGCTTTAGTTTAAGCTATTTTGATGACGATTATCAATCTGCTTCTACCCATTTAGCAAATAATTCAAGTGTTAACCCATCTCGGATGCTCAACTACTCTGTGGGGGCTAATGCTCAATTAGGTCTTGGACTATACAATGGAAATATTCGATCAATGTACACCGCATTGGTTGATAATGATGAGAATATGGGGAATAATCCAGCTTTAAAAACTCACCAAACAAGTTATACGTATGACCAATTAAATCGTATTATTTCTATGATGGGCAATTACCAAGAAGTGGGCAATTATAATCAAGTCTCGGGTTATGGATCGACTTACAGCTATGATGCTAATGGTAACTTACAAACTCTGACAAGAAGTGTGTCTTCTGGCATAAACACACCTGATATGGATAATTTTTCGTATATTTATAATGTGGGGAATAACCAATTAAATCAGGTGACAGATGATAGTGCTTTAGACCCAAACTATAGCAGTGATATTGACAACACCCAATTAACCGATAATTATGTTTACGATGAGATTGGTCAATTAATCACCGATACTGATGAAGGCATCCTCAACATAGATTGGAAAGTAACCAATAAAGTACGGAAAATTGAGAAAGAATTTGGTGCAGAAATTGTATTTGACTATGATGCCATGGGCAACCGTATAGCAAAACATAACAGACCGTTTTCTGATGGTGTTGAATCTACATTTTATGTGTTAGACGCACAAGGTAATCCGATGAGTACCTATTCCTATTCAGGGAATGCACAGTTGGGGTATGAGTTGATTTTAAAAGAAAGAAATATTTATGGCTCGAGCAGAGTGGGCTTGGAAAAACCTGATCAAACAATGTCTTTTGTTTCGATTGCCCTACCAGGAATTGATGTGCCTGCTACTTTTCAGGGGAGTGTAGGAACATATTTTGGAAATGAAATAGGAGACAAACGCTATGAATTAAAAAATCACCTTGGTAATGTGTTAAATGTCATTACCGACCGCAAATTACCTTACGATAGTAACAGCGACGGCACAGTAGATTATTACACGGCAGACGTAATTTCTTATAGTGATTATTACCCCT
>CAXBMR010000069.1:0-8349 GCA_963976995.1 uncultured Fluviicola sp.
TGATTAGATCTCCGGGAGGCTATTTAGGCGAAGACATTGATGTGCTTTATGATTTTATTCACAGCGGTGATGAATCGAAACGTGCTTATAACAATAAGACTGTAAGAGACACGGAAATGAAGAACGGCATGGACAGAATTACGGGCGATTACAATGACTTTTGGGCAGGCCGTGATTACTTGAATGACATGGGGCCAATGAAGGCTGCTTTATTGATGTCGCATGGGTTTAACGATTGGAACGTGGTACCTGAGCATAGCTTACGTATTTATGAAGCGGCCAAGGCCAAAGGCATTCCAAGCCAAATATTCTACCATCAAGGCGGACATGGTGGGCCTCCCCCAATGTCGATGATGAACCGTTGGTTTACACGCTATTTACATGGCGTTCAAAATGGAGTGGAGAATGATGCGAAAGCTTGGGTGGTGAGAGAAAGCGATGCAATGGACAAGCCTACTGCTTATGCCGATTACCCAAATCCAGAAGCCAAACCTGTGCAGTTCTATTTATCGAAAGGTGCTCCTAAAGCGGGTGGACTTAGCACTAAGCGTTCGACAAATCAAGGCAAAGAGACTTTGGTAGATAACTATTCTTTCTCGGGCGCCACTTTAGCGCAAGCCGAAATCACCGACCATAGGTTATTATACGTTTCTCCAGTGCTTACCGCGCCAGTGCATATTTCCGGTACGGTGAAGGTTTCTATTAAACTAGCAAGCAGTAAGCCAGCCGCTAACCTTTCGGTTTGGTTGGTTTCTTTGCCTTGGAGAGAAGGTAGAAATTCTAAAATTACCGACAACCTGATTACCCGTGGTTGGGCCGACCCTCAGAACTATAAATCATTAAGAGAAAGTGAGCCTTTGGTACTAGGTAAATTCTACGAAATGTCTTTTGATTTACAGCCAGACGATCAAATCATTGCTGCAGGACAGCAGATTGGCGTAATGATTATGTCTTCAGACCGTGAGTTTACGCTTTGGCCAGCGCCAGGCACCGAACTCACCGTTGATTTAGACGGCACCAGCATCTCTATTCCTATTGTAGGCGGAACAGCCGCTTTTGAAAAGGCAGTGAAGAAGTAGTGAGTACGGTGTAATTGGTATTGAGTAAAAAGAATCAAAGCCCGTTTCTTCTGATAGAAGGAACGGGCTTTTTGTTGGGGTCTAGGCTATAAAAAAATACAATCACCTTTAGACAAGCTAGCGCTAAACGGTTAACTTTAAAGTGAGCGTTATACAACCATATGTGGATGGCTATCGCTCACTTATTATAAATTACACGAAAAATATCGCTCACTAAAATGAGCGATAGCCAAACATTAGGGCAAATCATAATCATGGCAAAACGAATTAGAAAAGTAGGTTCTATTAAAACAGAACTTCTCACCAAATCTAGAGAAGCCATGCTTTCAGCTGTCCAAATATTCAATAACCCTAATATTCAGTTCAAATCTGAGAGCTTCATTGTGCTGTCAAATATTGCTTGGATGTATCTATTGCATGCCTATTTCCGAGATAAAAAAATTGAATATCGCTATTGCAGAATGGTCAATCAAAGAAGAAAGTTTGATAAAACAAAAAGAGGTGCTTTTAAGTATTGGGAACTCGAAAGGTGCTTGGATGACGCTGACTGTCCAATTGATGCGATTACTAAGTCTAACTTAAAATTCTTAATTGGATTAAGACACGAAATAGAGCATCAAATGACATCTAAAATTGATGATTATTTAAGTGCGCGGTTTCAATCGTGCTGCCATAATTACAACGAATACATAAAGAAGCTGTTTGACAACAATTTAGCAATTGACAAGCATTTATCTGTATCACTTCAGTTCTCGTCCATTAACGAGGATCAGAGCAATCAATTGAGGCAATTTTCGGACTTACCTAAAAATATTGCTTCTTATATCAATGACTTTGATGAAACACTTTCCGAACAATCATACAATGACATAAGATTTTCGTATCGTGTTTTATACGTTCCTAAATCAGCAAACCGAAAAGGCCAAGCAGATAGAGTAATAGAGTTCATTCCAGCAAACTCACCGGAAGCTGAAGGAATTAATAAGGAATATGTACTCATTAAAGAAAAGGAAAAAAGAAAATATCTGCCTACAAAAATTTTAGAAGAGGTACACAAAATTGGTTACCCGAATTTTGGAATGCATCAACATACGTTATTATGGAAAGAGTTAGATGCTAAGAATCCATCTAAAAACTTGGGGGTTAAAGTAGAAAATGCTTGGTATTGGTATGAGAACTGGCTTGAAACCGTATTAGAACATTGTATGAAGAACAAGGCAAAATATGAATAGACTTGCCCTAACAATGTATATAAAAAATAGGCGAAACAGTAATAAATTCAAGGCTTGTGGCTGGTATCAAACTTTGCGGTTAACCGAAAGTGTGTTGCTTCGAAATCGCCCCACTAATCTTCGTTTGCAACGAGGATTTAAGCCCACCCCTACTAATAAAATCTAATCAGCTTTGTCTTTTAGTCTTAGCGAGACGCTAAGACTAGTGGGGTAATAGCCTATAAAATGGTTAAAACCATTGATCAAAACATTCATTCCCATAGCCCAAGGTTTAAACCGTGGGCTATGGGTTCCCCCTACCTATCTCAACCGTTTTAACGGTTTCTACTGATAGACCGAGACATTCCGCCCTAACTATTCTTCTTCACCAACAAGCCACCTAAGGATGGAAAACGATATAGTCATCAGAACACCCTCATAGCCTGCACTATCCTCTCTTGTTATTGCCATTAAGTCCAGTTAACATATTATTCATTTAGCAATAGGAAATTTCTATATTGCTATTTGTCAGTTTATTATGCTTATTACAGGTCATAAACCCTGATTTTGCTAAATCTAAAGGCAATTGCCAACAAACACTATTATCCATAAATTTACTGTGCTTTATGCAATGCCTGATACGATAAGGTGCTTTTACATAAAAGCAAAAAGTACAGCTTACGGGTGACGGTTGGTATTGAGTGTATTATTAATACTGAAAACTAAGAGATATGAGAAATGCCTTATGTTATGCACTCCTCTTTATTATTATTTCCTGTAAGCAAGAAGAAGTATTAGTCATTAATGATGAACAGGACGCTGCTTTCCCTTTAGTATTGTCAGTTAACGACATCGTTCCCGGTGAAATTCAGCTTACTAGTATCAAATTGCATCCTTCTTCAGAAGGTGGAATATACTTGGCAGGTTACAGCTCAGGAGTGAATATTAGTGATAAAGGACAACTTAACTGGCAAATCAATGAGAGAGTCTTCCATGACAACAATACAAAAGAAGTAGTCAGGCATGACATTAATGATAAAGATGTAAGAATATTTCAAATCAATAATATCGGGAAAGATCAACTGTTATATAGTTTTTCAAATGACCACGGTATACTAGGATCTTCCAGCTTGATCCGGATGGGTACTTCTCTTTACTTTTATTGGAGGACAGGACAACCAGGATATGAGCAAGTTGTCAATATCGCATCTCTGAATTCAGAGGGCCAATTAAACTGGAAGAAAGAAATTGACTTTGCGGATTATGTTTATGAAGATATCGTAGCACATAACGGCTTTTTGTTTGTGACGTATGGTGACCGTAATAATCTAACCAGGGTTAATGGTATTTCTGTGACCATTCTTAATGACTCAGGAGATATCGTTAACGATTTTGAGTTGACAACAGATTTGGCAGATTGGAATATCGCTGAAACGTTTGTAGAAATACAAGCAGACGATGGTTACATTTATTCCAATACCGCCAAAAATGATTCTGGGCTATTGCGCAAAAGCAGAATCGCAAAATATACGTACGGTGGCGAATTAGTGAGTGAGGTTGAGGTTCTTTATTCCAAAGATTTTCATGTTGTTGACAAGCAAGTATATACCGTTGGTAATGAATATGAAATTGACCCTGACACACGCAAAGGTCACCCATTCGTTATACACTTAGATGAAAATTTAAACGTTTTGAACATCAGGAAATTCGATAACATCGAGACCAGTTGGAATGCAATTACGGTTTCTAATGATGTGGTCTATTTCTATTTTCACACATATACATGGAATCCTGAATCACCTCTGGCACCTGATAGCCTATATATAGATACGTTAACGTTCAAATAAGGGGAGTATCAATTTTCAATGCATCCAATTCTCAACTGAGTGTAGTCTGCAACTAGGCTTTCCCACTAATCCTCTGGTCTTAGCGAGACGCTATGACTAGCGGGGGGCGGCACAGCCGCTTTTGAAAAGGCAATTAAGAAGGAGTGAGTACTGTGTAATTCGTATTGAGTGAAAAGGATCAAAGCTCGTTTCTTCTGATAGAAGGAACGGGCTTTTTTATTGGGTATCTCACTAATCCTCGTTTGCAACGATGATTTCAGAATAAGTCAAATTCACCTCTGCGTTACTCCGTGCGGTTTAATGATCGTTCTGTATTGCTGAAAAACCCCGAGGCTTCGCGGGCGCTTACAGGGCAGCAAGCTTATTTGGTCAAAAAACATCAACTACAGAATGTTCAACACTAAGTCATTCCGTAGGAATCTTTTCACGACCCACAAATCAATTCCCTCTGTGTTTCGGGAAAAGACCTTTACAAGGTGACTGTTCTAGGCGGTAAACTATAAAACAAGCTATTCAGTGGCAGCCAAAATGGTTAAAACCATTGCTCCAAAGATACTAGGCTTTGGTCTTCGCCTCTCCCTTAAATCCGAATTGTCATTGAAAAACTAACAGATGTAGATTTGAGTTTAAGAATAATTAATAGTTAAAAAACTGCTTAGAACACCGAATATGGCCAATTGAAAAATGAAATAGAAAATTAAAAAATCCGGCACGTGTTCAACCGAAAGGATAATGCTAATTTGCCCGCAACGAGCCATATAAAAGACCGCTAGCCACTAGCAAATTAAAACATTGTGAATGAACGAAATCAGAAGATTTATTGAAAATATAACTCCAATGAACGACTCTGATTGGCTGTTTTTTTCTTCAAAGCTGCAAGAAGTAAAACTCAAAAAACATTCTATTCTATTACATTCTGGAGATGTTGAGAATCATTTATCTTTTATATCGAAAGGAATAGTCCGACTGTATATACCAAGAGATGAAAGCGATTTGACTTTTGGCTTTGTATTCGAAAATGAGTTTGTCACAGCTTACGATTCATTTTTAACGCAGGTTCCTTCCGAATATCAAATTGAAACATTGGCCGAAACAATTCTTTGGAAAATTTCTCTCGAAGACTTACAAGAGGTTTATGAAAGGACAAGCAGTGGAAACATTATCGGACGTAAAATGGCTGAAAACATGTTCTTACTAAAATCTAAAAGAGAACTTTCTCTATTGAGCAAAACAGCAGAAGAAAGATATTTGGATTTGTTCTCCAACCGTCCAAAGTTACTACAGCAAATACCATTAAAATATATTGCCTCATACATTAACGTTACTCCGCAAGCACTGAGCAGAATAAGGAGGCGCATTACTTAACTTGGGTTCATTGTATCCACCTAAGTGTTTTCTGAAATTTGTATTTCAATAATTCAGAAAAACATGAAACCACTAATTCTACTTTTACTAAGTTTTACAGTCTCGATTTTTGTAATTAAAATCATCAAAACAGAGTATGATTTTGCCTTATCCGCAAGAATTGCAATGTCGATAATGCTTCTTTTTACAGCCATTGGACATTTTGCCTTTACGAAAGGAATGTCAATGATGATACCTGAATTTGTTCCTTTTAAAGAAAGCGTAGTTTACTTAAGCGGAATATTTGAAATTCTGTTAGCATTAGGTTTACTAATTCCTAAATTTCAAACAGTATCTGGGTGGGCACTTGTTATTTTTCTCCTGCTAATGTTACCAGCCAATATATATGCTTCTATGAACAAAGTGAATTACCAAAAAGGGACATTTGACGGAAATGGTCTTACTTATTTGTGGTTTAGAATCCCATTACAATTCTTATTTATTGTATGGACGTATATAAGTGCAATCAAAAGTAATTTCTAAGAGTATCAAGTCAGGGCTAACAAGGTATAGAGATAATAAGGGTTAAACATCAAGCCCAAAGGACAGCCCAAGCCTTAAAAAAATTCTCAACGTGTTCTTTACCAATGGGTCAAGAATCATAACACGATGTTTTTCGGAAAATTAAGTATTCATTCAGGTCAATGAGTAATTAAAAAGCTACGTTTATACTGGCGTATCATTTATATAGGTAAATAAAAAATTTCAAGGATATACGTCACTTTTGTGACTAATATATAACGTGGCACTAATTGCAAAACATAAAATGACAAAAATCTATTTCATAATAATTCTTCTTTTTACAGTAAACAGAGTTGTATCCCAAAATTTAAAGGAAGAAAAGGGGTTTGGTAATTCAATAATTCTAAAATCTGATATTTTACAAGAAGACAGAGATATTCAAGTTTTCTTACCTCTTAACTACAACGGGAATTCAAAAAAGTATCCTGTCCTTTATGTATTAGATGCTCAACGCTACTTCTTAAATGGCATCGCATTTCAACAAAACCTTACTTGGCAGGAAATTGCCCCAGAATTCATTGTTGTTGGAATTAATACTGACCCGGTAAAAAGACGTAATTTATTTTATGAAGAGTCTTCTAAATTCATCCAATTCCTAGAAGAGGAACTGATTCCTGAAATAAACTCAAAATACGAAACACTCAATGAGCGAATTTATTTTGGATGGGAAATGGCAGCGGGACTCGGTGTTCAGATATTTGCAAACAAACCTTATCTTTTTAAAGGTTTTCTTTTATCAAGTCCTACACATATATCAAGAAATCGCTTAGAAAGCGTAAGCAAAATATTGAAAACTAATACGCAAAATGAGTTAAAGCTATACGCGGCATTAGGAACTGTTGAAAATTGGGCAACAGAATCCATGTCTTCCTTAGATTCTATTTTTCAAAGGCATCCAGCAAAAAATATACAATGGAAATACAATCTTTCAGATAAAGAGAATCACTACACAACTCCGTTAACTACTATAAATGAGGGGTTGAAACTATTTTTTAGTGACTATGGACCAATCCGATTTTATTCAATGAATGAGTTCTTAGATTTTGGTGGTATTAAAAGACTTAAAGAACACTATCAAGATAGAGGTAGAAAATACCAAATTTCAGAAGAGATTCACGCTGACACGAAACACTATCTTTTATTACAAGCTCATAAGGAAAACAATTTTATAATATTTAAGGAGCTAGTATCGGAAATGGATGGGAAAAAATTCATTAAAAATTACTATCGACAAGCTAGCTGGTTCAGTAGATTTTCCAGTTTTTATCTTGACAATAACAAATTGGAAGATGCTCTAGAAATTTTAGAATTAGGACTCGAAAAATTCCCTAATACTTCGATTTTACAAAATGAGATGGGAAATTACTTTAAGCATGGTGGAGAGCTAAAAAAAGCAGAGAAATGGTATAAAGAGGCCATTGCCACGGCAAGAAAAAATAAAGAACCTGAATTATCTGTGTATCTAAAAAACTTAGAGTCATTACAATAAGACGTCACTCGGCACAACCGAGCGACTGACTGTAGTAGCCTATAAAATGGTCAAAACCATTCCTTCAAACATTCACTCACATAGCCCAAGGTTTAAACCCTAGGCTATGTGCTCTCCTTCCAATTTCAACCGTTTTAACGGTTTCTACTGATAGACCGAGCATTCCATTAATCCTCATTTGTAACGAAGATTTAAGCCAAACTCACTGAGGCATAGTATTACTACATCTCGTTCTAACCTTATCATCTCGCCTTCTTTTACTCTTATCGAGATATTAAGAGTAGTAAAGCCTATTTTTTTTGGTATCCTGATAATGAAATTTCAATAAATTATATGAGCTTTATTAAGCGTAAAAGAGCATTGAGATAACATTGAGCATACTGAAGTGAAATGAATACCTCCCAATTTTTTGAAAAGATAAGAACCTACTATAATATTTCTGAACAAGCAGAACTGGCTTGGGGAAGACTTTTACAACAAAAGGAGTATAAAAAAGGCGACAACGTTCTTAACATTGGACAACATCCCAAAAAAATGTCCTTCGTTGTAAGTGGACTACTTTCGCAGCATTACATTGGAGAAAATGGAGATGCGGTAATAAAGTATTTTTTTCCAGAACAGCGAATAGCTGCTTCGTTGAGTGCGATGTTGGCAAACAAGCCAAGTGAGTTTTCCATTACCGCACTTGAAGACACCACTGTTCTGGAGTACGATTTTTTTGAGTTTAGAAAATTGTTTGACCCTTTTCCAGATTTGGCTCGTTTTTACATTGCCTACAACGACCTTCATTGGATCAT
>CAXBMR010000070.1:0-7965 GCA_963976995.1 uncultured Fluviicola sp.
TGAACCTATTAGCTTTTTCTGTCATTTTACTTAGACAACTTTAAACAACTTCTATAACAACAAAAAAAGAGTAAGCTTTCACTTACTCTTTTTTATATAATCAATGAAGAATCTCTTCCTCTTCCGAAATTGGTTTCCTAAAAATGATTTTATCATCAAATAAATCCATGACCACATTTTTACTTAAATCTAGCTTGTCAGCGAGAATAGCTCGAGACAACTCATTCATTACTTGTTTCTGAATTACTCTCTTTATCGGTCTTGCTCCAAAGAAAGGATCAAAACCAATTTTCGCCATCCATTCAAATGCATCTCGATTAATGACTAAATTAATTCCTTGAACTTTCAATTTTTCTTTCAAGTTGTTCAATTGTATCGTCAGAATATCTTCGATGTTGTTTTTCGTCAAAGGCAAGAATAATATTGTTTCATCAATTCTATTCAAAAACTCAGGTCGAATAGTCTGTTTCAAGAGTTCCATTACATTATACTTAGTTTTGTTTTCAACACTTTCGTATTGATCTTCTGGAACTTCATCAAAAGTAGAATGGATAATATCAGAACCTAAATTCGAAGTCATGATAATAATCGTATTCTTAAAATTAACTGTTCTTCCTTTGTTATCTGTTAATCGTCCATCATCAAGAACTTGCAAGAGAACATTGAATACATCCGGATGCGCTTTCTCAATTTCGTCCAAAAGAACAATAGAGTAGGGCTTTCTTCTTACAGCTTCTGTCAATTGTCCTCCTTCATCATAACCTACATAACCAGGAGGAGCTCCTACCAATCTGCTAACTGAATGCTTTTCTTGGTATTCACTCATGTCAATTCTGGTCATTGCATTTTCATCGTTGAATAAATAATCGGCTAATGATTTTGCCAACTCAGTTTTACCAACCCCAGTTGTTCCAAGGAAGATAAATGAACCAATGGGTTTTTTATCATCTTGAAGGCCTGCACGAGACCTTCTAATTGCATCTGACAAAGCCGTTATAGCTTCTTTTTGTCCAACTACTCGTTTTGAAAGTTCGTCTTCCAATTTAAGAAGTTTAACTCTTTCACTTTCAATCATTTTACTGACCGGTATTCCTGTCCATTTGGAAACAACTTCTGCAATTTCTTCTGCATCAACCTCTTCTTTAATCATCTTAGAATCCGATTGCTTTTCGATTAATTCGCTTTTCAATCGATCTAATTCTTCGTCCGATTTTTTAATCATGCCATACCTAATTTCAGCAACTTTTCCATAATCGCCGGCCCGTTCGGCTTGATCCGCTTCCAATTTGTAAGATTCAATTTCATCTTTAGTTTTTTGGATAGCATCAACAATATCTTTTTCAGCTTGCCATTTGGCAACAAAGGCATTACGCTGTTCAGATAAATTCGCTAATTCTTTTTCTAGAGAAGACAACTTCTTTTTATCATTTTCTCGCTTAATGGCTTCCTTTTCAATTTCCAATTGCATGATTTTTCGTTCAATTTCATCCAATTCTTCCGGTTTTGAATTCATCTCCATGCGCAATTTGGAAGCTGCTTCGTCAATCAAGTCAATTGCTTTGTCAGGCAATTGCCGTTCCGTTATGTATCGTTGAGAAAGTTCTACAGCACTAATAATTGCTTCATCTTTAATCAACACTTTATGATGACTTTCATATTTTTCCTTAATTCCGCGAAGAATGGAAACGGTATCTTCAAAAGAAGGCTCATTGACCATAACTGTTTGAAATCGTCGGACTAACGCTTTGTCTTTTTCAAAGTATTTTTGATACTCGTTCAATGTTGTTGCACCCACTGCTCTCAATTCTCCTCTAGCCAACGCTGGTTTTAAAATATTAGCAGCATCCATTGCACCTTCACCACCTCCAGCACCAATAAGTGTGTGTATTTCATCGATAAACAGTATTATTTCTCCATCGGCTTTGGTTACTTCTTTTATAACTGACTTTAACCGTTCCTCGAATTCACCTTTGTACTTGGCTCCAGCGATTAATGCTCCCATATCTAAAGAGTAAACTATCTTCGTTTTTAGATTTTCAGGAACATCTCCTTCAATAATTCTGTGCGCAATTCCCTCTGCGATTGCTGTTTTACCGACACCAGGTTCACCGATAAGAATTGGATTATTCTTCGTTCTACGCGTTAATATCTGTAAAACACGCCTTATTTCCTCATCTCGCCCTATAACTGGGTCCAACTTTCCGATTTTTGCTAATTCATTCAAATTTTTAGCAAATTTTTCGAGTGATTTATAAGTTCCTTCCTGACTGCTGGAAGTTACATTCTCTCCGTTTCGTAAATTCATAATACTATTTTTTAGTTCTTTTTTTTGGACTCCTGCATCTTTCAAAAGTTTGCCTATGTTGTCAGAAGATAAGACCATAGTATAAAGGAGTATTTCTATCGAGAGAAATTCATCGTTAAATTGCTTCATCTCCTTAAATGAATTAAGCATAACTTGATTCATTGCTGATGAAAGGTAAATCTGTCCCCCAGTTACTTTTGGATAAGACTCAATAATCCTTTTTGTGGCTAACTTAACCGCTTCAGTATTGACGTTTAATTCTTTGAAAAGAAACGGTGTAACATCTTTATCTACTGATAGAATAGCTTCTAAAGTATGCCCCATCTCGATGCTTTGGTTGCCATTCTCTGAAGCAATTTGTTGTGCTTTCTGAAGAATTTCTTGGGTTTTTAATGTTAATTTTTCTTGATCCATTTTTCTAATTTTAATTCAATTTAAGCAGTCAACTATTAGTCCAACGGTTCAAAAAGTGCATAAGTCGGAACAAATGACATGCTCATTGAAGAAGATGTGACATTTTGTCTTGTAATCAGCTAGTTAGGGAGTTATTAACATGGTATATTAGTTTATCAACAAAAAATGTAACTAATACGGACATTTGTCGTAATAAAGGAACACAACAACAACAACAACAACAACAACAACAACAAATGAAATTATTAATCACAACAGCAATTATTCTTTTGGCGAGTATCTCTTTTGCTTCATTCGGGGCGAACAAGATCAGCAAGAAAGAGTACGTCGACCGGTGGAGTGGAGTTGCGGTAGAACAAATGCAAAAATTTCGTATTCCCGCAAGTATCACTATGGCGCAAGCGATCTTAGAAAGTGCTAGTGGAAATTCTGATCTAGCTAGAAAAGGGAATAATCACTTCGGAATTAAGTGTCACGGTTGGAACGGCAAGAAAATGTACAAAGACGACGACAACAAAGACGATTGTTTTCGTGTTTATAAGTCAGCGGAAGAATCTTTTAATGATCACAGTGATTTTTTAAAGAAATACAAACGCTATGCATTTCTTTTTGATTATCCTATAGATGATTATAAATCATGGGCAAGAGGATTGAAAAAGGCCGGTTACGCCACTAATCCTAAGTATCCTTCATTATTAATTAAAATCATTGAAGACTTATCATTGCATGAATTAGACAAGACTAATGCACCTCTAATAACGCCTCAACAAAAAGTCACTATAGCAACTGAACAGGTTGAGTCTTCTTTGAGTTATTCTAATTCTCATGCGATTTTTAAGCATAAAAAGGGAGTGCGGTATGTTGTTGTAAAAAACGGAGATACTTTTTATTCGATTGCAAAAGAATTTAATTTATCGTTGAGTCAGCTGTACCGTTTCAATGACTTTTCACAAAAAAAGGATTTTATAGAACAGGGAGAGGTAGTGTACTTACAAGCTAAAAAGAGAGCAAATATTTTTGATAGAGAAACGATAGTTGTAAAAGAGGATATCTCTGTCAATGAGCTTTCTCAGAAATACGCTGTCCAAGCAAAAACCATAACGAAATTAAACAAAATGGCTAGTAATGAGGATATAATTACTAGCGGTTCAAAGATAACCCTTCGTTAGTTAATCTAACTGAAGGTTTTATAGTTTGTTGTTGTTGTTGAAAAAGGCTTTGGGAAACCAAGGTCTTTTTCGTATTATAACTGTTAGGATTCAAAGAATTGTTGTAGATTTGATACTATAATACCTGTATTCTTATGAAGCCATCAGTAGAGTTATTTAGTTTAATAAAATCATTAACAAAATCAGAGAAGCGTTTTTTTAAACTATCTTCTTCTCTACAATCAGGAGATAAGAATTACTTGATGCTTTTTGATTATATTGAAAAGCAGACCAGTTACAATGAGACTGCTCTTAAGAAAAAATTCGAAAAAGAAAACTTCATAAAGCATTTGCCTTCAGAAAAAAACCATCTCTATAAGTTGATAATGAAGAGTTTAAGAATGTACGCTAGTGGTCAATCTATTGGGGGAGTTTTAGCGGAAGATTTAAAAAATATAGAAATCTTATATAGCAAAGCTCTCTACAAGGAATGCAGTAAATTTGTTTTTAGAGCAAAAGCGACTGCCGAAAAACACGAAAAATTCTATTTTTTATATGAGTTGATTAGTTGGGAAAAAAAATTAATTGATTCAGCTTACGAAGCAGGTGAATTCTCGATGGATTTAGATTCGCTTAATGATGAAGAAGAGCTGGTAATAGCAAAACTTCGAAATCTTGCGGAGTATGTGGTTTTATATGCTAAAGTGAACTTGATTTTTAGAAGTGGTGGCTTTACAAGAAATGAAAATGAGAAGAAAATAGTGGATAGTATTGCACAGCACCCGTTAATAAGTGGAAAAAACACGGCACTTTCAACAAACGCTGCATCAATTTGCTATTATATCAAAGGACTATGTGCCGCAACAAATAGAAATTACAAAGACAGCTATGCTTTTTTTAGTAAAACCAAAGAAATTCTTGACAACAATCCCCTAATTAAAGACCAAGCCGCAAAGAGGTATGTTCTTACACTGATTCATTTACTTAGGTGCTATATTGAAGATAAAAAATTTAAAAAAGCTGAACAAATGGTCAGCACCATACGAGAGTTGAAGTCCAAGAAAGCGTTCAAATCGATTGATATAATGGTGCAAATTTTTGCAAAAACATATGACCAAGAGTTAATTTTACTTCACTCTCAAGGTAAATTTATATCCAGTGTTGAGTTAATACCTGAGATTGAAAATCAACATCAAGCGTTGCTTGGAAAAGTGAGTAAAGAAATGGAAACCTTGCTTACTTATAGTAAGTCATACAGCTATTTTGGCATTGGAAACTATAAAAAGGCCTTATTTTACTTAAATGATGTCCTCAATGATAATGTACAAAATTTAAGGCAGGATATCTATAGTTTTTCTAAGTTGGTGAACTTAATCATTCACTATGAGCTAGGAAATTATGATTTCATTGAGTATGAAGTTCGTTCTACAAGTAGATACCTGATAAAACATAAAAGAGATTTTAAAATAGAAACAGTTTGCATTCAGTATATTCGGAAACTGGCTAAAATGTATGTTGTTGAGAATAAGGTCGAATTATTGAATAAAATGAAGTTGGAAATTGATGAACTTTTAAAAGATCATAATGAGAGCGTAATTCTTGAATACTTTAATATTCGGGCATGGATAAAAAGTAAAACAGACAATATCACCTTCAGTGAAGCGGTTCGAGAAGTGAATGGAATTAGCTAATGCTCTTAATTCATACTTTTGACATAATTTGCTGATTCAACCACTGATTTTGCTACTTTTGCATTCATAAATTAATTATAAAGATGGGGCAAAAGTACACGACACGAGAGCAAGATTATTCTAAATGGTACAATGAAATTGTTTCTAGAGCAGATTTAGCTGAAAATTCTGACGTTAGAGGCTGCATGGTTATAAAACCTTACGGCTATGCTATTTGGGAGAAGATGAAGGAAATTTTGGATAAAAAATTCAAAGAAACCGGTCATTCCAATGCTTATTTCCCCCTTTTTATTCCCAAAAGTCTTTTTGAAGCAGAAGAAAAAAATGCGGAAGGGTTTGCTAAAGAATGCGCAGTGGTCACTCATCACAGATTAATAGACGACCCAAATAATGATGGAAAACTGATAGTCGATCCAACAGCGAAATTAACAGAAGAACTTATTGTTCGCCCAACTTCTGAAGCAATCATTTGGAGCACATATAAAAAATGGATACAATCATACAGGGACTTGCCAATTTTGATTAATCAATGGGCAAATGTTGTCCGTTGGGAGATGAGAACTCGTATTTTCTTAAGAACTGCTGAGTTTTTATGGCAAGAAGGTCATACGGCGCATGCAACGAAAAAAGAGGCATTAGATGAAGCAGCTCTTATGAATCGTGTTTATGCTGATTTTGCAGAGCAATATATGGCAATGCCCGTTATTCAAGGATTGAAAACTGAATCAGAAAGATTTGCTGGTGCAGATGAGACCTATTGTATCGAAGCAATGATGCAAGATGGTAAAGCTTTGCAGGCAGGAACTTCACATTTTTTAGGACAGAATTTTGCAAAGGCATTCGACGTTAAATTTACAACTAAAGAAGGAAATCAAGATTTTGTTTGGGCTTCATCTTGGGGTGTTTCTACGCGCCTAATGGGAGCATTAATTATGACACACTCTGATGATGATGGATTAGTATTGCCCCCGGAGCTGGCTCCAATTCAAGTGGTAGCTGTGCCAATTTACAAAACAGAAGATGAGTTGAAGCAAATTTCTGAGCGAATGACATCGCTTGGTGAAAAATTGAAGGTAAAAGGAGTTTCTTTTAAGTTTGACGATGATGATAACCGTCGTCCGGGTTGGAAGTTTGCAGAATATGAAGCAAAAGGAGTTCCGATCCGATTAGCAATGGGGCCTAGAGATTTACAAAACGGAAAAATTGAAATTGCTCGGAGAGATACCAAAACAAAAGAAATTGTTGAATATAATGGAGTAGAAGCTTACATTGAAAATTTACTTTCAGAAATTCAAGAAAACCTATTTAAAAGAGCTTCTGATTTTAGAGCTTCTAATATAAGAGAGATAGATTCTTACGAAGAATTTAAGGTTAAAATTGAATCAGAAGGAGGTTTTTTTCTTGCCCACTGGGATGGAACTGCTGAAACTGAAGAAAAGATAAAGACGGAAACGAAAGCGACAATTAGATGTATTCCCTTAGATCGAATTGAACAGGAAGGAGTTTGCATGGTCACAGGAAATAAATCGAAAGGTAGAGTAATTTTTGCCAAAGCTTATTAATAATAGAAGAATGAGTGTAAAGCATAACCATAAAGAAAGAAGAGAGGAAATCATCAATTTATTGATCAATAAAGCAGCTCTTAAACAGGACATTGCTGAGTATTCTGAAAAGGTATTGGGGAGATTCAAGGAAGTTGTTCAAAAGGAATTAGATCAATTGAGAATTTCTATTGACGATACTCGTATTCGATTGGATTATAAGGATAGTGGTAAGTACGAATTCCGTGTCAATATAGGTTCTGATGCACTTGTTTTTCAATTACACACGAATGTTTTTAGATTTGATGATGATAACCCGATGTGGGAATCTAAATACATTGAATCGAACGGAGCAAATGGTTATTTTGCCATAATCAACATTTATAATTTCTTGGCTGAATCTGTTGAGAAAAGTAGATTAAATGATGCTGGCTATTTAATTGGTCGAATCTTTTTGAATCACGAAGAACATTTTTTGGTAGAAGGGAAAGGCGAGTTGGGTCTTTTATTTACCGATCTGGAAAAAAGTAAGTTAACCGATAAAGTAATTTGCCAAGTCATTCAAGCATCACTTGTGTTTGCCGTTGAATTTGACCTTATTACACCACCCTATGAGCTAATTCAAGAAGTGTCACTTATGCAGATTAACGCAATTAGCTCGGACTTGCATATAGCCACTGGAAAAAGGCTAGGTTTTAAATTTAGTGCTGAAGATAAAGATATTTATTAAAAAAAAGTATTTTTTCGTTTGTTATTAAAGATTTTCACTCTATATTTGCACTCCCAAAACGGGGAAATTGAAATATTTAGTTGGCCCATTCGTCTAGTGGTTAGGACATCAGGTTTTCATCCTGGAAACAGGAGTT
>CAXBMR010000071.1:0-7888 GCA_963976995.1 uncultured Fluviicola sp.
TGCATTATTGTTTCTCGCTAAATGCTTATGCGTAATCAACAATGACTCTTATCATCTGGCCCGGGTTGAGTTTGAGACCATCTACCCTATCTATAGACCGGGCAAAGGTATTGAAACTTACTTCGAAAAGAACTGGGGAAAGTTAGGAGGTACTTTCTAACAAAAACTTTGCATCGATGTAACCACTTCAGAGAACTATTGGATGCGATCTGGTTACCCCCCCTCCAAAAAAATAGCTCCTGATAGTGCCGTTCTGTCGTCCTCATCAAACAGGACGCTAGCAACGTTCAAATCAACTTAACTCTTTTTTGAAAAGAAGATTCCTTTACCAAAATATTTAATTTGCAGCATTCATCACACGGAGGCCAATTGAAATTATGTATGCCGCCATAAAAACCGTCTAAAGATAGATTTTCATGGCATTTGACTGGTCATTCACATAATTAAAGCAAGTTTACCGATGAAACCTACAATTTCTTCTTGAGGAATCCTCTCTTGCTCGAGACGCAGTTTTTTATGAAGTAGAAAATGGTAGATCTCTTGCTCTGAATTTGAAAGCTTTATTGGAATAGAACCTGGTTTATTTGGCCATGCAATTGCCAAGTCGGAATGCGTATTAAATGTTGTCAAATCCATCAGCATACTCTCAGTATGTTCAAACACCTCTCTAAATTGGCTAAGTATTTCAAATCCTTCAATATCCAGATCCCCCCAGTAGTAAATATTGGATCGATGAAGCCAATCAACATCGCGAAACAATGAAATCGACTTACCCAAGCCTCCGATTGCAATCGAATTCGAGATTGGAGGTAGTGTTAACAGGTTGACTTTATTTTCAACCACAAAAACATTTACTGGAGGTGGTTGAAGTTCGTTGATTGAATTAACAGGTAGTGATAGTTCAGAGAATCTTAGGCCCAGTCGCTGTTGGAGCATGGGGTCGAGGACTCGAAATAGTAGATGTTGCTGAATGAACCGGAGACCATACCTGGGTTCAAATTCAGTTCGATTAAATTTGAAATCAATTTTGTCTCGTGGCAGGAGTAGATCGAGCCATGACGCCAGCAACTTTTTATTTTCTTCAATTAGTTTTGTGGAGACGGGCAGGGCTATCTCCCGAGCAAAACAATTCGGACGCGGATGGTCTACTAGATATTGTGTCAATAATAGCAACTCATCAAGCTTCCCAGCAGCTATAAGTAGATCTTTCCAGTGAGTTGATTCTAGAAGCCAAGGTTCAAGGCTGGGTTGAAACCGCCTTAATTTCTCAACAGAAAATTGTAGAGTGCGAAATTCTTCAACAGCATTCACTAAACGGAGAAGATCCATTTGTGTTTGTAAAACAATAGCTACTGGAAAATCGTTAAGACCGTGTGATCGACTCTTTATCGGTTCCCAATCAATACTATAACCATAGCCACAATTCTGCTTGGAATTCGCACGTAATAATTCAATCGCTTGCTTTGCTTTACCAAGTTCCTTTGGTAACTTCAAATTAGCAGGCACACGGCGAGGAAAGAACTCTTGACCGGTAAGCCATGACTTTACGAACTGAGGATATATCCGAAGTGATTTCTTTCTGATTTCTGAAGGAGTGATCATTTACTATTTCTGATTCATGCTTGCATGCGAATGTATAAATTCTTCACTGTGCTCGGATGAATAGCTCAGGATTTCGCTTCGATTTGTCTCTCCATCTTTGACAACATGCGCATGTAAACCGACATAAGACTCACAGACACGTGCTTTCGCATCAAGCGGCGCTACGATTAATAATTGCAAACCAAATTGTTCAAATAATTCTAGAGCGTACTTTGCATATTTTGAAGCAGTTCGTGAAAACATTTCGTCGATCATAACAAAATGATACTTATCACTACGTGATGCATCTGGGTCGATATCATATTGATAAACAATAGCCGCAACTAGAACTAAAAAAGCAAGCTTTGCTTTTTCACCTCCGGATTTTCCAGCGCCTCCATCATAATAGCTGCGTGGTTCCCCCGTTTCTTTCACCAATTCACGGGCAGAGAAGCTAAACCATCGCCTGACATCAATTACTTTTTCACGCCAACGAATATTACTATCATCACTCAGCTTGTTGACCAGTTTCTGAATCCGTAAAAATGTTTCTTCGTCTGCTTGCATCGTCCCATTAAGATATCCGGTAAGACACGCAGCCAGATCTCTTCTGAAATCGCGGATTTCTGCATCTTTACCATCTTCTGGTTCAAGTCGTATGTAAGTTCCAGGGTTCCATTCAATTCGACGCAATCCATAATTAATTTCTTCAATCTTGCCAATAATTTCTTCCCGTTCATTCTCCAGGTGTGAGTTCAGCACTCCAACTTCATGCAGTACCTTTTCGTTGAGCCGCTCTTTGAATCTATTTTCATGTCGAGGAAGATCATCTTGTTCAATTTTTTTGTGCAATTCAATAAATTCAAGCAAAGAGTCTATGCTACCGCTCATATCACTTTGGAATTCTGGAAATTTAGACAAGAAACGTGACATCTTTGACATTATTGGTTTAGCAATAGAATTCGACTCTTTCTCAAGACTGTCTACTTCTTCAATACGGTCCTGCGTGAATTTTTGTGGTAATGTAGTGATGTTATCAAGTGTTAATGGTTCATCAACGAGTAATGTCTCTATTGATTCAAAATGAACTTCAAGACTATCGTATCGCCTATCTTGTTTCGCTTCATTTATTGCTCTTACTGCGTTTTTACAACATTTAATTCCATTCTCTAATTCATTTTCTTTTTTTGAACATTCATCTGAAAGAGTCTTAGATTGCAAACGGTCTCCTTCTTGCTTTACTTCTAGATCTTTCTTTTTACTTTCAAGTTCACGTATTTTGTCATTGGAATCTTTAAGTTTATGCAACTCCACTTGATATTCAGCTATTTGTTTTCGATGCTTGGCTTCATCGATTAAATCATAATCTTTGAATTCGGAGATTCGATTCAGGTAACTAATTTGATTTGTAGCCTTGTTTATTTTGTTGTTAAATTCGGTCTCGTTTAATTCTAACTGATCTAAAAGAAGTTCTGTATCTGCGATAGAATTTTTGAGCGCGAGGATTTTATCACGATTCTCCCATCCTAATACGAACTGTTTTCGATCACCAAATCGACCACGATCGTCCTTACTATGTTGTTCCTTCGTACGTTTGATGTGACGATTCTTTGTCATTGCTGCATGATTCGCCCGTTGAAACTCATCAATATTATCACATGCTAGAAAGTCAAATCTATCAGCGATCTTGCCCCTTACCCATGCTGCAAGATCATGATCCTCACGAAATTTGAGCATAGAGAACAATGTTCTGCTATCTTGGTTAAAATGTTTTCCCGACGGCGCAACATTTGTAATTTTCCCAGCTACCACGCGAGTATAATTGAGTCGTTGCCCTCGTCCGTCTTTGTCAGATAAACGTTTATGATCAATGTATCCTGATACTTTGGCATAGTGTTGATCCTTGACTAAAAGATCTCGGGCAAAACCACTAAGAACTTGTTCAATCGATGCTTCCCATTCACGATGCTCAGGCACGATCGCAATCAATTCTGCTGCAAATGGAAGATCTTTCACCGAGATCTTTAATTCACGGCATATTTCATCTCGTACAAAGACGAGTTCACGTGGCATATTGCCTTTGCGAGTTTGAAGAGATGAAAGTTCTTCTCGGTCATCAGAAATACGTTGACGAAGTAGCCCAATTTCGTACTGGATTCGAGCTGCATTTTTTTGCGCATGTTTTCTATTAGTTTCTTTTTCCGATATTTTATTAGTCACCATGCTTTGTATTATGGTGAATTCATTTGCTGAATTAACAATGCCTTCGATATCTGCTTCGTAGAGCAAAGACTCGAACTCGATTCTCGCTTTTCGCTTATGATCTGCCCTTTCATGCTCGATAGAAATCAAGCCAGGCAATCGGCTCAGTCGCTCCCCTCCCGCACCGATAATCTCAAGATCAATTTGAGCTATTTCACGAGTAGTTTCAAAAATGTGTTTATCTAATTCATTTATTTTCGATTTGAATGAAGTGATCTTATTTGCCCACAAGTCACACAACGGTTCCAACAATCTTTCAGTAGCAAAGTTGAAGTATAGTGAAGTTGCTTTAAGTTGGTTCTTCACCAGTACGAGTTTTGAATTTAACTCACGATACTGCATTCCTTCTTCAACGATAGGTGCGAGCATTTTGGCCTGGTCACGAATGATCACAAGCGAACGATGTGCCTCATTGAGTTCAGAAAAGTGTTTGAGTAACTGAGAGACCTTTTCATCCCAAGGGTGTTTTTCGAGCATCTGGTCTCGTACAAACGAATCTAGTTGACTGACATCTTTTACCCATGCTGCCTGATTGAACATATCCATCGCTTTGGGAAGGCAACTCACTTTCCGACGTAACCATTCAAAGTATTGTGTGTACGTCTCAGTCACCTTGAAGTTTCTGTTTTTTAGTGTCGTCAATACACTGGAATATTCAGATATATTTCCGAAATCTTCAGCAATGCCGCGTTCCTGCTTGTCATCAAATGCGTAGAACTTCTTTGGCTTATTATTGGAATCCAAGTAGAGAATCTGACCGACAGTAAACACCTTCCCTGTTTGATAATTCTCAAAAAAGGCGAGCAGTGCCGAATAATGCTTGTTTCCTGGTCGTAGATATTTTAGTTGAGGAGTTCCAGTTGGTCCTAGGACTTTGTCATAAGCTCCTTGGATATATGTACGCTCATCGCGTTCCGTTTTTGCGGCACCTGATGCGAAGTTATATTTTCGTGTGTTTGGACGAACAAGTAGAGTCAGTAACGCATCAACTATTGTAGACTTTCCTGTGCCGTTTTCTCCAACGAGTAGAGTCCATTCACCGCGCGGATGAAAGCCATGCACGGTATCATCGAAAGTCCCCCAGTTATATAATTCCATCTTTGATAGGCGATAGCCTGCAGTTTGTTGAATCCCTGTCAATAGGTTCATGCTCCACCTCTTCTGCGCTTAGCCATTTCGGCTTCTAGTTCGTTACGGATTGTTTTAAGTGCCTCTAATGGCAAACGTGCTTTCAGGATTCGTCGAATTTCCCAAGAAGGTGGACACTTTTCAAATCGTCGCACAAATTTCATTTTTTCAAGACGAATAAGATGTGTTGAAAGTGTGTCATTCAAACGAACTTCATCTGAGTTTTCTGGAAAGAACATCTGCCAAGTCGTAAATAATTCAGATTGTTTTACGACGCAGCGATCATTTAGAAGGTCTTCTTCCTCGCTCCGACGTAACTCATCACGCAACACTACGCACAGTAGAGTACCCTCAAACCCCAATGTTTTTTTGTGAAATAACTTGGGGATCGTCTCGTAATCGGAGGGCAATTCATCATCCTCAGGTTGGTGAAGCCAAGCCATGCCATCTTCTTCATTAATAATTAGAACGATACCCAGTCGTCCAAATAAATCAGTAAGTGGTGATACATTTGCCAAGATTTCGTTCCAAGTGTTTCCCTTGTCATCGTGATACACTATTCCTTTGAGTAACTTTATCGCAGCAGAACTCCAAGGTTCTCGTTTAGGAAACTCAAACACATTAGTGGATTGTGTTATTTCTAGCTCATCAGTCTCACTCATAGTGAATTACTCTCATATTTCATAAAACTAACTTTTCGGAACACAACTTGAGGGATTCGTACTCGTATTTGATTACTAGTTGCAGCGTCAGTGAGAACAACTACACAGTGATTTTCACGATTAATAATGTGCCCATCTTCAAATGCAATTTGAAAATAGCCTACCAGCTCCAATATTCCTGATGCTGGTGGAATGGCTACAATGATGTTTTCAAGTGTCAGATGTTCTTCTGATTGCAACATCATTTGCACGTTTTGACGCAGTTGTTCCAAATCTAGATATTCTAAATTAGCGAGCGATGTGCGTTCACGTGCAGTTCGTTCGAGGTCTATAACATGCTCTTCTGGCTGACTCACAAACGTTTGTGGAGTAGTCCAAAATGTGCGAGTGAAAGGCGAAAATAAGTCGAGCGACGTTTGGACTACTGCTCCACAGGTGAAATCCGGAATAGTTTTATCACGCAATGATACAGCCAATTGCTTAATTTCAAGAAGGACCTCAGAAACTTGCCTTCGATTTTCCGCGGCTTCGACGTTGAGCAATTTTCGCAATGAAGTTGAAAGATGAGCATTTTTTGATTGTACTTTGTCCGCCTCATTCAAGAGTAATTTGACCATTGATTTTAGACGAATGATTGAATCTCGTTCGTCCTGAACTGCTTCAAGTCGAATCACTTCATCAATCGTTTGACGTAATGCTTGCTGGCTTTCCGGAGTGAACAAAAATGCGATAAATGCATAAAAACTGATACCTTCATCTTCAGTTTTCAATAGATCCTCTGAGTCCATCGCATTACCTAGTATCTGCCCACGCGTTTCCAGAGATTTTTGTTGATCTTGTTGGACTTTTAGAGCGATTTCATGGAATCGTTCCTCAACTGCGCGGAAATCACTCTGTAATGTTTTTAACAAATTAACTGCCATCTGAAACCGTTCACGGATTTGAGATGGTTTATAAACCTCAACAGGAAGACCATGTGTCAAAGCTTCAATTTCATTCAGAATGGCCTTCTTCTGGCCTTCAAGATAAGCAAGTCGTTTGTCTGGGTCGCTCGAAGATCCTTGTACAAGGTCTGAAAGAGTATCAATGATCAATCGCAGACGGCTTTCCGTCCCGACCAACCCAGTTCTTTGGGAAATTAGAAGATCTGCAAATTGAATTACATCTTCAGAATGCCTCGTCAATTGATAGTGAGGTTCATTTGAGGAGGACTTGAGATGCCGGTTTAGCCAACCACTGTCAGACCAGTTGACCAAATATCGATCCATGGCCCCCTTCAAACACTCCGGATCGGTTTCGTGCAATTGTTCCGTATAAATAAGTAATTTTTGTTTTAGTTCCTCTTGTCCAAGTGTTAGAATTCCTGTTTTTTTGAACGTTAGGTTTAGAAAATCTAGAATGAAAGGAGCAGAGTCTGATCGCAACAATCGTATCGCAGCTGAAGAGTCAAATAAGGTGCGAATTTGCTCAAGATGCATATATGACTCACGTTGATACGAACTGATTCATTAATAAATTGGTGTAAAATCTCCAGAATATGTACATATTGTATGACATGATGACCGAAATTCGAGTTTTATTATCGAATGTAAGATGAAATGTCCATCATCGGGTTCGAAGACATAGGACAGATAATGGAGCCAATCTTCACAAAGAAATCAGGTCATATCGATAAAAGTTAGAATTATGGCATTTGAAATGAGTTATACTCTTATGGTATTAGGAGTTACTGAAATCAATGATTTATGAAACTGATCTACCTAATCATTTTTTTCTTCTTTAGTAATGATTCAAGTGTGCGAACAAAAATACTCAATGTTGTTCCCAAAACTTCACAGACATCATAAAGCTCTAAGATGTCCAATCTACGTTCCCCAGATTCGTATTTGCTGACAAATGACTGAGGCCGCCCCAGTCGTTCTGCCACATCATCCTGCCTCAGGCCTGCGTCTTTCCTGATTTTTCGTAATAAATCAAGCAGAATGCGCTGCCGGTGCGTGTATAGATTCTTTTTCAAGCTCCCTGTACCTCCTAAAAAAAGTACGGGGAGATTACATCCCACTTGAGGATATCCCATTACAGGATATAATGGGCGGGGCTAAGAAACTTTTTTCTCAAGGGGAATCAATGTTTGGAATACTGAAACCACAACGAAAACTATTAAGTGAGTCAGAAAACAGACGTCACATGTCAGCGTACTGCAGTCTTTGTGGGTTTTTGCGCAGCCAATATGGGCTGAAATCACGCATGCTGGT
>CAXBMR010000072.1:0-7309 GCA_963976995.1 uncultured Fluviicola sp.
TTGCTCGACAACGTAAACTATTTACGGTCTAGGGAAGTATGTGGGTGATTCAATTTAAATTTTATATTATGAGCAAATTAATTTTTACACTGTGTTTAGCGTTCGCTTCATTTCTTTCATTTGATGCTTCTGCACTTAACATCGATATTACTCTTACTTCCAAAGATGGTTGTAAATTTCGTATTCAGGGTGAGTTAGATTTAACTTGGACTGGCGGCTTCGAAGGGTTTATAGGAAAGGTGACTGTGTCTGGGGGAGGCGACTGTCCTAATGGCACTTGGACATTTGGCATGATTTCTGATAATCCTGGAGGAGGAAACGGGTCTGTTGATCCACCAAGAAATGGAAGAGCATTCCGCTTTATTGGTAACAATCCTTTTATTGAAATAATCAAAAAAGAGCCGCAAACGTTGAACAAAATGATAATAAAAATGGAACATGCAAATTAGAATGTTTCTAACAGTGGGAGGAACTTATACTCCCACTGTTCAATAAAAAATATAATCATGAAAAAAATCGCTTTTTTTACGTTACTAAACCTCTGTTTAACAACAGTAAGTCAAGGTCAAACCTATTCGTCTAACTATACCGTTATTAAAGCAACACAATTTATACAAACTGATAAAATAATAAGTAATGATTCAACCAACTTGCAGTTATTAAAAGATATAGATACCACTCAAATTAAAAACAATAATCAAGCTGTATTGGTTGGAACAATGAACGCAATTTCTAACGATTCAATTTCCATTTTAAAATTTAAGGTTAGAAAATCGAGCGTTCCTAGTTATGTACCTATAGGTAAGACAATAACTTGTTTGATAGATTATAATAACAATTTAATTTATGACGTTTCAAGTAGCTCCATAATGCCTTTTAAAACACCCTCGCCTGATTCAATGCTGGTAAAAAACAGAATTAATAGCATAGAAGTTTCAGATTCAGTTCATAAAATTGAATATAATTGGAAAGACAATGTCATTGAAGTAATTACAGAAAAAAGAATTCCTGCTCAAGTAAGAGGAACCTTTTTGATGACCAGTAATTCATATGGAGTTTCTTTTTTTAGAACACAAAATCAGCAAATAGAATTGAATTCTTTCGAAATTACAAATGAAGATTTTACAAATGAAATTGAATCAATTAAATCTAAATGTAAAAAAAACGGAAGTGAAAAAACCTTAATTTTTCTATGAAGAAATAGTTATGTTTATATTACCATGTAAAAAAGGATTAAAACTACTTTTTACATAAACCGTTGGCAAAACCAACACGCTTTTTTTATGAAAAGTGAATTTCTGAATCATCAACTAGCGCATCGCCTCTCATTTTTAAAAATAATTGAATAAGCGCCACCACGTCTTTCTCGCAATAGACTTTAATTCTCTCCAAACCATTTTCTTCATAATAAACTCTAGCTACGTCTGCTCCCGATATATCATCTTTGGGTGTGGGAATATTGAATACATGGCACAATAAGGCCAATGAAGTGTATGCTTTAAAATCACCAAACTTCCATAACTCCATTGTATCTAAATGACTTATTTCCCACGGTTTTTTTCCAGCAATGTTTAATGTATCTGGCAGTTCCAGTCCATTTATCAACATTCTTCTACAGATATAAGGGAAATCAAACTCTTTTGCATTGTGGCCACACAAAATGCTTGTGGGCGAGTTGTAATGTTCATTTAACAAGCCGCTGAATTGTTTTAAAAGTATTTCTTCGTCATCGTGATAGAATGATTTCATTCTTATTTGCTTACCGGTTGATGTGTTTGTAATAAAGCCAACAGAAATACATACAATCTTACCAAACTCTGCAAAAATGCTTCCTCTCTCATCGTAAAGATCATCAAACGTCTTGCCGTCTTTCTGTTGAAACCTCGTCTTTGACTCAAACAATTCTTTGCCTTTTTCATCTAGGTCTTTAAATTTGTAAACGAGTGGGGCAGTTTCAATGTCCAAGAATAATATTTTCTCTAAGGCAACTTTCTTAAGCATAATTGATTTTTTAGGTTGATAAAAATGTGTTTCTATTATTAAGGTACTGAAAAAATTGACTTGAAAAAGAGAAGTAAACAAATTTTTTTGTGTTTTTTAAAAAGTCTAGAAGTTCTGCTTTTTAGTTTCTCGTTTTTTTTATTTAAATGCTAGATGTTTTATTCTACAATTAATATCTCACTTAAATAAGCTATTTTTGCTACATGTCAGAAGAACTTTCAATCATTCGTGGGTCTAAAGAAGAAAAGTACACAAGCCTTCTACCACAAATTAAAGCCCTAATTGGAGATGAAAAAGATGCAATAGCTAACCTTGCTAATCTTTCAGCGGTACTTAAGGAAGGGTTTGATTTCTTTTGGGTGGGCTTTTACCTTGTCAAAGAAAATGAGCTTGTGTTGGGGCCTTTTCAAGGACCGATTGCATGCACTAGAATTCAACACGGCAAAGGCGTTTGTGGAACGGCATGGTCAGGTGCTAAAACACTAATTGTTGACGATGTAGAAGCTTTTCCTGGGCATATTGCATGTAGCTCTTTGTCTAAAAGTGAAATCGTAGTTCCGCTCATTAAAAACGGTCAGGTTATTGGTGTTTTAGACGTGGATAGTGAAGAATTAGCTACATTTGATGAAATTGATCAACAATATTTAACCGAACTTTGCGAATGGCTCGTTACCGTTATTTAGTCTTTCTTCTTGTTATTATACTCGCCTCTTGTGCGCAAGTGGGAACAATTTCTGGTGGAGAAATAGACAAGTCCGCACCAAAACCAATTGGAAAAAGGGTAAATCCGCTTAATGAAACTGTTTTGTTTTCAGGTAATTCTATTGAAATGCCCTTTGATGAGTTTATTCGTTTAAATAATCCTTCAGAAAACATTGTAATGGTTCCTCCTGGAGTAAAAGTGAATGCAAGCATCAAAGGAAAAACGCTTTTTCTTTCTTGGGAAGAAAGCCTGCAACCTAATACAACTTATGCTATTTATCTCAACAATGCCGTTAAGGATATCACCGAAAGCAATGACACACTGATACAATATGTGTTTTCTACGGGAACCATTATCGATAGCTTAATGTATTCAACGACTGTTGTTGATGCATGGACCAATCAGCCGATAAAAGATTGTGTTGTTGGTTTATACGACCTTGACAGTAATGAAATTGTCAGTTTTAGCAAAACCAACTCAAAAGGTGAAGCAATTCTTCGGTATTTATCTCCTAATTCATATAGGCTTGTCGCTTTTAATGATGAAAACTATGATTTGCAATTGCAAGATCACGAGCCATTGGGGTTTCCTATAAATGATGTGATAAAACTTGATTCCTCCATTACAGATAGTGTTGCGATTCGGTTTTATACGCCACAACGAAAACCTATTTTAAGAACGTCTAAATTTTTGGCTCCCGGGAGAATTCTTTTAGGTGCAAACCGGACAATTTCTGATGCAAAAATCAGTATAAACGGACAAGAAATTGAACCGTCTAAGGTTAAAAAAATAGAAGACGATAGTTTAATTGTCTTTACTGATGTAAACAATGTCAATAATCTCGAAGTTGTTTTTCGTTCTCTAGAAATAAATGACACGACTAAGCTTCGGTTTACAGATGGACAAAAAAATAGACCTTTTTCGATTAGCTGCAAGAACTCTGATAATAAATTTAAGCCTAGTGAAATGATTTCGTTTGTTTGCAATGATTTTATCACAACAATTGACCCTTCTTTGATTGAGATTACCAATCTATCAGACTCATCACTGATTCAGCCACTTTCCGTTCGTTTCGAATACGACGAAATATTCATTGAATTGAATAAAGACAGTTTGACGGAGGTTTCTGTTTTATTCAAAGACAGTGCTATTGTCACAACTCATAGTGTTGGCATAGAACAAGCATTTACTTTACAGTTGCTGTTGGAAAGAAAATTGGGAAGCATCATTGTTGACCTCAACGCTTACTCTTCAGACATCGTTGTGCTTCTCATAAAAAAAGGGGAAACGATGCGTGAAGTTGCAATTTCTACCCCTTCTTCTGGCTTCACGTTCTCTGAACTTTTTCCTGGGGAGTATTTTTTTAAAATCATAAGGGACAACAACGCTAACAAAAAATGGGATATCGGTGATTATCGTTCCAAAACTCAAGCGGAGGAAATTGATTATTATTCTACTCCAATCAAAGTACGGCCAAATTGGGATGTAGATGTTAAGTTGGGTGAATAAATAATACTTTAGCCGATTCCAAAATCCAGGAGTTAATTCTTAAATCTTAGTGCAAACAAAGAAGAAAAGAAAACAATTCCTAATACATAAATAATCTCTGGAAACAAAACAAATTGCGCAATACCCAAGCTTAACCCTGCAAAAGCAATTATAGCAATTGTTGCTATTATATGCCCTTTCCAAAGTGACTGGATATCTGTATTTCTAAATCGCGCAGGCATTAAAAATGTCATTTTGTATTGCTGATAACTCAACAATAATACAAGCGGTATGAGAATATAACCTTGTTTTATGCCCATTTCTTCATAGTTTATAAAATCATAAACTTCTGTACAAAATTGGATGCCAGGGGCAATAAAAAACATTGCTGTATGAATTACAAAAAGACCAAAAACAAACAAAATAGCACTGATGATTCCCCATTTTAGCCATCGTTTTTTCTCGCCAATATTATTTTTATATCGAATTGTTTTTCTTGATTTGAGGTGTATTATGAGTTCACTCGCCGCTAAGTCGATGAAGTAAAAGAGTAAAATAAAATACAAGCTCCAGTCCCAAAGAAAAAATCCAAGCAAAGGAATTAATCCCTCTAAAACCAGTTGTATTAACTTCTGTTTTATGGGCATTATCTCAACTTATTCGCACGAATACGTGCCTCTTGGAATTCTGGATTGTATTTAAGGCAATTTGCATAAGCACTGAGCGCTTGAGACTTATTGCCTTTTTCTTCATGCGCAATACCTAGGTTAAACCACGCTTCAATATATCGAGGTTCTGTTTCCAGTGCGCTTTTGTAAAAATACAAGGCACTATCTAAATCTTTTTCTGTAAACTGCTTAATATATCCTTGATGAAAAAGACCTCTAGAAACATAAACATCTACTGTGTCTGCAGCCATCTCTCTGTACATTTCTTTTGCCCCTTCAAGTTGTCCATGCGATTCTTTCGAAAATGCAACTTGGTACTTAAATTCTAAGTCGTCTGGGTTTAATTTTTGTGCCGTTACAAAATACTCTACACAACGCGGATTATTTTCTGCTTGATATATTTGCCCCAATCGAAAGTAAGCGACATAAAAGTTGGGGTCTTGTTGAACGGCTGTTTCATAAGATGATTTTGCCAGCTCTAAATTGTTCAATATCATATAAGCGGTCCCTTTCAATACATAAGCATCTCTAAGCTTGGGGTCAACCCGCAACGCCTCGTTTGCATACTGAAAAATTCTATCAAAGTCTTGCTGATACAAATAAGTTGATGCAAGACCTACAATTGCTCTTGTGTTTTTGGGGGCTTTGTTTACAATGTATTTAAAATGATTCTGAGCTTGAAGAACATCATTTACCGTTCTTTGTGGTCTGTTGTTTATAACATCTGCGTAAAGCAACCTTGCTTCTAGGTTGTTGGTATCTAACCGAAAAGCTTTTGCCCCATCGGCTAATGCTAATTCTAGTTTAAGATCCGCAAGGTATGTTTCTCCTCTGTTAATTAACAATGGAATGCTGTCTGGGAACTGAATGATTAAACTATCAACGGAAATTTCTTTGTTAACCGCAACAGGGTCTGCTTTAGTCTCGTTGCAAGAATAAAGAAGTGGTATCGTAACTACAAAAAGAAATAGGTATTGAATGGTACTTTTCATGCTTACAAAGATATTCTAATTTTTCTTATCACAATTACAGTAAAATAGAAGATCTGCACGCATTACTCAATATAGAAATGTTGGCAGAAAAGTCTGTTTTATGTGTTCGTGGAAAAAGGAAGTCTGTTTTGTAGAGAACGTTTTTGCCATTTTTTCGCAAAAATCAATTGATTTTTGCGAAAAAGACCTTTTTAGGGCTTTGTTGTATAATTATCCGACAGACAAACGACTGAAATTACTTAATAGTTTCATTTTCAGTGTTGGAGAATCCTGAAGGTGAAAATGTAGAAGAATACAATAGATTAGCTATATTTGGTAGATAAAACTCATGTGTAATAAACACAATTGTATTTATTACACCGACAACCAAAAAGCCACCCATTGATTTTAGAAAACAAGGATAGAAATTCCTAAAAAATTATAGCTTCAACTGTTCTTTAAATTTTTTGGTTTCAATTTCTTATGATTTTCATAACTGATTCGTCTACTCTAAGAAAATAGAGTCCCTTTTTAAGTCGAGTTAGGTCTACTTGTTTGGTTTTACCCCCTTCTAATATTCCCTGCAGTATGATTTCCCCATTGATATCCATGAGTACGAATGGGGTGTTGGTATTTCTAGTTAGATGTATATTAATTATTTCACTTGATGGGTTGGGGTAAACTGATAGAGTAGAATTCTCTTCAACATTCCAAACAGTAGCTGTTCCACAGGCTTGAACATTGTTTTGAATCCAATTGATCATGAATCCCAAAACTTGTGGACTCATGGTTGAGTCATATTCAGAACCAAATGCGTGATCGATGTCATTGAATAATTGAAATGTCACATTCGGTCTTGTAATAGAATCCAGCCAAATCTGATAATGGATAGTAGGTGGCACAAATCGATCAACAGTGCCATACATCAACGCAGTGGGCTTGTCTGAGTTTTTCTGGACAATTATTGCTGAATCAGAATGACTTATCCAATCTAGCAAAAAACGTGGTGAAAAATGATTTTGGTACAAGGTGTCTGCCATTGGCCATAAACCATTTCTTAAGGAATCAAACTGTGCTCTTAATATATTGGCACCTGCCAAATCACTGTTGATAAATTCAAATTGATAAGGGACAATAGAATCTATAGGTTGCGCCGTACCAGCCATGTCTAACACACCACGTACATCGTTACGGTCATATCCAACCTGACTTACAAACGACCCACCTTGACTGTGGCCAGCAAGAAAGATATTACATGTATCCACATTAGTAATGGTTTTTGCAAAATCAATTGCCCTATGAAGGTCATTAATATAATCATAAGGAGACACTGTATCAACATACCAACATGAAGGGTGTTCAATACAGTTAAGAGTGAAACTACGTTTATCATACCTTAGCACAATAATGCCATTTCTCGATAGCCCTAGATTAAAATGCTAATGCAAGTTTTAGTTTAAAAAATATTCCCTTGATTT
>CAXBMR010000073.1:0-6722 GCA_963976995.1 uncultured Fluviicola sp.
TTACAGCTGGAGCCGTTAAATCAATTACAGCTGGAGGACAAACAGCTGCTGGATTCGTTATTGTTAAATTAGGTGCAGGTACAATCGTAACAACGACTGGTATTCTAAAAGTACCTGGACATGCTCCAACATAATAGGTTGTAGTCGCAGCTAATACAGGAGTTGTATAAGTCAAACCACTACCGACAGAAGCACCACCAAATTGTTGTGCGTACCACTGGATGGTACCTCCAGATGGTAAAGACCCTAGCAGAGAAGCTGTAAGATTGGCCGAAGAATTTGCACAGATGGAAACATCTGTGCTTGTAATATTATAAAAAGGAGAAGACAAACTTCCAACTCCCGCAGAACCATTTGTTGCACCATTTGGTGGAAAATTCGTTACAAGAGAAGAATTTGTTACACCATTGGCACCTGCTGATAAATTTTGTACTGGTGCTCCCGAAGAAAAAGAAACACTTCCTCCTGCGCCTGAACCTCCAGGTCCAGCCGCTTCTTCGGGTAATGCAATTGCATAAGTTAAATTTTGATTACCTCCGGCTCCTCCGATAGCATTCAATGAAATTGAAGCGGGGATTGCTGTTCCGTTTTCAATAAAAATAGCACCTGCACCACCACCACCACCGGCTCCATCATTACCTCTTCTTGGACTTCCAAAATTTGCAGGTAAGTTATTCGGGTTTGTATTTTGTCCAGCCTGACCATTAACGTCTAACGAACCACCGCCAGTAATGGTCCCATAACAGGTAAGATAGACAATTCCGCCACCTCTACCTCCCGCACCACCTTCTCCAGAATCTTGATCTCCAGAACCACCTCCACCTCCGAAGAATAATCTTGTTGCATCATACGTTAAAGGGTGACCGCCACGGCCTCCATTTGTCTTTCTAGCATCACCACCCCAAGCAGCGTTTCTTGGACCAACCAATAATTCATTTTGATCTGTTTCTGCCAAAGCATAACCTCCACGACCACCCCCAGGAGATGATGTTCCATTAAGACCTGTAAAAACAACAAGACCCGGATTTGATGGATTAGGATTTGGTGGGTTCGATAAATCTAACGCCCAAGAAACGTTATAAGTAGGATCTGGGACTCCATTCCCCGTATAATATCCAGTTCCAATATTCGAACCGCCACCGCCACCAGCGTTTTGGTAACCACCCCCACCGCCACCATTAGCCGGTGCTGAAATTCCATATCTTGAAAATAGCGCGTCCAATTCAGTGTAATATCCTAGAATACTTTCTCCTTTTTCAGAACCTTCTGATGATAAATTCGATCCTAAAAATCGGACTTCGTTTGGGTTTGCAGTACTACCTGGACTTCCAATTCCATCTAATTGTCCTCCTCTAAAACCGAAGCCAGAAGCACTGATTGAAGAACCTGTATTTATATTCACATTTGTTTCTACTTCTATTGCTACAATACCTCCCGAATCACCATTCCACAGAGTAGGAATGATTGAATTAATCCCACCAGATACAGTCAAATTATCAAATCTTGGAACTCGAACAACTTGAACATGTCCTGTAGCTGTATAATCATTCTTCAGGGCACATTGTAAATTAATTGTGTTTGCACCAGAAACGCTCAACACTTCTATCTGCTCAAACTTACCAGCATTGTTATACGCTGTAACTGCTCCCCATGCTTCAATATGTTCGGGCCAATCATACGTCCACAAAAAAGGATTTGGAACCGTATAGTTAGCACCCCAACTAGAAGTTGGATCCACATTAACATTTACACTTGCACCTTGCATTTGAATAACTAAAATCAAATCTCCTGGAGCTAAAGCACCACCAAAGACACCACCTATCATAGAGTTATTACTCACAGTTAAAGAGGTTCCTCCTGTTAATGCGTTTGCCGTTAAAAAGGTATAACTATTAACTATGTTGTTAGCCGTTGATGCCGTATAATTACCATCCTTCGCTTTTTGCGAAAAACTGAGCGTTGCCAAAAACAACGCAAATAAAAAAAGTATGGGTGTTTTAATTGTTTTCTTAGTAGGTCTCATGTGTGCATTCATATTAGCATAAAAATTGAATAGTCTAGTTTAGGGACTACAATACATCAGACGAAGTTAATGAAATAAAGTTGGGTGTCAAATAAATTTATTTGGAATTTCTACGGCTATTTTCGCGACGGCCGGACAAATTTCAACATTTCTCAACGTTAAATCTAAAATAGAAATCATTCTTTTCCTATCCGTATGAGGATACTCTCTGCATGCTTGAGGTCTAAAATCATATATATTACAGCTATTATCTTCTGCTAAAAAAGCACAAGGAGATGATTGCAAAACCCAATCTCCGTCCTCGTCTTTTTTGAGGTATTTTTTTTCAAAATTGGCCTGTGACATTTTTAATTTCTTCGAGACTCTTTTTGCATCTACTGCGCGGAAAATTGGACTTGTTGTTTTGCAACAATTCCCACAAGACAAACAATCTATTTTCTCAAAAGCTTCATCATGCAACTCATGAAACACTTGATCCACTTTGTTGTGCTTTTTTTTACTCAGCTTTTTAAAAGCCTTAGTTATTTCTTCTTTAACTTCGTAAGCATCGTCAAGTTCTTGTTGGTATTTCATCATATGTGCGTTTGCTTGATTATATTTACTGCGAAATTAATCAAAGTGATGGATAAATACGATTTAATTGTAATTGGTGGAGGACCAGCTGGATATGCTGCAGCAATGAGAGGAATAGATTTTGGGAAAAAAGTCTGCCTTATTGAAAAAGCAAGAATTGGTGGAGCGGGCATTTACAATGGCGCTCTGTCCTCAAAAACACTTTGGGAATTATCCACAAGAGTTTCTTTCATTAACGATACACTTATTTCTGGCGGCAGATCGCCTTATCGACTTACATGGGAAGAGGTGATGAAAGTTCACGATGAAGCGATCTTTGAACGCAAATTTCAATATTCTTGCCATATTAAGTTGTTGCAAACAGAGACGATGGACCGCCTTCTGAAATATGAGCGTGGAACAGCAAGTTTTGTCACCAAGAATGAAGTAAAAATATCTGCCGATAACGGCGAAAAAGTAATCTATGGGGAGAATATTGTCATTGCGACAGGAAGCCGACCTCGAAAAGTCAGTTCTTATGACATTGACGAAGTTAGCATAATGACAAGTGACGCCATCGAAAACTTAACAGACTACCCGAAGAGTCTCGTTATTGTAGGGGCTGGTGTTATTGGTTGTGAATATGCAACAATATTCTCTAATTTTGGCAAAACAAAAGTTTACCTTATCGATAGACAAGATAGAATTCTTCCATTTGAAGATGAGGATGTCAGTGAGCTAGTTGCAACGAATCTTGAAAATCAAGGTGTAACAATTCATCACAACTCGAATTTGTTGAGATTAGAAAAGAAGGATAGCGGAGTTGAGTACGAACTTAAATCTGAAGATGGTACAACAGAAGTTATCCAAGTTGAAAAGGCTCTTCTTTCTATCGGAAGAGTTCCAAACATCGAGTCATTGCAATTAGAAAATGCGGGTATTAACATGTCGAAAAGAGGGCACCATATTGGAGATACTGATACACAGACAAATATTCCGAACATTTATGCTGTTGGAGATGTTTCGGGTAGAATTGCTTTGGTTAATATGGGAGAAATAGAAGCACGACATGCTGTTGAGAAAATTTTTGGCAACAAAACAGAAAAATTGAATTACGACAATGTTTGTACGATCATGTTTTTAAAACCTGAAGTCGCTGCTGTTGGTATTAATGAGAGTGCGTGCATCAAAAACAACATTCCCGTGAAAGTTGTCAAAATTGATTTCGCTGTTTTAGCAAGAGCTGTGGCAATGAGAAAAACGCAAGGATTCTTTAAAATCATAGTGACGAATGACGATGAAATGAAAATTTTAGGAATGAGAGCCGTTGGTGAACACGCTTCTTCAGCGATTCAAGCGGTAGGCCTTTTAATAAAAATGAACGCATCCATTGAAGAATTGGCCGAATTAGTTCACCCTCATCCTTCTATTGTAGAGGGAGTGCAAGAATGTGTGAGAATGCTGTTGAACACTTCATTATTTAAAGCTTCTGTCTTCAAAGACCATTTGGCCTGTTATTCATTAGTCGATGGAATAAAAACTCCTTTGGCAAGACTTTAACTACTTATCCCTAAGTTCCATCGATTTTAATGTATTAATCATCAGTGAAGCAATTGTCATTGGACCAACACCACCTGGAACAGGAGTGATAAAAGAACATTTTTCTGCCACATTTTCGAAATCAACATCGCCTTTTAATGCCCAACCATTCTTTTTAGAAGGATCAGGAACTCTTGTCGTACCCACATCAATAATCACAGCACCTTCTTTCACCATATCTTCGGTAACAAATCCGGGTCGGCCTATTGCAGCAATAATAATATCAGCTTGAAGCACTTTCTCTTTGATGTTTTTTGTTCTACTGTGAACTAAAGTAACCGTGCAATTACCTGGATCATTTTTCTTAGCAAGCATAATACTCAAAGGCATTCCTACAATATTACTTCTACCAATCACAACACAATCCTTTCCACTTGTCTCAATTCCATATCGTTTAATCAGCTCTAAGATCCCCGATGGAGTCGCTGGTAAAAATGCAGGTAAATTCAACATCATTTTACCTAAATTCTGTGGATGAAAACCATCTACATCCTTGATTGGATCAATGGTCATTGTAATCTTTAACTCATCTATATGACTAGGTAATGGGAGTTGTACAATATAACCATCAACTTCAGAATCGTTATTTAATTCAATCACCTTTGCCAATAATTCTTCCTCAGTTACTGTATCGTCATAACGGAAAAGACTGCTTTCAAAACCAATTTGCTCACACGCGTTTACTTTTGCATTAACGTAAGTCAAAGAACCTCCGTCATTTCCAACTAAAACAGCTGCCAAATGGGGAATTTTACGACCGTGTTGATTTCTAGCATCAACTGCTATTTTCAATTCATCTTTTATCGCTTGTGATGTTGCCTTTCCGTCAAGTAGTTGCATTTTATATGAGTTTTTTTTTTACTAAGATAATACACCTTCCCTAAAATGATAATTTCTAATGAATTTATTGTTGCTTTTTTGTTACTTTTCGGTCCTGCTCTTAAAATACAGTCAGATTATGTACCTTTGAAAAAACATATACCATGATTAAATACTTTTCACTTTTACTTTTTGCCTCATTTAGTTTACACTCTAATGCGCAAGAATTCACAATGGAAAGACCCGAAATTGGTTTTGATGTTGCTTTTTCTTCTTCAACTTTAGGCGGAAATGTAGGCATTGGTCTCAAATATAGTGCTTTCCAAGTTGGAGATATTTTGGTTATTGGTCCTTCTGCTCGATACGAAAGAACGTGGGTAAAAAACTCATTTTCTGGTGTAAACGGAGGCTATAATGTTTTTGGCGGGGGTGTTTTTGCTCACGCTCGTTTTTACAATGCGCTTTTTCTTGGGCTAGAGTATGAGTTGTTAAAATCTCCTTATACAAGCAACGGTTTTTTAACTGGAATTAACCCGTCTTGGGCAAATACGTTATTTATTGGTGGTGGTTTCTCAAAAGAATTTAACGAATCTTTTAGAATCAACGCTGGTTTAATGTATGATGTGATTAACGCAGAGAACAGCCCTTTTAAACGGTCGTATTCCATTACTCAGAAAGATGCTAATGGTAATATCGTGAAAATACTGCCTATTATTTTTAGGCTGGCCTTTTTTATTAGATTGTGAGAAAATAGGGAATACTATTTTTTTTTTAGATATTTAGGCGATTATTTAATTAAGTGTAAAACGTAAATATATTTAACTAAACGGTTTAGTTAAATATATCCTTTCAGCTACTTAGCTTTCTCCTTAAAAGTAGCAATTTCTTTTATTTTAACGTAAAAAAAGCCAAAAAAAAATACGTGTAAGTTGAAACTTAGGCATACTCTATATTTTTAAAGTCTACTGAACTTCTAACAATTCTACATCAAAAATAAGCATAGAAAATGGCTGAATAGGGCCACCTGTAAACACGTTAAAACCCAACCATGCTTTCTAATCACTTCGGCATCCACTTTTTTAAATCTATCAGACTGATGGACAGAAATTGTATTGCTTTAAAGTGGGCAAACAAGACAAAAAAGCGCATTCATGTAATCAAAAAGAAACTCAATCATGAAAAAACAGTAATGATGAGTCTCAAGATGCACCCATTGATTGATCCCTGAGTCAATTAGACTAAAAATTCATCTATTCAATCCCCATAGCAAAAAGCGAAGTTCGAGATTAGGCTGAGTGTAACACTTAAGCATCAATTAACTTATCAATCTCTGGGATTAATGGTGAAAGTCCAGGCTTAATGTGTGTGCTACTATGATATTGATCATCTCTGGTTTTTTGTAAAATTCTTTGAGCTTCTATATTGTCTCCAAGGTTCCATTTAACTCCGGCTAGAAAGATCCTAAAATGAACATAGGTGAGCATGAATTTTGAAATTTCATATTTTGCCCACTTGTCTGTTGGTTTATTTATCGATTCATAATTGATTTGATCAAAAGGATGCGGGTAAGACTTAAAAAGATTAAAAAATGGGATGGCATTTCGTTCAACCATTTTCATCATGATATTTACCGTTTCCACTCCTTCGTCAAGGGACAAGCCATAATAATACCATGCAAAGACTTTGCATCCAAAGCCATTGGAGAAAGTGCATGGGTATCGTTTACAGT
>CAXBMR010000074.1:0-6417 GCA_963976995.1 uncultured Fluviicola sp.
CTCTCTTTCGTTCTTTTATTAATAATTATAAAATTAATGAATTGTAAACTTAGGAAGTGCTGACGTTAAAACATATTCCGACTATTATTTAGAACATTATCAAAATTGGTATGTCTCAAATTCAAACAGATATGATGTGGTCCAATACAAAGACGATTTCGGAAAGATTAACCTTGGAACATCTGTAGCAATAAGCTATAATATTGATCTCAACAAACAAAAACTATTCTTTGAATTCTCTTCTTCCGTCGTTAGCTACGGTCTGGTCAACGCGCTGAATATTGAATTTAAGACTGGCCTACTATTCTAAATGATGTTATCCCAAATTGCATCAATGAATGCATATAGTGTCAGTATCCGTTGCTCAACCATCCAATTAAACAAAAAACTTACTTCATTTAAGGCTGTTTAAGCTCTCTTAAATACTTCTAGATTAACCTTTTCTTTAAAACGCATGTTGCTTACACTTCATTTTTGGACCTATCTATTAGTCCAAAAACATAAGCCAAGAATACTTTTCTAAATTTTGCGTGTTTTCCCTGACTACATTCCCTTTGGTTTTCCTCTTTGTGAAAAATTAAACCTTCCGCGATTTGTTAATCTACATTAATGCATAGGTGAAGAATAGTACTGACATTTGTACAAATCAAAATTTAAAAAAGATGAAAAAAGCAAAATTAATTGTCAGAATTCTATTTGGATTAATGTTAGTCGTATTCGGCCTAAACAAATTTCTACAATTTATGCCAATGCCACCTTTACCAGAAGCGGCTGGTGAATTTATGGGGGCACTTGTTAAAAGCGGCTACATTTTAGTAATTGTTGCCATTGTAGAAGTAGTAGCGGGAATTTTATTATTAACTAACAAATATCAATCATTGGCTTTGGTGCTTGTGTTTCCTGTAATACTAAATGCATTTTTATTTCATCTTTTCCTAGATCTACCAGGTATTGGAGGTGCTGCACTTGCAATTGTTATGAACATCTTTCTGTTATTTGCGAATAAAGAATCTTATCTTTCGTTGCTTAAACTTAAATAAAGTCAGATGGACAAAGAATATTCAAACGGTCAAATCACCATAAAATGGCAACCAAAGATTTGTCAACATGCTGCAGTATGTGTCAACATGTTGCCTCAAGTATATAATCCCAAAGCATCTCCATGGATTGCTATAGAAAATGCTTCAACAGAAGACCTTAAAAATCAAATTTCAAAATGTCCTTCTGGTGCTTTGTCCTTCTCCCTTAATGAATAGAAGTTAGTCTATCAAAAAATCATTCCACTTAGGTGGAGCAAATAAATTAATGGTTCTTTCTATTGGAATGTGAAATGCGTAATATCACAATACAATGTGCTTAACTAGCTCTTTGCTAAAGCGAACCATGTTTTTCATCTCACCCGTATTTGCATTACGCAATGATTTAAAGATGATTAAAGCCCTTCCATTACACTCGATGTGGTAGATTTCTTCTGACTCTAAAAAACTCACTAAATTTGGAGTAAACAATTTTCTAATAGCAACCTCATCTTCACCTGTCAATCTGAGGTTGCTTGAGAAAATCGGGCTTTCATTAAAATCAATATCCTTGGTCGTTTTAAGAGATAATACACGATCGAATAACTTATCGAAAATCCCTTCTTGTTCTATAACAAATGATGGTATTTCATTTGGAAGATGAATAAGTTGAACGGTTGTTTTATAAACTTCTTTAGAAAGCATGGCCCCTTCATCAAAAACGATATCACTGATCTCCCAATCTACATCACAATCGGTAAATTCCCCACCAATAACATTGGCTTTCTTCTCTAACGGTCGTGATTGAAAGAAATCGAACTCTAACAATTCACTAGAATCTACTTGTTCTTCACGGTTATACAGCCACCCATTGTCAACAGCTATTTTCTTAATCCGTTCTTGTCGTGGTGACGTTTTTTGATAGTTAGGAATAATTAAACTTTTCAGTGCTAGATTATGATTTGAAGCTGAAATGTGCTGTGTTAATCCAATAATTTGAACTTTTCCTCCTGTCAAACGATGAACTCTTCTGAAATCTAACAATTTTTCTTGAAAGGTTAAATCAATCAGCCGTGTTTTTGATAAATCGACCTTCAAATTAGTACCTACAGGTATTTTTTCTAGAATTCCAATCAAACGCAACATGGATAAAAAATTAGCAATTCCTTTTACCTTTAGTGTAAAGGTGCCGTCTGGATTCTCTTTTAGTTGTGTCCCAGGAGTTACAATCATTTGTATGAACTGTGAAATAGGAACTCGAGAAATTAGAAGATGAGTTATTAATGTAATTCCCATTCCGCCCAACAAGCCAATTAAAGGGTCTTTATAGAGGGTAATAACAATCGTTGAAATAAAGAAAATCATCTGCTCTAAACCTTGATCATAAATCTCTCTAAACAAGCGAGGTGACGCTAATTTAATTCCCGTTATAACCAATACTGCTGCAAGGGCTGCTTTCGGGAATAATTGAATTATGGGGGTTAACAACAATACGAAAAACAAGATGAATAAACCGTGATAAAAATTTGACCATTTCGTTTTTGCATTATTATGCACATTCACTGTACTTCTTACAATCACCGTAATAATGGGAAGGCCTCCAACCGCTCCAGAAATAATACTACTTATACCAACGCCCACCAAGTCGCGGTTCATATTCGTTTTTCGCTTGTAAGGGTCTAATTTGTCAACCGCTTTTGTTCCTGCCAATGTGATGACTGTTGAAAGTAAATTGATCGAAATTACGGCCATCCAAAACGTGCCGGTAAATATTTTTGAGAAGTCAGGAAATACAAAGCTCTGGGTCCAATCACTTGGAATATCAATTAGGTAGTCCTTTGGGGCTGTAAATGCCTCGCCAAAAACGGCTATTTCATTCACTTCTAAATAAGTGTAAAGCAGAACAATGGGAACGGCTATTGCCAGTACCCATACTGGTGCAGGAATGAAGTGAAAGACTTTATAACTAATTCGAGCGTGAAACAACAAAAGAATGATGCCAATCCCTGAAATTATGGCTATAAACGGGTTGATTTCAGGTATTTTATAAAAGATGTCTGCAATAATGCCGATCGTGTTTTCAGCATCAGAGTGCGTTCCCATCGCAACTTGCATTAGCTAGTTGAATCTACCTATAGTTTAGATTTAAAATTTAAGCTAAAAAAGAACTTCTATTTTAATTTTGGTTTCAATTATTCACGAAACAATATTTTCTTTTACAATTACAACTATTTGGTAAAAACATCCTATACTAATGGGACTGGAGCATATTATACTTATAGCGGTGTAGAAGAACCGTCAAAGTTTGCTGTTCGAGATCATTTCTTTTATTTAAGTGCAGGTTTGTCGTATAAGTTCAATTGGAAAAAAGAAAGGGTTAGCAGTAAGAAAAAGCAATAGCTTTTATATTTTAATTGCCGTATGAGAAATTATACCGCAATTAAAACTGAAATTCATGAAACTAGGATTATCACTGCTTAGATTATTTTTATCTCATTTACTATTGTCGCAGACTATAATCGTGGCAGATGAAAACACACAAATAAATTTTACGAATAAAGTCAGTAAATTAGAAAATTTCCTTGAGGGAATAGAAGTAATTGAAGACCCAAAATTAATAGAACCGTATCAATTTTAAAGAACATCCTGCCGTTTCATTCGCAAAATTCAATTAATTTTTGCGAAAAATTATTTATTTCTTCTCCAAAATTTTCCCATCATCAGTAATGATAATAGATGAATTTGGCACATTTTTCCCTGTCAGTCGTTGAATTTCTTTAATTACTCTGTTTTCAGGATCTAATTGTGGACCGCCTTCACCCGTTTGTTTTGTTGCCGTGATTTGTGCATCAATGAATTTCCCTTCTTTTGTAACGTTAACTTTTACAATAGGAGCTAGACCTTTTACACCGGTCAATGAGAAACGAGCATAGGTCGCAAAATTTCCTAGACTGTATGCAATGAAACGGTTTTTATATATATCCATGGCTCTGGTCACGTGAGGACCATGCCCAAAAATGATGTCTGCACCTGCATCGATTGCTACACGTGCAAATTCATACGGATTCCCTCTATTCTCGCCCAAGAAAATCTCCGTTTTCTTTGTAATATTAGTGTATTTACTCCCTTCTGCACCTCCATGGAAGGAAACAATGACGACATCTACCAAAGAATCTAAGTAGGCAATCGTTTTTTTGTGAGAAGCATAGTTGTTAATTCTTACAGTACCGCGATTCGGAGAAACAGCATAAAACCCATATTTTATCCCATCTTTCTCAAAAATGGAATAAGGGCAAGATTCTAATCCAGCGTAGTTAATTTTAACTTCTTCCAATTTTTTAACCGTATTTTTTCTACCAATAACACCGAAGTCACCCGAATGATTATTAGCCAAACTAACCACGTCAAATCCAGCATCTTTGTAGTAGTTTATATAGTGGTCGGGAGATTTAAAAGCATAACATACAGCAGGATTACTGCATCTTTTTACCGTTCCTTTATCTGTGAGAATTACACCTTCCAAATTACCAAAAGTCAGGTCTGCGTCTTGTAAAATGTGTTTTACTGGAGCAAAAATATCTTTTCCGTCATTAGGAGGTAAATATTTGTTGGAAGGAAAATTTGTTCCTATCATCATGTCTCCAACACCAATGATTGAAATAGACTCAGAAGGAGGTAAAGAATTCGTGTTGACACTTAGCTCTGACGAGTCCGATATATCTTTTAAACGGCCCGCAAATAGAATCCGCTCATCGTAATAACTTCTGGGAAAATCATCTATTACAACACCTCTGTTGCAGCTATGTATCATCTTAAAAGTACTGTCTGTCCTTTCAATAACCATGCTTAAATGACCAACAGTTTTGATTGCTTTGTTTCTACCTGTGAAGAATAGAAAATCACCCTTTTTAACATCTTTTAATTCAATTTTAGCTACTTGTGAAGCTATTGCTTGTGAAGAACCTGAAACGTTGATGTTTTGTACAGACCAAATATACTTAATGAATCCACTGCAATCTAAGAGGTTGCCACTAGGACTTTTGGAACGATATGCCTTCCCTAGAAGTTGTTTAGAAGTTGCGATAACACTATCTATTGTAGATTCAGAAGAACTTTTATTAGAACTAGTCAATGAATCCACATTATTTTCAAAAACGCCATGCGTAAACACAAATGACAAAGCAAGAAAAATGAACTTAAAATGAGAAATAATCATGCGCAAAGGTACATTTTTTCATCTAGTCATCTGTATCCGACTGTGTTAAAGACTTGTTAAACCTAATTGGGACATAAATAAACAGGAGGCAAATATTACTCCTTTTTTATCTTCTTAGTTTTTAGTAACATTGTCACATGGATATTCCAACGTTATTTCTTCTTATGTTGCCCATTGTCGCGTTTCTATATGCTGCCGTTGGTCATGGAGGTGCAAGTGGATATCTGGCATTGATGGCACTCTTTTCCTTTGCACCAGAAGAAATGAAACCAACAGCTCTGCTGTTAAACCTTTTTGTTGCGGCTATTTCTTTTTATCATTACTGGAAATCAGGCCACTTCAATGGTAAACTTTTTCTTGCTTTCGCTATTGGTTCTATTCCACTATCATTTTTAGGTGGTACTATGGATATTGATGCAAAACTGTACAAGATAATATTAGGAATTCTTCTTTTGTTTGCAATCGCCAAAATGCTCAATTTATTTGGCAAGAATTCAGAAAAAAAAAGAAAGGTAAAATGGAGAGAAGGTATTATTGTAGGTGCTGCAATTGGCTTTTTTTCGGGCCTTATTGGTATTGGTGGCGGCATAATTTTAAGTCCTGTCATCTTGCTAATGCATTGGGGTAAAATGAAAGAAGCAGCGGCTGTTTCTGCATTATTCATTTGGGTGAATTCCGCTTCTGGTATGGCAGGTCAATTATTGACAGGTGTAGAAATTAGTCCTCAAAGTTGGATATTTGTTACTCTAGCAGTAATAGGAGGTTTTTTTGGAGCCTACGTAGGGAGTAAAAAGATGAATAATAGCACGTTGCGATATCTTTTGGCATTTGTGCTAATATTAGCTGCAGTCAAGTTGTTCTTCGTGTAATTTTTACATTTCTTATCGTAACGAAGAATGGTTATATTTGTTATTACAATAGTTTTTTACTTCAATTACTCAGTAGAATTACATTTAAACTCCCTTTAGTTGTTGTTTTTATCTTGGTCAAAATATAGAAATCAATTCATTCTTGGATTGCTTTGGTTGGTCGTCTTACTTGTAATAAACCCAACAGGTGAATTCCCGATTAATGATGACTGGGCATACAGTCAAAACGTTTACGAATTGTCTGAAAATGGGCAGTTTAAATGGATCATGACCAATTGTTGGGGACTAGGCATAAATTTGAGTTAATCTGAAGAGA
>CAXBMR010000075.1:0-5978 GCA_963976995.1 uncultured Fluviicola sp.
GCAAAAAATGGATTTGGAATGGCAATAGTTTTTTGAAATAGATAAAACTGCACACAATAATATGTATAAATTATATTCATAAGCAGGTGGACAATTTACGTTGGAAATGTACGCAATCATTTATACACAAACCCTTGCCAAACAATCCCTAAAGTGAACAATATCAAAAAATTGTTACCATTAAAAATAATATGAAGAAACTTTTTATTACCCTATTTGCTTCAACTTTTTTTTTGGCCTGTAGTAAGGATGAATCCAATACAATACCGCCAGAACCTACTATTAATCTTCAAGGTTTCTCGTATGATATTGGAGAAATAACACCAACATCCATGGAACTCGAATATGTTTCAACATCAGTTAGTGGAACTGGAGGTAAAATAATTAGAGAAATCTGGTATAAAAAGGCAACAGATCTTGAATGGTCCAAAAAAGACATTACGGATGAAGTTGTTCAGCGGACACATCTTTTGGAGGGACTTGAAAAAGCAACCAAATATATCGTCAAACCTGTTTTTAGTATAGAAAATATAACCAATGAAGGTCTTGAGAAAACTGTTACCACCTTACCTTTTAGATTTTCTGTCCGTAAATACCGTCTCCATGAAGCTCATTTATATTTGACCGACAACGCTGAGGATACAGACTTTAGAGAATTGGATGCAACACCTTATTTTTTTGTTGAACACGGAGGAGATACTCTTGATTTGAAATATACAACCCTTTCCAAAGATTCAATTTTAATAAGCTTAGATTCAAATAGCTCAATACTCTTCCAAGAAAATGATATCTTAACTGAAAGCCTTGATTTACCGTTACATTTTAAATTGAACGACTATTACAACAACGATATTCTGCAGCAAAATTTTCAAATCTATAACAACCAACCAAAAATCGATTCATTAATCGTTCAACAAGTAATTGATTGTGAGGACTTACAAAGAACTCGGTTAGCCTTTAAAGGATTATTTTGGGATCCTTTGAATCCTCCGAGTACTCCAAATGGCCCTGATAATTATCGGGTAAAAATTAGTAGTGTTCAAAACCCTTCAGTATCAACTCCTATCATGACCCTTAGCGAGTTCGATATAAATAGTAGTTCCTTTACCAACGGTTGTAAAGATGGATTCAGAACAGTCATTGATATACCTGTTGAAAATTTATTTCATAGAGGCAGCGTATTATGGGTGATCTTTCCAAAAGATCTAGTACCGGAAGGAGCCTATGAAATACAATTCAGCATCATAAAAAATGATGAAACTTATTCGGCCGATCCTTTAGAGTTTGATTTGGTATACGAATAGTAGTATTAAATCTTTTGGACCTTGTAAGATACAGTAAACAATACTCCCCAAAAATTTGATTGTGTTGGCGGTACCAACCCCACCCCCAGGACCACCAAGAAATACCATACAACGGATATATTTGGACTTCATCGATTAAGCAAATACCAAAACCAATATTTGCTAACTTAGAAGGTTAGAAACAAACTCTTGGTTGTAGTACTCCCCCCGCTGCCCAACACAGAAAATTTTATTGGATTAATAGGAATTATAAGACACTAGGATGTATTTAGGTGCTAAATGGTTGGCTTATAGTTAGTAAAAATAGGTATGCAGTTAATTTCTATATCTAATTTTTGACATAAAACAACATGGACAACAAAGAATTATTAGACCTAATAGACAAGTCAATTGTTGGCGAGTCAGGAATTGACAGGGAATTAAAAGAAAAGCTTTATGAGTATATAATGGAAGCTTATAAATCAATGAATATTCATGATGAGAATTTTATAATTACGATTCCAGGCACGTACACGCAAAATTTTGGAATAAACCATATATATCGCTTACATGAAGGTCATATAGAAAAAACTAGTAATGAAATCTATGCTGCGCGTGGTTATGGTGGCAAATGGAAAGCACCTGCTAGTTCTGTTACTAGAAAATTTGGAACAAGAAAAACGAGAAAACCTGCTGCTGCTAAAGTTAATATAGCTAAATCAAATGATGAAATTTCGGAACTTAAAATGATGGTCGAATCCTTAAAAGATTCTGTAAAAAAATTAAATAAAGAAAATATTTTAATAAAGGAATTACTTTATTCAAATGCTGCCTCATATAATGATTCTAAAACAACTCAAACTATACCAATTGATATCTATTTAGACACTAATAACTCACAAGAAATTTTTGAAGTTTATGATTCTGTATTAAGGTTTGCAAAAAGTATAGGTTTTGAAGAATCAATAGAATTCGAAGCTGTTAAAGGTTCTTGGTTTAAAAGAATTTTAGCGAAATCACAAGCGAAATTGTCGAGTGAAGAGGTGCAAGACAGACTGAAAGAAGCTGAATATGGAATTGAGGTAAATACTATCCTAAAACAACAATCCGAAATTGACAAAAATCAATCAGAAGCTTTATCCAATATTATCACATCTCTAAAAGATATTCCAAATGCGGCAATCAGAATAGGAGCATTAATTGTTGTCAAACTAACTGATGAAGAAGGCTCAGTCAGCCTTCAAACTAGAACTTTATCTATAAAAGAACTTCATTTATTAAATAAAAAACCTGAACTTTTACAAATGCCGAAACAAATACTAAAAGCTTTAGCAAATGAAATTGATGATAATATTCCACCACAAATTTCTAATAATTAAAACTACTTCTGCTAACACCGTATTCAATATATTGCTAGTTACAGCCTACTTACGAAAATCCTCCCACGCCCAAAAGCGTGGCGGGACGGATTTTCAGTTTGGTGTTTACTTACAAAGTTAAGTGCTAAACCACGCAACTACTCATGGTCGAGACCGATATAGGCAAGCTTTCAACGACACCGCACAATAGATAAACCGAAAACTATGGACCAAATTTACAGAGGCTCTGAGTGGAGAAAATGGGATTTACATTTTCATACACCTTCATCTTACGACTATCAAGACGGTAGCGTTACAAATCAAAATATTATTGACGGACTATTTGCAAATAACATATCGGTAGTAGCCATTACAGACCATCACATGATTGACATTCCAAGAATTAAAGAACTTCAACAACTTGGAAAAGAAAAAGGTATTACTGTTTTACCTGGAATTGAGTTTTTAGCAGAACTAAGGGATAGAGAACCAATACACTATATTGGAATATTTTCAGAAGATGCAAACTTAGATGTTGTTTGGGGACAACTAGAAAACAAAACAGCACTGCTAGGTATAAAGAGCGAAAACAAAAAACATAATGAAGTCTATTGTGTTCTCAAAGACACAATAGAATTAGTGAAAGAATTGGGCGGAATTGTGACAATTCACGCAGGAAGCAAAACTAATTCTGTTGAAAATATAACCAATTCATTATCTCATTCTATTGCTCAAAAAACTGACATTTCAAAGCTGGTTGATTTTTACGAATTAGGCAAAACAGATGATAAAACGGGATATTTAGAAATTGTCTTTCCAGCCATTAAAAAACATATCCCGATGATTATAGCTTCGGACAATCATAACATTAGGAATTACATTTTAAAGGAAAATTGCTGGATAAAATCTGATAAAACTTTTGAAGGACTAAGACAAGTAATTTACGAACCTAAGGAAAGAGTACGTATACAAGCCAACAAACCACAAGAAAAAGCTGGCTATCAAGCAATTGATAATATAACAATTACTCATAGTGATTTTGCACCAATCAAATTACACTTAAACCAAAATTTAAACACAATAATCGGTGGTCGTTCAACAGGAAAATCAATTTTACTTGGTTCGATTGCTAAGAAATTAAATAGTGACAAAGAAGTAAAATTTGAAAATGATGATTACTCAAATTACGTTTCACAAATAGTCTCAAATCTTAAAGTTGTTTGGAAAGATGGCATAGAGAATAATGAAAGAAATATTGAATATTTCCCACAAAGTTATATGCATCGTCTAGCCAAAAACATTAATAACGACTTAGACAATCTGATTGAAGAAATCATCACACAAGACGAAGAAAAAAGTAATGAAATTGATAATTACGATAATTTCAGCAAAAACAATAACACTGATATTGTTGGAAAAACCAATAAACTGTTTCAAACTTTAAGTGATTTTCATAAATTAAAACTAAGCATAAAAGAACTTGGTGATGAAGATGGCATCAATAATGAAAAAAACAAATTGTCCGCAACTCTTGAAGAATTAAGAGGTAAAATTCAAATTTCTGAAGATGACTTGAATATTTACAAGGCTTTTGTTCAGCAGTTTAACGAAAATCTAAACAAAATAAATGCTATTGACAACCAAATTTTAAAACTTAATAGCTTCAAAGAAAAAAGCATTTCAAATGATAGTTTGGAATTTGATTTTGTAAATCTGATTGAACCTACAAAAACTGCGGTAACTGACATTTACAAGGATTTGAAAAAACAATTTCAAACCAGTTGGGCAACAAAAATTGAGAATTTAATATTAGGATTACAACAACAAGTTGAACAGTTGAAGTCATTAAACACACAAATTAATGCTAATCCTATTTTTATTAAAGGGATTGCGGTTTTCAATAATAACCAGCAATACAAAGAAATGGAAGAAAAAATCAAAATTCAAACAGACAAATTATTTGAAATTGCGAATTTAAAAGCACAAGAGAAAGCAATTACAATGCAGTATTTTCAAATTAAAGATAGTATAAAAAGTGATTTTCGTGAATACTACAATAAAATTGTTTCAATCAAAGAAAAACTAAGTTTAAAGTCTGACAAACTTGAAATAAAAGCTAAAGCCACATTGGACATTAAAATGTTTCGCGAAATATTAAACTCAAGCATTAACCAACAAAGTTATCAAGGTCAGGAAATCGTTAATAAACCAATCGTTACTTATGAGGACTTTTTTACTTCTGTATTTGAACTTTTCGATTTACTACTTGACAATAAGGTTACCTTAAAAGGAGGAAATAACAATGCCTCTCTTGCACAGAAAATTTTATCTACAAACTTTTTTAAGATTTCTTATGATATTATTTACGAAGATATTTTTAAACAAATGTCTGAAGGGAAAAAAGCATTTGTTGTTTTAATGCTTTTATTAGATTTTAGTAACAAAGACTGCCCTATTCTTATTGACCAACCAGAAGACGATTTAGATAATAGAGCCATTTACAATGAACTGGTAACTTATATTAAAAGAAAGAAAAAAGAACGACAAATTATTATTGTAACACACAATCCCAATATTGTTGTCGGTGCGGACAGCGAATTGGTAATTGTATCTAACCAACACGGTATAAATTCACCAAACAAAAATGGTTTTAAATTTGACTATATTCACGGTAGTTTAGAAATGAGTAAAGAAATGGACGAAAAAATAAAAGAAACCTTAAATTCTCAAGGTATTAGACAACACGTTTGCGAAATTTTAGAAGGAGGTTTTGAGGCGTTTAAACAAAGAGAATTAAGATACAGTGTAAACTAAGTCTGCCTATAATAATGTATATAAAAAAATAGGCTAATTAGTGCTAAATTTAAAGTTTGTGGTTCCCCCGCTGGCGCGAGCGTCGCGCTCGTGCCACACATGTGTGTGCATCATGCCAGCCTAACGGCGAGGCAGGCTCGTTCTGTTTTTCATTCATACTATTACCTGTTATGAAATATAATCTGTACCTATTCTTTGGCATCGTCTTTCTCCTTGGGAGTTGTACCAACAATAAAAGTATTGACTTTATATGCGCTCCAGAACCCATGCCAAAGTATGAATATAGAGCAAGCATAAGTGGAGAAATGACTCCTCAATTAGATTCTGTTCTAAGGATAGAAAAAAGAAGAGACGTCTTTAAACCATGTAGAATTTACGCTTTTGATGCAGCATTCTATAGCGCATCCAATGAATTGATATCTCAGGAGCGTATTTTATTAATGTCCACAGGGAAGAGATGGGAACATAATCCTGAAAAACAGGACGAGATTCTGGTAAAATATGAATTTGACAAGGAGTCTAT
>CAXBMR010000076.1:0-5564 GCA_963976995.1 uncultured Fluviicola sp.
ACAGCAGTCCAAAATATTATTCTTTTTATCTGATTCATTTTAATGCTTGCCAACGTTCCATGTATGGTGTCGTAGCATCCCGAAGGGTGCTATGCACTATACATATTGTTGTGTTTTCGTTTTTTATTTTCCGCCTTGTTTATAGCGTTGGTAAAGACATACTCTTTGACAAGTTTTGATTCTGGCGGCTGACTTTTGAGCGACTTGACAATGTGTATGACTTTGAGCATTGGCTTTTATTTCTTCTTACTATACTTAGCATTTGGTTCTGCTGCAATTGGAAGTTTAAAGTCATTTGTAGAGTTGATAATTGCCTCCATTTTTTCAATTGCTTCTTGTTCTTTTATATGTGCCTGATAACGTAACTCATTCGCATTTAAAACTAAATCATTTATTTCTTTCTGGTTTTTCACGTTCTTTAAAAGTGGCACATGAATTCCATCAACATTTTTGTTGTCTATCATGTCAACTACTGAACCATAAATTTCTCTTTTAATCAATACTTGTCCGTAATCCGAATTAAGGAAACAGAATAAATATCCTGCAAGATCATTTGAGTTTGAAATGACTTTGATAATGTTTTGGCTAACAGCCCAACCATTCCAATGTTTTGGAACAATTTGAACTTTGCCTATTGTTCCTCTATCAGAAATCAAAACGTAGTTTTCAAACACTTCAAGTTCTTTTTTGATTCTTGCCGCATGGACAGTCTTAGATAGAAATTTTTCAACTTTCGGATTCAGTTGAGTCATATCTCTTCCTCCGAGAAAAGGAACTCCATTTTCTCTGTCTACATAGGTTCGTTTAAAGACGCCTGCCAAAATAATATCTTTGGACAGTTGCCCAATTGTTGAAATTTCTTTGGAATTACGTTTAATTTCTTGTTCTACTAATTGAACAATTGGAATATGATATGAACCATCTAGACGCAATCTTAAATTGCTCAATTTGGTAGTGTAGTTTCTCAATTCTACCGAATTGTCAAAGTATTCTGTTTTTAATTTCTCAATTGGTTTTAGTTGAAGTTCTTCATATAGAATTTTCTCCGCTTTGTCTATTAAGTCATTTGATTCATCTCTTAAATCATAGGATTCAATAATTAAATCATGTATTTCTTTCTTTAGACTATCAGGTGCATTTGGAATAATGATGTTTTCTAAGTGTTCGGGCTCAATATGTTTTATGACTGCACCATAGTTGTTTGATTGTAAAATGTGCTGTCCTGTTTCAGTCTGAAAATAAGTATAGATGTAGCCAGTGTCATATTTTCCTTTTCCAGTTAATCTTAACAAATCATGACTAAAAATCTGATCGTTCAATTTTTCACCTGCAATGGCTACTTTTCCAATGGTGCCAGAAACAGTCATTAGAAGCATCCCTTTTTTAATCTTTAACTTTTCAAGGTCAACATCCGTTTTTTTGGAAATGTGTTTAGCTGGTTTAGGGTAAACTTCTGTGATTGAAGAAGGTTGAAAAAAAGGAATTTCTTTGTGATCGACATAAATTCTTTTAAACCTAGGTCTGTGAAAAGCAGTTTCAACTAGTCCATTTTTTGACCAAAGGTTAACGACCCCAAATTTGTTTGCAGCGACTTTTTCTTTTGCGACTTTTGCTTCCAAGTTGAAAGCATTAGCTTCTAATCTTAATTTATTAGCAAATACATCTTTTAAAGAAACAGAGGTGCACTTGAGAGGTTCTGGTAAATAAGTGTAGTCTATTTCAGCCTCTACTTCCTGAAATTTATATGCTGTATTTCCTTTTACCATGCTATCCCTTGTTTAGTTTTCCATTTCGCAAAAACATCTGCTACATGAATGGTTTGGTCATTCACAATTTTTTCTTGTGTTACTTCTTTCCTAGCAATTAGATTTCCATCAGCATCTTTTTCTTTAACTAAATCTTCAACTTCAAGCATTACGATATTACCTTCCTCATCTCGCTTAAATATTTTTCCGCCTCTTTTATCATGTCCAATGTGGTCAATCATAGTCATGAAAATATCGTAATCAATTATTTCTCTTGATTTTTCTTCATTTGCGATTTCAGCTTTTGTTTTCTTTTGTAAGAATAGAATAGAGCATTGAGTCCCATTTCTTGGCTGAAAAGCATCAGCGTGTAAATCTACACTTGCAATTATTTTAGTGTTTTTTACCAACCAATACCTTAAATATTCAAGTCCAGGAGCACCAAGTATAGAATCGGGTAAAACAATGGCAGTTCTACCACCTTCTTTTAAGAGTTGAATAATTCTTTCGATGAACAATTGTTCAGGAGGAACGCTGGACTGTAAACGATCGGTTTTAAACCAATTTCCTTCTTCATCTTTATTCCAGATGTAACCAATTTCAAATTGTTCTAATATTTGCTGGTCTTTAATAGGGATTTTAGATCCAAATGGTGGATTAGTTACAATTACATCAAAGTGTCCTAAGCTGTTATGATTACGGATAGAAGAAGCTGCAACACCTAATGCTTTAGCTAATTTCATTTTTGTACTTTCTTCCCACTCATAAGGTGGCAGTAAAGAATTGAATTGCAAAATATTTCCACTACCGTCATTATTCATCACCATGTTCATTTTGGTAGCTTTTACCAAATCTGGATTGATGTCAAAGCCAAAATAATTTTCGGCAGCAATTTCAGATATCTTTTGATTGAAAATTGAACGAACATCGGCACTCCAACCTTCTTTTTCTCCGTACTGATTTTCTAGTTTTTCAGTTAATCTATTGATTACTGAATTCATGGCTGTAACTACAAACCCTCCAGTACCGCAACTACTGTCTAAAACTTTTTCATTGTCTTTTGGATTAATCATGGCTACTGCCATTTTCATTACGTTTCTAGGTGTGAAAAACTCTCCTCTGTCACCTCTTAGATTAGAACCAACTAATTCTTCATATGCTTTACCTTTTATGTCTATATCTGTAGTAAGTAGCGCATATTTTTGAAGTTCTGCAGTTAAAAATGTAACTGTTCTTGGTAATAATTTTATTTCATCATTCTTATCGAATATTTGACCATGACGTTTTTTAACCTCTTCAAATATTTTTGAAATACGTTTATGAACACTTGCTTGTCCATCTTTGTAGTTTCTTTCTTTTGAACTTGTATAAAATTCTACAGGTTCAAGTAAGTTTCTTTCATCATGAATTTTGCAGAAGATAATTTTAAGAAATTCAAAAAATGCAGGTTGTTTTTGAAGACCTTCGTTTACATATATAATGTTATGGCAGGTTTTGAAAGTAAATAGCAAGTTATCTTCATAGGCTTTAATCAAAGTGTTTCTATTTGGTCTTTCTTGTTCATCTGTTGTGCCGTCTGCCGATGGAATGTCATTATATTCTTCAAAAACAGTTTGGTTCTTATCGTTGGTTACCTTCCTATAAACAGTTTTGTGAAGTCCATTCGTCCACATGCCCCATTCGCAGTTGTTGCAAGCAGCCATGTAGGATTTTAATTGTTCAATTCCGTTATTCTTATCTGTTGGTTTGACCGCTTCTTTTTTGCACTCAACAATTATATTAATGTTGTGTTGGTCTTTCTTTTCTTCGTCAGTTGCATCTTCCTGAAAAATAACAATATCAGCTCTTTTTTTACCAGAACCCATTTGAACACCATATTCAATTTTGATTTGTTCTTTTAAATATTTGTGTTCATTAATTAGTCTTTTCTCAACAGTTTGTCTCACATATTCCTCTGGTGTATCAGGTCTAATTGTACCATCAATATAGTCTCTGAGTTTTCCTTCAGGAATGGAGATTATTACTTTAGCTTCTGCCATTTTATATTTTTTCTATCAGTTCGTTTTTTAACCACTCAAAAGCAGCTTCTTGATTGTATTCTACACTTGACCTTAGCAGAGCCTCCATATCTCCAGTAAATTCAGGATTTTGTTCTTTTTCTTCGATGTTCAATAAAAACTCCTTTTTACTTGGAGGTCTATTTCCAGTTGAAAAAGTTGTGTATTCTTTGAAGCATTCAATTATTTGATCAAGGTTCAATTCCATATTTAATCTGGAATAGTCCAAATCGAATAAATCACGTCCTTTACTCCGTTGGTAGAGTGCTCTTAATTTAGTGCCAAGGAGTTCATTAATGCTATACGTCTTTATCTTAGCTTTTCCAGAAAACCATTCGCTATCAACTTCAAAAGGAAAGTCCACCCAATCCAAAACATTGAAATGTTCTTTGCAATTAATTTCAAGTTTCAAACGCAATCTGATTCCTTCGTATTCTGATGTAAAGCGGTATAGGGCTTTTGCTCCATGACCTTTTACTTGTGTTTTTCTTGGTTCTTCAAAGAAGGTAATTACTTCTTGCAACCTTTTCATTATAGGTTTTATTGGCCCTGCCTTGATTTGAACTAAATCAATATCCTCCGAATATCTGGGGGCAGGATTGAGGTATAGTTTATGTAAAGCTGTTCCACCTCTAAAAGCTAGATTTTCTCGTAAAAAATCATCAGAAAAAATTTTTATTAAAGCTCGACTAATTATCAAGTCTTGTTCAACTTGATAAAATTGTTTCCAAGGTGCATGGTCTTGCCATTTTGCTATATAAGGCTTTGCAATCATAAGTCGCTTTCTAGTTTTATGTTTACATCAACCTTCCAATTATTATCAATTCTTCCTGGTTTTTGTCCAGATTTTGGAGTCAACAAAACAGGGTAGTATTTAGATGATTTGAGATGTTCAGATATGAGTTTTATTAATTCGTTATCTGCTTGTAACTCTTCGAGTAGAAAACCAAACCGCTGTAAAGTGCTTTTATGTGAATACCAAGTCAATAATTCGGAAACATCTTTTGGGGTAATTTCTTCTATGAGTTCTTCCAAGATGGCTAACATTCTATTGAGCCCACCCAATTTGGTTTGGTGATGTATTAAATCTACAGATGTAAGAGCAGGGCTTGAGATTTTGAATATCCCTGCATCTGACTTTTTCTCTTGAATATTTTTACTTGTCCATTTAGAATTTGTAAAGAATCGGAGTTGTATTTCACTTTTCTTTATATCTCCTAATTTGGGGTTCTCGGTCATCACATATTCCTGTTGTGCTTGCTGATGGCTTGCTCCATGAAATTTGGCGGCTGAGTAAAACCCTAAATAATAGTTTCTATTTAAGGTCTTGAAGAGCTTCTCAATATATAGTTGAATGGGCAATTGACCTTGCTTCGAATATCTTGGTGGAATAATGAGATAAAACTCTTTTCTTAGGTTTATAATCTCCTTTTTATGAACCAACCTTGAGAGTTCTCTTTTTAATGAGGTTTCTGTTTTATTACAACTGTTTAACAGTTCTTTCCAAGAAAAGGCATATTCCTCAAATGATTGAAGTTCATGTATGTATTCGGTAATTGTCAATTATAGTAAAATTTTGAGCAAGATACCATTTTTCGGTAATTATCTCGATATTTTACTATTGTTTTTTCAGCGTTGGAGAAATTTTACTCTTTTGGTTTTTTGTTCGGATAAAGAAGTGGGAAAACCAAATGTGTAAAATGTGCAGTTGGCTTTTTGAATGAAACACAACTCGTTATATGAGTAACAAATGTACTGATTT
>CAXBMR010000077.1:0-5032 GCA_963976995.1 uncultured Fluviicola sp.
TTTTTATTCCTCCCTTAATCCCTCCGAAGGAGGAAAACTGTTATGGGCTACGCTCCTTATTTTATTGGGATTGAGTGTTCCCTTCCCTTCGGGAAGGGCTAGGGATGGGATTAAGGATTTAGGAAGGGCTTCTCTTTTTATTTTATTTCAACAAGCTCTAATTCAAAAGTTAAATCTTGTCCAGCTAATGGGTGATTAGCATCAGCAATAATATGATCTTCGTTAACTTCAGCAATACGAAATTGAACTTCTCTACCATCTTCACCTTTCGATGCGAGTCCCATTCCTACTTCTGGAGCCATATCTGGCGGAAGTTGTTCTTTTTTTACTTCGTATAACAATTCCTTTTGCACCTCGCCATAGGCTTCAGCAACAGGAATTTTAATTGTTTTTTTCTCGTTTAATTCCATAGTCATAATACCTTTCTCAAAACCAGGAATAAGCATACCTTGACCTAGAGTTACTTCCAACGGTTCTCTGTCTATCGAGCTATCAAAAACTTGACCATTGCTTAATTTTCCTGTGTAATGTACTTTTACCGTATCATTTTCTTTTACTTGACTCATAAATAATAATGTTTACTGTTTTTATAATAAGTCAGCAAATTTACAACTTATAAGGCAAAAAGGAGGCGCTTTTTTTGTATCACTTAAACTGATTACGAGTTTTTTAACAGAATTATAACAAGCCTTTGGGCGTTACCCCGAAAAGGGGTCGGGCTTTACGTTCCAAGTCCTCGCTCCCAAAAGGTCGCTGTGGGCTTTCTACTGCAATCCCTAACGCAAAAAAAAGCCTCCCTTAATCCCTCCGAAGGAGGGAAACACGAAACTTTATAAAAACGTAAAAAACTATACAGGAAAGTATGCCACAACAGTGAGAAAGTCCTCCCTGTTTGGGGAGGATTTAGGAGGGGCTCTTAGGATGCCTCACCGGAAACTCAATAACCTCCAAATTATCAATCTTTTTTCCATCAATGGTAAAACGAAGCATGGTTCTTACCTTATGAAATCCATGTTTACCAACCGCACCAGGATTCATGTGGATTAAGTTTAGTTTTTTATCAGGCATCACTTTTAAAATATGCGAATGCCCGCAAATAAAAAGTCTTGGCGGGTTTATTTTTATGGCTTCACTCACTCTAAGATTGTATTTTGGCGGATAACCGCCAATATGCGTTATCCAAACATCCACATCTTCACACATAAACCGGTTATGTTCTGGGAATTCTAAACGCACTTTATCATCATCAATATTACCGTAAACGCCGCGTAAAGGTTTTAGGGCTTTAATAGCATCGGTAACTTTTAAACTACCCATATCTCCTGCATGCCAAACTTCATCAGCTTGTTTTACGTACTTTAAAATGTCGTCGTCAATATAACTATGTGTATCAGAGAGGAGTAATATTTTTGTCATTTATTTATAGCAGTAATTTATGTTGGTAAAGTTATCGATAATTGTTTGAATGTTTTGTAATCAACATAACGCATTGAAACTTTACTATGTCTTAGTATCATTATCGTATATTTTCGTGTCCTAACGTATCATTTTACTCAAATTTATATTGAATGTTTCTTTTGATTTTGTCAGAAAAAATGTTGAATTTCGTTTTTGTGGAATATAATACACTTCAATATTTTCCTATCCGTTTGAATTAAGTTGCTTATACGAAAAACAAACAAAGAGTAATTTTAGACAATGAAGCCAAAGATTAAAAATAGAAAATGACAATAAAAGAATACGTAGATATAGTAAGCAAACGACTTCAATCTGGAATATCAAGAGAACATTCTTATAGAGGTGACCTAGAAACTTTAATTAGAGATTTAGTTGAGGGAATAGAAATAACAAACGAACCTGCAAACGTTACTGATTGTGGGAATCCAGATTATGTAATTACTAAAGGGAAAATTCCAGTTGGTTATATTGAGGCAAAAGATATTGGGAAAGACTTAAATAGTAAATTATACAAAGAGCAATTTGGACGTTATAAGAAAGCACTTGATAATCTGATAATTACAGATTATGTTTGGTTTCAATTCTTTCAAAACGGAGAATTAATTCACGAAATAAAAATTGGAGACATTGAAAACAATTCAATCAAACCAATTCTCGAAAATTTTTCAAAATTTGAGAACTTAATAAAAGACTTTTGTACTCACGTTGGACAAACCATTAAATCGTCAAAGAAATTGGCAGAAATGATGGCTGGAAAAGCCCGTTTGTTACAAGATATTTTAGAACGTGCCATAACATCTGATGAAGAAACACAGGAAAACACCTCATTAAAAGGGCAATACGACACCTTTAAGCAAATACTAATTCACGATTTGCAACCTAAAGGTTTTGCAGATATTTATGCGCAAACTTTGGCGTATGGCATGTTTGCAGCAAGATTGCACGATCCAACTTTAAACGATTTTAGCAGACAAGAAGCGGCAGAACTCATCCCAAAATCCAATCCGTTTTTGCGAAAACTATTTGGTTATATCGCAGGGCCAGATATAGACGAGCGTATTGTAACTGTAGTCGATAACCTTGCAGAAGTTTTTAGAGCCACAAATGTTGAGCAGTTATTGATGAATTTTGGTAAAAGCACACAAACCCAAGACCCAATAATTCATTTCTACGAAACGTTTTTGGCGGAATACGACCCTAAATTACGAAAAGCAAGAGGTGTTTGGTACACACCAGAGCCAGTTGTAAATTTTATAGTTCGAGCAGTAGATGATATTTTAAAAACTGAATTTGATTTACCACAAGGATTAGCAGATACCAGTAAAACAAAAATTAAAATAAATACGGATGTTGCAGATAAACGTTCGGCAACCGGTTACAAACAAATAGAGAAAGAGGTACATAAAGTACAAATACTTGACCCAGCAACGGGAACAGGAACATTTTTAGCAGAAGTTGTAAAGTTTATCTACAACAAAAACTTTAAAACCATGAAAGGTGCTTGGAGTGGTTATGTTGAAGAACACTTAATACCAAGACTAAATGGTTTTGAGTTGTTAATGGCTTCCTACGCTATGGCACATCTAAAATTAGATATGTTATTAACCGAAACGGGTTACAAATCCACTAAAAATGAACGTTTAAACATTTACTTAACCAACTCGTTAGAAGAACATCATAAAGACACAGGCACTTTATTTTCAAATTGGTTAAGTAGTGAAGCTAATGAAGCTAATCACATAAAACGTGATACACCAGTTATGTGTGTGATTGGAAATCCGCCTTATGCTTCCAGTAGCACTAATAATGGAAAATGGATTGAAACACTTTCAGATGATTATAAAAAAAACCTAAAAGAAAAAAGCTACAATTCTTTGTCTGATGATTATATAAAGTTTATCCGTTATGGTCAATATCATATTGACAAAAACAGATCTGGTGTTTTAGCTTACATCTCAAATAATAGTTTTATTGATGGTGTTACTCACAGGCAAATGAGATTGAGTTTACTAGAATCATTTGATAAGATTTATATTATAGATTTACATGGCAACTCTAAGAAAAAAGAAACTTGTCCTGATGGTTCCTTAGATCAAAATGTATTTGACATTATGCAGGGTGTGTCAATTAATATATTTGTCAAAAATGGTAAAAAACAAAAACACGATTTAGGTAAAGTATTCCATTATGATCTCTATGGCAAAAGAGATAGTAAATATGAATTCTTAAATAATAGTTTTTTAAACTCTATTAGTTGGGTAAATCTGAAATATAGAGAACCGAATTATTATTTTGTACAGCGCGATTATAAAGCTTTAGAATCATATAACAAAGGTTTTAGTATTGAAACACTCTTTTCCAATAACGCGACAGGGCTTAAAACTGAACGTGACATTTTTACTATAAAATTAACTAAAAAGGAATTAGATGAAGTCTTATTTGACTTAAGAAATTCTGATATTGAAAGTATCAGGGTTAAGCATTATTTGAAGCCTGATGGTAGAGATTGGACTTTAAAAAACGCAAAGGAAGATGTTTTAAATAATAAATCTGGTATTAGGACTATGGTACATTATCGTCCTTTCGATAATAGGTACACATATTACACAAGTAAGTCTAAAGGATTCATGGCTTACCCAAGAAACAAAATCATGGATCATCTAATTAAAGAAAACATTTGTTTTGTAACAACAAGGTTAAATCGTGGTCTTAGTTCAGCTTATAATTTTGTTAGTAAAAACATATTGGATTTACATCTTTTAGATAGTGCAGCTGATTCACTTCAGGCTTTTCCTTTATATCTGTATCCAAATTCAAATGGACAACAAAGCATTGAAAAAAAATTAAAAAGAACGCCAAACCTTAATTTGGTTATTGTTAATAAAATTGCTAAGAATTTAGGGTTAGATTTTAAGGATGAAAGCACTTTAAAAGGCTCTTCAAATAAGAGTCAAACCTTTGCTCCATTAGACATATTAGATTATATATACTGCATAGTTCATTCACCAAAATATCGTAATAAATTTTCAGAATTTCTAAAAAAAGATTATCCCAAAATACCATTTCCAAAAAATCAAGAAACTTTTTGGCAGTTAGTAAAACTAGGCAAAGAAGTAAGACAAATTCATCTTTTAGAAAGTGATAAAATTGAAGATTATATTACTAGTTATGAAATGGCAGAAGATGCCGAAAATGATCATAATGTGATTACAACAAAAATTGGTAAGAAAGATTGGGAAATAATTGACGAGGTAAAGCAATTGGGTAGAATTTGGATAAACGAAAGCAAGTATTTTAATAACGTGCCTTTAACAGCTTGGGAGTTTTACATTGGTGGGTATCAACCCGCACAGAAATGGTTAAAAGATAGAAAGGGCAGCCAATTAAAATATGAGGATATTTTACATTATCAGAAAATTATAGTTGCCCTTTCTGAAACGGACAGAATAATGAAAGACATTGATAACATAGATATTGAATAAAACACCTCCCTCAATCCCTCCTTTTTAGGAGGGAAGCGTTTCTGCTTCGATTTTAATTTATTCTATAATCTACAACAGTAAACCGCAACAGT
>CAXBMR010000078.1:0-4608 GCA_963976995.1 uncultured Fluviicola sp.
TTCTGAAACAATTTATTTCTTTGCAGAAACATTCAGAGACTGAGTTAATGAGTGCTAACAAAGATTTAGAACTGCAAAACAAACTTATCCAAGCTAAAAGCAATGAAAATGAAGTCCTAATAAAGGAGATTCATCATCGAGTTAAGAATAATTTGCAAATCATTGTATCACTATTGAGAATGCAAAGCCAAGACATGAAAACTGAAGAAGGCCGCGAACACTTCAAAGAAGCAATTAATCGGATAATGGCAATGTCTCTGATACATGAGAAATTATATGCTGAAAAAGAATTATCAAATATAAATCTTCAATCTTATATTGAAGAATTGACGTTAGAAATGATCAATGTGTCTTCTTTAAAAAAGGAGGAAGTCAAATTAACCATTCTTACTGACATTGAAAAAATAAATATTAACACTATTGTTCCTTTAGGCTTACTAATCAATGAATTAGTGTCAAATTCTCTAAAACATGGATTAGTAAATATTGAAAAAGGTGAAATTAGCATCTCTATTTCTAAAATCGCCAATCAATACCAATTCTCTTATTGCGATAATGGTAAATGGAAAGAAAGTTCTGTAAACAACTTTGGTTTTGGTGTAGAATTGATAGATATTCTTACCGAGCAAATGAATGGGAAAAAATCATTTAATATAGATAAAGGAACTTGTTATTTATTTATTCTAAATGATGTTTAAATCTGCTCTTTATTAAATTTCCTCCACCTTCTTTCTTCTCTTTCTAATAATGAAAAGAACCGATTTGGCATCTCTATTTCAACTTTGACAAATTTATTTAACACCGGATGAGGAAATTCTAATTGAGTTGCAGTAAGGTATAAACCTTTATGAAGAAGGGTATTTCCCTTTTCACCATATAAGGTATCTCCAACAATGGAATGACCTTCCTCAGAACAATGAATCCTCAATTGATGTGTCCTCCCAGTTTTAGGAGATAGTTCTATCAAGGTCATAAATTCACTCCTCAAGGACGGAATACAATCAAGAAATTTTAATTCTGTCATAGCATACTGTCCGTCAATAGCTGTATTAATTTGCGTGAGTTTTTCTGAAACATTTCCGGCAACAATAGCATGATACTTTTTCTTCACCTTCTTATTTTCAAACGACTTGGCTAGAATCCGATGAGCTGTTGCCGTTTTAGAAAGAATAAGTAATCCACTTGTAGCTGCATCAAGTCGATGGACGGGTCTTGCCCATTTTAAAGCATCAACTTGAGTTGACGCCCTTATTTTACCAACTATTGCATTCTCTAAGGTTCTGAAAAAATTACCACTTGTTGGCAATCCAGAAGGTTTATTGACTATTACCAAATAGTCATCTTCAAAAATTACTTCTATATCTAACGGAAATGGTTTTGGGATTCTATTACATGGGTCAACCAAGCAAATGACATCACCCAACTCCATCCAATGAGCAGAATTTGCTAGGCTATCATTTATTATTAGTTCATTACGTTTTAAGGCCTTTTTTATAGAGTTCTTAGTCATCAATTGAGGAAAAACACCTATTGCGTAATCTATAAAACGAATTCGATCAATGAGTTGAGTTACAACATGTCTAGCAATTTCTATCATTTCTCTAAATTAATTCTAATTTTTTTCTTGACTAAATAAATCGTACTTTTAAGTCCATAAAATACTACTACATGAAAAAACTTCTAACAAGTGGTGCATTCATATTTGCATTATTCACTTTATTTTCTCAGAGCAACACTGTTTCTTCTGGTTCTGATGCATCAAGTTCAAGCGGTACTGTCACCTTTTCTGTTGGGCAAATTGATTACCAAAGCAATTCAAATGCAAACGGAACAGTTTCTCAAGGTGTCCAGCAGGCTTATGAAATCTATGCTCTTGGAATTAAGGAGAATTCCATTTTAATGTCCGTTTTTCCTAATCCCACAACTGACATTCTAAAATTACAATTTTCCTCCATTGATCAACTTTCTTTTCAATTAATGGATGCAAAAGGAAAGATTCTTACAGCAAAAACAATCACCAAAATCAAGACAGAAATAGACATGAAGTTATACTCTTCTGGAACTTATTTCTTGAATGTATTAAAAAACAATCAAAAATTAGAAACAACAAAAATCATTAAACACTAGAATTATGAAAAATACAGGACTTACACTTCTTTTTATCCTAAGCATTTTCTTTGCGTTTGGACAAGCTCCACAAAAAATGTCATATCAAGCTGTCATTAGGAATGCCACTGATAATTTGGTCAGTAACACAAACATTGGAATGCAAATAAGTATCTTACAGTCTACCTCAACAGGAATAGCTGTTTTCATTGAAACACACTCTGTAACGACAAACATTAATGGATTAGCTACATTAGAAATTGGAACTGGCACAACAGTTACAGGTGTTTTTAGCAATATTGACTGGTCGGCTGGTCCTTATTTTATCAAATCTGAAACAGATTTAACTGGGGGAACTACTTATACAATATCAGGTACTTCAGAATTGATGAGTGTGCCCTACGCGTTGTATTCTGAAAATGCTTTCAGTGGAAATTACAGTGACTTAACAAACGCTCCAACCAACGTGAGCACATTTACAAATGATGCTGGTTACATTACATCACCTAATGATGCAGATAGTGACCCTGCAAATGAAATTCAATCATTACAGTTAGTGGGGCAATCGTTAACAATTAGTAGTGGTAACACAGTGACTCTTCCCGCTGGTTCAAATACGCTCGACCAAGCTTATGATCAGGGAGGATCAGGAGTTGGGAGAACAATAACAGTCGATGCTGGAGAGGTAGCAATTTCTACTGCAACTTCAAATGGTATTGCTTTAAGAGCAACAAATACCAATACTGGTGTCTCAATTATAGCGGACAATACAAGCTCGTTAAATACTTTTTCAACAATTCAAGGATCTACTAATTCTAATTCAACAATTGCTTCTGCGATAATTGGTAATTCAAGTGGTGTTGCTTGGGGAGTGTCAGGACAAGTTCAAGCGGTTGGTACTGCACAAGCTGCAGTTTATGGATCAAACTTAAGGACAACGGGAGGGCATGGAGTTTATGGTATTGGACTTAATGGGGTGGTTGGAGAAACCAACTATAGTCAAGGAAATGCTCTTTGGGGAGAAAATTTTGATGCAATTGCACCTTTAGGAAATGGTGTTGGAACTGCTGGAATTGGATATTACGGAGTAGTCGGTCAAGACCGATATAACGGAGCTGCGGCTGGAGCATACGGCGTCCTGTCAAATGGAGATTTCGGTGCAACTGGAGTAAAAACATTCCTAATCGATCATCCTGAAGACCCAGAAAACAAAATTTTAAGACATTTTTCAACTGAATCAAACGAGGTTTTAAATATTTACCGAGGGAATGCTGTATTTGACGCCAATGGTGAAGCAATTGTTCAGCTTCCTGAGTACTATGAGGAAATCAATAAAAATCCAAGCTATAATTTAACTCCTGTTGGGGCGTATGCAGAGCTTTACGTTAAAAAGGAAATCGCTAATGGTACTTTTATCATCGGAGGTGGTCAAATGGGCTTAAAAGTTTCTTGGACCATTTATGCTGAACGAAATGATCTTTATTTACAGCAATTTCCTGAAAAAAGAGATGTTGTAATAGAGAAGCGAGAAGGTCAAAAAGGAAAATATTTTATGCCTTACTTGTATAATCAACCAAAAGAAAAGGCGGTCATTAATCCTGAAAGAAAGCAAGAATTAATCCAACCAAAAATTGAAATTAAAAAATAGAATCGATTAACATAATAAAAAAGGGGCAAGTTGATTACGAGGGCACTGAAAAAGTCCTTATTAAGACTTGTTTGTTAATTAAAAGGAGTAAGATACGTGTTATCTTACTCCTTTTTTTTGCATTTTTATTTTGTATCCAAATACGAAATAATGCTTGTTCAACAACCCAAATTTCAATTTAGTGAGTACAGTGAATTGTACGATAGGATAGTTCCGAAGGACAATCTCTTGAGAAAGATTAATGATTTAATAGATTTTTCGTTTATCTATGATGAGTTGGTTCATAAGTACTGCCATAACAATGGCCGTAGAGCAGAGAGTCCAATACGGATGTTCAAATATTTGTTGTTGAAAACGATCTATACGGTATCTGATGTTGATGTGGTTGAGCGTTCACGTTACGACATGTCATTTAAATATTTTTTAGACATGATGCCAGAAGATGATGTTATTGATTCAAGTTCACTTACAAAATTTCGAAAACTTCGTCTAAAAGACACGGACTTATTGAATCTATTCATTGAAGTTGTTTAAGTAAAATGACAGAAAAAGCTAATAGGTTCAATGCTTTCCAATGTATTTTATTTGTTTCAAAACGTATCAAAATAGCTTTAAAGGCATCTAACCAAGCATTCGTTCTTTCGATAACAAATCTACATTTATAAAGAAGTTCATCGAAAAGGTAATCGTTTTGCTGTCCATTTCTTTTGTTTACATCAATATTGTCAATAATATCATTTTTAAAACACGATAATCGAAATTCACTAATATCAAATCCTGCATCAGCATTTAAAAATAAACCGGTAGATTCAACTAGCTAATGCAAGTTTTTTATTTTCTAGGTTAAAGTTATC
>CAXBMR010000079.1:0-4165 GCA_963976995.1 uncultured Fluviicola sp.
TTTGATAACTTTAACCTAGAAAATAAAAAACTTGCATTAGCTAGTTGAATCTACCCCTTATAAAAAGTTAGTAAATTATCTGTCAATTATAACAATTGTATTAATTTTATATCCGATACTGGAAATTAATTACAATCAATCTAAAACTAAAATGAAAGTTACTGTTGTAGGAGCGGGAAATGTTGGTGCTACATGCGCTAATGTATTAGCTCACAAAGAAATTGCAAATGAAATTGTCTTACTAGACATTAAAGAAGGATTTGCAGAAGGGAAAGCATTGGATATTTGGGAGACTTCTCCAATTAACCTATACGATTCTAGAACGGTCGGTTCTACGAATGACTATTCAAAAACAGCAAATTCAGACGTTGTTGTAATTACATCAGGTTTACCAAGAAAACCAGGTATGTCTCGTGACGATTTAATCGCTACGAATGCTGGAATTGTAAAAATGGTGACCGAAAATGTTGTTAAACATTCTCCTAATGCAAAAATCATTTGTGTATCTAATCCTTTGGATGTGATGACTTATTGTACCTACTTGACTGCGAATATTGACCCGAGTAGAGTTTTTGGTATGGCCGGTGTATTAGATACAGCGCGTTATCGTTCTTTCTTAGCAGAAGAATTAAATGTTTCTCCAAAGGATATTCAAGCAGTTCTAATGGGTGGTCATGGAGACACGATGGTGCCTCTTCCAAGATATACAACTGTTGGTGGTATTCCAGTTACTGAGTTAATATCTTCTGAAAAATTAAACGAAATCATCGAAAGAACTAAGTTTGGCGGTGGAGAAATAGTTAAATTACTGGGAACTTCTGCATGGTATGCACCAGGAGCTGCAGCGGCTCAAATGGTAGAAGCAATTGTAAGAGATCAAAAAAGAATTTTCCCGGTATGCGCATGGCTGCAGGGAGAGTATGGAATGAATGATATTTATCTGGGTGTTCCTGTTATTCTTGGCAAGAACGGAATCGAAAAAATAATTGAACTTGACCTTAACGAAGAAGAAAAAGCAATGCTTGAGGAATCAGCAGTTGCCGTTAGAGGAGTTATGGGTGTTTTAGATAACATGAACGCTAACGTATAATCAAAATTAATAGCAAAGTCCCAGCGTTTCATTTGAAATACTGGGACTTTTTTTATGGAATAATTATTGAGACTGCATCTTTATAATATATGAGAAATTTTTTACTGATAGTCGTTCTGTTTTTTGCCACTCTTACTTTTTCACAAGAAAGTATTGTAGTGATTATATCAGTTAAAGATGCCAACGATAATGTGCCAGTGAGAAATGCTGAAATGCAGGTTAAGCAAAAAGACTCTACACATTTTTATAGTACCAATAGCTTAGGCCAAGTGTCATTTAAATCTAGGAATGACGTGAATCTCGTGCTTACGCTATCTCACTATAAATACGAAGGTATTTCTGTTAAAAGAAAAATATCCTCCAAAAATCAATCAGATACAATTAGTTATGTGCTCAAAATGAAATTCATTCGAGAGCAGAATCTGAATACAATGTATGTTTCGGCTCCTGGTGTTCCTAAAGTAGTTTACGGTTCTGACGAACTCCATGTTTCTGACTTTGAGATTCTTCCCAATGGTGAATTGCTCCTATTAACATACGCTAAGCAACTCAAAAAGGGAAGTCAGCTCTTAATTTATGATGAAATAAATGTAAAGAACAGCTTTGAAGTTCCACAGAAAGCAGAAGAGTTAATTCAAGACTACAGAGGTAATGCACACATCGTATGTGAAAAAAGTGTTTATGGCGTTCATGTTTTAGACAATTCTATCGGGCTTTCTCAAGTAGAAAAGAACTATTACATGAGGTACATCGCTCCAATAGTTGATACCAACATGACTAAAATGTTTTTCTCTAACTTTAACAAAGATTACCCTGCATTCGATTACTTTATTTTTGAACAAAAAGATTCAACCTATGCAAAATTATTAGAAATTAAGGATGATTTAATGATGGAACATTATCGTTCGGAATACAAATGGGTCGATGTAAGAACTCAACTTTGGGCAAGAAATAAAGAAATTCAAACAGGTATTGACGCCGAAATTTGGGTTGGCGCCAATTATTTTACGCGTTCTATCTATTACAAAGAATTGTACGCTCCCATGTTTCAAAAAAATGACACCCTTTATGTGTTCGATTATTACAAAGACAAATTGAAAAGTTTTGACACGAATGGCAATAAATTAGATAGCATCCCGATCTACTATCACTACAACAAACGAAAAACTGGGTGGAAAAGAAATATGGTCCAGGACCAAAAAACAGGTGAACTTTATGTTGTTTTTGAAAGAGCAGGATGGACCTATATAGGATGGGTGAATGTTAAAACAGGTAAAATTAATCAACAAGTTAAATTAAAATTTAGATACGTTCATGATGTCGCCATTAGTAATAACCACGTGTATTATATATATAGACCCTACGAATCTGCTCAGAAAAAATATTTATACAAAGAAAGGTTACCATATGATTTTGGAGAACAGCTCAAATTAACGAATCATTAAGATTCTTTGAAAGAAACATGGCTGAACTAAAGCAAGCTTGCATCAAATAGCCTCCAGTTGGTGCATCCCAGTCAGACATTTCACCTAAACAATAATGATTCGGTATTTTTTTTAATTCAAAGGAATTAGATAACTCCGAAAGAGAAATTCCTCCAACAGTAGATATTGCTTCATCAATGGTCGCGGTTCCTTTTAATTTAATTGGAAGTTGTTTTATTCTTTGCAACATCGTGTTGCCGTCCATAAATTCCTCTTTAGTCAGAGTGGATTTAAGAAGTGCTAGTTGAATTTTGTTCAGTTTTACTTTTTCACGGAGGATACTTGTTCTATTCTTTGAGGAAAGGTCGAATTTCGTTTTCAGATCTTCAAAAGAAAGGTGTGGCTTTAAATCGATAAAAATAGTAGCTTTTCCATCAGATTTAAGTCGCTTCCTAATTTCAGAACTTAATGCATAGATAGCGTTACCTTCAAGACCGAACTTTGTGATAACCACTTCTCCTTGTTGCGACTTCTCGCCACACGACACTGAAATATTCTTTAAAGCTTCTCCGTGAAATTTATCAATAAAACTCTCTTTCCAATTTACCTTTTGCGCACAATTAGATGCTTGAAATGGAAGGGTTTTTATCTTTTTTTCTTCAAAATATGATAACCATGAACCATCAGTACCAGTTACTTTCCAACTGGCACCACCCAATGCGAAAATTACAATGTCCGATTTTACTTCTTCTAGAGAATTGAAAACTAATTGACCATTTTCCCAACCTGTCCATGTTTGCTCATATTTTATTTCGACTCCATTATCCTTTATTTTATGGAGAATACTATTCAAAACCGCAATAGGCTTTATACCTCTCTTTGGAAAGACTCTTTTACTACTTCCAACAAATGTTGGAATGCCTATATCAGTTAACCAATTCTGAAAATAATTGTTGTCAAATTTTCCCAGTGCTTCTTTTAAGAAATATGAAGGAGTATAGCGGGCTACTATTTGTTCAATAGGTTCAGAATGTGTGAGGTTGAAACCACCGTCACCAGCAACAAGAAATTTACGCCCCAGTGATTTGTTCTTTTCGTAGATAGTTACGGAAAATTTAGAGGTATCAATTGATGCCGAAAAGAAAAGAGCAGATGCTCCTCCTCCAATAATTGCGATGGATTTTTTTTGTGGTTTCAAGGCAGAAAGTTACTCTTTATAAGTTAAATCTTCTCTATCGTTTTTTTTTTTTTTTTGCAAAAGATTTTGTAAAATTAAAACCATCCTCCTCCTTAATCCTCCCCCTTAATCCCCCTCCAAAGGGGGAAATGCCCATTGTGAAAATTACTATAAAACACACGAACATTTTTGAACATCCACTTCTTCCCTATTTGGAAGGGGATTGGGGGAGGAAATACACATTGTCAAAATTACTACAAAACACACGAACATTTTCGGACTTCTACTTCTTCCACCTTTAGAGGGGGTTAGGGGGAGGAAATACACATTGTGAAAATTACTATAAAACACACGAACATTTTTGAACATCCACTTCTTCCCTATTTGGAAGGGGATTGGGGGAGGAAATACACATTGTCAAAATTACTACAAAACACACGAACATTTTCGGACTTCTACTTCTTCCACCTTTAG
>CAXBMR010000080.1:0-3829 GCA_963976995.1 uncultured Fluviicola sp.
AACCACTTACCTATAAATCAATAAGATACAATGTTATCTAAATGGGTAACCCTATCATTTTAATTCGTTTCTAAAATTAGCTTAGCACTTCTTTCAAAATTTCATGCGAATCCAGCTTCTTAAAGCTTGAAATATGTGTTTTAAAATAATTGAGTAGAATGTTCAGTGCTTCTTCCCTAACATGTTTTTTTACTTGACTGATAGATTCTTCTTGGTTAAGAAGCTGTTTGATTAACTCAACTGATTCACCTGAGAAAGTTCTCAGTTGTTCACTTGAAGAGTGCTGGAAAACGCCAGAGTCAATATTAAAAAAACGCATTGAATTTTCTTCTAACAGAGGACTAATTCCCAACTTTTCACTGAAGCCTACTAGAAATTCTACTGGAAACAAATCGACACTTTTCGCTTGTTCAAGTCTAAGAATAGTCCGTTCAAGAAAAGAATACAATTGTTCATCACTATCTCCGTTTTGCAAGCATTTTTTTATCATTTCAGCGATAAAAAAAGCAATCGTAGATTTTACTGGGTTAAATTGAAGCTGCTGCGGAAACCTACTTTCAACATCAGTTAAATTAAGTAAATCTGTGTTTCTACCATAATAAGTTATTTCTGATAATGCTAACGGAAATATATTATGTGCTTTTTTCTTCCCTCCCTTAAAAATGAATTTTTGAAGACCATTCTTTTTTGTGAGAAATGTTGCTATTAAGCTGGAACTAGAATAGTCGCTTTTGTGAATTGAAATGGCATCATCTGTTAATTTCATTTTATACTAATTCACTACGACAACCTTACCGACTTTTCTTCCTTTTCCTTCATTGGCCGCTGTCCAAATTAAATAAACACCGGTTGGCACTCTTTCTCCGTTCAGTGTTTTCCCATCCCATGTTGCCGTTCCGCCATTTGAAGTTGTTTTATAGACAAGCTTTCCAGCGACATCCGTTATTTTCACATCCGAATTATAGCGAATTCCTTGAATGGTAATTGGTCCATTAAAATTAGGCCTTGCAGGGTTAGGAAAAACCACAACATTATCATAATTTGGATCTTCATAAGTTGCGTCCGTTCTATAGGAAACAAGCCCTTTGTCTGTAACAATAAATAATTCCCCCGTATTTTGGTCAAGTGCCAAGTCAAGAATGTTATTAGAAATAAGTGGTGAATTATCCACTGTGTGTTGTTCTATTATTTCCAAGCCATCTGCAGATAACAAAAGAATCCCCGAATTATCTGTGGCAAACCATTTTCTATTTGCGCCATCAACTTCAATGTCTGTAATTTTTGTTGCGCCGAGAACATATTCTACATTTCCTTCAAATTCAAGCTTTATTCGTTGTGCATTATAATCTCCTTCTGCGGCGTCAAAAGAGCCTTCAGAATTATACAAAACAGCAAAACCGTTGTCTGTACCAATCCATATTTCATTGTCAAAGTCAACAGCAATAGCATTAACATTATTGGAAGGGAGTCCACCAGAAAAATCACCAGTGTTTAAGAATACTATTTTATCATCACTCAGATTGGATATTGTCCCATTATCATTATAGCCATATAAACCGCCATCTCTTAAAGCAAACCATTTATTCCCGTTAAAATCAATTTCAATATCATAAGTGAGTTTGTTGGTGGCAGCTGTTCCAACAGGAAACTCTATCCATTGCTTGTCTTTCGTATAGACTTTTAATGGGTTTAATGAGTAGCCATTTAACATCCATAAATTCCCTTGTTCGTCATACTTTACATCAGAAATTAATGCGTTCTCAATAAACGAATTATTCGGCTCTATTATTGAGTTATTCACTGTAAAAGTATCTATGGTGTTATTAGAAATACTCCCGATTGACAAGGGCACTTCTGAGAAAGTCGCTATTGCTATCTGGTCCTCATTCATCGGATTAATAGATGCAGAAAGATAGTCCCAAATATTCACTCCTGACCATTTTGTCAATGTGTTTTGACTCTTTTCAGTCCATTCTTCATCCTCAAAAAGATAAACCCCAGCAGTATTATACGTTTGAGTTACACCGGTTAAGCCACCAGAAGCCACAACGAGTTTTCCTCCCTGCCAAGATAATTTGAACGCTTCAGACCTTGGTGGTCCACTAATTGATATCGTTTGGCTGTTTCCAGGCCCTTTATATTCAATAAGTCCAGAGTTTCTATCTGCCAACCAATAAGTGCCCTTGTTATAACTCAATGAATTCAGATCTGGTAAGCTCCCGGAAGAGTAGGGTCCAATTTGTGAAAAACCTAATAAATCTGAATCATAAAGAATTGTCCCTGGAAAATAATTGACTGCCAGTTTACCGTTAACGTTTACAATTGAATTTATCTCTACAGTAAAACTTTGAATTTGAGGTACTAATTGGTTGGGGAGAACCTGGTAAAGCGTATCTAAACCATAACCATCTGTTTTGAGTAATAAAAACAAACTGTCATTAACCGATTCTACCTCGGCATAATGTACTGAACTACTAAATAGAATCGGAACACGAGAGTCAATATACCATTGAGCCGGATCGGCCAAAGCAATATTATTTACACCACCAACATACATTCTTTCTTCGGTTATTGCATAAATAGAGTCGTTTTTGAATGCAACGTCTAGAATCGCAGCATTACCGTTGGTTGGGTAGTAAGTATCTCTTACTTCTTCTTTAATCGGATCTATTTTCACAATGGAAAAACCAGTCGAAAAGTACATATACCCATTGTACTCTTTGATATTATTAATTCTTTTTGAGCCTTGCACTTGTGCTAATTTAATAGCAGGTATGTTGCTGAGTTTATTGGATCTAATTTTATCAATATTTCCATTTTCATACCCTACAAAAACAGAATTAGTTGAAGAAGAATAGCCTATACTAGAGATGGTAATGTCAGATAGAGAGCTCACTGCATCCCAAGTTGATATTTCGCCTGAAGCGTATTCATACTCTCCCAAACCAGTTGGGTAAGCTGCAAATACTCTATCACTCAACGCAACAACACCAATGGCTTTTTTTGATGGCATGTGAAATCTCCATTGCCCCATTCCGATTTGGGAAAAAGAGTTAAACGAAAAGAAAATAATTACAATAAGTAGTCGCATTTTAAATATTTTTACACAGCTGTAAACGTTAAAAACACTAATATATTTGATTCTTAATACATTCTTTTAAAGGATTCTTTCTCAACTGTTTTATATTCAGTAGCAAAAACGGTCGTTTCTTGCCTTTTTAACTTCAAAAGGGTTCTTTTTTCGGAAAAACAGGTGTGTGCTTTTTACGCGTAAAACGCTCTTCTTGTGCAGCAGCAATAACCTATCCTCCCACAACAATCGCAGCTTCAGAATCATGGTAAAATGCCGATATCCCTAGAATTTTTTTCATTCTTGATTAGTAAAAGTAATAAATCGCATGATTTTAATCTAGGTGATTTTTACGAATATTCCCTTTCTTTTTAAATTTTCTTGCTAGATACAAACAAGCTTGTTAGCTTTGCGTCAGTAATGGACCTGTGGCGTGCGCAACTGAAACTTAAAACATTTAGTCGCTCCACAGTCTAAAAAGGCCCTGTGGCGCAACTGAATAGCGCACTGGATTTCGGCTCCAGCGGTTACAGGTTTGAATCCTGTCAGGGTCACAAAACAAAGTCCTTCCTAAGTTGGTTGGGCTTTTGTTTTTTAATCCAATTTGACTATATATTACAAAAACTTCAAGGCGAGAATGTATGACAGAAATATTTTATACAACAATTATTAAGAACTATTAAGGCTTCTTGAAGTAATACCTTAGGGATCATGACCAATTGTTGGGGACTAGGCATAAATTTGAGTTAATCTGAAGAG
>CAXBMR010000081.1:0-3283 GCA_963976995.1 uncultured Fluviicola sp.
ATTGATTTGGTAAATAATTATTTTTTGTATAGAAAATAATTAATTGAGTTTTTATTCTTCTTAGCAGTATTCAACTTTATCAGAAAAATTAAGTCGTTTCACGTCGGATATAAACATTTTTATATCCGTAAAGAACATTGTGCGCAAGCTTAAAAAATAAACTTAGTTTAAAAATAGAACAATGAAAAAACTAATTACACTTCTAATTTTTATTCAATCGTGCGGATTGGTATTCGGACAGGATAAAAATGATTTTACCGTGAATTTCAATCATTTGGCATTATCAGTAAAGGACGTTGATGAATCTGCTGAATTTTATAAAGATTTACTCAATCTGGAAGAGATAACTAACAGAACGATAATTAGCGGAATTAGATGGTTGTCATTAGGCGAAGGAAAAGAATTGCATCTGATTTCAATTTTAAAAGATGAAATCGTGACGAACAAGAAGTTCACTTGGCATTGACAACATCCCACTTTGATATGCTTATCGCTAAACTTAAGGCTTTGAAAGTTGAATATTCTGATTGGCCTGGAAAATTGAATAAGATAAATGTTCGACCAGATGGAATTAAACAGGTTTTCTTCCAAGACCCAAATGGATATTGGATTGAAGTTAATAGCGTTGGACAATAAAAAATTTCTTGAAGCCGACTATCCCCGAGGCAAGCCATAGGGGTATCAGCCTGCCGGCTGGCAGGTTTCGCCAGTTTCATATTGGCGTTGTGGCCAAAAATTCCGCTCTGCAAAGTCTCCGCAAAGTTCCTGATTGCGAGGTTATCACTGCAAATATACCAGCTTTTTGGCGTTCTGTTAATTTGAGAGAATTTGTGAAGTAATCATATATACTTCATATCTATAATATGACTCATAAATTGTTATAATACTCAAAGTCAGGAGACTTTGCGCAGCATATAAAATGAAAAAAGGCATAAAAATTCAAATTTTTATGCCTTTCTCGTGAAGTTTTCAATCATTATTTTAAGTTAATCAAACTAGCCTTAATAGTCTCGATTTTAGCTAAAGCATCCGCTTCTTTTTTCTTTTCGCTAGCAACTACTTGTTCTGGTGCTCCTGCAACAAATCGGGCGTTCGATAGTTTCTTTTGTACCGATTTCAGAAAGCCTTCAGTGTAATTTAACTCTTCAGTAAGTTTTTTAATTTCAGCTTCAACATCTATAGCTCCAACCATAGGAATAAAATATTCATTAGATTTTACCCTAAAAGTTAAAGCACCTTCAATAGCTTCAAGCGTATCTTCTATAGTTTCAAGGTTTCCTAATTTAGCAATAACACCGTTGAAAGTCGTACTCGTTTTTTCATTGTTTATTACTGAAAAACTAACAGCATCTTTAAAAGCAATATTCTTTTGTTTCCTAATGTTTCTGATTCCAGAAATAACTTCCGAAGCAAATTCAAATTCACTAATTAAAGCACCATCTATAGCTTTAGTTTCTGGCCATTTAGAAATAATTAAAGCTTCATCGGGCGTTCTTTCAGAAATGTATTGCCAGATTTCTTCTGATAAAAATGGCATAAACGGATGTAAGATTTTAAGATTATTCTCAAAAGCTTCAATTACCGATTTATATGTTTTGGCATCAATGGGTTTTTGATAAGCCGGCTTAATGATTTCTAATAACCACGACGAAAAATCGTCCATGATTAATTTGTAAATAGACATTAAAGCATCACTTAGCCTGTATTTACTAAAATGATCTTCAATTTCTGCTAATACTTTTTGAAACTTAGCCTCATACCATTCTAAACCTACTTTTGCAGTTTCTGGTTGCGGAATAGTTTTATCAATTTCCCAACCTTGAACCAATCTAAAGGCATTCCAAATTTTATTTCCAAAACCTTTTCCTTGTTGACAAAGGGCTTCATCAAACATTAAATCGTTTCCTGCAGCAGAACTTAATAATAAACCTACACGAACACCATCTGCACCATATTCCTTAATAAGTTTTAAGGCATCCGGAGAATTCCCTAATGATTTACTCATCTTTCGGCGTTGCTTGTCGCGAACCAAACCTGTTAAATAAACATTTTCGAAAGGTTTTTCATCTTTGTACTCATACCCTGCAATAATCATACGTGCTACCCAAAAGAATAGAATATCTGGTCCTGTAACCAAATCGTTTGTTGGGTAATAGTATTTTATGTCGCTGTTTTCTGGATTTCGAATTCCATCAAAAACACTCATTGGCCATAACCAAGATGAGAACCAAGTATCTAATGCATCATTATCTTGTTTTAAGTCAGAAGCTTGAAGTTTGGAGTTTGAAGTTACAACTCTTGCCTTCTCTACGGCGTCCTCTAGAGTTTCAGCTACTACAAAATCTTCCTTTCCATCCCCATAAAAATAAGCAGGAATTTGTTGGCCCCACATGAGTTGACGCGATATGTTCCAATCGCGGATATTCTCCATCCAATGACGATAGGTACTCTCAAACTTTTTAGGAAACAATTTAATATCACCATCTTCTAAAACCGATTTAATGGCAGGTTTTACTAAATCTTCCATTTTAAGAAACCACTGGTCGCTTAAACGTGGTTCTATAACAGCTTTGGTTCTTTCCGACGTTCCTACTTTATTAGTATAGACTTCAGTTTTTACCAAAACACCGTTTTCTTCTAATTCTTTTACAATTTCCTTTCTAACAACAAAGCGGTCTTTACCTTCATAATGCAATCCGAAGCTATTTAAAGAGGCATCTTCATTAAATATATCAACAACATCCAATTTATGTTTGTCACCAAGATTCTTATCGTTTTCATCATGTGCAGGTGTTACTTTTAAACATCCTGTCCCAAACTCAACATCTACATATTCATCTTCAATTATAGGAATCACGCGATTACAAATTGGTACAATGGCTTTCTTCCCACGCAAGTGTAAAAAACGCTCATCGTTAGGATTGATACAGATTGCTGTATCTCCAAAAATAGTTTCAGGTCGGGTTGTGGCGATAGTTAAGTATTCCTCCCCTAAATCCTCCCCTAGCCCCTCCGAAGGAGGGGAATTCGTATCGGCTCCCTCTCCTTCGGAGAGAGCTGGGGAGAGGATTTTATACTTTATATAGTATAGATTTCCTTGGCGTTCTTCATGAATTACTTCTTCATCAGATAGTGTTGTTTTTGCTTCAGGATCCCAGTTTACCATTCTATAACCACGGTAAATCAAGCCTTTTTTATATAAATCAACAAAAACTTTAATTACGGCTTCACTCATGTCATCATCCATAGTGAATTTGGTTCTTTCCCAATCACAAGAACAACC
>CAXBMR010000082.1:0-3027 GCA_963976995.1 uncultured Fluviicola sp.
AAATCAAGGGAATATTTTTTAAACTAAAACTTGCATTAGCATTTTAATCTAGGTTGAATTATGTCAATAAAAAAGGACTCAATAAAACTCAAATTATCCTCACTCCCTCAAAAACCTGGGGTCTATCAATTCTATGATTCTTTGTCCAAAATTCTATACGTTGGTAAAGCTAAAAATCTCAAGAATCGTGTTACTTCCTACTTTAACAAAACACAAGAATATGGAAAAACAAGAGTTTTAGTTCGTCAAATTGTGGACATTAAATACATTGTTGTTGATACAGAATTAGATGCTCTTTTATTAGAAAATAGCTTAATAAAAAAGTATCAACCAAAATACAATATTCAGTTAAAAGACGATAAAACTTATCCTTGGATTTGCATAAAAAAGGAGCCTTTTCCTCGTGTTTTTACTACCCGTAGGATTATAAAAGATGGTTCTAAATATTTTGGTCCATACCCAAGTGTGAAAGTTGTAAATACATTGCTTTCCTTTATTAAAGAAGTTTATCCTCTCCGAAATTGTTCATTAGACCTTTCTGCTCAGAAAATTGCAGAAGGAAAACACAAAGTATGCTTGGAGTATCATATTGGAAACTGCAATGGTGGATGTGTGGGTAAAGAATCTGAAGAGGACTACTTGGCATACATTATTGAGATTGAAAATATCGTTAAAGGCAACTTAACGAAGGTTATTGGTTCGCTAAAAGAGAAAATGCTTTCTTTTTCTAAGGCACTAGAATTCGAAGAAGCTCAAAAAATAAAAGCAAAAATCGAAACTATTAATCGCTACAAAGCAAAATCAACTGTTGTTTCTCCGTCAATTTCACAGCTCGATGTAATCACGGTGCTTCATGATTCTAAAAGCGCATTTGTCAATTATCTTGTTATTAATAACGGTTCTATTATTCATGGTTTCACCGTGGAGGTTAAGAAAAAATTAGACGAATCTACTGAAGACATTGTAGCTTACGTTCTTCCAGAAATGAGGGAGCGTTTTAAAAGTTTCACACCAGAAGTATTGTTAGAAAATAAATTGAATCTAAAAATGGAAGGTCTTTCTTTTTTTGTTCCTCAGAGAGGAGACAAAAAAGCATTGGTTGATCTTTCTAAGAGAAACACGCAATTTTTTAGGTTAGAAAAGCGAAAGCAAGAAAAAATTAAAAATCCTGAACGACATACCGAAAGAATTTTAGAGCAAATTAGAATTGATTTTAGACTTCCTGAAAAGCCCGTTCATATTGAATGTTTTGACAATTCTAACCTACAAGGAACAAATGCAGTTGCTGCTTGTGTTGTTTTTAGAAATGGTAAGCCGAGCAAAAAGGATTATAGGCATTTTAATATTAAAACAGTCGTCGGTCCTGATGATTTTGCGTCAATGGAAGAGGTTGTGTATAGGCGTTACAAGCGATTAATAAAGGAGAATCTCTCTTTGCCTCAACTCATTGTCATTGATGGAGGAAAAGGTCAATTAAGTTCAGCTTTGATTGCTTTAGAAAGGTTAAATTTAAGAGGTAAAATTGCCATTGTTGGAATTGCAAAACGTTTGGAAGAAATTTTTTTTCCTGGAGACTCCTTGCCTATTTATATTGATAAAAAATCTGAGAGTTTGCGCGTTATTCAATACCTAAGAAATGAGGCTCACCGTTTTGGAATTACCCATCATCGAAATAAGCGGAGTAAGGCGTCATTGATTTCAGAAATCACTCAAATCGAAGGAATTGGCCCAAAAACACATGAAGACTTGATGAAATCACTAAAAACAATTTCAGCGATACGAGATTCTTCTTTAGAAACATTACAAAGTGTTATTGGTAAAGCAAAAGGAAAGATTGTTTATGATTATTTCAAATAATCAATTTTCTAGAAAATTTAAATATCTTTTTTCCTGTGTTTCAACTTTGAGTTCTGATGATTCTTGCATCGTTTTCTCTCGCTCAATCATTTTATTGTCTTGTTCAATAATAGTGCAAAAAGATTCTTCGGTATAATAAAGACTCGCTATTTTCATTTCTTCGATATGTGAATATGCCTTGTGAATTAAAAGCGGTTTCTTAAATCCAAAAGCGACCGTCATTGCCCCAGATATTTGATTGTTAAAGTACTCTTGTGCACTTGGAGTGTTGGGATGAACTAAGGGTAAAATAGCATCGCAAGACATCACTGTTTCGGTAAAAAAATCATTAGAAACAAAATGATCGAACAATTGAACTTTGCTCTCTAAGCCTTTATTTTGAAGTTCTGCTTTAAACGCAATTACTTCGTCACTCTCAGGATCACTCTTTCCCAAAAAAACAAAATCTACCGCTATCGAAATATTTGCAATCATCTTTACAAAACCGGACAAGTCCTTTCGGCGATTTTCTACCCCTCCAATAACAACAATTCGTTTTTTTTCTTTGATGGGTAGTTCCATTTTCTCAAAGTAAAACCTCACTGGATAAAAGTAACTTGTATTTAATCTGGTGCTTTTCTTTGCCTTCGCCCTTAAAAACTCACTGAGCAGAAAATACTTTTTGATTTTTAGACCTATTATACTCTGCGTCAAACTTCCTTTAAGCTTGGCAATAGAATGCATAATTCCAATAAATTCAATCTTACTAAAAAGAGATAACAGACACAAGTTTCTAACGACATTGCCATGAGCAGTATTCAAAATCGCTTTCGATACATTCTCTTTTTTCAGAATCCTTTTAATTTTCTTCGCAGCTAAAAAACGCTTTTCTATTTCCGTTTTTTCAATAACAAAGGTCTCATCAATGTAACCGTCAAACCAGGGGTTTCTGTCCAATAGATCTTGTGTTGCAATAAAAACAATTCTTTTTTTTGCAGAATACAATGCATGAAGTTGAGTCAGCAGACATTCGTCATGTGAGCCTCCGATCTCTATAAGTGCAATTGTTTCTTTATCTTCCATTTTACTGATTCAAGCACAACAAAGAAACAAAAAAGTATTGTGAGTGTTTTAAGGAGGTAGATTCAACTAGCTAATGCAAGTTTTTTATTTTCTAGGTTAAAGTTATCA
>CAXBMR010000083.1:0-1591 GCA_963976995.1 uncultured Fluviicola sp.
ATTCTCCTTTTACCATTCTAGTTAAACCTTGAACTACAACATCTAATAGTATATCGTCTTTATCGCTAGGAGACATTTTTACAATCTTCTCAGCAACCATAAAAGCGAGTAATACCCATTCCCAATTTGCTTGTAACCATTCCATATTATTTGTCCTTTATCTTTCTTATTAATAAATATATTGAAAGTATCGCTACTACAATCTGTAAGACATCATTAAAGTGACCTAAGTGCAGTGCGTAGTTTGTAAAGTTTATTCCAGCAATTCGTAGTGTATCCATTAGTGTCGTCCATTTATTCTACTGACAGAGCCTTTAATCTCTGAAAGCTGATTATCCATATCGTTAATTTCTTTAGTCATTCCGTCAAATTTCCTATCAAGTTTGTCATCAGATTGATTCCATCTTGTGATTAATTTTATAATCATGCCTTCCATATTTTCAAGAGTCTCTGATTGACCCTTGTTTTCAATTTTAAGGTTCTCAAGTGTCTCTTGTTGCTGTGCTGATTTGTTCGATAGGGAGACAACTAAGTAGACAAACATAGCCCCGACTACGCCTATCATCCCAGCTTCTCCATATATTGCCATAAAGTCCATTATTTCTTTTTCCGCTTTCCCCAAGATAAGGGATTAATATTAAATTCTTTTTCATAAAACGCTACTTTCTCTGCCAACTCTTCTCGTTCAACCCGTTCCTCCAAGATATGTTTACTAAGTAAATTCCCAATGTTCTCATCTGCAATAACAATTTTATTTTCAAGGTCTCTAATCCTTGTTTCAATTTGCCAATAACTGTAGACCAACATTCCAACAAAAACAAGGATTTGCAAAAGCCATTTAAAGTTAATAGTGATCGCCATGGAATCTCCAATGACCTCACCCTTATAACTCCTTGCTCCGTTGTTTTCACTCATTTAATCCTTACGTCTTCCCAAATACCATGTTTATAACACCAATTATCTCCATGATAAATTTTATCACTATACCAGTGACTAACTGAATCACTAGACACAATTTCTATAAAAACTGTATTTTCAGAGGTGTCTTGAGGGGTTAATTCATACCCAGCTACCGACCAACCTGAAGAACAACTCGTCAGCATAGCAAGCATTAATACAGCAAGTAAAAACAATAAATATCCACCGAAAAGCTTCACTTCAATCTTTGACATAAACGTATTTAACTTTGCACTTATAGCTTGTACTGATAACTTCAAAATCTCCATTCTTTAACTTCTTTATAGTGTTTTTCATTTTCTACTCCATAACCTAGAAACAACCCAGCTCTTTATTTTTTTAAAGACACTCTGGGCTTCTGGTTTTTTCATTGCATAAATCCTCTTTTTAATTCGCTCAGTTCTCCTTATCCTCTGTAGGCGATGCACGTTGCTGTAGAGTTTGTATGATTAATAATCCCGCTAAAGCTACCATAAAGTATTTCGCCCGGAACCATATAAAAAAAATCATCAATACTGTCGCCAATATTAGATGTAACCTTCAACTGCAAAAACTCAACAGCCGCATCACCACCACCCTTACCCAAAGCTTGAATCGCAACCCAAGCACCTGTATCGGGATTAACTGTGTTTGT
>CAXBMR010000084.1:0-1530 GCA_963976995.1 uncultured Fluviicola sp.
TCTATTCTTGCCGTTGTGAAGACCTGCCAGTAACACAAGTATTGCAGAGAACGCCCAGCTATCAGGCGTGGGGATTTTTGTTTTCTAAAGTTAAATATTCCACTGAACTTTCCAAGAGCTTGGATCTTTCCTTAACCACTGAAACCCCATGACTTGATAGCATTTGTTCTCTGCTTTTTTCCTTTTGGATTAGTGAGCCATTTTTTAAAACCAAATGAAGGTTCGGATCAATTTGATCGGGGAACAGAATATCTAGACGTGGAACACTGAGGATATCGAAGCGCATCTTTTTTTAAATATTCAACAATGGCACAATGACCAGTGTGCTGATCTGCCACTCACCGATGCTCCAATCAAAAAATACATCCTGAAAATCTGTAAGAAAGTCTGCGCTCCAAAACACTGTTCTCAAAAAGTGAGCACTTAAGTTTTCGGTGAGACTCCCCAACGTTAACTTATCGTAAAATGATTAGTGTGCTGATCGAATACTTGCGAATGCTCCACTCTCCTATTCTTGCGGTTGTGAAGACCTGCCAGTAACACAAGCATTGCAGAGAACGTTTACTGTATGTTTTCGTGGCTGATTTCAAGGTAGTGAAATTTCGGTTTACCACGGAGTCAATCTGCAAGATTGACTCGCTAAATTTGTCCTCCGAAGCTAGTCAATCTTGTAGATTGACGGGATTTCTACGAAGAACCAATGCCTCGAAAACTACTAACCAGCCATGAAATATACAGCGTGTTGGCATTTCGTTATATTTTTATTTCAACACGGTTAGTTATGTCATCAAAAATCTGTTTGTCAGCAATTGAAAACAATAACATTTCTGTGTAAAACAGGTTGTCTTTTTTCTCTTGGTTGTCAATCCAAAGATTGTCATTTATTTGTCTGATTAATCCGTTTAGTTCGGTGTATGCTTCTTTTTCGGGAATATAGAATTGTTTGTCCTTTTGGTTAATGTACAATCTGTTATCCCGTTCATCTGTTGTCTTACTTTTGTAATGGCCTATGTTTTTTAGCCTTATGAGTACATTCATGTCAAAAGCCATCATTTTTGAATTTCGTCCTTCGGGTATAGGGAAAAAGATGTTTGATGATGTTTCTGACAGAAGTATCCAGTTAAGCGAATAAGCAACACGAGAGTCATAAATTATGTAGTCCGTAGGTCGCATAAATGATCCAACTTTTGAAGAGCTGGCGATTCTGTTATATGTCGGTTTGTCGGTAGCTAAAAATTCATCAATTAGTTTGATGGTGTTTTGGTCATTACCTGTCAGTATTCCTCCCCAATCTTTAATTATCCATAAGCATAAATCATAAAATTTTTGTTTGTCAGTCAATTGGTAAGCTTCATTAAGCTTGGCATTAACAGCCTTTTTGATTTTTAATTCCTTATCGTAAGGAGAGAAGTTCGATATTTCATCAATCTGCTCTTTTGTAAATACAGACAGTTCTTCAAGCCTATCATTTTTTGCATTCCATTGGTACAAGTCATGAAGTTGTTCAGTTAGTGGTTTTAGATAGTTGCA